>CANQMS010000001.1 GCA_947624995.1 uncultured Clostridia bacterium
GGTTCTCCTCTTGGCATAAAAATGCACCCCCTTGTTAGACATTATATCACATCGTCTAACTTTTGGGGTGCATTTCATTTTTGGTGCGGTTTTTTCTTATGCATTTACCGTCAGGCAAAATCGACTCTGTTCCGACCATGACTTCTCCGTCTTTTGAACGGTATAAAGACGAGGTCACCTTTAACGGCAGGTCGGCATCCGTCGGACGCGAGAACGTCAGCCTCAAGAGCGCTTCTTTTTCTATCGCCTCGGACAAAAGGTCTATGAAGAGCGATACGGATGTGCCGGTCATTTCTTTTCGCCGCCGCTCTTTTTACCGAAGACCTTCTTTATGTCGATCTTGGATTCGGTGCGGTTAAACAAGCGCTTCATATTCGGATAGTGGCGCCAAAGCACAAGGACCGCGAGCATGACGGCAAAAGTCATAGACGGCATCCAGAACCGCCCGAGCATAAAGCCTATGCCCATAGTTGCCCTGTGTGCCAGCGGGTATATCATCGCCGCCATTATCGAGGCGAGCGAGACGTATTTGAATCCGAAGAACACGATCAGGAAAACGGCGAAAATTATAAGGAAAGCAAACGGATTGAGGAGCAGGATCATCATGCCGGCGCATACTATCCCCTTGCCGCCGTGAAACTTGTAAAACACCGGGAAAATGTGCCCGACGACGCACATGAAGCACGAAAAATACGCGCCCGGTATGCCGAGGATCGCTGTCCCGACAAGGTAAGCGGCGACCGTTTTCCCCGCGTCACCGAGCAGTGTCAGACCGGCGGAGCCCTTCCCGTATGTACGCAGGACATTTGTCATTCCCGCGTTGCCGCTGCCGCTCGACCTTATGTCGGTGCCGTATTTTACCTTTGATATGATGATGGCGGAATTAATGCTGCCCAAAAGATAGCCCGCGATCATCGAAACGATGAATCCGCCGACATAGAGGATCATGAAGGTCACGGTGTCCGCCCCGCCTATAAGGTAGTGCCCGATAAATCCGTCGTCAATAAAATCGAAAAAGGTCATATTTTAGCCTCGGTATGTGTTCAGTCTTTCTCGTCCCCGCGAGCGCGGATTATAAGTCTGATCGGTGTGCCGCGGAACCCGAATGTTTCGCGCAGGTTGTTTTCGATATAGCGCTGATACGAGAAGTGGAAGAGCTCCGCGCGGTTGCAGAATATAACGAACGTCGGCGGCGCGGTGCTCGCCTGGGTCATATAATATATCTTCAGGCGCTTGCCCTTGTCGGACGGCGGCTGTACCCGCATTGTGATCTCCGAGAGCAGGTCGTTCAGCATTCCGGTCGTTATTCTCGTATTCGCGTTTGCGTAGACGCTGTTAATCTCCTCGAACAGACCCGTGACGCGCTGCCCTGTTTTGGCTGAGATAAAATGTATCGGCGCGTAAGTCATGTACGAGAGCGCGGTGCGGATATCGTTTGTGAACGTTTTGACGGTCGAGTTGTCCTTTTCGACCGCGTCCCACTTGTTAACGGCGATTATGCACGCTTTGCCCGCCTCGTGTGCGATGCCGGCGATCTTTTCGTCCTGCTCCGTTATGCCCTCCGAACCGTCTATCAGAAGGATGCAAACGTCCGCCCGTTCGACCGCCATTTGCGCGCGCAGCACGCTGTATTTCTCGATCCTGTCGTTGACGCGGCTCTTTTTTCTTATGCCTGCGGTGTCGATGAAGTTGAATTTGCCGAACTCGTTTTCGACCATCGTATCAATGGCATCCCGCGTGGTTCCGGCGATATCGGATACGATCAGGCGGTCCTCCCCGAGTATTTTGTTTATGAGTGAGGATTTCCCCGCGTTCGGTTTTCCTATGACGGCGACATTGACCGTATCGTTCTCGTCCTCCTCGCTCTCCTGCTCGGGCAGACAGTCTATAACTGCGTCGAGCAGGTCCCCGGAGCCGCTGCCGTGCAGCGATGAGACCGCTATCGGTTCACGCTCGAATCCGAGCTCATAGAATTCGTAGAACTGCTCGTCAACGGCGCCTATGCGGTCAGCCTTGTTGACGCAGATGACGACAGGCTTGCCCGAGCGGCGCAGCATCGTCGCTATATCGCGGTCGTCCGCCACGAGCCCCGTGCGTATGTCGCACATAAAGATTATCACGTCGGCGGTGTCAATGGCGATCTTTGCCTGCTCGCGCATTTTAGAGAGGATGACATCGTCCGTCTTCGGCTCTATCCCGCCGGTGTCAACGATGACAAGCTCGCGCCCGCGCCATTCGGCGATGCCGTATATCCTGTCGCGTGTGACGCCCGGCGTGTCCTCGACTATCGCGCGGCGCTCGCCGATCAGCTTATTGAAAAGAGTGCTTTTGCCGACGTTAGGTCTGCCGACTATCGCTATGATTGGTTTTGACATCGGTGATCTCCCTTTCCCTTATATTCAGGGGATGATGACGGCGGAGCCGAGCGAGGCGCGCGGTATTTCGAAAAGAGCATACCCGTCGAGCGTGAATACGAGCTCGATTATAAGCCCGAAGCCGTCCTCTGTATAATATGCGCCGGGATAAATGTCATATTCGGGTCTGTACTCCGTGAACATATCCTCATAGCTTGTCTCTGTCAGAAGCCCGTCCATACCCTTTTTGAGGGTGAATTTGCCGTCGAGAAACGCTTTTTTGACCGTGGAAAAATCCTTGAAAAGCTCGCTCGGCTGCAAAACGCGGCATTCGTCGGCGTCAAAATTTATTGCGTACGCAAAGATGGTCGGGTGCGCGGACGCGTTCATATAGTAGTGCCCGACGACGACCGCGGAGAAAAACGTCCCGTTAGTATATTTTATATCCGTGCTCTCGATAATGTATTCATAAGCGTCCGAAGGAGAGGCGCCGCACATGATCCGGCGCTGCTCGTCCATATAGGACACGATCTCGGCGTTGAGCTCGCTCTCCCTGTACTTTGAAGAGACGTTCGTTTTTATCTCCGGATAGATCATGACGACGCTGACGTCGCCCTCGCCCTCCGTCTTTGTTACGGTTTCTACTGTCATCGGCTCATCTTTGTCTTTGCCCCCGGAGGTGCCGGTGTCGGTGCCGGCGGTTTCGGTCGGGCTCTCGGTCGCGGATCCCGTTTCTTTGCCGATACCGTTTTCGGTGTCCGAAGGTTTGCCGGTGCCGGGCTCGGTCCCCGATACTGCTCCCGACTCTGTGGGCTTACCTGTGCCGACGGTAACGGTGCCGTCCCCGCCGGGCGCCCTCCCCTTTGCAAAGAAGAGCGAGAGGAGCACTACGAGCAGCATTATTCCGGCGATCACGAAGAGCGTTATAATGATATATACCCTGTTCTGGTCCGACAGCTTGCGCTTGTTTTTCAGCGCGGTTTTTCCCTTTGCCATACGAAAACTCCGATCATGATTGATTTGTACACGGCGACTCACTTGCCGGGTCCGAGCAGCCGATAACGGCGGATATGAATCCGGAAGCGGTCGGTCCCGCTGTCCTTACATGCACTCCGAGCTCCTGCCCGAGCCATTCCGGCGTGTGTCCGCAGAGGAAGAGATCCCCTTCGGCGCGCAGTGTCGACGGTGGGATGAGAAGCTCGTCCCCGAGGTCCCTGCCGCGAAGCTGCTCCGCCATGTCGATCCCGGTCAGAAGCCCCGCAACGGTGACCTCGCCACCGAAAAAGTTATTTTTGACAGCATATACTCTGCAATCGAGATTATAACACAACCTGCCGATCTTTTCAACAGCCTTCGACATGAATCCGGCAGCAGCCTCCCCTGTCGCTATGGACACTCTCCGCACCTTTTCCGGGTCGAAATCGTACGTGTCGATGAATTCGAGCTCCTCGTCGATCTCGTCGAGAAACGATGTGATAAGACCGACGCCGTTGTCGAGCTGATCGTAGTCGCCGTAGTAGTCGGCGCCCGGCAGCGGGCGACCGGCTTTTATATACAGCTCGTCCGCTGCGCGGAAAATACGCGCGCCGTATTTTTCGATGCACATGTTCCCGAAATCGTCGACGAGGTCGATGATCTCCGCCGCTTCCTCGGGCGTGTATGGGGACAGCGGGAAAAGTCCGTCACGGTGCCCGGTCAGCCCCGCAGGGACGACGGAAACGCTCGTAACTCCGGGATAAAGGTATGACAGATCCGTCATCGTGCGGCGAAGGGCTTCCCCGTCGTTTATCCCGCGGCACAGAACGATCTGGCAGTGCAGCTCGCACCCGCCGTCTGCGAGCGTTTTCATATACGAAAGCACCTCGCCCGCGCGCTTGTTTTTCATCATCCGAACGCGGAGCTCCGGGTCCGTCGTGTGAACGCTGACGTTTATCGGCGTGATGTGCATTTTTATTATTCTGTCGATGTCGGACTCATGCAGATTTGTCAGCGTGATGTAATTTCCGTGAATGAACGACAGCCGCGAATCGTCGTCTTTAAAATAGATCGTTGACCGCATACCTTTCGGATTCTGGTCAATAAAGCAGAAGATGCAGCCGTTTTCGCAGCGGTGCTTTTTGTCCATCAGCGCCGTTTCGAAATTCAGCCCGATATCGTCATACGTGTCCTTTTTGATAAAGAGCGAAAGCTGCTTTTCTTTACGCATGATCGAGAGCGAAACTTTTCTCTCCGTCAGATAAAAGCCGTAGTCGAGCACGTCGTTTATTTCGTGACCGTTTATCGAAAGCAGAACGTCGCCGGCGCGGATGCCCGCGCGCTCTGCCCTGCTGTGCGCGTCAACACTTTTTATCAAAACCAGAAGTCATCACCGCCGTACACACTATTCTCCAATATAATTATACATAATACCGGCGTATTTTGTCAATATCAAGTGATGCGTCCGTTGAGATAATCGCGCATTTCGGAAAGAGCGCTCTTTTCGATCCGTGACACGTATGAGCGAGATATTCCGAGCCTTTCGGCTACCTCGCGCTGGGTTTGGGGGCGCTCGCCGTAAAGACCGTACCGCAGGATCATTATTTTACGCTCCCTCTCGCTGAGCCTGCCGTTTATGTATTCAAGCGCCTTTTTGCATTTCATCCGAACGTCGAGTTCGTCGGCGATATTGTCCTCGGTCGAGATTATGTCGCCGTATGTAAGGGGGTTCCCGTCGCGGTCGGTATCTATAGTCTCGTTTATCGAGACCTCATAGCTCTGCTTTTTCTGAGAGCGGAAAAACATCAAAATCTCGTTCTGTATGCACTTTGCCGCGTATGTTGCGAAGCGGGCGCCGTTTTTCATATTGAACGAGTCGATCGCTTTGATGAGTCCGATCGAACCTATCGACAAAAGATCGTCCTGATTGCGGCTCGAGGAGTAGTATTTGCGCACTATGTGGGAAACGAGCCTGAGATTGTGCTCTATGAGCATCCGCCTCGCCTCCATGTCTCCGTTGCCGAATTCGGTGAAAAGACGGCGCTCTTCCTCCGGGGACAGCGGCGGTGGAAAGTTTTGCGCCCCCGAA
Organism: uncultured Clostridia bacterium; assembly: GCA_947624995.1. GTDB lineage: Bacteria > Bacillota > Clostridia > Oscillospirales > CAG-272 > DTU064. The sequence continues at coordinate 5,419 of CANQMS010000001.1, forward strand.
ACGCTCAGAAAAAAGCAGACAAGACACTCAAACAGACCCGAAAACATTGCACCCGCCCCCTCAAGACAGAAAATGATCCACCGTCATTATATGTTCCGATCAGTACACTTGATACAAAAACAGTCGGGCTTGCCGTTCATGTGGCAGAATATACCACATTTTTTTCAAATATTCAGTCGCCAAACTGAGAATATTATAAATAAAGCGTCATACGGCGCTTATACTTCATTACGGAGAATACTGAAATGATAATGGATAAGATCTCGCTTGTGCTCACGATAATCGGAGCCATAAACTGGGGAAGCATCGGTCTTTTCAGCTTTGACATAGTCGCATGGATATGCGGCGGTCAGGGCAGCATGATCGCACGCATCATATATACGCTCGTCGGTCTTGCGGGACTCTGGTGCATCACGCTCCTCTTCCGTCCGACTGAGTCATACTCAAGCGACAACGGCTGAATTAAAGGGGGAGGCGGCGCATCAGCGGGCGCCTTCCCCATATCTTACATAAGGGAAATTTTTCTGTCTTTGCATGCGTATCAAAAAAGGCGGTGCAGAAAATAATATAGATACAAATATCTGCTCACGGAGGAAAAAAGAGTATGTCGCAGACAATGATGAAGGTCGCAAAGGGCGTTGCCGCCGGGTTGATGATCGGCAGCGCAATCGGAGCCGTATCCGTAACAATGGTGAAGCCGAAGAAAAGCAAGTTCAAAAAGAGCGCGAGCCGCGCGCTCGACGCCGTCGGTACCATGATGCAGAACTTCTCCGACTGGGCTTTTTGAAGCCGGATCGGCGCCGATCGGGAAATACCCCGACCGGCGCCGATTTTTTATCGGAAAAATATTTTTCGACATCAAAAAGTGACACCTTTTGCACATGTGGCGGCGTAGAATTATCTCATATTAAATCCTTTATCACGAAAGGCGATATAATATGGGGAGCAGGATGAGAAGCAGCAAGGCTGAAGCCGTCACTGCCGTGGACGGTCACACGATGATCATATCGCTCACGGGCGATATAGATCATCACAGTGCGAAAAGATTACGGGGCGAGATAGATTCTTCCCTTTTTACGCTGCGTCCGAAGCGTGCCGTTATGGACATGTCCGAGGTCGAATTTATGGACAGCGCCGGGCTTGGGCTCATACTCGGCAGGATCGCTTGCGCGGAAAAAATAGGATGCAAGCTCACACTGCTGTCTCCTTCCCGGCAAGTGATGAAGATCCTCGACCTCGCCGGCGCGGGAAGACTTATCGAGATCAAGCAAAAATAGTCCGGCAGGGACCGGCTGATCCTTTGAAGGGAGAAAGGGAGAAAAATGACAACAACAAAAAAGCCGATGACAGAGACGGCAGAAAAAAGAAAATCCGGCAGACCGCCGGAAAACCTGAAAAACGAGCTGCGCCTCGAGCTGCCGTCAAATTCGATAAACGAAGGTATTGCGCGCTCCATCGTTTCGGTGTTCGTATCGCAGCTCGACCCGACGTTTGAAGAGCTGGCGGACATTAAGTGCGCCGTTTCCGAGGCGGTGACGAACTGCATCGTCCACGCCTACCGTGATACGCACGGGACGATATACATAACGCTGAAAATTCTCGACGAAAAAACGGTCAGGATCGAGATACGCGACCGAGGATGCGGCATCGAGGACATAAAGACGGCGATGCAGCCTCTCTATACGACAGACAGTGAGGGGGAGCGGAGCGGCATGGGCTTTACCGTTATGGAAAGCTTTATGGACCGACTCTTCGTTGTAAGCAGCCTCGGGCGAGGGACGAAGATCACAATGGTCAAAACGCTCGGCGACGGGCGCATCCGGGGAATAAAATGACCGTTTCGTCCGCCGGCAGAAGGGGCAGGAGGAACAGATGGACTCTTCCGTGACAAAGAACGCATATCGGGATGACAATCTGGCGCTTCTTCTGCGCGTCCGCGACGGAGACGCGCGGGCGGAGGAGGAGCTCATAACGGCGAACGCAGGACTCGTGCGCAGCATCGCCGCCCGTTTCGTCGGCAGGGGCGCGGAATACGACGACCTTTATCAGCTCGGAATGATCGGGATGCTGCGAGCTATACGAAGCTTTGACCCGGAGCGAGGATGCGCCTTCTCGACATATGCGGTCCCGCTCATTATCGGGGAGATAAAGCGCTTTCTGCGCGACGACGGCATAATAAAAGTGAGCCGGGACAAAAAGCGCCTCGGCTCACGTCTGCTTTCGGAAAAGGAAAAATTCGTCTCGGAGTTCGGGCGCGAGCCACACCTCTCTGAGCTCGCGGAGCGGGTCGGAACGGACACGGTCACAGCTGCCGAAGCGCTCGAATGTTCTTTCCCGGTGAGGTCTATCTCGGAGCCCGCGTATGACGACGGCGAGGCGACCATATCGGACGTTCTCGAGGCGCCGGACACGACCTCCGCATATACGGACTATATCGCGCTCCACGAGGTGACCGATTCTCTCCCGCAGCTCTGGCGAAAGATCATTTCTCTGCGGTACTATCACGATATGTCGCAGGAATCGACCGCGAGGGTGCTCGGGCTGTCGCAGGTCAAAATATCGCGCGAGGAAAAGAAGATTTTCGAATATATGCGCGAAAAACTCAGCTGAACTGAGAATTGTAAAGCGACGCGTAAAATCCCCGGACTGCCAGCAGCTCGTCGTGTGTGCCGCGCTCGATTATACTGCCGTCACGGACGACGAGGATCATGTCCGCGTCGCGCACGGTCGAAAGCCTGTGCGCGATAACGATCGAGGTCTTCCCCTCCATCAGCTTTGCCATTGCGGACTGGATCCTTATCTCCGTCCGCGAATCGACGTTAGAGGTCGCCTCGTCAAGGATCAGGACCGAGCAATCCGGCAGCATTGCGCGCGCTATCGTAAGAAGCTGCTTCTGCCCCTTAGAGAGATTGATGCCGTCTTCCGTGAGGACGGTGTCGTAACCGTCGGGAAGCCCCTCTATGTAGTCGTCGATCATCGCAGCCTTTGCGGCGTTGACGATCTCTTCGCGAGTTGCGCCCTCTTTGCCGTACGCTATGTTCTCGGCGATCGTACCGCCGAAAAGCCACGTGTCCTGAAGGACCATCGTGTATGCGCGGCAGAGGCTCTCACGCGTTATACCGAGCGTATCAAAGCCGTCTATGCAGATCTTGCCGCTGTCCTGATCGTAAAACCGCATGAGCAGATTTATGACCGTCGTTTTCCCGCTTCCCGTCGGACCGACGATCGCGATCGTCTTTCCCGCCTTTGCCTCAAAAGAGATGCCGTGGAGGATCTCCCTGTCCCGAGTATACGAGAAGCGGACGTTTTCCGCCGTGACCTCACCTCTCGGCGAGACGAGGACCATGGCGTCCGGTGCGTCCGCAGGTTCTTCCTCGGTGTCGAGCAGGCGGAAAACACGCTCCGCTGCCGAAGCTGCGGATTGCAGCTCGCTTATTATGTTTGCCATCTCGTTTATCGGACCGGAGAAGCGGCGTGAGTAAAGGATGAACGTAGAGATAGCGTCGAGATGTATCATCCCGCCGATATAGAGCACACCGCCGAACATACTTATAAGGGAGAGCGAGAGATTGTTTATGAAGTTGACAGTCGGACCGATCATGGCGCCCTGATAGTCTGCGTTGTAATACGCATCGATGGATTCGTCGTTCCGCCCGTCGAATCTGTCTATCATCGTCTCTTCACGGTGATACGCCTTTATAGTTCTGTGCCCGGACAGAATCTCCTCCGTGTAGCCGTTCAGCTCTCCGAGCTTTGCCGAGCGTTTTCTGAAAAGAGGCTGTATTTTTTTCGACTTGTACCGTGTGAAAAGCACCGACATCGGTATAGTCACGACAAAGACGAGAACGAGAAGCGGCGATATCAATATCATCATTACAAGCGAAACAACGATCGTTATGATGCTCGAACATATCTGGAGCAAGTCGGTCGATATCGAGGCGTTGATCGTGTCTATATCGTACGACATGCGGCTTATGATGTCGCCGGTTTGATTTTTGTCGAAAAAGCCGACAGGCAGCCGCATCAGCTTGTCGAACACCTGCTGACGCATACGCGCGACAATGCTCCGCGAAAGATGTATCATGGTCACGGACAAAAGGTACGACAGCGCGGACGACAGCGCGTAGAACAGCGCCATCAACGCACAGTAAAACAGCACAGTTCCGAAATCGACTTTGCCGATCCCGGGCTCGATTGCTTTGATCGCTTTTCCCGACAGATACGGTCCGGCAAGTGCGAACGCGTTTGACGAGAGCATTATTATCACGGCGACCGTGACGAGGACTTTGTGCTCGAACATATATCCGAAGATGCGGAAGAACATCTTCATTTTATGACGCTTGGCGGCAGTTTCCGCCGGCGTTTTTTTTGCGTCAGTCAAGGATCGCACCTCCCATCTGCGAGTCGGCGATCTCGCGGTATATGTCGCAGCTCGATCGGAGCTCATCATCCGTCCCGGCGGCTATCACCGATCCGCCGTCCATCACAAGGATCAGGTCGGCGGACATGATCGAGCTTATTCTCTGCGCGACGATAATCTTTGTAGTTTTGCCGAAGCCCTTCGCGATCGCGGCGCGGAGGTTCGCGTCCGTTTTGTAGTCGAGCGCGCTTGAAGAGTCGTCGAGAATGACGATCTCGGGCGTCCCGGCGAGCGCGCGCGATATCAGGAGGCGCTGCTTCTGACCGCCGGAAAGGTTTGCGCCCTTTATCGCGAGAGCGAAGTCCGCCCCGCCCTCCTTTTCGGAGATAAATTCGCTCGCCTGAGCGTATACGGTCGCGGTGTCGATCTCTCCGTCGGAGATATCCCTGCCGAATCGGATGTTTTCACGTATCGTGTCGGCGAAGAGAAAGTCGCTCTGGAGGGCGACGCCGAACTTTTCATACAGCTCGTTCCGCGGCACATATCTTATATCGCGCCCGTCTATCTCTATTTTTCCCGAATCGGGATCGTAAAAGCGAAGCAGAAGCGAGATCAGCGTGGTTTTGCCGCTTCCTGTCGCACCGATGATGCCGAGCGTCTGCCCGCGGTAGAGGTCAAAGGATACGTTTTTGATGTTGTCCTTTTTGCCGTTATACGAGAATGTTACGCTGTCGAACCTGATGTGAGGTGCGCCCTCTACAGCTTCCGTTTCCTCTCCGTCCGGGCTCATCAGCACGGGAAGCTCCGCCTCGGCGGAGAGCACCTCCTCTATCCTCCCCATCGACGCCGAGCATCGCGAGTAGGTCGTGAACATTCGCGTCACGGACAGCATGGCGTTGAGAATATACGTAAAGTAGCTCATAAACGATATTATCGTTCCGACCTTGGAGAGCCCGGCGTTCACTCTGAATGCTCCGATGACGATCACAACGGTAAGACCGACGTAAAGAAAGAAATTCATGAGCGGATTCGTCGCAGAAACGACGAGTCCTGCCGTTTCCTCGCGCTTCATGAGCGCGCGGTTCACGCCGTCAAAGCGGCGGCGCTCGTAGTCTGTCTTCGAGAGCGCCTTGATCACACGGATCCCCTGTATGTTTTCGCGCACTGTGCGGACCATATCGTCCGTCGCGGACTGCTGTTTCCTGTAAAGCGGGACCGTCTTTTTCGCTATGTAGAATACGGACGCACCGAGGAAAGGCAGCGTCGCTACGAGGACGAGCGTCAGCACCGGGTCGAGTACCATTGTTATAACGAGTCCGCCGACAAGAAGGATCGGCGCGCGGACTCCCATCCGCTGCATCATCCCTGTGAATTGATGGACGTTATACGTGTCCGATGTCAGGCGGGACTCGAGGGACGGGATCGTGAACCGGTCTGTCTGAGCACAGGAGAGGTACAGCGTCTTTACAAAAAGATCGTGGCGCAGAAGGCGCGTCGATTCGCTCGCGACGCGGGACGCCATCCTGTTCGCGATGATATTGCCGACTACGGCGAGCACGGAGCAGACGATCATAATGCCGCCGTAGAAGTAGATCATACGCTCGTCCCCCTTCGGAACGACATCGTCGATTATTATTTTCAGCATGACCGGGATGAGAAGATCGAATATCGTCCCGGCAAATTTGATCGCGAGCCCGACCGACATCCGCGGCAAAAACGGCTTCAGATACTTAAAATACGTTCGCATACTACACTACCGAAAAAAATCATTCCCGTATAATATACCATATTTGAAGCGGAAAATCTACGCCTAAACGCGATGAAACAAATATTTAATTTTTGGCGCCGAAACGGCGAATTTGTTCACATTTGGTTCATATTTGCCGTGAGCCGCCGCCCGCGGCGCCCAGATATATTCGGATATAAAAACAGTAACGCCCCGGTCTGTCGGGGCGTTACTGTTTATAAAGGATGTTTTATTTTGCTTTTGCCATATACACTTCCGGGTAATCCGGCAGAGGATAATATGTGTCGAGGAACCACTCCGTATGCGGCGGGATATTGTACGCGACGTTTTCGTTTGCGACGCCGCAGCGGTACATCGTATTGTGCATGAGCGTCGGCAGCCTGTATTCTGTCTCGGAGTTCGTCATGAATACGCGCAGAGCCGCGCCGTCGGAGGTCGCCATGACGATCTCCTCGCGCCAATCTCCGAGAAGGTCCGCCGTCAGGCACGGGGTCGCCTTTGATCCGTTGCATGCGACAACGCCGGACAGCGAGGCGACATTCCCGAACTCGTATGAATATACGTTCGTGCCGTCAAGTCCGCATCGTTCGAGCGCGCCCGAAAAATAGACCGCGAAATTGATCCCGCCGTTCCACGTGCCTCTGTATACGTCTTTTTCACCGACGAAGATCTGAGAGGTCGTGGCGCACATGAACTCCGCCGAGTCATTGTCCTTGATGAAGTTGTCTGCAAGAGCGCGTCCGACATCGCGGTTGGAGCTGTAGCGGCGAAGTATTTTCCCGCTCTCCGCTTCCGCAAGGTACGCACCTTGAGAGCCCTCAAGACAGCCCCAGATCTCAAGTCCGTCCCTGTCGGGCAGGAAGTTGCCGACGTGAACCGCGTCACCGTGACCGAGGTTCGTCGACCAAAGCAGCTTGCCGTCATGGTCGATGCAGCACTGCCCGTAAACGATCTCGTCAAATCCGTCACCGTCGACGTCTGCAACGCAGAGGTTATGGTTGCCCTGACCTGCCGCACGGGCGCTCATCCCGCCGTCATTCGAATCGAACCGCCAGACTCTTTTGATCTGTTCGCCGTCAAAATTGTAGGCGACAAGCACAGCGCGCGTATAATAGCCGCGGCACATAATGAAGGAGGGCGTCTTTCCGTCGAGATAGGCGACGGCGGCGAGGAATCTGTCACAGCGGTTGCCGTAATCGTCTCCCCACGAGCCGACAGAGCCCCTCGGCGGGTCGTAATCTATCGTGTGGATCGCTTCTCCAGTCTCACCGTTAAATACGGTGAGGTATTCGGGACCTGTGAGTATTCTTCCGTTGGCGGCAAGATAGCTGCGGTCCTCGCCTATGAGATTTCCCTTCCCGTCGACGGTTTTGTCCGCCGTCTTGCAGACGACCTCCGCCTTTCCGTCTCCGTCGAAATCGTAGACGAGGAACTGCGTGTAGTGGGCGCCCGCGCGGATGTTTTCGCCGAGGTCTATTCTCCAGAGCTTCGTTCCGTCGAGCTTATATGCATCGAGCAGAACGTTTCCGGTATATCCGTCCTTTGAATTGTCCTGCGCGTTGGAAGGATCCCATTTTAAAACTATCTCGTATTCGTCGTCCCCGTCAAGGTCTCCGCAGGAGCAGTCGTTCGGAGAATATGTGTATGATCCTCCGTCACGCGTCCTGCCGTTTTTCGGCTTATCGAGCCTGATGTCAAAATAGTTGGTTTTGAATGGGGTGACTCCGGGCGTTTCTTCGCTGCCCGTCTTCACCGTATATACCGATTCCTCGCTGCCGCCTTCATCGAAATAGCATGTCGGCATACCCTTTTCACTCGTGTAAATGAGTTCGCCGTCACGAAAGAGCTCATGAACCGTGTCGCGGGATTCGGTCCCGAGCGAACGCCAGCTCACGAGACATCCGATCTTCTTTTCCGAGTTTCTTGCCCGGATCGCAGTCAGCCCGCGGTCGAGCGCCTCGACACGTCTTCCGTTTTCGTTCACTTCATCCTCCATAACAGGCGCAGTCGTAACGTCTCCTGCGGTCGTTTCCTCGCCTCCGCCGTCTCTGCACGATGCGGACGATGCGGTGACGGCAAGCACCGCTATTAAAAGCGCCAGCAGTCTGTAACGTTTTTTCATTATGTCGCTCCCTTTTTGAACCGATTTCTGCCTTTTAATGTCATTATACATGAGTTTCGGTATTTTTTCAACATATTTTGAGCTTTTTACCGATATTTTTTTAACAATTCTGTTGTAAAAGTACGTCCGATGTGGTAGTATTTTACTGTATGGGACAATTGACTGAACGACAAATCAAAAGGAGCGGTACTATATGCTTCACGAAGTCATTGAACTTTATGATAACGATCCGCGCGTGACGCTTACTGCGTATATCCACGGGGATGCACCGGAGCTCCGTGCGCCCGAAAGACCTGCGCTCATAGTTTTTCCCGGCGGAGGACTGTCCTATTTGTCGGAGCGTGAGGCGGAGCCCGTCGCGGTCAGGTTTTTCGGCGAGGGCATGAACGTGTTCGTACTACGCTACTCGATAGGCGATCTTGCCCACTTCCCGCTCCCGCTGCTCGACGCATCTCTTGCCGTGTCGTATGTAAGGCGGTCCGCCGAAAAATACCGTATCGACCCGCACCGCATATTTGCGCTCGGCTTTTCCGCCGGCGGTTATATCGCGGCTATGCTCGGCGTTCGATGGCACGAACCGTTCATCCGCGAGGAGCTCGACATCGGATACGGCGAGAACAGACCGGACGGTCTCATCCTTGCTTATCCCGTCATAACCGCAAAGGAATTTGCGCACCGCGGTACTATAGAGCTGTCGATCGGAGAGGATGCGGACGAGGCGGAGCTCGAGGAGCACAGCCTTGAGATGCTCGTCACCGAGAAAACGCCCCCGGCGTTTTTATGGCACACGGCGGAGGACACTGCCGTCCCGGTCGAAAACTCGCTTCTTTTTGCGTTCGCGCTCTCCTCGTACGGCGTGCCGTTTGAGCTGCACGTATATCCGAACGGTCCTCACGGGCTTTCACTCGCGACGCGGGAGACATCGTGCGGAAACAGAGGGCTTGAGGACAGTCATGTGGCGGATTGGGTCAGGCTCGCCGTCGAGTGGATGAGGACAGCCGTTCCCCGTATATAGATATTCCCCGTCAGAAAAGGATCGGAGCCCTGAAAAACAGCTCGCGCAGACGCGCGTAGATATTGAAAAAATCATCCGGCGGCAAAGGATTTTTTCCTTTGCCGCACTCTATTGTGAATGAGGGCTTTCCGTATTCGGCAACAAACCAGTCCGTCAGCCCGCCGTAAGCCGCGCTCCCTTCGGGCTCGGCGAGCCTGTACCCCGTCATATCGGACATTACCCGCCCGATCCTGTGCGATATTTTGGGGCATGTTCCGCCGCTCGTATAAAATATCTCCTCGCCCTGTGTGTGCAGTGTGAGGATCATCTCGGGCGAGACGGTGCGTATCAGCCGGCAGAGCGCCGATGTCTCCGGCTCGGACTCGGGATATTCGCCGCTGTATTTTGTCGGTCCGTTTATGATGCCATCCTCCTTTTCGAGGGCTTTGTATTCGGTAAATCCGGCGGCGTAGTTGTGATTCAGGTCGACGCCGCGCTCGTTTGCCTGCCAGTGAGTGAAATCGTCCCCGCCGTTCATCCTCAAAAGCCGTTCATAAAGCGGACTTTCTTCCGATGCTCCGCGGAGCGACAGCTCGACTCCGTCAGGGTTCAGCATCGGCAGGACATATATACATCTCTCGGAAAAAATATAATCCATGCCGACGCCGTACATCCGAACCCCCTCTGCCATGCTCTCGCAGTACTCGTTTATGAAGCGCAAAAGCAGGGATGAAGTTATCCGTTCCATTCCGTGATGCGCTCCGACATAAAGCACAGGCTGCGCGTCAGCCCTGCCGAGGCGGACGCAGTATAGCTCGCGCCCGCGGATAGATTCGCCGACATAGACCTGCTCGAGAAAGCTGTATCTCGATAAGAGAACGCTTATGTATGCGCCGACGAGATCATGATCGCATTCTCGGTTGAACGGCAGCATCTTCGGGTAGCTTTTTTCATAATTTTCCATGTTACTTCGTTGCTTCGCCTTTCATTTCGGTTTTTGTAACAATATATGACAGGTGCCGGCGGGTTAGTCAAAAAAAATCTTTCCTTTCTCCGCGTAATGTGGTAAAATAGAACGTAGATCGGCTCGGAGGAATGATTTTCCATGAAAGAACAAAGAGAAAATAACACGGCAATTCGGCGCGATCTGACGGTCGGCGCCCTGATCTCGCTCGGACTCACGCTGACCGCGCGCCTTTTGAACGTCATTTACACAGAGATATCTTCTTCATCCTCCGTTTTCGTCGGTATTCTCGACAATGTGGTTTTTGTATTTGACAGCGTGATATTTGCCGCAGGCGCCGCCCTGATCCTGCACTTTATCCTTCGCGGGAACAGGCGCTGTGTCGGGCTCTCGTTTCTGTTTGTGCTTCTCATCCTCGCTCTTGACTACACCGCATCGTTTGTTATCGACCTCATCACGGGGAATCTGATAGTCGGTCTTGAGCTTGCCTCGGCGCTTTACCTTCTGCTGAATTTCGCGGCGCGCGCGCTGACGTATTTTCTCTTGTTTTTGTTTGCGCCTTTTATAACGGGTCGGACGGAGATGAGCAATCACCGTGTTCCCTCGCTTTCCCTGAAGAGACCGGAAGGCAGACTGATCCTTGCGGCGGCGCTTCTTCATATGCTGCCGTACCTTATTTTTGAAATATATTCAAACATTTTGGGGATCGTCGAATACGGGCTCCCGGATATGACCGATATCGTGCCGATCCTCTCGGCATACGGCGAGGTCATCCTGATAGACGGCGCGCTGACTTATTTCGCCGTTTTCCTGATCATGACCGTGCTTTCACTCTCCGTGAAAAAGACGGACGAAACGTGACGGAAAAAATATTATAAAGCATAAAAGAACGCCGGTGTTCGGCGTTCTTTTATGCTTTATCGGCTTGATTACGAGGATCAAAGGAATTTATACCGCTCCCTGACGGCGTCGTATATGTCCGAAATGAACTTGACGGTCAGCGCGATATACACGATCGCGACGACCATGTCGATCGCTCCCATACTTTCAAACTTTGGGACGTAAATATAATATTTCAGCGTCTCGTCCTCGACGAGCACCTGCTTGTTGAAGCCGAGGGATATCATATATACGACGGACGCTGCGGCAGAGATGACAGCGAACACGAGCGAACGCACATTCTGTTTCCTAAGCGTGGCGCGCAGATATTTTGTCCTGTCGTCGAGCTCGCCTATCTCGGACTTATATCCCGTGTGGAAGTTTATGACCGAGGTGAGCTCGCGGAAGACGATCACTGCCGCAGCGGCGAACAGGATCTCGCACACCGCGGTAAGCACACAGCAGACGATATATCCCGAAAAAGCCTTATCCGATCCCGCAGTACGCGTGAAATCCGTAAATTTGTCGATATAGTCGATCAAATACAGCCACTGCGCGACGGAAGCCGCAGCCAACGCGGCGGAAACTATGATGCCTGGGACGTTTATTTTTTCCTTGCGGGACATTATCACAAAGAACAGGAGGAAAAATACGGCGGCGGCAAAATCGGGGATGTAGTTTATATTGTCGACGAAAAAGTCAAGTGTAAGGACAACGCCTATGCCGAGGATCACGAGCGAGAGCATTATTTTGCGGCATACAAACAGATCCGTATGCGTCTTTGCGAATTCCGCGTATTTTTCACGGACTTCCCTGATGAACAGCTTGTCGCGCGAAATACCGGCGATATAACGGATCACACGCACCGCCCAGAAAACGGAAACGATCAGCGCCACGATGAATCCGAGAGAAATGAACATGAATCTGTAATTTGCTATATTCAGGTCGTTCCCCGATGTGACGTCGCCGCGATTGTCGAACGAAGAAAGAGCCGAGAATTCGGGCAAAACGCACATTGCAGTCCGAACGATCGAGAAAATCAGCATGCTGTGCGACAGAGCGGCGATACCGTCCTTGACACGGCGCTTTTTGTTTGCGTCCGCACTGATTTTGGCGACGACGGCGCGATAGCGCTCGGTCGCACGGTGGCGGTGCTCCTCGTCTATGTCCTCCGCCGTGCCGCGCTCGTATTTTTCGCGCTCACGGTCAAGTATCGCGGCGAGCTTTTCCTGCTCGTTGCGCTCGCGGAGCTCGAGCTTTTTCCTCTTTCTGTCGGATGCCGGCGCGTACACGCTTTTTGCGTCGAATTTTGTTCCGAGATACATTATGCCGTCAAATGTCTTTGTCGCGGCAAGGTACAGCATCGCGCCCTCGGATATGCGGAAAACGAATACGAAGAGCAGCCGCATGGCGCCGTCGTTTGAAGGAACTATGCCGGCAAGCATCGCGTCCGCCCCGGTCAGAAAAGCGAGCTTCATCCACAGTCTGCGCGCTTCCTCGATCTTCGGGGAGAAGACCTCAACATGCGAGGTGGCATACAGAATAAGAAGGCAGCCGAGAAAGTCCGGCAAAAGGTCGAGCACGGATATATACGGATTGGCGAATATCAAAACGGCGATGACCGCGGCAATGATCGACATGTTTTTTCAGTCCTCCTTTTCATTTTCTTTTGCTTTGAGAAGCTTCTTTTTCTTTTTTCCGGGGATCGGTGCGGGCTCGGGCTCCGAATCCGGCTCTTTTTTCTTCGGCTTCGGCATGAGCTTACCGAAGAAACGGTCGAGCGCGGATTGGCGTGACATATCGTGGTCCCCGGCAAGGCATATCCACATGTAGCAGCTATATAAATAAACGCAGTTCAGAAGCACCGCGAGTATTCGGAACAGGAAGCCGAAAGCGGTAAATGCGGCAATGAATTCATCGAGAAAGTCAAAGTCGAGCGACAGCACGATCATAAATACATAGCTGACGGAAAAGATCCACACGTTCCGGACGCCCTTGTCCGCGAGCTTTTTGTCTCCGACGGACTCCGAAAGCTGCGAGAGCGAAAGCAGGATCGCCGCCGTCAGGGCATACATTACGGCAAGTCTTACGACCTCGAGAATATTTTCGAATATCTCAAAGCCTTCAACGATCCCGATATATTTCAGAGTGTAGTATACGCACTGCACCGCCGAAACGCAGAACATCGCATACACGGCAGCCGCGGCGTACCGAAAGCGCTCTGCATGGCGGCGGAGCTTGCCGACAGCCTCGAAAATCACGAAGCTGCCGATCAGGTCGGTCAGAAAATATGTTGGAGCCAAGGTGAAAACAGATGTCAGGACGTATCCGATGAAAAGCACTCCGAGCCCCATATGATATCTCTCCCTTACGTTTTACTGTGCGTTGTCCTTGATGCCCGATCCGCAGCAGTTCTTGTATTTTTTGCCGGAGCCGCATGGGCACGGATCGTTTCTGCCGATCTTCTCGGTCTTCTTTTTGACGACGGGCTTCTTCTTTTCGCCTGTCGAAATAGGTCCGTTCGTTCCCGAGATCGTGTTCTTCACGACGACGGTCTGGCGGCGGCGGAGCAGCTCCTCGCGCGGGATGGCGGTGAGCATCGTGCGCGCCGTGTCGCGGCGTATCTCGTCGGTCATCTGCTCGAATTGGTTCATCCCGGCGATCCTGTACTCGGTGATGGGGTTGCGCTGTGCATACGATTCGAGCCTTATCGCGTCTCGCAGGTCGTCCATCGCGTCGAGGTGCTCTACCCAGTGCCTGTCGACGCACGTCAGAAGCACGTTGCGCTCGACGTTGCGGACCCATTCCGATCCGTACTTCTCTTCCTTTGCCTTGTATATGGACATAGCCCTGTCCGTGAAGAGCTCGCCGATTTTTTCGGGCTTCATGCCGGAGAGCGTTTCCTTTGAAAACTCGGGATCGGTCGGCGCGAACAGAATACCCTTGTAGTTCTGGATGAGCTCGTCGAGCGTCCATGATGACGGGTCGTCGCCCGCAGTCGCGGAGGTGACGTCCTCTCCGATCGTGCCGTTTATCATTCCGATTATCTTGTCATGCAGATCGAGTCCTTCGAGCACCTCCGAGCGCTGGCTGTAGATGAGCTTGCGCTGCTGGTTCATGACGTCGTCGTATTCGAGCGTGTTTTTGCGCCTGTTGAAGTTCTGCCCTTCGATGCGCCTCTGCGCGGTCTCGATCGAGTTTGAAAGGATGGATGCGTCTATCGGGACATCGTCCGGCAGGCGAAGCCTGTCGACGAGATTATACAGCTTGTCGCCGCCGAACAGGCGCATAAGATCGTCTTCAAGCGAGATATAGAAGCGCGATTCGCCCGGGTCGCCCTGTCTTCCGGAACGTCCGCGGAGCTGGTTGTCTATTCTTCTGCTCTCGTGCCGCTCCGTGCCGAGGACGAAAAGACCTCCCGCCTCGCAGACGAGCTTCGCCTCCGGCTCTATATCCTTCTGATATTTTTTGTAAAGCTCCTGATACACCGCGCGTGCCGCGAGCACATCCTCGGGGACAGACTGCGAAGAACCTGTCGCGAGCGCGACCATGCGCTCGTCATAGCCGGAGCGCCTCATCTCCGCCTTCGCGAGATATTCGGCGTTTCCGCCGAGAAGGATATCCGTGCCGCGCCCCGCCATATTCGTTGAGATCGTGACGGCTCCGAGCTTGCCCGCCTGAGCGATTATCTCCGCCTCGCGCTCGTGATACTTTGCGTTCAGGACCGTGTGCGGGATCCCTGCTCCCTTCAGCCGCTTTGAAAGAGCTTCGGATTTTTCGATAGATACCGTACCGACAAGGACCGGCTGCCCCTTTTCATGGCAGCGCTTGATCTCTTCGATCACGGCGTCGTACTTTGCTTTTTCGGTCTTATAGACGATGTCGTTGTGATCGACGCGGATCATCGGCTTGTTCGTCGGCACCTCGACGACGTCGAGATTGTATATTTCGCGGAACTCGTCTTCCTCCGAGAGCGCCGTACCGGTCATTCCCGAGAGCTTACTGTACATTCTGAAATAATTCTGGAACGTGATTGTCGCGAGCGTTTGGTTCTCGCGCTGGATTTCGACGCCCTCCTTCGCCTCGATCGCCTGATGCAGACCGTTCGAATACCGCCTGCCGGGCATCATGCGCCCTGTGAACGAGTCGATGATCATGATGCTTCCGTTGTAGATAACGTAGTCGATATCGCGGTGCATTATGCCGTGAGCCTTGAGCGCCTGATAAACGTAGTGATTGAGCTCGGAGTTTTCCTCGTCCGCGAAGTTCTCGATGCCGAAAAACTTTTCCGCCTTCGCGACGCCCCGCTCGGTCAGCGTCGTCGTTTTCTGCTTTTCGTCGACGATGTAATCAGCGTTTACGCCCGCGTTTTTCAGGACGTCTTCAACGTCCTCCTTGGAGTCGAGCTCCTTTATGACAAACGGCTTCATGCGGGAGACGAGCTCATCTGCCTTTGCATACATCTCCGTTGATTCTTCGCCCGCGCCGGAAATGATGAGCGGCGTGCGCGCCTCGTCTATGAATATCGAGTCGACCTCGTCGACGATGGCGAAATTGTGCCCCCTCTGCGTGAGCTGTTCCTTGTATTTGACCATGTTGTCGCGCAGATAGTCGAATCCGAACTCATTGTTCGTGCCGTATGTTATATCGCAGTTATACGCTTCCTGCTTCTCCTTCATAGTCTGGTCGTGAACGACAAGACCGGTCGTGAGCCCGAGAAATTCGTGTACCCTCCCCATTTCCTCACCCTGGCTGCGCGCGAGGTACTCGTTGACCGTGACGACGTGGACGCCCTTTCCCGTCAATGCGTTCAGATAAGACGGCATCGTCGCGACGATCGTCTTTCCTTCACCCGTCTTCATCTCAGCGATTCGCCCCTGATGCAGGAGCACGCCGCAGAGAAGCTGGCAGTTGAACGGGCGCTTGCCGAGGACGCGGTCGCACGCCTCGCGCACGAGCGCGAACGCCTCCGGCAGGATGTCGTCGAGCGTTTCGCCCTTTGCGAGCCTTTCCTTGAAGCGGGACGTCTCTGCAAGCATATCCGCGTCGCTCATCGCTTTGTATTTCGGTGCGAGTGATTCTATTTTATCGACCGTCGGCTTTATCTTCTTGATCTGGCGGTCGCTGTATGTTCCGAAAACCTTGTCAATTATCTTCACTTCGATAGTCTGTCCTTGAATAAAATTTTCCTTTTCTTTTTATTATACATCAAACAGCGGCGAATATCAATCCCCCGCGGCGCTTTTTTAACAAAACGGGAGACCCGGACGATGGGTCTCCCGTGCGGCGCAGGACCGCGTTCGATATAATTTTCCGCGGCTCCCCTGCCGCCCCGGCTCATTCGAGCCGACGGCATTATGGGAGCACGGCGACCGGTCAGCGCTTTTTGATCTTCGGCACCTTCGGTGATGAAGAAAATTTCGCCCCACCCCGCCTCGACGCGAGAAACGCCCCGAGGATAGAAAGGATGAACCCGCCGAGTCTGACAAGATACGAGTACGGCGCAGGGATCACCCCGTGCCCGCCCGATATGAGCGACGCGGCGAAAATGAGCAGCATAAGCGCCGTACCGGCGATCAGCCCGGGCAAAAAAGCCCCGCTCTTTTTCGAGGAAACAAATCCGGCGACGAACGACGATGCCGCAAGAATAAACAGTGCCGACGGCGTGACGAATCTGTTCGGGTCGCTCGTCGCATAGACGGCGGCGCCGACGATAAAGATAAGCACGGCAGCCGCAGCGGCGGCTATGCCGACACCGACGGCGGCAGGTATTATTACCTCCGCCGGGGACATTCCCTCTTCGTTTCTGTTTGCTTTCGCAGTGTTCAAAAAATCATCTCCCGCATATTGCACATTGTCCTGTTATAGAGATATGCGGGGACGGGTCCTTTTTATGACCGAACGGTCACTCTTCCGCGTCTTCAGCCTTGACGTCGACGTTTCGGACTGCGGACTTGAGGATCCTGATCTTCGTTTTTTCCTTGCCCGTCTCGATCATGACCGTTTCTTCCTTTATGGAAACGATCTTGCCGATTATACCGCCTATCGTCGTGATCTCGTCGCCGACCTGGAGCGCGTCACGCATGGCGGCGGTCTCCTTCTCCTGCTTCTTCTGAGGTCTTATCATGAAGAAATAGAAGACGACGAGCAGGATGACGAGCATTATGATCGAATACCACCCGTTTCCTGTATTTGCCGCCTGATTTCCCGCAGCAGCATCCAAAAAGAGCCTGTACATTTTGAGTCTTACCGGTCCCGCCCGTACACGCGCGGGACATCCTTTCGTTTTTTCGTATGCCACTATTATATCTTACTTGGCACCCTTTTGCAAGAGTATTTCTCTCTTGCTCAAAAAAATAAAAATGCCTATTGACATGTGGGTTAGCGTGTGATAATATTATAGTGTACTATTTCGGTTAGTACACATACGGCGAGAGGATGTGAGAAAGTGAAATGAGTTCTATTTTCGTTGATTTCAAGAGCAGGAAACCCATATACGAGCAGCTTGTCGACAATGTCAGCTCTCTCGTACTGCGCGGGATCCTTAAGCCGAACGAAAGTATACCGAGCGTCCGGCAGCTCGCGCAGGAGCTCGGCATCAATCCGAATACGATACACAAGGCGTATGCGGAGCTCGAACGGCGCGGGATAATTTATTCTTCCCCCGGTCGCGGCAGCTTTGTTTCGGACGATGTCGCAACGGCACACGAATCAAAAAAAGCCGACCTTCGCCGCGCGCTCGCCTCGTCCGCGAAGGATGCGCACGACCTCGGCGTTACGTTCGAGGAGGCGGAGGAGATAATCAGAAAGGAGTGGAAAAAGGATTGATCAACATCGAGAACATAAAAAAGACTTTTGACGGCGTAACCGCGCTTGACGGCGTGACTGCGACCGTTTCCGACGGGTCGATATTCGGTCTGATCGGCTCGAACGGCAGCGGAAAATCGACGCTGCTGCGCATAATGTCCGGCATATACAGGGAGGACTCCGGCAGCGTTATATACGACGGCGAGCCGATCTTCGAAAATTATTTTATGAAGCAGCGCGTCGTCTATCTTTCCGACGAGCAGTATTTCCTCCCGCACGCGACGCTTGACGAGATGCGTGCCTTTTACCGCTCCGCATACGATAATTTCGATGACGCGATGTACACAAAGATGACCGATGCGTTCGGACTCGACCGCACGCGCAAGATAAACACCTTCTCCAAAGGAATGCAGAAGCAGTCTTCCCTTTTGCTCGGGCTCTCCGTCCGACCGAAATATCTGCTCTGCGACGAGACGTTTGACGGGATAGACCCCGTGATGCGCCAGCTCGTCCGCCGCATGATCGCGGACGACGTCGCGGAGAACGGGCTGACCGCCGTCATATCGACCCACAATCTGCGCGAGCTTGAAGACTTAACGGACCACATCTGCCTGCTCCATCGCGGCAGGATCCTGCTCGACCGCGAGCTTGACGATATGAAGCTCTCGATACACAAGGTACAGGCGGTATTTGACAGGGACCCGGCTGAGGCGATATCGGCGCTCGACGTGATCTCGCACGAGACGCACGGAAAGCTGCACATCATCGTATGCCGCGGGGGTGAAGAGGAGATATCGGCGGCACTGTCGTCTGCCTCACCGATCTACAGTGAGATAATCCCGTTGACACTTGAGGAGATATTCATTTCGGAAATGGAGGGAATCGGATATGACGCAAAAAATGTCACCGAATAAAAAACGCGCCCCGCTCGTGACGCGGCGATATATGACAGGTATGGCGCGGCGAGGCTGGCCACTGTTCGTGCTGTTCCTGATAATGTTCCTTCTCACCTACACCTTGTGGACCGCTATAACCTTGCCGAACTTAACGGAAATATACACTGCCCGGCGGCTTGTATCAAATCTCAAAGCGATATTTCCGATCTTTTCCGCGCTTGCGGCGATTATTTCCGGCATATATTTTATGCAGTTCATTCAGAGCAAAACGAGCGCGGGCTTTTTCCACAGTCTGCCGGAGCGCCGCTCGGGGCACTTCATATCGGTGATCTTTTCCTCGTTCGCCGTATATCTTTCCGCTGCCCTTTTGAGCTACATTCTGTCGCTTTTGCTGCTTGCGCTGTCCGGTGCCCTTTACGCGGAGCTTTTGCCGACGATCCTTTTGATACCGGTGCTCGGCATATTTTACTTCACCGTCTTTCTCTCGGTGACCGTGCTCGCCGGGGTGATTTCGGGCAACCGCGTGATACACGCTATAATGACGGCGTTTTTGCTGTTTGCCGCCCCGGTTGTCTTTATCACCGCGATGCTCCTGCTCAGGGACGGCGTTCGCTATTTGAACGTTTCGAGAATGCTCGTTTCGCTCGGCTTTTTGAAATGGCTATCCCCCGTCTTCCGGTTGCAATATGTACTCGACGGCGGCACCGAGCTCCCCGCGTGGATAATGATTCTTTTTGACGCGGTGCTCGCTTCTATCGGCTTTTTCCTCGCATATTACGCATATGCAAATCGACCGATAGAGCGCTCAGGGAATCAGATCGTTTTCCCTGTCCTGCCGGAAATAATAAAGTATATTATAATCGGACCGACAGCGGTGCTTTCGAGCAAATTCTTTGCGCTCTTCGAAGAAGGCTGGGGGCTGTTCGGGTTCTTCGTCGGACTTATTCTTTCGTTCATGCTCTGCAACACGGTCCTCTACCGCTCCGCGAAGGCGATGTTTTCGCACATCCGCGGTATGCTCATTTATTCCGGGGCGTTTATCGTCGCCGTACTAATACTGTCGTTCGGCTGCTTCGGAATATTTGACTACACGGTCCCCGTCGCCGATACCATCTCGGTAAATTTTTCCTCGAGCTCGTACGGAGGCGAGGGCGCGATCATTTCGAATCCGGATGAGATCGCTGCCGTCAGGCGCGCGGTATCGCAGATGAACAGTCAGCTGCGAAACAGGGGAGCTTACGGGGAAGACGTCGTTTCCTACTCCGATTCCGCGCCTTATGAGGCGCTTGAAAGAGTGGAAAGGACCGAATCTCTGTATATCAATTACATGACTCCGTTCGGATTCGATCTCTCGTACAGTTATTCGGATCTGCCATATGAATATATCGCTCCGCTGACCGAAACAATACTTGAAGTAAACAGCGGCAACTCAGAATATTTCGACTATCTCAAAAACTGCACCCGGTTTGATCTCAATCTTGAAATGATGCTGTCTTCCTCATCAATTTTAGACAATATCGGCATCAACACAGAAGCCGACCCCGACATGCCTGTGCCGGATGACGAAGAAAAAACCGAAGAGTGGGATCGGATCGAAGACAGCTATGCGGGTAACATCCCCGGCGATTATACGACAGACAAATACAGGGGCGCCCTCACAAAGGCATACGCGGATGGGGAGCTCTATTGCGGGCGCGGGCAAGCGCTCGAAAACGATCCGCTTTCCGAGATCATACTGACGCGCGGGCGGGAATATTTCCAGCATTTCTCCATGGGCTCATTTAATGTCAGAGGATCGCAGCCTGACGAGACGGGAGAGGTCGTCACATACTATTTGGATGAGGCGGAGCTTCCGCTGTTCCCGTCCTCCCTTTCGAAAATAGGTGATGCGTTTGACCGAACTTTCGTAATAAACAAGGAGCTTCACTGCGGCAGCATTCCCTTCTACGTCGGTGACGCGTTCGACGGCGTCTTCTCCCTCAGCGAGGACGAATACTTTGACGCGCTTGCCGAAACGATCAAAGAGATATATGTATACAATAAAAAGACAGGCACGCTCACGGCATACGAGGGAAATGACGTGCGGCGGATGCTGCCGTCTCTTGCGGCAGTCAGAGCGGCAGATATCTCGGCTTTCACCGCGACCGACGGTGACTACAACGTGATGGTCGTCTCAAAGAGCCTCGGCGACAGATACGACTGGGGCGGTCATTATGTTTATTACGACGACAGCAAATACACCGCGGACACGGATGATGGGGAGGTCGAACTCAATTATATCTACTCTGTCACGTGGTTCCTCGAGGGTCAGGTACCTGCCTTCGTAAAATGACCGAAAGCAAAAAATGAATAATATCCCCCTCTTTTGCGGCACAATAAACGTGACGCGCGAAAAAAGAGGGGGATATTTATGATAAACATAACCGCGGATTACGGCGCGACCGTCCGGTCGGTCGATGAAACGCTGCTCGTCGACCGAAACTTTGACATGATAAAGCGCGATATAAGCGCGAACGGACACAGCGCCGTGCTCTTCTATATAGACGGCTTTATCAAGGGCGGCGAGCTGCAAAAGCTCTTGATGTTTCTTGTCGGGCTCGACGATTTCGGGGACGGGCAGCCGGGCGCGGCGTCGCGCTTTGCCGCCGTTCATCTGCCGGACGTCGAGGTCGACGTGACGACGAACGGTGAGGACATCGTCCGCTCCGTCCTCGGTGGCTGCTGCCTGATGATATCGGACGGATTCGCCGGTGAGGCGATAGTCATAGACCTGCGCTCGTACCCGTCGCGGGACACGCAGGACGCCGAAAATGACCGCGTCATGCGCGGCGCGCGCGACGGATTCGTAGAAACGCTGATATTCAACACGGCGCTCATCCGCCGCCGCATACGCGACACACGTCTGACGATGAAATACGTCTCTGTCGGAAAAGAATCAAAGACGGACGTCGTCATCTCATATATCGACGGCAAGGCTGACCCGAAGTTTGTTTCCCGCCTCGTCTCGCAGCTCGAAAGCATCGAGGTTGACGCGCTGCCCCTCGGGCACCAGTCGCTGACAGAGGCGCTCTGCCGCCGCCAGTGGTACAATCCCTTCCCGAAGGTGCGGCTGACGGAGCGCCCGGACGCGACGTCCGCACATCTGCTTGAAGGCGGGGTCGCCGTCCTGTGCGACACGTCGCCTGAGGTAATGCTTTTGCCGACGTCGGTATTTGATTTTTTGCAGGAGACGAACGATTTTTATTTTCCTCCGTTCACGGGGTCGTATTTGCGAATAATACGTATGCTCGTGTTCGCCTCGACCGTGTTCATAACGCCGCTCTGGTATCTTCTGATCACGCACAGCGCGTATCTCCCCGAGTGGCTCCGTTTTATCCTTCCGAATGAGCTCGGCTCCCTGCCGATAATCGTACAGCTTTTCCTGACGGAATTCGCCCTCGATGTGCTGAAACTCGCCTCGTTGACGACGCCGTCCACGATGTCGAATTCGCTGTCGATAATCGGCGGACTTTTGCTCGGAGACTTCGCGATAGAGACGGGCTGGCTGATCCCGGAGGTCATATTCTATATGGCGTTCACGGCGATCTCGAATTTTACGCAGTCAAATTACGAGCTCGGGTACGCGTTCAAGTATTTCCGGCTGATGCTGCTCGCGCTGACAGCACTTTTCGGCGTATGGGGCTTTGCGGCGGGGCTCATCATTATACTAGTGCTGCTTTTAACGATGCGCGGCATCTGCGGGTGGAGCTATCTTTACCCGCTCATCCCGTGGAACGGGCGCGCGCTCGGCAGGCTGCTTTTGCGGAAGAAAAAGAGAAAGAAGGAATCGGGGGGCAGCTGAGTCCCCCGACCGTTTTTATCGCCTGTCCGTTTTGCCGTTATGATCCGCTCGCGGTGCAGGACGGCGGAAGTATTGATAATACCAACACGGGATCATGCCGTTATAAAGCTTCTTTGTCTTGTCCGGTCTCTGCCCGTAAAGCCTCGGGAAATTTTCGTGGGACGAGATGATATATATTTGCCAGCTGTCAAGCGTCCTGAAATGCTCTCCCATCCGTCGGTAGAGCTCCTCGGCTTCCCTGACCGTCATCATGCGCTCGCCGTACGGCGGGTTGCAGACTACGGTGCCTCGCCTGCCGCCCGTCTTTATCCCGAGCGCGTCCTCGCGGAAGACGCGAACGCAGTCATCAACGCCGGCACGCGCGGCGTTTGCGCGCGCAAGCTCGACCGCGCGCTCGTCGATGTCCGAGGCGTACGCCTCAAACTTTGTTTTCACTACCGAATCTGCCGCCTCTTCCCTTGCGTGCCGCCACGTCTCCTTCGGGATGAAACGGAACCGTTCGCCCGCGAAATATCGCTTTGCTCCGGGGGCGATGTTCTTCATCCTCATTGCCGCCTCTATCGGTATCGTCCCGGAGCCGCACATAGGGTCCCAAAACAGCACGTCCTCACGCGGGCGCGAAATATTAACGAGCTCCGCCGCGAGCGTCTCCCGGAGCGGCGCATCGTTTGATTCCGGGCGATATCCGCGCCTGTGCAGCGGTGCGCCCGAGGTGTCGATCATCAGCGTCGCGCGGTCCTTGAAAATAAAGAATTCTATTTGGCACAGCTTGTCCGTCTCGGGCAGGACAGAGGTGCGGTGCGCAGACATGAGCCTGTCGGCAACTGCCTTGTTTATTATCCTCTGGCAGTCGGGTATCGAGAAAAGCGCGCTCTTTATGCTGTGCCCCTTTACAGGGAACTTGTCATTCTTCCCTATGCAGCGCTCCCACGGAAGCGATTTTGTCCCGTCGAAAAGCTCGGTGAACGTAAGCGCCTCGAAGCTGCCGACCTCGATCAGGATGCGCTCTGCATATCTCGTCCATATATTCATCCGCGCTATTGCGTCCTCGCCGCCGGAAAAATAAACCCTGCCGTCTATCGTTTCGCGCCTTTTATACCCGAGCCTGTCGATCTCCTCGCCGAGCGAATGTTCAAGTCCGAAAAGGCATGTCGCTACAAGATCATATTCCATTGATTTTCCCTCCATTGTAATTTTGTTATATCTATTTCTTTTATTTTACATAGAAGTCTATATTGTGCAATATAGATAACAGTCTGTGGGTATTCTCATAGCACCAGACGACTATATTGTATCATAAATGTAAAAATATGTTATTATTTGTCTTTTAGAAATAGTTTCTTTCGTCAAAATTAAAGGTGCGGGGGCTTCCCGCACCATGATTATACAACACCTTTCACTAAATTTCAACTTTGGAAATATCTATTGTTGATTTTTTTCTTAATGTACATTATAATATTGTGGAAATACGGGATCGCGGTTATTCGGCGGTTTCGGGCGTTGTTTTGCCTTCGCTCCTCGCCGTTCCCTTAAGCCCTGCGATGAAACCGTTAACGTCGGACGAGCATATGTCCGCCGCAACGACTCTGTTTTTGTAGATCAGAAGATTGCAGTAAACGGTGCCGTTGTAATCGGGATAATTTGTTATCCTGTATGTATAGCGCATCATGTCGCGGTTGCGGTATTTCGAAAGGTCAAAGCCCTGCTGCCGCTGTATGCGGTTGTAGCTCTCCATCACCCTGTCGAATTCTGCGGGGATCGTGACCTTTGCTTCCTCAGCCGGTGTTTCCTCGACCTCCCAGCCGTAGCTCTTTATGAGCGCGACACGCTCTTCGTTCGTTTTGATCTTGTCAAAATTAACCGTTATCGACGCTTCCGTCTCCCCTTCTGTCTTATCGGCAGGCGAGACATTGACTGCGGGCGGCGCATCCGACCCCGCCGCTTCTCCCTTCGGGATAAAAGCAATCAGCAGCGCGAGCGTCACTATCGCGACGCCGATGATCCCGAAGAATTTAATGGTATTTCCGTGTACGGCATATATGAACATTCACAAGCTCTCCCTTCATTAATGCCTTTCGTTTTGTTTTATGTATATTTGTTCTCCCGTCAGCTTATGCATGAGGGACAAGAAGGAGAAGATATAAATGCTTGAAAAAGCGAAAAAGATCGTTTCCGCCTGTCGGTGCGGCTGTCACCATTCGATCCAAACGTCTGTCCTCGAGGTCGGAGACGGTGCGACGGATCATCTGATCTCATACATAAAAGACAGCTTCGACTCCGGCACCGCTCTGCTCGTCTGCGACAGCAACACAGCTAAATATGCGGACCGCGTGATCACGTCGCTCGGGTGCCGGCATTTCGTGCTGCCCGGGAATGCTCACGCAAACGAGACGGAGACGGCGCGTTTATCGGCGCACATGAAGGAGCTCGGAGACATAAGCGTTATGATCGCCTGCGGCTCAGGCTCCGTTCATGATATAGTGAGGTATTGCGCCCACGAGAGATCGGTCCCGTTCGTCTCATACCCGACGGCGGCGAGCGTTGACGGCTTTGTATCCGGCGTCGCCGCGATGACGATGTACGGGCAGAAGCTGACGTATCCGTCAAGCTCTCCCGTGGCGCTGTTCGCCGAGCCTTCCGTCTTCTGTGATGCGCCGCCCCGCCTTACCGCATCCGGCGTCGGCGACATGATCGGCAAATTCACGTCCCTGTTTGACTGGCAGGTATCGAATATAATAACCGGTGAGGCGCTTTGCACAGACATTTTCGGCATGACAAAGGAAGCGCTTGACGATATAATTGCCGCGTCGAATCTCATGAGGGGAGACAGCGGAAGCACGCGCGATTTTACGGTTCTCGTAATGAAGGGGCTTTTGCTCTCAGGGCTCGCAATGCAGTTAGCGGGAAATTCGCGCCCCGCGTCCGGTTCGGAGCATCATATGTCCCACTTCTGGGAGATGCATGTCATAAACGAGCCGACAGACGCACTGCACGGCGAAAAAGTCGGCGTCGGCACGTGTTATATGCTGCCGTATATAAAGGCAAACGCCGAAATCGTTGACAAGGAACTTATAATAGACGAGTGTAAAACATTTGACAGGCGTGTACTGGACCCTGTTTTCGGCGCCATGACAGACGGTATCATCAAAGAAGGACTGCCCGGAGGCAAAGGGACATCCGCACTTGCGGGGCTGGGCAGAGATTCGCTCTTGAAAAATGCCGAAAAGCTTCACGCACTGATTGATTCCCTGCCGTCCGCCGAAAGCGTGCGCAAGGTCCTCGGGCGCGTCGGCGGCTGCACAGAGCTTGAAGACATTGCACTCCCCGGCGACGAACGATTCGCCAGAGAGTCACTTATATATTCCCCGTTCGTGAGGAACAGGCTCACGTTTTCAAAAATCATTTCCTCGATTTCCGTAACCCAAGGAGGCTTATTAAAATGATCCGATTCAAGAAACACTATCCGAACATTCTGTTCGTCAAAAGCGATGACGCAGACATAAGCGAGCTGCGTCACGAATTATCCGGAGCCGGAATTTATATACACACCTCCTCGTTTGCAGATGCAAAAGACAGCGTTAAGGATGCGGATATGCTCGTCATCCTCTCCCCCGACTACTCGTCTGATGCAGTATCGCTTATAAATTACGCCGCGGACAACGCCGGCGCGAGGATGCTCTACATCGGCAGAGATGATGACGTGCCGCAGGACTGCCCCGCCGAGATAACCGTGATCGCTAACGTTCAATCTTCGATCATTTCGGAGATATCCCGCATTTTCAAAGAGACATTCACTTTTGACCCGATCTGCTCCGAGGACGACGAGATAGTCTGCGAGCTTTCAAAGCCGCCGCAAGTTTTTTACAACGGCACGAAGCTCATGCTTTCGAAAAGCGAGTCAAAGATCATACATTTTCTTCTGACGGTCGAGCCGAAGGTCCTCGTCCCGAAGGAAACTATCGGCGAGTATCTTGCGCTTGCCGCGGGAGCGATCCCCGTGCATATCCACAACATAAACGACAAGTCGATGAAAAGTTATCACGACAAGCTCGTCTTCTCACGCAGCGGCAGAGGTTATTTCGTTTATTGATAATAAAAAATCGCGCCCAATCGGGTGCGATTTTTTATTATCCGAATGCCGAAAACAGAAGAACAGTCTTATGCATCAGCAGTTAAAGACGACCGCATAAGAGCTTTACCGCTTTATAGACAAGTGCAAACGAGCAAAGATCGAGTGCTTCCTTAACTGTATGCTCTCCGAGCGTGCGCGCGCCTGTCGCGATTATATCCATGTCGTGGACGGCGCGCTTTATAATGCCGCATTCAAGCCCCGCGTGTATTCCCTCGACGGGGATGTCTTTCCCCGAGACTTCGCGGTATGACTCGATATAGGCGTCGCGTATAGGCGAGGCGGGCATATATTCCCAGCCGTTGTAGCGCGAATCCGTCACCGTTTCAAATCCGAATCCCGCGGCGAGTTTGCGTATATCGTCTTCAAGCTTTGAAAGCATCTGATCGACCGATGAACGCGATGAAATGTGCAGCTCGAAGCAGCCTTCCGGGTCCGATCTTATGATCGCGTAGTTCTGCGACGTTTCTACCATATCAATGCCGGAACACATTGATATGACGCCGCACGGCAGCGCCTTTGTGAATCCTATGATCTTCTCTGTCAGCGCCTCTTCCGGCACGCTTCCCTTGTATGTCTTCTCCGACACTGTCACGGTCATGTGCTCATCCGCCGCCGTCAGCATTTTGCGGATATTTTTCTCCTCCGCTCTTATCGCTCTCGTCGCTTTCGCCTTGTCTTTTACCGTTATCGAGAAGGCACAGTGAGACGGTATCGCGTTGTCCTTGCTTCCGCCGTTTATTTCGATGATCCGGACGGAACTGTCCGCTTCCCTTGCTTTTTCGATAAGCCCGACGGCAAACAGGTTCGCGTTCCCGAGCCCGAGATGGATATCCGCTCCGGAATGTCCGCCCGCAAGCCCGTCGACAGTTACAGTCAGCGCCTCACCGTCATATTCTTCCTTCCCGAAAACTCCCTTTACTCTCGTCCTCATTCCGCCGGCGCAGCTTACGATTATGACTTCCCCGCCCGTGTCGAGATTGATCATCCTTTTCGAAGCGAGCTGTCCGTAGTCAAACGACGAGGCGCCGGTGAGCCCCGTTTCCTCCTCCGTAGTGAAAAGGCATTCGAGCATCGGAGAGCGGAGATCCGCGTCTCCGAGCAGCGTCAGCATTATCGCGACGGCAACGCCGTCGTCCGCGCCGAGAGTCGTCCCGTCCGCAGTCAGAAGGTCGCCGTCGAGCTTCAGTGTCAGCCCGTCATGAAGAAAATCTATCTTCTTTCCGGATTCCGCTTCACAGACCATGTCTATGTGCCCCTGCACCAGGAGCGGCGCATGATCCTCATATCCCGGCGACGCCGGGCGTCGCACGAGAACGTTATTGTTCGCGTCCCTGTATACGTAGAGCCCAAGCTTTTTTGCCTGAGCGCATATATGGTCGGCGAGCGCCCCCTCGTTCCCGGAGCCGTGCGGTATCGAGCAGATATCTTCAAAATGATTGTAGAGCGCGTGCGGCTCTCTTCCGTTTATGATATAGTTCATAAAAGCTTTTCCTTTCATTTTTTCGGAACTTATTTTACCACTGTTCGGGTCTTTATTCAAGTTATTCCGCAGAAAAATCTGTTACAGCATAGTGACAAAACCGAGCTTATGTGATATAATCAGGTATGCTGCGCGATATTGCGGCATTTTTCAAAAACGGATCCCGAAACGGAGGTTTGCCTTGAAGATCGTTTTCAAAAAGTTCGACAGAATACTGAAGGTCAAACGGGCAACCGTATCGGCTGTGATACTTGCGGCAGGCTCCTCCGTCAGATTCGGAGACGATAAGACGGCGGCATCCGTCGGCGGCAGGACGGTCCTTGAGAGAACGCTTCTCGCCTTCGACGCGTGCCCGCTCATAGATGAGATAATACTTGTCCTTCCTAAGGAAGGCTTTGCAAAAGCAAAAAGCGTCGCCTCCCCATTTTTAACCGCGAAAGTGAGGCGAGTCGTCAGGGGCGGAGATACGCGGCAGCAGTCCGCGATATGCGGGATCGAGGCATCCGATCCGAAAGCAAAGTTCATAGCGATACACGATGCTGCTCGGTGCCTTGTTACTCCCGAAATGATCGAATCCGTGTGCCGCGCCGCATATGAGCACCGCGCTGCCGCGGCAGCATGCCGCGTCGTTGACACGGTCAAGCTTGCGGACGGAAAAGGCTTCATAGATCATACGATCGACCGTGAGAACGTCTGGCTCGTATCAACGCCGCAGGTCTTCTTAGCCGATCTCTACCGCGCGGCGGCATATACGGCGAAAGACGCCGGATTTGAGGCGACGGACGACTGTATGTTAGCGGAAAGACTCGGCTTTAAAGTAAAGCTCGTCGATGTCGGACCCGACAATATTAAAATCACGTTTAAGGAAGACGTCGCGCGTGCAGAGGACATTCTCAGAAGAAGGAAAACGGAGGGCGCGTTATGACAAATCTCAGGATCGGACACGGATATGACGTCCACCGCTTCGATGAGGCGCGCCCGCTTATTCTCGGCGGAGTCCTTATAAAAAATTCTCCCGGTCTTCTCGGTCATTCGGATGCCGATGTCCTTGCACACGCCGTCATGGATGCTCTGCTCGGAGCCGCCGGTATGCGCGACATCGGCTTCCAATTTCCCGACAGCGACGAAAAGTACAGCGGCGCCGACAGCATGGAGCTTGCCGCCGCCGTTGCAAAAATGCTCACGGACAAGGGCTTCCGCGTTGTCAACGTCGACGCGACCGTGATCGCCGAGGCGCCGAAGCTTTCGCCTTATATCGCCGATATGCGCGCGGCTGTCTCGCGTGCGCTCGGCATTGACATCTCGCAGTTCAACGTCAAAGCCACGACCGAGGAGGGGCTCGGATTTACCGGTGCAAAGCTCGGTATCGCCGCCCACGCGGTCGCCCTTATCGAATCTATATGAAGCGCGGCGGAAACGCGCTTTGAGGCTTTCACGTCCGATATTTTGTTCTTCCTTGCCCGCCCCGCCGCGCGTGTTTTATGCGGGAAATCTACTTCCCGTAATATGATATGGCGCCCGCGCGAACATGACAACAGCGCGTGTCCGCGGCACGTTTGCCCTCGGATGTTATTTTGCAAAGGCTCGTGGCATGTTCGCCCGGAAAAACGCCTTTGCGGACCGAAAAAAATTTATCCCGCCATGCGGAAGTAAAGGAGTGCATATGATCTATATTTCCCCGTCTATCCTCGCATCCAACTTTGCAATACTCGGCGAGCAGGTCGCCGCGGCTCAGGCAGGCGGCGCGAACATGATCCACGTCGACGTCATGGACGGCGTTTTTGTACCCAACATCAGCGTCGGGTTCCCTGTGATCAAGTCGCTGAGCGCTCATTTCAGCATACCTCTCGACGTACATCTGATGATAGACGATCCGGACAGATATGTGGAGCTCGCATGCACCTCCGGCGCGGATTTTCTGACGGTCCATATAGAACGGCTTTCCGACCCGAAAAAAACGCTTCAGAAAATCAGATCTTTCGGTGCGCACCCTTCGATCACCGTCAGCCCGAAGACGCCTGTGGAATCCGTTTTTCCGTACATAAACTACGCGGATATGATCCTTATAATGACGGTCGAGCCCGGCTTCGGCGGGCAGCACATAATTCCGGAAACGCTTGAAAAGGTCTCACGCCTGCGCAGCGAGACGGACAGACGCGGGCTTCGCGGATATAAAATAGAGGTGGACGGCGGAATACGCGCCGACAACATCAGGTCGGCAGTCGAAGCAGGCGCAAACGTCATCGTAACAGGAAGCGCCGTCTTCGGCGAACCGGATATCCCCGGCGCCGTCAAGCGCCTGAGAGAAGCGGCGCAGCAGCCGTAAAATCTAAAAAAACGGTCCGGAGGCAAAACCTCCGGACTGCTTTTTTTGACTCAGTCTGCCGTGAGCGTGAAATGAAATTCGCAGTACTTTCCGTACTCGCTTTTTACGTCTATTGCTTCCCCGTGCGCGTCGATTATAGTCTTTGCGATATAAAGCCCGAGCCCCACACCCGTTCTGTCAAGCCCCCTGCTCTTGTCCGTCTTGTAGAACCGATCGAAAACAAAAGGAAGCTCCTCCGGCGCGATCCCGATCCCTTCGTTGAAAACATAAACGTGGACCTTTCTGCCGCGGTGCTTTATGCGGACCCGGTACCTGCCGCCTTCCCTTGAAAATTTGACCGCGTTGTCGCAGAGATTATACAGTATCTGATAGACCGCGTCTCTGTCCGCAAGAACAAATATGTTGTCGCTGTCGCAATCGAAATCGACAGAGAGATTGTATTCCTCGATGCGCTTTTCAAGCGAGATTATGATCTGGCGCGCCATTTCGCAGATGTCGAACCTCGTCATATTGAATTTGCGTTCGCCGGCTTCGATCCTTGTGATATCGAGCAGCGAATTAACGAGGCGTGACAGCCTTTTGATCTCTGAGCTGACTATGCCGAGGTAGTGCTGCTGCTGCTCCGGAGGGATCGTTCCGTCTATTATACCGTCGACAAAGCCGGAGATGGACGTCATCGGCGTGCGCATGTCGTGCGAAACGTTCGCAAGGAAGGAGCGCCTCGTCTCTTCGAGGTTCGAAAGCGAGCTCGCCATGTTGTTGAACGCGACGGCGAGCTCAGTCACCTCGTCGTGTCCGGTGACGACGACGCGCGTATCAAAGTTCCCGGCGGCAAAGCTCTTTGCCGCAACGCTCATGTTTTTTATCGGGCTGCTGACGCGTTCGCTTATAAAATATACGGCGATCAGCGCTGCCAGAAGGATCCACAGGCTCGATAAGATCGAGCTGTTGATGAGCGAGTCGAGCAGAATATCCGTATTTGAGTCCGACGAACAGGTGAAAACGGCGCCGACCGTTTCTTCGCCTTTTTTGATCGCGGAGCCGTAAACGTAAATGACGTTTGCGAAGATTCCCGTCGTCTCCTCGTTTTCGTCCGAAATAAACGTGTTCTCGCTGCCGGACAGGACAGTCGACATCATCTCTTCGCCGACATTGTATCCCGTGTCGGCATCGACCGCGATCGTCGGGACGTCGTCTCCTATCGTCAAAAGAACGTCCCCCGTCTCGCTTGCAATAACGACGGACATGTCGCCGGCGTATGTCATCATCATCTTGAAGGTTCCGATTATAGTCTGGCTGTTTTCGCCGATATACTGTCTGAACGAGAGCGAGCTCTCGCTGCCGAAATCGTCGTTTATGAATCCGGTGATTGATTCGGACGCGCGCGAAAGGGACATCTCCTTCGATGTATCCGAATAGCTGCCTATCAGAGTGGAGATGATCGAGATCTGTATTATGAAGCTGATGATTATTATCAGCATGAAAACGGTTATGTATTTTGTAAACAGCGACCTGAACATAAAACTCTCCAAATGAAAACGGGGGGACGGCAACAAAGCTGTCCCCCTTTATTCGGGATCAGTCAAAGACATTCAAACTTGTAGCCGACGCTCCACACGGTCTTGAGGCACCATTTATCGGACGCTCCGTCGATCTTCTCGCGGAGGCGCTTTATATGGACGTCGACGGTTCTCGAGTCTCCGAGATAATCGAAGCCCCACACCTTGTCGAGAAGCTGATCGCGCGTGAAAACGTGATTGACGTTCAGCGCAAGGAAGTACAGAAGCTCGAGCTCCTTGCGGGGGATGTCAACATATTTTCCGCACAGCTTCATCTCGAACGTTTCAATATTGATCTCGAGATTGTCGAATTTGACGACGGCGCTCTCCGCGGGAGACTCGCTGTGAGCGGTGCGGCGAAGCACCGCCTTGACACGCGCAGCAAGCTCCTTCATGTCAAAGGGCTTGACGACAAAGTCGTCGGCTCCGAGCTCAAGACCGAGCACTTTGTCGAAGACCTCGCCCTTTGCGGTTATCATGATTACGGGCTTGTTCGACTTTTCGCGTATCTCGCGGCAGACCTGCCAGCCGTCCTTGCGCGGGAGCATTATGTCGAGCAGGACGAGGTCCGGATCGTATTCGTTAAAGAGCGTTATCCCCTCGTTCCCGTCGTTTGCCGTTTTGACCTCGTAGCCTTCATTTTCAAAATAAAGCCGCAAAAGATCGCATATATTCACATCGTCGTCAACCACAAGTATTTTCGTCCCGGTGTCGATATCCGATACGTTATCCATATTCTACCTCCGCATATTTCGCTCAGGCGCCGCTGAGATGCTCCGGCGCCGTTTATACTTACAATATGATTATACCACTTTAAAACGGTTATGTAAACACAAATTTACACGCGGCGCGGTCATTTTCCGCGGCTGTTTCGGCAAAAAAGCATGACAATTGTTAGATTTATGCCCGAAAAAATATTTTTTTGCCCCGACGCGCATAAAATTCAGCTAAGCGCTTGCCAACTACGCGATTTTTAAGTATAATAAACAGGACAGTTTCAAGAAATCGGGGTCACATATATGAAATTAGGAATCGTCGGTCTGCCGAACGTCGGCAAAAGCACACTTTTCAACGCCCTTACCTCCGCCGGCGCAGAATCCGCAAATTATCCGTTCTGCACGATAGAGCCGAACGTGGGCGTCGTTCCCGTTCCGGACGAGCGGCTTGACTGGCTGGCGCAGCTTTATGAACCGAAGCTTTACACGCCCGCAACGATCGAATTTGTCGACATCGCCGGGCTTGTCCGCGGCGCGTCCCGCGGAGAAGGGCTCGGGAACAAATTCCTCTCGCACATCCGCGAATGTGACGCGATAATACATGTCGTCCGCTGCTTTGTGAATGACGATATTGTCCACGTTGAGGGGTCCGTCGACCCGGTCCGCGATCTTGAAACGATAAATCTCGAGCTCGTTCTTGCGGATATTGAAACGCTTGATCACCGCCTCGACCGCACGCGCAAGCTCGCGAAGGGCAACAAATCTCTCGATGCGGAGCTCGATTTTCTCGAGCGCCTCCGCGCCCATCTCTCGGACGGGAAAACGGCGCGTTCGATGGAAATGAACGACGACGAACGGGATATTCTCTCCGACATTTCCCTTCTTACCTCAAAGCCTGTCATATATGCCGCAAATATCGACGAAGCGTCCGTATCGGGCGGTTATCTCGAAAACGACGGCTACAAAAAGCTCGCCGAAATCGCTGAGGCGGAGCACTCGGAGATCATACCGATCTGCGCCGAGATAGAGGCGGAGATCGCGGGGCTTGACAGCGGTGACAGGGAGATGTTTCTTTCCGATCTCGGTATCGAGGAGAGCGGTCTCTCGCGCCTCATAAAGAAGAGCTACGCGCTTCTCGGTCTCATCAGCTTTCTGACGGCGGGACCGAAGGAGGTTCGCGCGTGGACAATAAAGAAAGGCACAAAAGCGCCCGAAGCCGCCGGGAAAATACACAGTGACTTTGAACGCGGATTTATCCGTGCCGAAATAGTCGCCTTTGACGCTCTTTGCGAATGCGGGAACATGAACGTCGCGAGAGAGCGCGGACTTATAAGGAGCGAGGGCAAGGATTACGTCATGCAGGACGGAGACGTTACGCTGTTTCGATTCAATGTATAAACGTAAAAAATATGTGGGGCGCCGAAAGGGCGCCCCACATATTTTTATCCGAAGATCTCCGCTTCGAGCTTTTTTTCCGCCTCCGACACACCGGCAAAATTCATGGCGCTTTTGTATATTTCCTCGATTCTGCCGTGCGTCTTCCCTGCGTCTGAAAGCGATATCAGCGCTTCGTCAACTAAGCTGTCGGACGCCTTTTCGGAAAATCTGAGTTTTGCGCGGTCCGCACGAAGAGGCTCATTTTTTATGAATCTGCCGCAGTTGACGCGGATGTCCCCCGCCTCGTATACATCGTCATCGGCGATTTTTACAAGCACGCCGTCGTCGGGATAGTTTATCGCCTCGAAAAACTCGGGCAAGAGAGCATCCGGTGCCGCCGTCATGCGGATATTCTGCGATGCGGAGATGCCGTACAGCGTCCGCATATAGAGATAGCCGAAGCCGTGCGTACGGCTGACCGTCACCGTCGTCTTTGCCGTCCGTTCAAACGTTTCGATGCGCACCTTTCCCATGATCGAATGTGCGGTCAAAAACCTCCTGACCGTGGGACCGTTATCGGCATGCCTGATGAGCTGCTTTATAAGTCTGCCTGCCGCAGCCTCCATCTTTTCCGACTCAGCCGCCCTTTCGTATGCACGTATGACGTCGCGCGCAGCGATTCCGGCGGCGGACAGAAGCCTGTATGCGCGTGCGTATGACTCGGCTTTCTCCGAAAAAAGCGTCTCAAGCTCGCCGCGCTCGCGGCGAAGTACGTCTGCGTCCCAGAATTCGCCGAGATTTATGATCTCGCCGCAGACGCCGGGATAACGAGGGTCCTGCGAATGAGGCGGCGTTCCGTCTATGACGGCGACACCGAGCGACCCGATTATTATCCCGTCAAGCGAGGCAGGGTCGGACGAGCAGAGGAGCGCCTCAAATCCTATACCGTCTCGCTCCGCGCGCGCCGCGAGCGAATCGAGAAGCGTGCTTTTCCCCGTCCCGGGACCGCCCTTCAATATGTACAGTCTTTTATAATCGTCTTCGTTGTATGCCTCTTTGTAAAGTGAGTAAAATCCGTCCGCAGAGTTTGCGGAAGCGAAAAAGCCGAGAGCGCCGCGGCGCTTTATAGCGTGATGAAGCTCCATTACCGTACCGTACCTTTCCGGGTATCCGTTTTTTCTGAAGGCGCGGCAATTTTTTGCTTTTTCGTTTCCACCGTTTCTGCCGACCTTCTCTATCAGTCTATGCGGAAAGGCGTCAAAGTGATAATTTTTTTCGGGGCTTTTTGTCGATTTTTGTGTCCGATACCGAAAAAACGCTCCCGGTCGGAGCCGGGAGCGTTTTATTAAATTTCATTACTTTTTCAGTCGTCTGTGTCCTTCTCAAAATCGAGTATAGTCCCCGTCGCCCCGTCGATCTTGTACTCGTATTCGACATTGCCGACTCTGAACTCGACCTCGTATTCTATACGTCCGTGCTCTTCTTCACGTTCGACCTTGAGATTCAGGGCGTCGTCCTTTTTCACGCCCGCATGAGACAGCGCAGCCGCTGCCGCAGCCTCTGAGCCGATGTCGACGCTGCCAGTCTCATTCCCTGCCGCAGGAGTGCCGCCGTGCGCTTCTGTACTGTGCTCGAGTATACTTCCGGTCGCCCCGTCGATCTTGTAATCGTACTCGGTCTTGCCGACATAGAATTCGACCTCGTATTCGAGCCTTCCGTCGTCGTATTCACGCTTGATGGAAAGACCTGTTATGTCTGCTTCTCCGATGTTTGCGTGCGAGAGAGCCGCCGCCTTTGCGCGCGCTTCTCCGATATCGTTTACCGTGCTTCCGCTGCTGCCGGTCCCGGACGAGGAGTGGGAGACGTGCGTGTCGGTTTCATATGAAAGTATTCCGCCCGTCACGCCATCAACAGTGTAATCGTATTCGGTCGTACCGACGTAGAATTCGACCTCATATTCGAGCCTTCCGTGTTCGTAGTCGCGCTCTACCTTGATCCTTGAGACGTCAGCCTCGGTCACGCCGGCATGTGCGAACGCCGCGCTCTTCGCTCCTGCCTCTCCGATATCGTTGATATCGTTCGCGTTCGTGCCTCCGGACGGCACGTTATCCTTGCTCGGCTCCTGATAATTTGTATCCCAATCAAGGACCGCTCCCGTATAGATATCGACTTCATATTCGAATTCATAACCGCCGACGAAGAACTCGATATCGTATTTGTTGCCGTCGAGCTTGACCTCCGTATACTCTATCTTCCCGCCGGCAAGATCGGGGAACATGCCCTTCATGTGCGTTTCGGCAGCCGCTTTCGCGTCGCTCTCGGAGATCGTTTTCGCCGGTGCCGGCGCCTTGCCTCCGATGTCGGGCTTGCCGCCTAGGACTGCCCCGTCGAACGCGCCGATGATATATTCGTACTCGGTGCCGCCGATCCTGAGCTCGACCTCGTAGTGCGCCGGATCGTTGTCAAATTCCGGGTCGGCTTCGGCATCGACATCGCCGGTGACGCCGGCGTACTGCCTTGCCGCCTCGATCGCGGCTGCCTTGCCGATCGGAATGCGCGTCTCGGCTGACTTTGACAGCTCCCACAGCTCCTTGACCGTGAGCTCGGAAAGCTTTTCGAACGCATCGTTTCCGAGTCCTTTTTCGGAGATAATACGGTTTATGAGCGCTTCCTTTCCGGATGAAATGCCGCTGTCATGCGCCGCCGCGGTGTTGTCGGACGGGACGGCGTTCTGGCTGTAAACGGACGTCTTCGGTGACTGCGCTCTCAGCACCTCGTCTATCCAAGAGACAAGCTCCTGCCTGATCCGTGCGCTGCGTGCCTCATCCTTATCCTCGACTGAAACGAGGATCGCGGAGGAGATGCCGTCGAAGTATCCGTGGCGCAGGAGCGCACCGACGAGCGCGTTCACGGCAACGTCGAGCTTTGCGCCTTCGAGATCTTTTCCGCCGTTCATTTCGGAAAGGACGGTCCTTGCGTCCTCATTCATGCCTTTGCATGAAAGGACGCGCTCGCTCTTGCTGACAGACAGCTCTATGCTCGGGTTCACGTCGATCGAAACGACGCTCGCCACCGCGATATCTCTCTGCCATATAAAACCTCCGACGCCTCCGATGACGGCAAGCGCAAGGCAGGCGGCAGCTACCATCGTCCATACTCTTTTTCTTTTTACTGCTGCATTTACGTTATTTGTCATCAAAATTCCCCTTTCTTCGATGCCCTCATTGCGGTCTTTGCAATCGGAAATCACGCCTTCGAAGTTATCCGGGGCTGCGTTTTCAATGGCTTTTTTTAATCTTTTTTTGATGTTTTTGTCAGTCATTTTCATCATCCCTCCCGAGTGCTCGGCGCAGCTTCCTCATTGCTCTGCTGTATTTCGACAGTACGGTCGACAGAGGAAGATCAAGCAGTGCCGCTATTTCGCGGTGTTTCAGACCGGATGTTACGTGAAGCATTATAACGCGTCTTTCATCATCCGAGAGCGAAGCGAGCGCTTCCTCAAGGACGATGCGGTCCTCCGGCGTCACTCTCGGGCTGTCGGCGGGAACGGTGCACCATTCCTCTTCGCCGAGCGTAGTTTCACGGGTGCCGCGGCGTATCTCCATCAGCGAAAGATTTCTCGCTATCGTGAGTATCCACGCCATCGGTGAGCCTACCGAGACATACCGCGGGGAGCAGTCCCAGATGCGAATGAACGTGTCGTGCGTTATATCCTCCGCGCGGTGCGGGTCCTTCAGATACGAGAGCGCCGTGGCGTACACGGCGCCGCGCGAGTGCTCATAGAGTTCCGCAAATGCTTCTCTGTCCCCTTTTGCGACGCGCTTCAGCGCGTCATCAAGTCCGCGCCTTTCATCTTGTCCGTCTTTTGCTGTTGCCGCAGATAAAATCGACATGCTTTTGATCTCCTGTCAATAAAGAAATGCGCTATCCTGCAATTTTATCGCATCGGTCGGAAAATTTTTTTATTTTCAATAGAGCCCGAACAGCCGCAGCAGCTTCTGCCAGAAGTTGAGCTCTTCGGTCTTTACCGGTTCGGTGTTCGCAGTCTCCGCCGCGTGGACCCCGTCCGTTTTTATGACGAACTGAACGCTCTTCACGTCGGTATTCGATTCCGAGACGAACGAGGTGATCTCCCCGCCCCTGCCTGTGATCGAACCGATCATGTCATTTATTTTGTCGCCCACCTTTGATTCGAGTCCGTCCGTTTCGGTCCTCATCGCGGATGTCCCCGCCTTGAGGGCTTCTGCCCCGTCCTTGACCTGCTTTATCGCATCCGAGAGCGAGCCGACGCCCTTGTCAAGCTCACCGACGCCGCCGTCAAGCTCGTCTATTCCGTCCGCAAGTGTACCGATACCGGACGAAAGCGTATCCGCGCCCTTGAATACCG
This sequence comes from uncultured Clostridia bacterium, assembly GCA_947624995.1. GTDB lineage: Bacteria > Bacillota > Clostridia > Oscillospirales > CAG-272 > DTU064. The sequence continues at coordinate 44,006 of CANQMS010000001.1, forward strand.
CCTCCGCGCCATCGCTGAGCGCGCTGCTGCCCGATATGAGATCTTTCGTCCCCGCAGAGAGCATCTTAAAGCCCGCCGAAATGGATGCGACGGCGAAAGTATAGTCGCCGATCCCGGAGTCTATCTTTTCGTACTCGTCCGCAAGAGTGTTGATCGCGGTGGAAAGAAGTCCCATCTTATAAATGAGCGTTTTCAGCGTTTCAGCCAGCTCGTTTATGGCTTCGTCAAACTGTGCATAGCTATCCGACAGCGTCTTTGTGCCGTTTACTATCATGTCCATGTTCGAAGCGAGAGATGTCAGATACGCGTCTGTTCCGTCGATGTTTGAGTTGTTTGCCTCAAGCAGCTTACATACGCCGCCGAGCTCTTCCGCCTGAGCCTCAAGCTCCGACGTATCAAGTCCTGCCGCTTTCATCCCGGCGATCCTGTTTTTCATCTCGGAAATCATTTTGTTCAGTTCTTCGATCGCCGCCGTATTGCTGCGCTTCAGCTCGTCTATGTCAAGCCCGCGCGAGTTCATTGTAGCGCGGTAAGCGTCGGGACCGATCGCGCCGCGAAGCATGGACGCGCCGGACGCAAGCATATTGATCCCGTTCTTGAGCTTTGACGACGCTGACGTGAGCTCGTTTATCCGATCCGCAGAAAGCGACACCTCGGACAGCGCCGCCTTTATCTCTCCGAGCGCCGATTTGAACTCAGCCGAGCCGTCCGTCAGCGTTGAGGAAGATGCGTCAAGCTCATCGACCGCTTCCTCTATTTGGCCGATGCCGTCCGTAAGGTTTTTGATTCCCTTTTCAAGCGCAGCCGCGCCGTCATTTACGACAGATGCCCCGTTCTTCAGCGACTTCCCGCCGGCAACGATCTCGTCGGCACCGGATTTCAGGGCTGAGGCGCCGTCCCTGAGCTCGCCGATGCCGTCGGCGAGCGTCTTGTCGACGCCTTCGCTGAGCTGCGCGGAACCGTCGGCGAGCGCTCCCGCGCCTTCGTCTACGGTCCCGATCGCGTCGAGCAGACGCCTGATCTCGGCATTAAGCTCCGAATCGTCTATATCGACGGAAATATTGAGCGGGATGCCGTTTATGGAAAAGCCGTCCGTTTCAAAATCCGTGACGTCTGCGGTTATGGTTATGTCGGCGCCTTTGCCGGGGAGGATTATATATGTAAGCTGCTTGTCGGCTCCGACGTTTGCCACAGTCGCGCCCTCGGCGGAGATGTTTTCGAACTTCTCCCCGTCAAGCGTTATCGACGCCTGAAGCGCATATCCGTCAAAAAAGGTCCCGCCGCAGGATTCATTTTCCTTGATCTCCGCCCGTATCTCCAGCTTGCCGCTCTTACCCGCAGCATCAGACGGCGCATATTCCACGCCGTCAAGAAAATACTTGATCGAGATGTTCCACGGCATGGTGAAATTCTTGAGCTTGCCTTCGTAATACAGCTTTCCGGAAACGCCTTCCGCGCTTATCTTTCCTCCTGAATAGCTCAGCTTATCCGTTGTCGTCATATTGCGGATCGACTCGTATTCTCCGTAGTCGACGATCCTGCCTGACTCGGGATCGAATATATTCACGACGTTTATGTCGCGGACCGTGCCGTCCGCTTCAAGGCTGATATAGACGACCTCCTCCTTCGCTGTGTTAGGCTCCTCCGCGGCGTTTGCCGTCGTCGAAAGGAAGAGCGTCATGAGCATTGCGGCAGTGAGCGCCGCGGAAAAAACTCTAATGACCGATTTTTTCATTTCATTAGGACCTCCGTTTCATTCGATTCAATGCTTTCACTTTTGTCCCCCGGACGTTTAACAACGAGCCCGTCGCATAAGCACAAAAGCCCCGGCAGGACAAGGAAGACTATGAGGAGCGAAAAGATCGCGCCCCTGCCTATGAATATACCGAGCTGCGCCAAAAGCCTGTTCGTCGAAATAAATCCGAGCAGAAGCCCGACGACCGTCAGCGCGCTGCCCGACGTAAGTATAGACACCGTAACGTCCGAGACCGTTTTTGAGACGGCGTCCCATTTGTCGAGCGTCTGTCTGTTTTCACGGTATCTGTCCGTCATCAGGATAGCATAGTCAACGGTCGAGCCGAGCTGGATCGTACTGATTATAAGATACGCGATATAAAATATGCTCTCGCCAGAAAAATACGGCACGGCAAGGTTAATCCATATCGCCGTCTCTATCGAGAGGACGAGTATGACCGGGAGGACGACCGAACGCATCGTCAGGATCAGTATCACGAACACGGCGGCGATTGCAAGAAGATTTATTTTAAAAAGGTCAGAGGTGACCGTCTCCTTCAGGTCGAACGTGCTGACGCCCTGACCGGCAAGGTAATATTCTCCGGGATAATACTTCTCCGCGATTGCACGTACCTTTTCAACGAGCGAAAATGTTTCTTCGCTCTCTGCGGAGAGGTCGGTGGAGATGACCATGCGGCTGTAATTCGGCGAGATGAGCTGCGACAGTGTGTCCGCGTCGAGATACTCTGTCGGGATCTGTGCGCCGACAGTGTCGACGTACGAAATGATGCCGGTGACATGCGGGAGCGAGTGAAGCTCGCGCGAAAGCGCGGTCTCCGTCGGCATACTTCCGTTCGGAACGAGCATGACCATAGTGTCGCTCTGACCGAAGACATCATCCACCGCTATCGCGTCCGCTCCCGCCTGCGTCTTTTCTCCGAGGATGTGCGACGCGCCGTAGAGGTACGAGTTTGAATTCGATGCGAGGAATGCCGGAACAAGCACGATGGCAAAGATTACCGTCATCGGCAGCGTGACGCGGCGCACGAATTTGCCGACGCCGTGCAGCCCGGGCGTAAACGGCTTATGAGAGAGCTTATCAGTCAGCGGGATGAGCGCAAGTATAAACGCAGGCGTGAAAACAAACACGGTCACAAGGCTGATTGCGACGCCCTTTGCAAGTGCGAGACCGAGGTCGGGTCCGATCCGGAACTGCATAAGGACGAGCGCTAAAAAGCCGATGACGGTTGTCAAACCGCTCGAAAGGATCGAAGACGTTGACCTGCACAGCGCGTCTGTCATTGCGTCGTCCGTGCTGACGTTCTCACGGCGGCACTCGTCGAAGCGGTGCAGAAGGAAGACGGAATAATCGAGGGAAACGGCGAGCTGCAAAATCGAACCCGCGGCGTTCGTAACAAATGATATTTCGCCGAAGATGATGTTCGTCCCGCCGTTTATGACGATTGCAACGCCGAGACCGCCGAGCACGATCAGCGGATCGAGCCATGAATATGTAGTAAGCACGAGTACGACGAGCACGAACAGCACAGCGAAAGCCGCTATCTTTGAAATCTCGGCGACGGTGCCCGTCGTTGTTGCGGCGATCGAGACCGAACTGCCCGTCATAGCGTTACCGTCGCCTATGAGCTCACGTATGGACTCGGTCGCGGGAATGTAATATTCCTCCTCGATCGTAACGGTGAAAAGCGCCGTGCCGTCACGGTAATACGAACGGACGGTGTCCTCGTCGAGTGTTGACATCGGCGCCCTTATGTCTGCCGCGTCGTCGAGCCAGCTTACCGATGTGACGCCCTCGACCTTTTTCAGCTCTTCTTTGATATTGAGCGCTTCGGGGACGGTGATGTCGCGGACCATGACGCGAGTGTTCGGGATCCCGCCCTTGAATTCCTCTGTCATTTTCGAGATCGAAACGGTCGAAGGCGTGTCCTTCGGCAGGTAGTCGTTGATATCGTAATTGACAGATACGAGCCTGCCGAGGATCAGGCAGAGGACAAATATCGGGACAAATACGGCGAGCACGACGTATTTGTTCTTTACGATAAACGAATAAAACCTTCTCATCTTCATGTCTTTATGCCGTTGCTTCTCCTGTCACGGTAAAAGTGTGATTTGCCGCGACAACCTTCAGTTCGACAGACGAATCGTTTATCGTCCCCGAAGCCGTGTATTTTACCGTACGCATAAGTGTTACGATGTTTCCGGATATAATACAGTTCCCATCCGCGTCGATGACGCCGTGAAACGGCTCGCTGTGATCCATGATCTCGAGCTCCCCTGTCACGACGCCGTTTTCGGCATTAACGATGAGGAAACCGTGTTTTTTGCCTATCGGCGTTCTCATAGAGATGTCATATCGCTTGCAGTCCATACATTGCCTCCTTTATATTATTTATTTTACACCCACCCGTCCGTGATTTGAACGGACAAATAACGCAAAATGGGTAATTAACGGACAAAGGGACGTATCTGACGGAGAAATATGCCCCATAAATGTCCGAAATTGCTCTTGAATTCTTTCGGATACGGTGTATAATGTTATACGGAGGCGAAAGGAATGAAGCACGAAGAGATCTCTCTCTGGACAAAAAAATCGCTCGCTGAGGCACTGAAACGAGCTATGAGCAAAAAGCCGTTTCAAAAGATCACCGTCAGCGAGCTCATCCTCGACTGCGGCATCAATCGAAAGACCTTTTATTACCATTTTAAAGATATATACGATCTTCTGCGCTGGATGCTCGAGGAGGAATCCGTCGAGGTCGTGCGCAGCTTTGATCTTTTGCTTGACTTTGACGAGGCGATACAGTTCGTCATGAACTATGTCGAGGAGAACGACCACATACTGAGCTGCGCGTACGACGCGCTCGGGCGGGACGGGCTGAGGCGCTTTTTCATGTCCGACTTTATGGACATCTGCCGGACCGTGATCGAAGAGATCGAGGCGCGCAGGGGCGTTCATCTTGAGGACGGTTACAGGAATTTTCTGTCCGAGTTTTATGCGAGCGCCGTTGCCGGCATTCTCGTTGAGTGGGTCAGGGACCGCAGCAACCGCGACAGAGACGGCGTGATGCGGTATCTTTCCTCTACCGTGCGCGATTCGATGGCGGGGATATTCGCAAACGACACGTTCATAAAAAAAGATATGTGAATGATTTCACGCAAAGAAAAACGGGCTGTCCGCGGCATGTTTGCTACGGACAGCCCGTTTTTTTAGAAATCACACCGCATTCATTCGTCGATAAAGACAGCCCTTCCGCTTTCAATATCGTAGACGGCGCCTACAACGGAAAGCCCGTCCCCGACAAGCTCGGGAAGCGCAGAACGGATGACCGAGACGCCGCGGAGGACGTTTTTTACGCACAGAGAGTTCTCGTCCTCCTCCGCGCCGGCGGAGGAACAGAGAATTTCATCCGTTATGGATTTTACAAACCCCGCAGTCGGGTGACCGAGCGCTGCGCCGACAGCGCCGCAGTGCGAGTGCCCGAGGACGACAACGAGGCGGCAGCCGAGATGCTCCGCCGCATATTCAACGCTCCCGAGAGCGTGGCTGTCGATGACGTTGCCCGCGACGCGGATCACGAACAGTTCTCCGATCCCTGCGGAAAAGATAAACTCGGGGACCACCCTCGAATCGGAGCACGCTATAATGACGGCATACGGATGCTGCCCCTCCCTTGCCGTCTTTTTCCTTATTTCCTCGGAAATACTGCCGAGCGGTACGTCGGTGCCGATATAGCGTTCGTTGCCGTCAATGAGTCGCCTCTTCGCCTCGTTCGGTGAGATTGATCCTTTCATTTTTATATCCTCCGTTTCCTCCGTTTTTCAATATGCTATCATAGGTATAAATGACGCGGTATCATGTGTCCTCTCAAGTGTCCCGTCGGCGATCCCGTAGATCCTGCCGGCGCACTTCTTTATCTCCGACATCATCTCCGGGTATGCTCTCGAACAGATGTCAAAAAGCCCTATATTGTAGTTTTCACCGTCGAAGCGCCCGAGGGTGAACTGATCGTAGCACTGGAAATAGTGGCAGCCGACGCCGTTCGGATGAGCGGCGACGCTTTCGGCGTACCGCCTGAACGCTGTCCCGCGGTCGCGCTGCGACGCGACGCCCTCTAGCCCTGTCGCCGGGAGCCCCGCGTCAAGCGCCCCGAAATGGAACTCGCCTATCATAACGGGCAGATCGACTCCGAGACCGACGACGTTCGCGATTGCACCGGTCGGGTCCTCGGAATAACAGTTGATCGAGAAAACATCGAAATTTTCCCAGCCTGTCACAATGTCGGGGTCGGAGATCCATGCCCATCTCATCCCGAGGATCATGTGGTTCGGGTCTCTTTCCCTGCAAGCTCTCGAGGGGACTCCGACATATTCGCGGAGCATCATCCTCGAAAATTCATGCATGTCCGACGACGCAGCCGGGGAAAGCTTTGAAGTATCACGTCTGCTGCGTTCCAGCGCGTCGAAGCTCTCAATATCCGTATTCCATGCGCGGGAAAGCTTGCCGACATCACCGTATCGCTCCTTCAGGAACGCTATGAGCCGTTTTTTACATTCGGAAGGCTCCGGATCATATAGGACCTCATCCGCGAGCACGAGCCCGTCGACGAACGCCCACTCCGGCTCGTTGCGGAGAAAATACCCTATCATGTAGGGATCATTTTTTCTCTCTTCGAGCGCCGCGGCACATTCGGCGGCGGAAATACGGTATTCATCGCTGAAAACGTCCGGAAAATCGCGGAAAATTCGCTTTTTTGTCTGCGGGAAGCGATAGAGCGAGGTCACATACGGGATGCCGGTCGTTCCGAGGAGATCCCCGTCGCTCCAGTTGCCGAGCGTATTCATGCCGTGGCACTTGAGCTGACCTATGATCATCTGCTTCCACCTGTCGTACCAACCGTCGCCGAAGGCTCGGTACAGGTTTGCCCGGAAAAATGAAAAATTCCTTATCCTGCGCCTCCCTCCCCTGCCCCGCGGTTCGGCAAACATTTTTCCGAAAACGCCGTCGTCCCGTTCGGGGAGCCAATCGAGCCATTTTTCAACGCCGTCTATGCGGCAGTCACCGCCCGATCCGACGCAGTCGGGTCCCATGCTGAAGAATGCGTACCCGTCCGGGTCTGTCAGCCACCATCTGCCCCCGCTTTTGCACTTTGAAAAGAATCCTGTACCGGGCGTGAGCTTTTTGTTTTTCCATCCGCCGTATTCGGTCATAAATTCGAACGGATAGCCGCCAGCCGCCTCCGAAACCTGTTTTTCGAGCGCTTCTTTGAGCTCGGCTTCGCTCTCCGTCTTCCCGCGCCAGCTCTTCCACTTGCTCTGACCGAATCTGTCAACGAGCTTGACGTCTGGCAGGACTATATCCTCGGGATATTCGTCGCAAAGCTTAATTTCGCCGAGCGTCAGGCTTATGTCATGGAATGACGGGAGCGAGGTGAGGACAACGCGGTCGATCTCCTCCCTGTATACGCGCCTTCCGTGACAGACAATCTTGAGCGTTCCCGGAAGCGCCTCAGGGAACAGCTTTCCAGCGTCCATCCAGTCAAGACAGATAGAGACGGCGGCTCGCACGCGCGGCAGAAGTCCGAATCGGACAGTGAAAGCCGGGTCCTTTTGCCCGTGAACGTATACGAGAAAATGCATCGGTACGGAATGATCCTCGTTTACCGTCACGTAAAAAGTGAGGTAGTGCTCCTTACATTCCGCGATACCGGGCAGGAGCATGCCGCCGCCGCGTTTCAACATGCGCAGAGTACATTCTTTTGCCGATTCAGATATGATCTCGGCGCCATCATCCAAGAGCATGCGCTCCGGCTTTATTTCACGCATGATATATGATCCTCCATCCGGGGAGATGTACGTTCAAAGGGCGTTCACACAAGGTGAACGCCCTTTTTAGCGCGGTTTATCTGTGATAACGCTTCTTTGTACGGACGGTCGCAGCCGTTCCGACTGCGGCGAGCACCAGTGCCGTACCGAGGCCGACAAACACGTTCATGTCTCCCGTTTGCGGAGGCACGGCGCCGATCTCTGTCTCGGCGTTCGCGAGAACGTATACGGACAGATGGTCAACGGTGAAGGTGACGTATGCTCCGTCCGCGCTGACTGTCGCCTTGATCTTTTCTGTTTTTGTGCCGTCAACGTGGAATACGAGCGTTTTTTCGGCTTTCCAGCCTGCCGGGACAGGTATGCTGATTGTGAGCGTGCCCTTCGGCTGAACTTCCTTGCCTTCTGTCAGATTAAAGAGCGAGATGTCGAACGGGACGAAATCCTTATACATGTTGCCGACGGTGTTCTTCGCGCTTGTGTAGTCTGTGTCTTCAGCATCGAGCCTGTCGACAACGAGTTCGATATCCGCATAGTAGTCGGCATTGTCCTCGGAGTACGTGCCGACAACGCTGTTTACGCTGTCAACAAGCATCTTCGGCGGTTCTTTGTATGACGGGTCGACGGCACCGCATACGGCGCAAATGCCCTTATAGAACGAGTGCTCGCCATAGCTTTCAACGGCGCCGCAGCTGCATGTCTTCCAGTGATGTGCAGCGTCTGTGATCCATTCACCGAACGAGTGTGTATGCTCCTCGGGAAGCACGTCGATATCTGTGCCCGCCTCAAGAAGCGCGCCGCAGCCGAGACAGTAAGTGTCACCCGTGTAGCCCTTCTCGGTCGTGGTCGGATCCTTGTGATTCCTGATCTCTGTCCCGCCGGTGTGAACGTTCGGGTTTCTCAAAAGATATTCATAGTCGCAGATCTCGCAGTGACCGCCGCTCTCGCAGGAGGAAACACCGCCGGAGTGGCTGATGACCGCAGTCGTCTGTTCGCAGCCTGCGTTCGTGCATGCAACGGTATGACCCTCGGCGGTACCGACGGCGCGTCCCGAGAAATTATGCTCTTTCGCAGCAGCAGGGACGACAACCGCGCCGCAGTCAACGCAGTCGATGCTCTTCGTGCAGTCGTGCGGGTCGGCTCCGTGCTCGTGGCGCTCGCTGTCGGTATATCCGCAGGCTTTGCATTCGCGTGAATGTGTCGCCTCGTCGGTGTACTTCCACGGTCCGTAGTCATGGACGGCGACGCTGTCTTCTTTTATCGCTCCGCAGGAGCATTCGTACCAGTGGTACTCACCGTCTTTGGCAAGGATGCTGTAGTCATGCTTGTGACTCGACGGGAGTTTGTCTATCTTCTCGCCGGTGCTGAGCAGCGCGTTGCAGCTCGAACAGTATGTGTCGCCCGTGTAGCCCTCTTCCTCTTCGGTCGCGGGCTTCTGTCCCTTTATGACGGTTGCACCGACATGATTTTCGGGATTGACGCTGCCGAACTCGGTGTGACAATCTGCGCATTCCGCTCTGTCCTTGCACGTCGCGGCAATTCCCGCCTTGTGTGGAGCCTCGGACGTCTTTGTGCAGCCGTCATTCGAGCAGACGAGCTTATGATGCGTGTCGGTGTGCCCGTCCTTGGCGACGGTCCATGAATGGCTCGCACCGCCCTTTACAACTTCATATCCGCAATCGGGGCAAACGTCCGGAGTCGTGCAGTCCCCGTCGCTCTTTGCGGTATGCGTGATCTGCTCGCGGGACGTGCATCCGGGATTGGTGCAGATGCGGTAGTGGAACTCAGAATCGAACTCCCACTGACCCGAATATGAGTGCGTGGATGCAGCCTTGACCTCGTGACCGCAGACCGTGCAGTTGACAGCCTTCGTGCAGTCGCCGTCGTAGGGGCCCGTGTCTGTTTTGTCATGGGACGAGACCATCGTTTTACCGCCGCAGAGCTTGCACGTCTGCCAATGGAAATTGCCGTCCGACTTCCATTCGCCGTCGGGGACGTGTACACGACCGTCAACGTGATCACAGACGGTGCATTTCCCGTCGACATAAGTGTGCGGCATCTTTTCTCCGACGGTGCCGTTGCAGCCGGCGTGCTTGCAGAGCTCTATGTGGTAGAGGTCCTCTTCATCGGGACATTCCTTGAATGTTCCGCTCTTTATATGGATGGAACCGGATTTTATTTCTCTTTTGCAGAGCGTGCAAATTACGGGTGTTGTGCAGTCTGCGTCGTCCTCGCCCGAGCATTTTTCGGTCTCTGTCACTTTGCAGTTCGGGTTCTGGCACGTCTTTCTGTGGGAATACTCTGTCAGGTGCTGCGGAGCGGGCACCTGAGAATATTTGAAATTGTGGCTTTCGCTTGCCGCCGTTACGACGAGCGAGCAAACCTTGCAGTGGACCGGAGTCGTGCAGTCGCCGTCGTCATCTTCGGGCGTATGCTCGCCTACCGGAGGAGTCTGATGAACTGTACCGAGCTCACCGCAAACGGCGCATTTTTCACGGTACTCACCTGTCGTTCCGCATGTAGCTGCAACTGTGTCCTCACGTGCTGTCCACTCATGCTTGCCGGTCGGCGGTACGGGTGTACCTACGAGCTCCATAAGACCGCACTTCGTGCAGCGGCGGAATGTGTAGCCCTCCTTTGCGCAGGTAGGTGCAACAGTTTCGTTTTCGCTCCATGTATGACCGACGGGTTCACCGGATTCGAGATCCTCCGACTTGCCGCAGCGGGCGCAAACATGGTACGGCTTCTGATCGCAGAGGGAGGGTTCCTTATCTATCCATTGGTGACCGAGTGCGGGAACTTCTTCCTCTTTGCTGAGCTCGAGGTCGCAATAGATGCAGACGTCGTGCTTAATTCCGCCTTTATCGCAAGTCGGCTCTACTATGTACCTCGTTCCTTTGATATGAGACGTCTTCGGTATCGGACGCGTGGTAGAATAGCCGCATCTGCCGCATTCGAACGTTGATACGCCATCCTCACTGCAGGATGAGTTCTTCGTTGTCAGCCAGTTGCCGCTGTGCCCTCTGGGACCGTTGTCGACACAGGAGAGTACAAGACTGCATTCCGTGCATTTTGTTATCGTAACGGAATCGGTCGAGCAGTTTTTTTTGGCTATTGTTTCGGGCGCTCCCGCTTTGTGCTTTGATAATTCGATTGAAGCGTCAGCGCCGTTCACCTTCACTTCGACAAAGCCGCAGACAGAGCACGTACTGACTTGGTATTTGACGCTGTCGCACTTGCTCGTGAGTTCTTCGGTTTTGTCGAATTTGTGCCCCTCGGCTTTTTCACCGGGAACGATCACGGTGAACCATTTGCTGCAATATTTGCATGCGCGTCTTGACGCTCCGCCGCCGTTTGTTGTGCAGGATTGTCCGAACACACGGATATCCGCTTCGCCGCGCACAAGACGCGTACCGTCCTCGCTCGCTACGATATCAAAAGATGTCGCAAGAACGTGTTTACCGTTCGGCGCACCCTTCGCTTCGCAGGAGAGATTTTCTATATCCTCTTCGGTGCCGGACGTTATATCCGCCTGTGCGTCGGGCTGCGGTTCAGCCTCGGACGCCTCGTGCGTATGCGCCTCTTCGGCGCTGTCGTACACGTGGTCTTCTGCGCCGACAAACAGTGCGCCCGGTATGATCATCATGGCGCAGAGAAGCAGGCACAAAAGAGTTTTGACTCTTTGCTTCATAAAAATGACCTCTTTTCCCTTCGTGTCACGGTCTTTGCTGCCGCGGCACAAAAAGACGTTTTCGGGGGCGACGGACGCGTTTTTCCGGGTGCGTGTTCCGTCTTCCCATACACTGCAATTATAGCAGATTTAATATACTGTTGTCAATATAGAATATATGGTGCTGTATAAAAAATATGTAATTAAATTTTTAAATCGAACTCCGTGACAGCCCGTAAAGATGCCGTACGGTCACGGAATTTTTACGTGACCGTACGGCTGCACACTATATTACACTGTTAGAAACGAATCAGTCTGAGGACGCTTCGAATACGTATGTGCCCGAGCCGATCTGCGAGGAAATAAGGACATATCCGCCATCGACGTGATCCGTCCCGACCGTCTCGCCGTCAAGCGTTACCGTCATGCCGTCGCCGAGGGACGGGATGTATACATTTGCAGAGACTCCGACGGGCAGCGTCACTGTGAGCGTGAACGTACCGGACTCAGCGTCATACTTCCAAGACGATCCGACATTTCCGTGGACCGTGTCGACCGTACCGGCTGCCTCTGTAAGTCCGCCGACGACGCTCGGCTTTATGTTCACAGCATCGTACCCGATCTCTGCCGATTCGACGCCGACGATGTATTTCGTGAACCATTCCTTCACGTGACCCATCATCGCGTGATTTCTCGAACGGGCGAGCCCGTACCAGAGCTCTTCGAAATTCCAGTATTCGGGAAGCGTGGTCAGTCCCTTGTCGAGGAAATACTTGTAGCTCGGCATAGTATCGTTCGTGACCATTTTATAAACTACGTCTCCTCTGCCGGCTTCTGCAAGCGACGAGAAAACCTGACGCAGCCCGACCTCGCCCGAGGTCAGATGATAATCAGTTTTTTCTATCGCCTTAACAAGTCTTTCAACTGTCTCTTCCCTGTTTTCGTCGAGGACGATCCCGCTGTAGAGCACACAGCCGTACCCGGACTGCGTTCCGTTTCCGTAGAGGAACTGCTCGTTATAGCATTCTTTATTGTTGTGAAACGCCTCCCTGATCGCCTCGGCGAGCTCTCTGTAGTGCTCCTCGCCGTCGGCGTCGCCGCGGACCGTTGCGATCTTCTCCATGATCACCGCCATGCGGTAATATGCGGTCGTCTCGACAAGTACGGTCGGCGTCGTACCGTACGCGGTCATCTCGCCCCATTCACCCATCTGCCCGGTGGTTATGAGGTTGCCCTTCGCGACGTATTTTTCGAGGTAGTCCATATAGTTCTTCATCGCGCCGTAATTTTCGTCCGAGAATATCGACTCGACGCCGTACGTCTCATAATACTGCCAAGCGGTATAGATCAGTGAGCCGTTCCAGTTGAGGTCATCGTAAAGACCGTTTATCCTGAAATACTCCGGTGCGATGGCGGCTATATGCCCGTTTTCGTACTGTGCGTCCGTCATATCGCGGAGGATCTTCGGAATCCATGAGCTTATGTCATACGTCTGCGCCATCGAGTCGAACATGAGACCGGGCGTTTCGAGCCAGCCGAGCTTTTCGATCTGCGGGCAGTCCGTGAACGTGCTGTACATGTTGCTCTCGATCGAGCGCTCGGTAAGCGTGTTTATCATGTTCAGTATCTCGTCTGAGCAAGTGAACGAGCCGTTTTTGCCGTTGTCGGTCCTCAGTATATAGCCCTTGAAGCTTTCGCTGTCGAGCTTTATTTCCGACGGGACCGTGACCTCGAGGTACCTGTAACCATGGTAGCAGAACGTGGGGTGCCAGCTTTCGCTGCCTGTTCCCTTCGTGATGTATGTGTCATATATGAGGTCGCCGTTGTTGCTCGCGCTCTGCGTGCAGGATGCCTGATTTATGTGTCCCGCATATCCGTTGAATGTGTCGACCTCCGCCGGATAAATGCGTACCGTCTGCCCCGCCTTATCCGTATCGACCGTTATCTCCGGAAACCCCGCGCCGTTTCGCCCCATGTCTACAAGATATGTCGTGTACCCGTCTTTTTCGGACTTCACCTTGACTGTGATCTTGTCGGGTCCGATCGTGTCGTCCTCCTGTATCGCTATCGGCTCGAATTCCCTGCCGATAAGCTCGCCCGACGGTATCTCGCTATCCGGGACAAGCTGAGCATTTCCCCACTCTGAGCGCGGGATCTCGGGGGAAATGCCGTCCCACCCGGGGATCTCGAGCCGCGCGTCGTAGTCTTCTCCGCCGTACCAGCTGTTCTCCGTTATCGGGCTTTCGACATACGCCCAGCTTTCATCCGTACCGACGGTGTCGCGGTCGCCGTCCGTATAATTGATCACGACCTGCGCTATTCCCTTCGGCGTGCCGAACATGCCGGCGACCTCGCCCGAGCCTCTCGCGTCATCCGTCTTATAATACCGTCCGAATTGGCGGTGGATCCGGTAGTTCGCGTACTGCCCGTTCCCGAGCAGGAATGAAACGGCGTTCGTGCCGGTTTCAAGAAGATCGGTTATGTCGTATGTGCAGTAATATACCGTATCTCTCGCGTCCGATTCGCCGGGGTTGAAGAAGGTCCCCTCTCCGAGCGTCTTCCCGTTGAAGTGCGCCTCGAACAGCCCGAGCCCGCTTATATAAAGTCTCGCGGATGCGATCTCTTTGTCCTCCGGAACGGTGAATTCCTTTGAGAGTATCGGCGCGTTCGTCACCCCGCCGCTGCCGCCCGAGACCGTCGGTGCCGTCCGGACGGATATCTCCTTGCCGAGCGGCGAATATGCCGAGCCGTCACTTGAGATCTCGTAGCAGTATTTTTTCGGATAATTCGGACACACGTCGCCGTCTGTCGAGGCGGTATCCGTGCGGCACACGAGCCTTATTTCGTCATATTTGATCTCTTCGCCGAAATCGAGCGTCACGGTGACGGGGGAGCTGTACACCGGTTCTGCCGCCGTGTTCGACGTGTACCCGTCATTTATGCTCCCGTCGATGAGCTTGTCCTTCCCCCATTGGCTGCCGTATGTGAATGTGTTCGGAGCCGTGACGGTCGTCCCGCCCGGCAGTTCTGCTTTTTTTCCGTTAAGGTAGAGCTCGAGCTCCATTATCTGTACGCGGTAAATAACGCCGCGGAGTCCGCCGTCATTGTATTCCCCGAGAGCCGCAGGACCTGATTCGGACACCTTTATCCGCAAATATCTGCCCGACGTCTCGCCGACAGAGTCGCAGAGGATATATCCGGCGGAAGATGTGTCCGAAACTTTATCGGGCATGAGCCGTGAGAGCACGCTCTCCTCGCCCGCGCATATCCACTTTGCACTCCAATCGCTCTTTTCAAACAGACCCGTTTCAAAATACGCAGCGTCTGTACACCTGCATTCTTTTCCGTCCTTGTCCCATACCGTGACGTTCCAATAAACGCCCTGCATCGAGCCGAGCGTTTTTCCGCCGTATTCGATGCCGAAGCTGTCGTCGGACTCGACCTTTCCCGAGTCCCAGATGTCATATTCGCCTTCCGAAAGCTTTTTCGCCGAGGACGACGCGGTGATCCGGTATGCTGTCTGCTTCTGACCGCGCTCGTCGGACGCAAGCTTCCAGCTGAAGACGGGGACCGTCGACTGTATTCCGAGGGGAGAGGTCAGGCTTTGTGTACGCAGATCGTATACAGTCATATTCCCGCTTGCCTCCGTCCCGTTTCCGTCCGTTGTTGTTTCGTCCTGTTTTTCGCCGTTATTGCCGCTGCATCCTATCATGCCGAAAATGATCGGCAGCAGCAGCAAACATGCGACCGTTCTTTTGATAAGATCCCGTTTTTTCATCGAGTGCCTCCGATATAGCATCGAACTTGACCGTTAATAATATATCACACCGGTCTTTACGCTGTCACTGTTTAAAACGGATCGTTTTTTTGGCTTTATATGACCTTTTAATCTATGCTACATGATCTCGTTCAGCGCGCGGAACTGCGCGGGCGTCATTCGGTAGCGGTCGCGGAAATTACGGTAAAATCTGCTTATATCCGAGTAGCCGACGGCGTGAGCGATCTCCTCGATCGAAAAATCGGAGTTGTTCAGCATGACGGCAGCATGGCTCATTCGCATCCGCCTGAGCAGGACGTTAAACGGTTCGCCCGTTTCCCTGCGAATATATCTGCTGAGATATCCTTCGCTGAAGTGGAAATGCGCCGCAAGCTCCGGCAGCGTGACCGAATCAAAACGGCTGCTCATATATCGCACGATCTCCTTTATGCGGCTGTCGTCGCCTTTCCCGCCGGCGGACGGGTCGTCCTCCGGCGCATAATGTCTGAGCATATTGCCGAAGAGCAGCATCAGATAGCTTTTCAGCATTATATTGCTCGCCGACGCGCCGAGGGAAAGCTCCCGGTAAAGCTGAAGGATCAGCCCCGTGAGATCCTCCTCCCCCTTTTTGCGGAAGAAGAGCACATAATCCCCGTTTTTTCTGTACAGCATCCGCAAAAAATAGTCGGAGAGCGGCGACGATTCGGTCAGCAGGCTCGAAAAGCTGCGCTCGAACGTGCTGCGCTTTACGATCACGTTTATGACAATGTCTCCGTCGCTGTGCGAGAATGTCGCGTTCCTGACTCCGGGCGGGACGAGGCAGAGCTCGCCCTCCCTCATGACAGTCACCGAGTCATTGACAAAAAACTCGGCGCTGCCCTTGGCGATATACACTATTTTTATGAATTCGAGCCTGTGCCAAAACGGCGGGCAGTAGCGGTCGTTTCTGACGATCGAAACGTCGAGTCTTTTTTCCGGGAAGAAGTCGTTTTCCGAAAGCCACGGCGCAATGGGAGACGGCGCGGCATCCGGGACTTTCCCGCGATAGCCGCCCTCGCGCATCCGTCGGGCGAATTCCTCCCAGCTCGATATCGGAGTTATGAATGCATCGGAGCAGCCGATATAGTATTCCTTATAGACTGTCTCTGCGGGGATAAATTCTCCGAAAGTGTACGTCAGCTCCGCGCGGTCGGTACTGTCTGCCATGCTTCTCACCTCACTTTATTTCTATTTTATCCGCAAAAAGCCCGCGCTGTCAAGTGCTGCCGCACGCAAAAAAATCGCCCAGGAAAATGTCTTCCCGGGCGGATCTTTTGCCGTTATTCGTATTTGGATGCGAGCTTTGCCGGAGGCTGACGCAGAAGTGAGATCAGCGGGAGCACCGACACGAAGAGATAGCAAACGACTATTCCGAGCACGGACGCTGTCACCGCGTACCACGGCAGGATCAGCGGGACCGCGATCGACGTCCACTTCTGAAGCACCGCCACAGTCGCCCACGTTATAAGCGCCGCGGGAATGACGGCTGTCAGCGCAGATATCGCTCCTTCAAGCATGAAGATGGCGTACAGCTTGCGCCCGGGTATGCCGAGGAGCCTGTATACAGCCACAAGACCGAGCCTCTCCCTCGCCTGCGTCCGGCACAGAAGATACAGCATCACGACGCAAAGGATCAGGACGCTCAGCGTGATTATGCTGCGCGCATCCATTTTGATGCTCGCCGCCTCCTCAAATTCGCGCTGCTGGATCGCGTATCTGTCGGTGACGTTCGGAGCGATCGACTTGTCATCGTATTTCTCGATGAAGTCGTTGATGAATGCCTTCATCTCGTCCTTGTCTTCGCAGTAGATCTCATAGCTGTCCTGAAGCAGACTGAGGAAGCGGTGCTCGATCGCCTCATCGGAAATGATTATCGCAACGTGCGCGTCGTCGAAGCTGACCGTTTTCTTGACGGTATATCCGATACCGCCGCCCGGGGAGTAAACAAAGTCTATTCTGTCGTCCCAAACGTGTCCGACCGTACTTGTGTTCAGTATGCACTCGGACGCCTCGAGCGTAACATCGTCATACTGCCCGGGGAACCGCTTCTTCAGTTCATCGAGCGACATTATCTTTGCGCTGCTGTTGCAGAGCGCGATCATTGCATCCTTTGACAGATAGAATGTGCGCGCACCGCTGTCGGATATGCCGCATATGAAAAGAGGATAATCGCGCTTAATGACCTCGATCTCGGTATCAAGGAAGAAGCCTATGCCGCGTATGCTGTTCAGAACGATGTTGTCTCCGTCGAGCATCGCCTCGAGGACCTGCCTGTCGACGACGACCTCGTAGGGCTTCTCGGGCATACGTCCGTAAATGAGCGTTGACGGATCGAGCCGCTCCACGGGAGCGTACCCCATTGTCATCGGGAACATCGCGGACAACTCCCCAACCTGATAAAACGTCGACACCGTATATTCGAATCTCGCGTTTACGGGCGGTATGAAATCATACTCCAGCCCCGCTGCTTTTGCCGCATTTCCGAGCGCCTCGGAAAATTTATACTGAGCGGGTCTTGTGACATCCGAGAAATCCGAGATTTCCGATCCGTGTTCGATATTGATCGAAAGCACGTGCGGATTTGAGGTCAAAAAGTCCTCGGGATCGACATTGGAGAGATTTATAAAGTCGCCGACGACGAGCAGCACAAGCGCTGTCAGGAGCGCGAGGAACGCCCAGATCCCCGCCTTGCGCATCTTTTTGCCGTGGCGCAGGTTCCATGCCTCGCGCGCCATCATCGGCAGCGTCAGCCCTTTCCCGGGCGACGCCGGCGGCGCGCTCTCGCCGCCGAAGAGCTCGGTCGAGGCGGCGTCTTCGCTGTTGTCTATATCCGCTATATCGAGCTTAGGTCTTTCCCCCTCGACTATAAGCGGCATATCCTCCGGGGCGCCGACGGAGACGGTGCGCTTGTCTTCGAGCTTCAGGACGATTCGGTCTCCGAGAACGGCGACGGTGATCTCGGCGGGCGCGGCTCCGGGCGCCTCAAACAGGCGCAGCGTCACCTTGCCGTCACCGAGCTCCTTTCCTTCGAGCTCGCCCGTGTATATAGTATTGTCGGAGGTCGCGGTGAGTCCGCCTCTCTCCCAGCTCTCGCTGTCGGACGTTATGCGTCCGTCGGAGAGCGTGATTATCCTGTCCGCAAAGAAGCGGGCGATGCTCTCCTCATGCGTTACCATGACGACGAGGCTGTCCTTCGACGCGCGGCGAAGCAGCGAGCAGACCGCGCGCGTGTTCTCCTCATCGAGGTTCCCCGTCGGCTCGTCGGCGAATATGACGCGCGGACGCCTTGCGAGCGCTCTCGCTATCGCCACTCTCTGCTGCTGACCGCCGGACAGCTCCTCCACGCGCCGGTGTATATACCGCTCCATATCGACTGAGCGGAGGGCGAGCTTCACGCGCTTCACCTTTTCAGCATGCGTGAGTCCAAGGCTGTGCAGACCGAGGTAGACGTTATAGGCTACGCTGTGCTCGCTCAAAAGGTAATAGTTCTGGAAAATATATCCGAAATTTCTGTCTCTCGCGAGCTCGAACGCGCGCGTCCCGTACCTTGTAACTGTCAGCTCGTCAACGGTCAGTTTGCCGTTGTCAAACGTGTCAAGTCCGCCGATAGCGTTCAGAAGACTTGTCTTGCCGCAGCCTGAAGGACCGAGTATGCAGACGAAGCCGCGATCCGGCAGCGTTACGGTCACGTCGTGCAGGACAGTGTTTGCCGCACGCGTGCGCCTGTCGTATGTTTTATTTAAGCTTTTTACTTCTATCATGATGCAGCCTCCTCTCCGTCATCAAGCTCTATATCGTGCTTTACCGATCCGAGCGGGTATACCTGCCGCCCGAGCGCCCTCACTATCCATACCGCAGCCACGACGGACAGAAGGATGTGCGCCGCGACAAGGACGGCAAGATACTGTGCGGGCAGATATTTGACCATATCGACTATTCTCTTGACACCGCAGACGTTACATACATATATGCCCGCGGCGCCTATGAGCTCTCCGATAATCGTAAAGAGCAGGACCTGGATCCAGACGGAGCGCTTTGCCTTGCGTCCCGTAAGACCGATATTCCCGAGGAGCTTATAGCTTTCGTTTTCAAGTGAAAACATCGCCCTGAGAACAACGACCTGGAGCGCCGCCGCGATAACGAACGCCAAAATGCATATTCGCAGCGTCTGCACGCGCTCATCCGCAAGCTCGGGGTCGACCTCCGTCGCGCCCTGACGGTAAACGGAGATCGCGGAATAACCCATTTCGCGCAGTGCTCCGAGCACCCTGTCCGTGTAGGCGTAGTCGCTTATAGTGATCCCTGCCTCGTCCCTTTCGCGCCAGCACAGCGTATCGAACGACGCGTAGTCGACGAGCAGCGTTTTCGAGCCTAAATAGTCCGTGTCCCGGAACTTCATAATGCCGTTTTCTTCGTCGTACTCGCCGGTCGGCAACAGCTCGAGCTCCCTATAGCTGCCGTTTTCATCCATGTCGTCGCATCTGAATTTTAACGGCTTCAGATCTTCCTCGGTCTTGGCAAAGATCTGTTCCGCAATCAGCGAGTTGAAGGAATACCAGCTCCCGACAAAGTGACCGTCGGCAACTTGCGGCGATGGAAAGTGCGAGATATCCGGGTCATCCTCGCTGACATCATTCAAAAGCTCGTTGTTCGGGACATATATAAAGCCGTGGTCCTTCTCCGTCACGTTCGACACCGCATATGTCTGACGGAGAAAACGTCCGACGTCGTCGTGGAAGAACAGTCCGTCGCCGTAATCCGTCAGTCCGACGACTTTGTACTTCGATCTGAAGTACCGCGTCCCGCGCCCGTTCATCGTCTTGTCGTCGATAAGATAGATCGTGATAACGTCGCCGATCTTCAGATTTTTGTCGCCCGACACTACCTCATACATGTTTTCCGGCAGGCGCCCGTCCGTCAGAAATTGTACGCCTTCACGCAGGATGGGAACCGTCCGTACAAACGGCGCGTTGTCGTACATATACGTGGTGGAGACGACTATCTGTTTGTCTTCCCACGTTTCGGGATCCTTGACCGTCTGTTCGCTGTATGAAATATAGAGTCCGTCGCCTTCATAGTATCCGTACTGTGCGTCGGCGGCGTTTCCCCAAGCCTCGACCGCCTCAACGTGCGGGATCGAGAGAAACGCGCGATAATCTTCTTCGTCGAGCTCGCGGAAATCGGCTCCGAGCACGACTATGCGCGTGGGATCGCCGTTTCTGAATGCGGAGTTGTCATATATTTTCGTCGACGTGTCGTCAATGGACGAAATGAACACGCCGAGAAACGCGAACACCGCAAACGCGGTGACAGCGAAAAACACCGCCATCATCGCCGTCCACACGGGGCGGCTCACGCACTGGAGGCGTGCGACGTAAAATGCGAGCGCCCTTTTCCTCTTCACCTCGACAGCCGGCACGGGACCGGGCTCCGGTGTCGGCTTGAGCTGCGTGTCCGCCGCGATGCGCCCTTCCGAGACGACAATGTGTCTTGTCGCCAGATCCTTCGCCTCATCGAATTCGTGCGTGACGAGTATGACGAGGCGGTCCTTCGCGGCATCCGCCAAGAGCTCGATTATCTTTGCGCTGTTCTCCGAGTCAAGGTTGCCCGTCGGCTCGTCCGCTATGAGTATGGGCGCCGGTTTTGCAAGCGCGCGCGCGATGCTGAGGCGCTGCTTCTGCCCGCTCGAGAGCTTTGCCGCGCGGCGGTTCTTCAGCCCGAGAAGGTCGACACGGCGGAGGATATCCTTTGCGGCGCTTTTGGCGTCGGTCTTGTTCATCCCCGCTATTACGAGCGCGCTCTCGACGTTTTTCATAACGGTGGCGCCGGGGAGGATCCCGTAATTCTGCGAAATATACGCGATATTGTCGCGCCTGTACCGCTCCCAGTCAAGGCTGCCGTAGTGCGAGGTGGGTTTCCCTTTGAAGAAGAGCTCTCCGTTTTCGTATGGCAGTATGCCGCCGACGACGCTTGCAAGCGTCGTCTTTCCGCTCCCGCTCTCGCCCGTTATCGCCACAAATTCGCCGCGGGAAAAAGAAAGTGAGACGGAATTGAGCCCGACAACGACAGACTGCGTGCCGGTATAAAATTTACTTACGTTTACAAGTTCAAGCAAAGCCTCAGACATTTTGAGTCCTCCTTTTTGTAGGCTTGTGATGACGGTCGGTTCAGTCATCGAGGTCGATATCGCGGTGAGGTGTGCCGAGCGGATATACCTGCCTGCCCAGCACGGAAATGATGCGCCATGCGGCAATGGCTGAAAGTGCGATATGCGCCACGGCAAGGATCAGCGCCTGCCGGGGCATGAGAAAGTTAAGCAGTTTTACAATGTGCGGCTCATTAAACGCAGTCCCGCAGAAATATATTCCGGCAGCGCCGAAAAGCTCGCCGAGCAGCGTGAAGAACACGATCTGAACGATGACGGAGCGCTTTGCGGTCTTGGCGTTAAGTCCGATATTTCCGAGGACCTTGTACGTCTCGTTCTCTGCCGAGAACATTGCGCGCAGCACAAAAACCTCCAGCGCCGATATGATTATAAGCGAGATGAGGCATACGAGCAGCGTCTGCGTGCGTTCCGCAACGAGCTCCGGGACCGCTTCCCCCGCGCCTATACGGAATACGGATACGGCGTAAAATCCCGCCTTGTCGAGCGCTTCAAGCACTTTGTCCGTATATTCGTAACTGTATATCGTAAGGGATGCCTCGTCGCTCTCTGCCTCCCCCGGCACGAATGAATCTACCATATAGGACGGATCCGACGATCCTTGGGTTCCGTAAATGCTCAAAGAGTAGTCCGAGCGGAATAAACGACCCATGTCATCGTGCATATAGAGACCACTGTCGTAATCTGTCTGCCCGACAACAACGAACCGTGATTTTATGTACCGTATATCGAAGGCGTTTATAAGCCGTGAGTCTGCAAAATAGACCGTGACCGCGTCTCCGATGCGCAGATTTTTGTCGCCGGAGATGACTTCATTTATATTTTCCGGCATCCGCCCGGCTGACAGAAAGTCTTCGTCTCCGCTTACGAGCGGGATCGTTTTTGCGAACGGAGCGTCTTCTTTCATCACGATGAGTTTTTCCATATATTGGATCGCAAAGGGATCCATATACGGGTCGCCTATTACGACCTCATGGTCGACGAGATCGAAGCCTACGGCTTTTGCCATGAAGAACTCGTCGAACAGCTGCCCGCGTCTCATACGGTTTTCTACTTTGATATACGCGTACCTGATGTCTGCAACGCCGCCCCATTTTTCGACGGATCTTACATACGGTATCTTACGCATCGTTTCAAAATCTTCGTCCGTCAGCTCACCGTTTGCCGGTCCCGAGACGACGATGCGCGTCCGATCTCCGTTTTTGAAGGCTGAGTCGTCAAATATCCTTACCGCAGCGTCGTCGAGCGACTGAATGAACACGCCGAGGAACACGAATACCGCAAACGCGGTAACGGCGAAAAACAGAGCCGCGATCAGGGACCACACCGGGCGGCTCGTACACTGGAGCCGTGCAATATAAAGCGAGAGCGCCTTCTTTTTCTTTACAATGACTTCCGGCTCCGGTATCTCCTCCGGATGCTGCCTGAGAGGTGCGTCGAGCGCGATGCGCCCGTTCTGTATGATGATGTGGCGCGTCGCCAAGTCCTTCGCACCTTCAAATTCGTGCGTAACAAGGATAACGAGTCTGTCCGCCGCAGCATCCGCCAAGAGCTTTATTACCTTCCGGCTGTTCTCGGAGTCAAGGTTCCCCGTCGGCTCGTCGGCTATGAGGATGGGCGCCGGCTTTGCGAGAGCGCGCGCGATGCTGAGGCGCTGCTTTTGCCCGCTCGAGAGCCTTGCGGCGCGGCGGTTTTTAAACTCGAAGAGATCGACGCGGCGAAGAATATCCTTTGCGGCTTCTCTTGCGCCGCGAATATCCATCCCGGCGATACAGAGCGCGCTCTCAACGTTTTTCAAAACGGTGGCTCCCGGGATTATGCCGTAATTCTGCGAAATAAACGCGATGTTGTCGCGCCTGTACCTGTCCCAGTCGAGCCCGCCGTAATGCGATGTCGGCTTCCCGTCGTAAAACATCTCGCCGCTCTCATACGGGAGGATCCCGCCGATCACGCTCGCGAGCGTCGTCTTCCCGCTGCCGCTCTCACCCGTGACGACGACGAATTCGCCGCGCGACAACGACAGATCGACCGAGTCGACGCCTATGACAACAGACTGCGAGCTTTTATAAAATTTGCTGATATTTGCAAGTTGAAGTAATGCTTCAGCCATACATGGCACCCCCTCGTTACAGCGTTTTGCCTTGGTTCTGAGCTCGTAAGGTATTTTCATTTATTATATCACACAGAGAGATGAATGTAAACCGCGTCAATCCTGCAAAGTTGCATTTTTGCAGGATTGACGCGCCGAAATTTGTCAGCAATAATTACACTTCATTGTGCAAACTGCCTATTTTGGTAAATATTTGTTGACAAATCTTCAAAAAGTAAGGCGCAGCTTTTAAACTGCGCCCTTAACGGTTAATTCCGAATATTTCAGCGACCGCCTGCCGTGCCGTCGGAGTAATCCACGTTTCCGTATTTTTTTATCAATTTATCATATTGCTCGTCTGTTATTGTTATCACATAGCCGTGGCGCGGGATAAAGTCGTATGTAAAATCACGGTTGACACGAAGCCTTTTGTATTCTTTAAAATCCGTCGTCTGCGAGACGCAGAAGCCGAAGCCGAATGCGTCCCCGTCGGCGCAGAATATCCATGTGTCGCGACCGCCGCTGTCCTTCGGGAGCAGCTTATACATGTTTGAGCCCTCGAGCGCTGTCGCGGGGTGCGCCTTATTGTAGGGCTCGTCAAGCTCTTTGTAAGGTCCCTCGACGCTGTCGGAAACGGATATGTTTCGCCCGTCGAAGAACATTACCCAGCGGTCGTTTACCGTGTCCCTGATTATGTCTCCGTCGATAGCGCCGTTCATTCTTCCGTTTTGCCCGTTATATTTTCCTTCTGCCTCGCCGGTTATGAGCAGCTCGGGGACCGTGTATTTTGAAGCGTCCAAAAGATCTGTCGTGAAGTTTTTATACATCACCGTCCCGAGCCCGTCTCCGAGCTCGAGCGCGAGATATATCATATAGGCACCGCGCGAGCCGTCTGCATTTTCGTGGTCGGGACAGTATATCACCTGCGGTGCCCATGCCCGCGTGCATCTTTCAAATCCCTTAAATTTCCTGTAATTTATCAGCCCGCCCTCGTTGATATCAATGAGGTCAGCCGTTTTATATATTACGATCGTCGACTGGCTGTTCCAGCCGCGCGAGGACTGCATATCCGTGGCAACTATATAGAAAAAGCCGTCCTCCCCCTCGAAAATAAAGGGGTCGCGCATACATTTCGTTCCGAGAAACGATTTGAAGACCTCCATGCCGCCGTTGAGCGCGCGAAAATTCAGCCCGTCCCGGCTGACGCCGTAGCAGAGGTCCTCCATGTCGTTCCCTCTGAAATAAGCAAACAGATACGATGTCTTTTCCTGCATGTCTTCTACGTCCTCCCCTTTGTCCGCGTCCGTCACGCTGCCGCTCGTTTCCGCTGTCCCGGTGATATCCTCGCCGCCGCCAGGCAAGCCGCACGAGACGAGCGCTGTCAGCACCGAAAGTAAAAAGATGATAATAACGGTTAAACCGATTTTTTTCATATAACTTCAGCTCCGTGATCCGTTCGTTCACCCATGTTTGTTACGCGTGAAGTATATCATATTTTATCCGGAAAATCAAGCGCGGCGGTGAGCCCGTCTTCTGTGCCGCCCCTCCCATCCTTGCGGCGGAATAGCTGATACTGCGGGGCAAGCAAAAAACATTGGTTTTCTTTTGAATTTCTTTAATATTTTTAGATGGAACGGTCCGCGGCAAAGATGAGCTTGAAAAACATCCGTTCATAGTGTAAAATTACTTTCGAACGGAGGTGTGGAAGATGAAAGAAAAATACAGTCAGGCGCACGTCGTCAGCAAAACGGTGAGCCGCGACTCATCGGGAATATATATTGCCAAGGACTACACGGACGCGGATAATTATTTCAACAACAGGCTCCACTGCCACAATTTCTGGGAGTTCAATTTTATCATCTCAGGCGAGGGGCTATATACTATAAATAATGAAAACGTGGAAATAAAGCGCGGCATGGTATATCTGATGACGCCCGCCGATTTTCACGCATGCTCTCTCTCCGGGAGCGAGAGCTTCGTTTCTTACTGCCTCCAGTTCTACCCGAGCCAACTCGACGAAAATGTTTCATCCCTGCTTTATTCGAGCCCTGTGCCGATCGTCTTTCAGGCGGATGAGGAAAAGATTGGCGCTTTTACGGAGACGCTCGACCGCCTTGTCGCCGTTTTTGACGAGAAGGGTCCGTTTTACGAGCTCTTTGCAAGGAACTCCATCGAAAACATATGCATCCTCCTCGCGCAGGAGGTGAACAAGATCGTCCGCAACAGCGACGTTTCCTCAGTCGTCCGCAACGCCGTCGTATTCGTCAAGGACCACTACCGCGAAAAGATCACACTGCATGACGCCGCTTCAAACGCCCGCCTTTCGGACGCGTATTTTTCGCACATTTTTTCGCAGGTCATGGGGATCGGATTCACGGCATATCTGAAGAATTTTCGCATGAACGCCGCTTGCGAGCTTCTGAACAGCACCGACCTCAGCGTTAAAGAGATCTGTTTTTCGTGCGGCTTCAATGATCCGAACTATTTCTCCGACTCATTCAGCAAGCGTTTCGGCATTTCCCCGCGCGTTTACAGGGGGCGGTTCGGGAAAAGCCGGGGAGACAAAGAGAAAAAGGGCTGATCCCACAGAATCGGGGGCACACACCGTTTATTTCAAACAGTAAAGACAAAGCCGGAGAGCGTATTTTATGCTCTCCGGCTCTACTGTAATTTTCAAATTTCCGTCCGCTCGATCACGATCTTTGTGGAGTTCAGCTTTTTGAGCGTGCGCCTTGCGATGCGCGTGCGCGGGTTCTCAACGATCCATATGTTCGCCGCCTCCCATACCGCAAACGAGCCCACGATCGAAACGATTTCCACCGGGACAGAGTCGAGCACTCCGTCAAGAATAAACGCCGCAGCGACAAAAACGACTCCTACGCTGAACAGCCAAAGCTGTTTTATCATGTTGGAGCGCTTTTGATTCGCGTTGTGCAGTTCCTGCTCGCGGATAAGCTCCTGAAACGCGCCTCGAACGCGCTCATAATCGACGGGACCGTCGCACTTGATTTTCAGTACGATCTCGTCGTCCGTAGCTTTCTTTCCGTACTGCCCCGACAGATAGTCCGAAACGTCGGTGCTGAGAGTACGGCAGCTCTCGTCAAAAGGACTGTACAGCTCATTTTCATCGTGTATTTTCAGATTGATCTCATACATCGGCATCCGCTTTCCGCAGCGTCGGCGTGATAACTGCTGCGCCCGTGTCAGCCGCTGCTTCCGCCGCGGCTGACGACGTTATTTCCATGGTGACATTTTACCCTATCGGACGCCGAAAGTCAAGGAAAAGCACGATTTTCTGCGGCGGCTGTGCGTGCCGTACCTTTTTTACCGTTTGACAGTCTCTATCACGACATTGTCGACATAGACGTATTTCCCGGACGGGGCGCCGAATTCGAGTCCGAGCATGCAGTCGCCGACTACTGCATTCTGCATATCCTTGATGACGTCCCAATCCTCCGGTTCGTCGGTTCCTGCCTCCCATATTTTCATGTATATCGTCCCGTCAAGAACCATTGTCCTGCACGTGTACCACGTCTTGTACCTTATATCTTTGTGTACGCCGACCTCATTGATGCTCTTCGCCTCGATGCGCACCGTCGTCGTATACGCCGGGGTGATATTGCACGTATAGTCTATGTTTGTTCTCCTGACGACGTTGTACATTCCGAGGAAGCCGGACAGATTCTCCGGGAACATGAAGTCGAACGTTGTCACATTGCTGTCGAAGCTGCCGTTATAATTGACCTTAGTGTTCGGACCTGCGCCGTCTATGCGGAGGAATTTGCCCCCGTCCTCCTCAACAATGCTCACAAGAGATTTCTGCGACGCGGGGACCGTCCACTCTTCGGACTCAAAGATGCCGGCACCGTACTCTTCAAAGTCATCCTCGAACAGGACCTCGGTCCCGAAGGACTCGGACCCTGTCTTTTCCATATCGGCGAGCAGCTTTTCGGCGTCAAAGCTGTCGGTGACGCCAGCAAGCGCCTTGATCTCGTCGGCTCTTTCGCCTGTAACCTCCGCGTTCGTATTCACGAAATTGCCCCAGACCTTGTTTTCGCCCGTTGCGTGCAGATTAACGTCATATGCCTTTTCAACGATATTCTCGGTGACAAGGTATCCGCCCGTCCCTTCGTCAAGATATATGCCCCACGTGCTGTAATCAGCCCATCTGCTCAGCGCGATATCGTGGATATAGTTCTGCCTCATCATAGAGCCGGGCTGCTCGGAAAGAGTATATATACCGCCCGCGTCGCACAGCATCGTCGTAACGTGGTGTATCTCGTTGCGGAGGATGCGGTTGCCGCCCATGGCGTTCGGAGACTTTGTCCAGCCGAAGCCGATCGAAATGCCCGTATAAGGCGCGTAAGATACGGTATTGTTGGCAATCAGGATATTTTTGGGATATCCCGCGGCGATGCCGATCCCGCTCTCGTAATCAACGCCGACGCGTGTTATCACATTGTTGACGATCATGTCGTCTGTGCATATCTCCCTCTTGTCGGAGGGATTGTACGGAACATGGTCATCCACGTCCTCATCCTGCGTGAATCTTCCGACAGAGACGCCGTTCCCCGATATGTCCGATATCTCGCAGTTCGATACCGTGCAGTGATCTGTTCCCCAGAAGAGGTCGATGCCCGTCGCGCCCATATTCGCGATTTTGTCATTGTCGAAAACGACGTTCTGCGCACCGGTCAAAAGTATGCCCGCCGCAGGTCTGCCGACCGCTGTGTCGTTCGCCGAGAACACCGTCCGCGTGACATACTGCATTGCCTGCGCGTCCACAAAGCCTTCTTCAGTCGGTTTGAGCCAGTTCGAATATTCAAAGGAAATGTCGGTGAACTGTACGTCATGAACCGGGTCGTCAAGCGTTCCTTTGACGCGGACGATGTTTTCGAGCCTCGGCGCCGTGATCTGTTTTCCGTTCGGGTCAACGCCTTTCGGAGCCTTATAATACAGCTTTCCCTCGGCTCTGTCGAAATACCATTCGTTGTCCTCGTCAATGAGCTCGTACGCGTTCTCGACATAATATATGAACCGCCTCGTGTTCATATAGCTGTACCCGTCTATATTCGGGTGTTGGCGGTTGAATATGAGCTCCGCCTCCTCGTCCGCGATCTTGATCCTGTATTGATCCCCGTCTGCCTCGGCGGACTTGATTCTGAGGATATTAACCGTCCATGCCGCGAAGATATGGAGCTCGATATCGGTCTGATTTTTCCAGCTGCTGTCAAACGTTCCGTCCTTCGTGCTTATGAATACGGTTCCGTCGTCCGCCTGCGCCCTTGAGTCCGCGCTGTTGACGGTCAGAAGCTCGGGGAGCACCTGTCCGTTTCTGATCCTTTCCGCGCCGAGGATCCTTGTGCGGTATTCGCCGATCTTTCCGCTCCTTGCCCTGACTGCTCTTTTTCCGTCGACATAGAGCTGCCGGAAATCGAGCCCGTCGGGGACGTCCGCCGCGTATATGTTGTTTTCCGCATCGTGCAGGGTCCAGCCGGTGATGCCGACGCCGCCGCTTATATGCGTTTTGTCCCTGCCGGCTCCATTATAAATAACGGAAAAGCCGTTTGACCCCGAGTCCTCCGCCGTCAGCTCAAACGTATCGTCAAGTTCGAATACGCCCTCGCCGACGTGAATGACGATGTCCCCGGTCATATCGCGATTTTTAGATCTGACCGTATCTCTCGCCTTTTCAAGCGTTAGAAACGGGTCGTCTTTCGTGCCGCTGCCGCTGTCGCTTCCTGTCGTCGAAACATAAAACTCGTTCATAACGCTCATATCGGTACTCCCGGGCTCGCCCGTACCGCTGCCGTCCCCTCCCGTTTCCGCGGGTGTTTTCGGCGCGCAGGCGAAAAAGCTCTTAAATATAAACAAAAGCAGCAGAGCAAAAGACAGCGCTCTTAAATATCCGTCCGTTATTTTTTTCATAATGTCGCCTCCCTTTTCACGTTCGGTGCTGTTTTTTTGTTGTCAGTTCTTTTAAAGTCCCTATATAATTTTGGGCGCCCGTGCCGTCCGGCACGGGCGCCCGGCTTTGGCATAGCTTAACGCGCCTTTTTCTTTTTCTAATGTCAGCGGCGCTTCTTGGAAACGATATATGCGCCTGCGCCGATAGCCGCGGCAGTCAGCGCTGCAACGGCAAAGCCTGTCTGCGGTGCAGTTTCCGTGGGGTTATCATTTCCGCTGCCTCCGGTGCTGCCGGTGTTTCCGGTCGTATCTGCGGTGCCCGTGGTATCGTCACTGTCGGTGTCTGCCTTGATTTCCGCGCCGGAGATGATTATGTACGCAAGGTTGATCGTGTCCATGTCGGACTTAGCTTCGACAGTCAGATAGCCGTCTTTGGAGGAGGCCTTAGCGACGACAGGAGTATCGGTAGAGGCGCATGTCCCCGCCTTAGCGCCGTTGAGATAAACGTCGGCAGGAATCGCGATCCCCCACGGGTTGGCAAATCCGACCTCAATCGTATACTCACCGTTTTCGGGAAGCTCGAATTTGTATGTGATCACACGGTCAAGACCGTTTTCCTTCATGTCGTGGCAGAATCTGTTCGAGGCTCCCTTGTCTGCGTCGTCGCCGGGAGTGTCTACCCAAGTCCATGTCGTTGTGACGCGCTTGTCCCCGTAATTCGCCTGTCCCTCTGTGTCGACGGCTTTGTCAACGACGCCCCATTCTTTTCCCGTCTTCGAATCTTTGCCGAAAAACTGATCGGTAACGGAATTGTAAGCGCCGAGCGAATCGCCGTCATTTACCGTTGTCGGGTCCGCGTCGCCGCAGTCGACAAAATAATAGACGACATTTTTGTTCGCTGCATCTTCGGCAGATACCGATACGGCGCAGGTGAGGCTCATTATCACCGCGAGCGCCAGAACTGCAAGCTTTACTGCTTTGTTTTTCATTTTTTCCTGATTCTCCTCTTTTTCTTCGGGTCCGCGATGATCACGCCGTGATAAAAAATTATAGAAAAGCACAGACAAATGAACGAAAGCGAACTTTAAATTGTTATTGCTGTAAGTATATTATACCTTAATCGTTTGTACATCACAACAGGCTGTTTCTTTGATTCTTTTTGAATATATTTGTTTTCTTTAGATTAAATCAAAGCGCCGCCCGGGGTGCCGTTTTCGGCACGGTCCGGACGGCGCGGGAATCGCGTCTTCTATGTCGCTGTATTATAACGTTTATCTGTAAAGCGGTCCGTAGTGTCTGCATGCCGCAAAGTCCGCGGCGCTCCTGTCCTCCGTACCGAAGCTCGCCCAAGAGTGCGGTCTGAAGATCTTTTCTTCCGGGACGTTGTGCATCGCCACCGGGATCCGAAGCATCGACGCGAGCGTTATAATATCGGCGCCGACGTGACCGTAAACGGTGACGCCGTGGTTCGCGCCCCAGTTCGCCATCACGCTGTAAACATCGGAGAACGCACCCTCACCCGTTAACCTCGGGCAGAACCATGTGGTCGGCCATGTGGGATCCGTCCGGCGGTCGATAACGTTGTGGACCGCGTCGGGCAGGTCAACCGTCTGCCCCTCGGCGATCTGGATCACGGGACCCACGCCCTCGACGATATTGAGTCTGAGCATCGTTACAGGCATGTCCGCCCGGCAGCGGAAATGGCTCGAGAATCCGCCTCCGCGGAAGTATTCGTAGTTGGCGCGGCACCAATCGGTCGCGTCAAGGCACGCCTTGATGTCCTCCTGCGTCATCTCCGTAAACGGTTTCATGCAGCCGTTTCCCTCGGCGTCTTTCGAGGCGCCGCTGCCGTCAAGCGCGGTCGCGCCGGAGTTGATCAGATGTATAAATCCGTCCTTTGCGGCGCCGTCGGGACGTACACCGGTAACGCGCTCGCAGGCGTCCGGGCTCCAGTACGTTCTGACGTCGTGAAAGCACGGCGCCGTTCCGGAAACAAGTGTGCCGAGCAGCATTGAAAGACCGTTGCAGACGTCGTTTTCGGTCGCAAAAGGTGTCGGCTGCTTCGGTCCGTTCCAGTCAAAGGTCGATGCAAGGATCGCCTCGCTGAAATCGGCGTTCGGGAGCCAGTCTGTCCACTGGCGCTGACCTTGGAATCCGCCCGCGACGGCGTTCCGTCCGAGCGCCTCCTCATGCCATCCCATCTCGTCAAGCTTTTTGTTTCCGAACAGGATATCGCGTATTATGAGCGTCATTTTGACGATGAACTCCCAATCCTTTTCGGGCGGGATGATCTTTGAGCGCGTGATCACATCGGGAAGAGCCTTTCCCGCGTTGCAGTCCCACCCCTCGGGA
Organism: uncultured Clostridia bacterium; assembly: GCA_947624995.1. GTDB lineage: Bacteria > Bacillota > Clostridia > Oscillospirales > CAG-272 > DTU064. Next base: position 75,558 of record CANQMS010000001.1, read on the forward strand.
CAGTTTTTCATGACCCACGCGATCGCACCCTCGTATTCTTCGCGGTCGTAGATCCCTATGGCTGCGCGGCGAAGTATCTCGACCTCGTCGACCCATTCGGCGCGCATACCGAAATACTTCTGTAAGACATCGGCGTCGCAGTAGCTTCCCGCGATGCCCATAGCAACAGCTCCGATATTGACATACGATTTGTTGCGCATCCAGCCGACAGACACGGCTCCGCGGGCGAAAAGCAGGATCTTCTCCGCGACGTCCGCCGGGATCGAGGTATCGTCTGCTTCCTGTACGTCGTGACCGTAAATGGCGAATGCCGGGAGCCCGCGCTGTGCGTGCGCGGCGAGCGCCGCCGCAAGGTAAACGGCGCCCGGGCGTTCGGTGCCGTTGAAGCCCCAGACCGCCTTTACAGTGTTCGGGTCCATGTCAAATGTTTCGGTGCCGTAACACCAGCACGGCGTGACGGACAGCGTCGCCGTGACGTTTTCGGTCGAGAACTGTTCGGCTACCCGCGCAGCCTCCGCTCCGCCGCCGATCGTTGTGCATCCGACGACGCACCTGACAGGCTTGCCGTCCGGATATTTCAGTTCGCGGCTGATGAGCTTCGCCGCCGCATTTGCCATCGCCATAGTCTGCTTTTCGAGACTTTCGCGAACTCCGCCCCATCGGCCGTCAATGACCGGACGTATTCCGATCGCAGGATATCTCATGCCGGGATCCTCCGTAATTGCTTTATTCCCGTGATACGGGTCAATAATACTATACTATATTTTATTGATACTGTCAATTGTTTTGTTTCCATGCAATTCCGCGGTACATAGGAGAAAAGGCGATGATATGCCCTCTCTTTTTTAGCATCAATATTGTAAGTTTATAAAACAGCACATATTAATGAACTCTGGCATTATTTTACTCTACTTTCTCCCATCTGTATCCTTTACATTTAGTGTTGTTTTTTATAGCGAATTCTATAGCTTTTCTTGTTACACCAACCGACTTTGCTGCTGATGTGCAATTCTCGAAAATTTCGCCTGTGTCAATATTCCTAACTTTTAATCGTCCTGCGCATTTGGGACAACCTGTTTTACCGCGTGTCCTAGAACTAATATTTGCAGACCAACTATGTCCTTTGATGCACTTCCACCAAACTTTTTCATTCGATCCTGCGGTATAGTCTTCCGGTCCTTTTTCATTTTTATCATAATCCCATTCTTCTATTAGCTTTGGATAATGATCTGCCAAAGAGCCCTTTTTCGCAAGTCTTTGCTTTTTCCTTGTTTCTACGCTCTTGCTTTGCCCGCATTTAGTACAGCCTTGTTGCATTCTTGTTCTTTGATACGGAGATGACTCCCATGACCATCCACATGTCTTGCAAATCCACCATACTTTTTTTGACGACCCCGAAACACAGTCTTCCGGAGAGATTTCATTTTTTTCAAAATCCCATTCTTCAAGTAATTCGGGGAAATTATCCGCAAGTGAACCTTTCTCTTTCTTCAACGTTTTATTCAAATTTGCAATTCTATTCTCCTTTGCACAGATTGGACAACGCCCTCCTTGACCGACTGATTTTATCTGTGCTTCCCATTCATATCCGCACTCATCGCATTTCCACCAAACTTTTTTGTTAGAACCCGCAGTAAACTCTTCAGGATCATGTTCATTTTTCTCATAATTCCATATTGCTTTCAGTTCAGGCGCAACGGTAAATAAATCATTATAACCTTTGCATGCTTTCTTTCCGGCACAGACCGGGCACCCCGCTTTTCTTCCGGATGTTCTCGAAGATATCGTTGCCTCCCATTCATGCCCTTTCTTACAGATCCACCACACTTTTTCATCTGAGCCTTTACTATAGTTTTCCGGTCCTTTTTCGTTTTTACTATAATTCCATTCAGTGATAAGTTCGGGATGTGTGGTTGTGAGATCATTGAATCCCACTTTTATTCTTTTTCCTGAACAATATGGACATTTATTGTTACCAATTGTTTTATTAGCAACCGTCATATCATAATCATTGCCGCATTTTTTGCATGTCCACCAAACTTTTTTATTTGAGGCATAACCAAATGATTCGGGTTTGAGATTTTTATTTTTTTCATAGCACCATTCAGACGCAATTTCGGGATATTTTACAGCGACGCTGTTTTCTTTGATCGATCTTACGTATAAATTATAAATTTCTGTTGCATCACGCTTTAAGTTTATATCAGGAACCGGCAAACCTATTATTTCAAACATCGTTTTGAGCCCCCAAGCAAACTCATCGTCAGTCGGGTTACTTTTTTCTTTTGTTTGCAGAGTTATTGTGTCATCTGTCTGTTCTCTTTTTCTGCCGCATTGAATAACAATTACTCTGATTCCCTTATTTCTGAGAAACTCATATTTTTGTGCGTCTTTGTTTTCCTTTTGACGATGAAAATATTCGCCGTTATATTCTATACCGATATTAAGCTCCGAAATATAAACGTCTAATTCTTTTCCGTGAACTATTTTTCTATTTTCAACTGCAATTACTTTTGAAAGATAATAAAAAATAGTTTGTTCCTGTTTCGATGTATGACTTTCTTTTGTGCAGTCAGGGCATGCAAAGCCATATGAAGTTCTTTCAGTAACTTTCCTTTTATAGCTTTGCCCGCATATGGGACAAATCCAGCTTACAGTTTCATTTGAGAACGGCAAATAATCGTTCGGCAGATTGTCATTATTTGCATGATCCCATTCTTTTGCTAATGCAGGAAATATTGTTTCAAGGTCGTTTTCTCCTTTTATCGGTAATTTGCCCGCACAATAAGGGCATCCTGAATGCTCCCTTGTTCTGTGATCTATCCTCGCACGATATAAATGATTTTTTTTGCACCGCCACCATGCCTCGATGTCAGAATGAGGGTATACTGTTGACGGTGTTTTGTCGTTTTTTTCATAGTCCCACTCTAATGCTATCTCGGGATATTCGTCCTGAAGATTTCTTTTGAGTTTCTTTTTCATATTGTTACCGTTGTTACCGTTCCGCTTAATTTTTTAATTAAAAAGTTTGAAATTGTGAAAAAAGCAGGTCACAATAAACGCAACCTGCTTTTTCGTGTATGCGGGTAAAAGGACTTGAACCTTCATGAAGTTGCCCTCACTAGAACCTGAATCTAGCGCGTCTGCCAATTCCGCCATACCCGCGAATCTTATGAGCGGGGATGGCGGAATTCTCACGCACATACCCGCGAATCTTATGAGCGGGGATGGAGGAATTCTCACGCATCAGCTTGCTGATGCTTACATACCCGCGAATTATATGCCGTTTTTATCCGACGCGTGATATTATACACTATTCCGCTCGATTTGTAAACCCCTATTTTAAAAAAATTTGGCGGGAAGATCCGATCTTCCCGCCAAAAAGCTTTTGATTCAAGTATTTTAAATAAATCAGAACAGTCCTGTGATCCTGCCCGTGTCGTCGACGTCGATCCGCTCTGCCGCGGGGGACTTCGGCAGTCCCGGCATCGTGAGTATGTCGCCGGTGAGAACGACGATGAATCCCGCGCCTGCGGAGACCTTTACATTCTTTACCGTTACGGTGAAATGCTCCGGCGCGCCGAGCTTCGTCGGATCATCCGAGAAGCTGTACTGCGTCTTGGCGATGCAGACGGGCAGCCCGCCGAAGCCGAGCCTTGTGAGCTCGTCTATCTGCTTTTTCGCCGCCGGCATTATGCTGACACCGTCTCCGCCGTATATGCGCTTAACGACCGTTTCGATCTTTTCTTCGATGCTCGCGTCGAGCTCGTAGGAATATGTGAAATTGCCGCTCTCTTCCTCGCAAAGGCGAACGACCTCACGCGCGAGGTCTTCCCCTCCGGCGCCTCCGCGTTCCCACACGGTGGAGAGGACCGCGTTGACGCCGAGCTCCGCGCACTTCTTTATTATAAACTCGATCTCCGCGTCAGTGTCCGTCGGGAAGCGGTTGACGGCGACGACGCACGGCAAATGATACACGTTCTTTATATTGGAAACGTGGCGCAGAAGATTCGGTATTCCCCTTTCGAGCGCGCCTATGTCCTCATTGGCAAGCTCCGTCTTTGCAAGCCCGCCGTGCATCTTGAGCGCGCGGACCGTCGCAACGACGACGACGGCGTCCGGCGTGAGCCCTGCCGCGCGGCACTTGATGTCGAGGAATTTCTCGGCTCCGAGGTCAGCGCCGAACCCCGCCTCGGTCACGGTATAGTCTCCGAGCTTCAGCGCCGTCTTCGTCGCGATGACGGAGTTGCATCCGTGCGCGATATTCGCGAACGGTCCGCCGTGAACGAACGCGGGCGTTCCTTCGAGCGTCTGGACAAGATTCGGTTTTACAGCGTCGCGCAAAAGCGCCGTCATCGCGCCGACAGCGTGCAGATCCCCCGCAGTTACGGGCTCGCCGCCGTATGTATAAGCGACGATCATGCGGGAGAGGCGCGCCTTCAGGTCGGAGATGGAGCTGCAAAGGCAGAACACAGCCATGATCTCCGTCGCGACGGTTATATCGAATCCGTCCTCGCGCGGCATCCCGTTTGCCTTTCCGCCGAGACCGTCAACGATGAAGCGGAGCTGCCTGTCGTTCATATCGACGCATCTCTTCCACGTTATGCGGCGCGGATCTATACCGAGCGCGTTGCCCTGCTGGATATGGTTGTCTATCATCGCGGCGAGCAGATTGTTTGCCGCGCCTATGGCATGGAAATCGCCTGTAAAGTGCAGGTTGATATCCTCCATCGGGACGACCTGCGCGTATCCGCCGCCGGCGGCGCCGCCCTTTACGCCGAAGACCGGACCGAGAGACGGCTCCCGCAGCGCGACCGTCACGTTTTTGCCGATGCGGCGAAGACCGTCGGAAAGACCGATCGTCGTCGTTGTCTTCCCCTCTCCGGCAGGAGTCGGAGTTATAGCCGTTACGAGGACGAGGTGTCCGTTCTTTTTGTCGGTGCGGTTCATGATATCCGTCGATACCTTTGCCTTGTATCTACCGTACTGCTCGATTTCGTCCGGTGAGATCCCCGCTGCCTCTGCGACCTCCGTAATGGGCTTCATCACACATTCCTGCGCGATCTCGATGTCTGTCTTGTAAGCCATTGTTTTCACCTTTCGTTGCCTCAGTATTTTTATCTTTGTCGCGCATCAGAGCGCGTATTCCATGTAGGTCACCCCGTCAAGCTTGCGCCAGACAAAGCCGCTTTCGGTGAGCATCATATATCCGCGCGGTGAGTTCCCCTTCGGTATCGACACAGAGCCGGGATTCATGTATATGAAATCGCCGTGGTCGACGCATTTCGGTATGTGCGTGTGACCGGTCAGGAGTATGTCGCCGTTTTTGTGCGGCGGCGGCGAGTCCTCGCAGGCGTGATGACCGTGCGTCGCATATATGAGCCTGTCCCCGGCGAAAAGCATTACGGATTCCGCCGTGATCGGGAAATCGAGCACCATGCCGTCGACCTCCGAGTCGCAGTTGCCGCGAACGCACACTATGTCGTCCTTCATCTCGTTCAGGAGCCTGATGACGCCTGCCGGGTCATAGCAGCGGCGTGGGTTGCGCGGTCCGTGATAAAGAATGTCACCGAGAAGAAGCAGTCTGTCGGCGTGTTCACGCGCGTATGCGTCGAGCAGGAGTCCACAATATTTTGCCGAGCCGTGTATGTCGGATGCGATCATTAACTTCATTTTTCTCACCCCAACTGTATAATATCATAAACCGTCGATTCCTGCAAGCACATTTCAGATGAAAAGAGCGCCGATATCGGCGCTCTTTTCGTCATTATATAAAATTTTTCACGCCTGCATGCTGTTGGCTTTCATATAATCGTATATGAGCTTGCCGTGGTTCTGCTCCTGCCCCTGTATCGTATTCAGGCATGTGCGCGCGCTCTCGTCGTCAAATTCGAAAACGCACGTATCGTAAAGGTGCGAGGCGTGCTTCTCCGCCGTCAGAAGATCGGTGCAGAGGTAGCAGTCATTCTGCTTTTCGGGCGTCTCCGTCATGTTGTACGTAGACTTGAACGTCGGCGCATACTGTCCGCCGCCGTTGTTCTGCGGAGGCACAGTCCCGTTCTGCATATCCGTTATCATCGAAAGATGCGTTCTTTCCATCTTCGCGATCTCGGAAAAGAGGTTTTTGAGCTGAGGATCTTTTGAACAGTCCGCGTGGCGGGTGTATTTGTCGACGCAGAGCTTTTCCTGATTGGAAAGGTCCTTCAAAAGTTCGACTTCTTTTTGTGTGAGCTGCATTTTTGGTTTCTCCTGCTTTTCTTTATTCCGGCAGAGCCCGAAAAGGCGTGCCTTCGATAAATATTGTGTGCAGAATTTAACATAACTATTCGGGCAGAAGACGCGGAATACTAAAAGAAAAAACGAGGTTTTAAAGCATATGAGCGAAAAAGAACTGCACAACGTCACGATAACGACGCGCGACAGGCTGATGCTCGCGTGGCAGAACTCGATGGAGCTGACGCGCGATTTCGAAACTTATTCAAAAGAGACGGGCGACGAGCGCGTCTCGGTCATGTTCGCCGCCTTCGCGGAGGATGAGGGAAAACACGCCGCAAAGCTGCTCGGTCTGCTCGACGAATACGATACCTTCGCCTGAACGGGACCGATCAATGAGACAGGTCCTAAGGATGCGCGGCGCCCGCACGGGTGCCGCGCATTTTTTACATGAACGCCGACCCGAATCATAAAGCGGACACGCACTCATATACATATACCATGAAAGCCACAAACGAAAAAAACAACAAAGACGCGGCGGGGACCGTATTCTCCGTGCTGCCGGAACGCATAGTTTCAGCCGTCATGCGCGCCCTCGAAAGCTCAGCTGCCGCGCCGGAGGATGTGACAGAGATCCGTCTGCGGCGCGCCGGGCGCTCTTATATCACCTCCGCCGGGCGCCATATCCCGATCGCAGGGGGGCTCGGCGGGCAGGCGTTCGACGACATGTTCTTCGAGCTCATCGGAGGCTCTCTCTACGCGCACGCCGAGACGATACGCGAGGGATATATCAGTGTCGGCGGCATACGGTGCGGCGTCTCGGGCAGGGCGGTGATGAAAAACGGGGGTGTCTGTGAGGTCGCGGACATCAGCTCCGTCACCGTCAGGATCCCGCGCGACTTTCCCGGCTGCTCGGAACGCGTTTTTGAGCTGATCGACGGGGAGGTTCTTTCGGGAGCGCTGATCTATTCCCCGCCGGGCGGCGGGAAAACGACGCTTTTACGGGACCTGATCGGAAAGCTCTCCGCCGCCGACAGGCAGTTTGCCGTGATCGACGCGCGGCGCGAGCTCGGGGCTGCGTGCGCGGGCGGCTCCGCGGATGTGCTCACCGATTATCCCAAAAGCAGCGGGATCGTCTGCGCCGTCCGCTCACTGTGCCCCGAGATCATTATCTGTGACGAGCTTTCCGGCGATGACGACTCGGACGCCGCGCTTTACGCATATTCGTGCGGTGTGCCGATCGTAGCGACCGCGCACGCGAAAACGCTTGCGGGACTGAGGGCGCGCGGCGGGCTCCGGACGCTGATCGACAGCGGCGTATTTCCCCACATCGTCGGCATCGACCACGGCTTCCGCCTCAATATACATTCATGAGCGCCGTATTTCTTTGCAAGGCGGCGGGAGCCCTGCTCGTGATCTTTTCCGGCTTCTGCATATCGCGGGGGTACGGCAGGGCGGTCGCGGACGAAATACGCGCCGCAAAGGATGCGGAAATGCTTGTCCGCCACATTGGTGAGTGCATCACGTACCGCGGCGACGGGATCCGGGAAATATTCGGCTCATACAGAGGCTCATTTGACGGGACCGCGGAGCTCTGGCGGCGCGCGGCGGAGTGCGGTCTTTCGTCTGCCTTATCATCCGTTCAGGCACCATTCGATCCTGAAACGCACGCGATCCTCACGGAATTTGCCGCCTCACTCGGGCGCGGGTACCGCGAACCGCAGGCGGAGCTCTGCCGTGCCGTATCCGCAAAGCTCGCCTCACACATCCAAAGGCTCGAAGCGTCAAAAAAGGACAGGCTCCGCGTCGGATCCGCGATCCTCGTCTTTGTTTTTCTTTCGCTCGTGATCCTTATGATTTAAAAAAGAAAAGGAGTTTTCATTGACGGACGTTTCTCTTTTGCTCAAAATAGCAGGCATCGGCATGATCGCCGCAGTGATCTGCCAGATCCTTTCAAAGTCCGGTCGCGACGAGCAGGCAACGCTCGTGTCTGTCGCCGGGATAATAATCGTGCTCACAATGCTTGCCGACAGGCTCGGCGGTCTTTTTGACTCGCTGCGGAGCATATTCGGGCTCTGAATCATGATCAGGTTTATCGGGATCGCGCTTTTATGCGCGGCGGCGACCGTGTTTCTGCACGGGACCGGCAGCGCCGTTGCGAAATTTCTTCCGATCGCCGGCGGGGTGCTGATTCTCGCTTTTGCGTTTTCCTCCCTCGGCGGATCGGTCTCGGCGATCGGAGAGCTTGCGTCGGGAACGGCAGTCTCGGAATATACCGGCACGCTGATCCGCGCGCTCGGGATAGGTTACGTGTCGGAGCTGACTGCCGACGTCTGCCGGACCTGCGGCGCCGAGACTGCGGGCAACTCGATCCTCACGCTCGGCAAGGCGGAGCTTGCGGTTCTTGCGTGCCCCCTGCTGCTGAAGCTGCTCGGCACGGCATCGTCGCTGATATCATGAAAAAAGCTGCCGTTTACACTGCCGTGCTTGTCATTATGGCGGCGCTGCTTTCCGTGACGGTTTTCGGAGAAGAAGGCGTGATGGACGGGCTCGACGGAAAGCTGCCGGAGGAGGTGATCCCGCTTTTGCCGGACGGGATCGGCGAGGCATCCGCGTCCGAGATATCGCAGCTCACCGGCGCAGATTACATCTTCGGCGTCATCGGGAAGCTGCTGCGCGAGGCGCTCTTCCCTGCCGCGGGATTTCTTTCGGTCCTGCTCGGCACGGTGCTCATTTCTTCGGCTGTATCTTTAATGTCAAAGGACATATCCGGCGGCAGGATCGCATCGTCCGTCTCGATGATAACGACGCTCTCTCTCGCAGTCTACATCGGCGGTGTCGAGGAACGTCTCGTCGGTGAGATCTGCGCGTTTGCGGACAGCGTATCAGCCTTTTGCGGAGCGATGGTGCCGATAACGGCGGGGCTGCTTTCCGCATCGTCAAACACCGCGGGCGCCGCCGTTACCTCGTCGGGGCTTTTGTTTTTCTCGTCCGCCGTTGAATATGCGGCAGCGTATATCTTTATACCGCTGTTCCGTTTCGGGCTCGCGCTCACCGTTATTTCTTCCGTTTCCGGTCCGGAATCGGGAGCCGGCAGCGTCTGCTCTGTCATAAACAAAGCGTTTACATGGCTGCTCGCCGGAGCCGCGGCGATTTTTTCGACGGTTCTGTCATATCAGACGGAGCTTGCAGCCGCGGCTGATACGGCAGCGGCGCGCGGCGTCAAATACGCAGTCGGAAGCGCGATCCCCATCGTCGGCGGCGCGCTCGGTGACGCTGTCAGGACAGCGGCCGCCGGGCTCTCCGTCATCAAAAGCGGCGCCGGGACCGTCGGTATCGTCGTCCTCATCCTTTTGACGCTTCCCCTTCTGATATCGCTTTCCTATACTTCGCTTTCGCTCGCGGCAGCGTCGTTCGCCGCGTCCATGCTCGGCTGCGGGCGAGAGGCGTCGCTGTTCGGCGAGCTCCGCTCGTTGACAGGATTCGGTATCGCGCTCGTTTCGTTCATCTCGTTCGTTTTTATCTTCGCGCTGGCGCTCTTCATGAAAACGGCGCCCGCGATCGGCATATGAGCGCGTATCTGACCGCCGTGCTTGCCTGCGCGGCGGTGACGGCGCTCGCAAACCTTCTCGCGCCCGAGAGCGACAAGCTCGGAAAATACATAAAATACATCTCCGGGCTCACGGCGCTGTGCGTCATAGCGTCGCCTCTGCTTTCGCTGAAGGATCAGTCATTCAGCCTGCCCGAGCCTAACACGGCGGAAACGGGGGCAACGGAGACAGGCGGCTACGGATACGACATGGAAGAAGCGGTCTTAAAAGAAGCGGAAAGAATGCTCGGAGAAGAGATAAAAAGCTGCTTTCTGACGGAACTCGGAATTAAAGCGGAGGACGCCGACGTCAAGGTGGAGCTCGACGGAGGCGATCCCGCAAACGTAAAAGTCCGCTCTGTAACGGTAACACTGCGCCGGTCTGCCGTATGGCAGGACGGAAATGAGATAGAGCGTATCGTAAAGCGGACACTAGGCAAAGAAACGGAGGTCAAAACGGTCTATGAGTAACGGCGGGATATTCTCTTTCATAAAAAATTATCAGAAGAAAACTGCTATCGCGGCGCTCGCCGCGGTGGGCTTGATCCTTCTCGTCGTAGGCGCACTTTCTGGACAGAAAAAGACGTCGTCATCAAAAGAGACGGATGGCTCGGATGCGGCAGACTACGCACGGTCTCTCGAAGAGCGGATATCGGAGCTCTGCGAAGAGGTCGAGGGGGTGTCCGACGTATCTGTGCTTCTTACGCTCGACGGCGGCACGGAGCACGTTTACGCAGAAAACACGTCCGGCGGCGGGGACAGCTATGTAATAATAAGCGTCGGCGGCGAAGAAAAAACGGTGCTCGTCCGCGATATATATTCGTCGGTGCGCGGGATCGCGGTCGTCTGCCGCGGCGGCGACGATATAGCCGTAAGGCGGAAGCTGTCCGAGCTTTTGTCATGCGCCCTTGGGGTGCCGCTCTCGAAAATCTCGGTAGCCGGCGCGGGAAAATAGTAATAGTTCGGCGGACGCCGACATATATTTCATACTACATAGGTAAAACGGAGGTTTTAAATGATGAAAATAAGAGAGAAACTGGCGGGTCTTCACATCAAGGAGAAATGCGTCGCCTTCAAGGAAAAGGCAGTGAAAACGATACGGCGTATCGGCGCAAAAAACATGATAATCGCGTGCGCCGTCCTCGTCTGCGGTGTCGCAATAATGCTGAACTTTATCCTTGCCGGCACGAGTCCGAAAAAAAATACGGGTTACAGCATCGACCCCGATTACTACGCGGCTCTGCTCGAAGCTAAGGACACCTCGGACGAAACGACGGCAGGCGGCGCGTCCGATCAGGCATCGGCGCGGGACAAATACTTTGATACGGCAGCGTATAACCGCGACCGTGCGCGCGACGAAGCGATAGAGGTCCTCTCTACCGTCGTTGACAACGAAACGGCGCTCGATGAGATACGCGAGCAAGCGGGCGCGGATATTTCGGCGATCGCCGCCAGCATTTCAGCGGAAGCGAATATAGAAGAGCTCGTAAAGGCAAAGGGCTTTGAGGACTGCGTTGCGATAATAAGCGGCGACAGCATAAGCGTTATCGTAAAGACAGACGGTCTGTTGCCGAACGAGGTGGCACAGATCACCGAGATCGTCTACGAGCAGTCCGGAATTCTTCCCACGAACCTCAATATAGTTGAAAAATAAGTTATACATATGTGTAACTTCGTGAAGTTTTACATATGACTAACAAAATCCTGCCGGAGAAAAAGCCCCGGCAGGATTTTTTGTATATTGAGGCAGTGCGTCATTTAGGTCTTTTCTTTATAAGCAGTATCAGCACCGTTACAAGAACTACGGCTAAAACGGCACATCCGACGGCTAAAAATACTCCGTAATCATTTAAGAACATTTCGGTCGGGTCGACTATAACGTCGAGCGGCAACATTTTGTCTGTCATTGTATCCCCCCTTTGTTTTTATCAGAATATAAACGAAATCAAGACGCCTGCCGAATATGATATCGCATTTGCAGCAGCCGAGTATGCGAACGGACGCTTTATGTTTTTGCCGAATTTACTATATAAAAGACACTCGACTATGACGACAGCCGTCTCAAACGGTATCTGCCAATAATATACAGGCGCATAAATCACTTTTTTCATCACAAACGAGGCAGTCACGACCGCGGGGTTCGTCAATATGTTCGCAGTCAAAATAAGCAGTATGTCTTCCCTCTTGTTTATGCCGAACAGGCAAGCAACGGACAACTCGATGATCAAAGTCAGCAAAAGCGACAGCAGGACCGAGTACACATATGTCATACCGTTTTGATACGCTTGCTCGTGAACTCGAGCCCCGCCGCCATCACAGCCATCGACAGCAGTGCTGCAACGGCATTGCCGTATATTCCGAACGGGAGACCGACGCCGAAGAAGCTCGGAAGATATCCGAGGAACATCGCAAATGTCAACAGTCCGAATGAAAAACCTTCGCGCCCGCGGCATATATCAGCCGTTGACCGCAGCGTCATCGGCATCGTCATATTAAACGCCGCAACGCCGAGGACTGCCGGTATCATCGAATCCGAAAATATCATGAGTACAGACGCTGCTATGAGCGTGACGGACGAGGACGCCCTCATCCCTAGTCTGTCGGAAATGATCCCGCCTGCCGCCTTTCCTACCGTTCCGGCTGCCGCGATCAGCGCGCCGGAGAACAGTGCATCCGTCCTTGAGCGCCATGAAAAATTGAACGAGAGACCGCCGAAACTACGCAGACACACGACCGCGAAAAAACAAACGCACGCCATAAAGTCGCGCATGGGATATGAAACATTGAGCCCGTGCGGGAACGGCGCAACAGATTCGTATGTCTCAGAAATCGGCTCCGTCAGGAGTATCATCAGAGAAAGGAGCACCATTGTCAGCGCAGCTGCAATCATTATTGAGATCCCGCTCATTCCGAGCGCCTCGGCAGCGTATTTTCCGACAAACAGCCCGAGAGCCCCGGGAGCTACAAAGATGCCGACGCGCGTGCAGTCTCTGTCGGCTCTGAGGGCGAATGTACCGCCGCCAACGTGATAGCACGCATTCCCCGTTCCGAGCAGTGCAGCGAGGACGAAGGGCGCCGGTGTTGCGACCATTGATATTGCAATAAGAGTGCAGCCGAAGACGGACACCCCGCCGGTTCTGACAAAATGATCCGCGACAGCGCCGATCGGCATTTGGAGCGCGAACGCGCAAAAATTATATATAAGAAGCGATATGGCAAAATAACCGCTGTCGCGCGTGAATGTGAGCATAGCGGCGCAGCAGCACATGTCGACAAAAAAGTGACCGAGCGAATAGACCGCGAGCATGACGTTTATGTCCGCCCGTGTATTGCGCGGCTTTTTTGCTTTTCCGATCTTTCCCTTCTGTGCATTTTTTGCCGTTTGTGTCGTTTGTGTCGTCTGTGTCGTCTGTGTCGTCACCCTTCTGCCTCCGATTTTTGTTTGCCCGCCCGCTTATAAATAATTTTAACAGAACGGCGCCTTTTTGTCAACGCAAACGGATGCTCTGATCGAATTATTGAGAGAGGTGACGATAAAACGCGGCGGTGTGTGCGAGGCATGCTTTCCTGTCGAAAAAAACTTTCGGCGTTTCTTTTTTAAACATCCGCCCGCGCTTGATTTTCTACTTATCTGATGGTATAATCTGTCTTGAATATTATTGTTATTATTGTATACCTTCCTCGAGCACTGTGCTTTATCAAACGAAAAACGGGAGTTTTTGCATATGGAATATAACTATTCGAGAAAAATGCGCGATCTGAAGCCATCGGCGATAAGAGAGATCTTCAAAAGTCTTTCAGACCCGTCGATCATCTCCTTCTCCGGAGGCAACCCTTCCGCAGATACGTTTCCGATCAAAGAAATATCAAAGATCTCCGCAGACATATTCGAAAACGACGGCGCATACGCGCTGCAATACAATATCAGCGAAGGATATCCTCCTCTCCGCTCCGTTCTCGAGGACCGCATGCACAATAAATTCGGCATCGGCACGGAGGATGACACGCTTATCGTCGTGTCCGGAGGCTCGCAGGGCATAGAGCTCGCGGCAAAAGTCCTCTGCAACGAGGGGGACGCCGTCCTCTGTGAGGACCCGACTTTCATCGGCGCGCTCAACGCCTTTCGGACGAACGGCGCAAAGACGGTCGGCATCCCTGCCGACGGCGGGATCGAGCCGGATGCGCTTGAAGCCGCCATCAAGGCGCATCCGGAAGCAAAAATGCTGTATCTCATCCCGAACTTTCACAACCCCATGGGCACGACGATGCCGCTCCAAAAAAGAGAGGCAATATATGAAATATGCAGAAAGCACCGTTTGCCCATATTCGAGGACAACCCGTACGGCGAGCTCCGCTTCGAAGGCGAGGACGTGCCGTGCATCAAATCTCTTGACAGAGACGGGATCGTCATATATTGCTCGACATTCTCAAAGATCCTTTCCTCCGGGATGCGTGTCGGCTACGTGCTCGCGCCGTCATCTCTCACGCAGAAAATGGTCGTCGCCAAGCAGGTCGAGGATGTACATACGAACACGTTCTTCCAGATGGTCTGCCACAGATACATGACCGAGTATGACATCGACGCTCATATCCGCGACATAAGAGCGCTTTACAGGCACAAATGCTCGCTCATGCTCGAATGCCTCGACCGCGAGATGCCGAAAGAGGTAAAATACACGCGCCCCGAGGGCGGGCTCTTCATCTGGTGTACGCTGCCCCATGGCATGAGCTGTGACGGCGCCGTCAAGGCAGCGCTTGAAAGAAAGGTCGCCGTCGTCCCCGGGACGGCATTCAACTGCGACGAGTCGGCGCCTTCCCCGTCGTTCCGCCTGAACTATTCGATGCCGACCGACGAACAGATCGTGCGCGGCGTCTCGGCGCTGGCGGACGCGGTCCGCTCCGTACTTTGATCGTGCAAGAAAGGAAAAGAAAATGTCTGAAAACACAGCAGCAGAAAGAAAGACCGCCCTGTCCGGCATACAGCCGTCCGGCAATTTAACGCTTGGAAACTATCTCGGCGCGCTCTCCAACTTCAGCGACTTCACAAATGAATATAACTGCTTTTACTGTGTCGTCGACCTGCACTCGATAACGGTGCGGCAGGTCCCGGCTGAGCTGCGCCGCCGCACTTATGAGGTTTTGGCGCTCTATATCGCCTGCGGGCTCGACCCGGAAAAATGCACGCTTTTCGTCCAGAGCCACGTACACGAACACGCAGAGCTTTCATGGATGCTTTCGTGCTTTACGATGTTCGGCGAGCTTTCGCGCATGACGCAGTTCAAGGACAAGAGCGCAAAGCACGCTGACAATATAAACGCCGGGCTCTTTACATATCCCGTGCTCATGGCTGCCGACATCCTCCTCTATCAGGCGGACGTAATACCGATCGGGCAGGATCAGAAGCAGCACCTCGAGCTCGCGCGGGACATTGCGGAGCGGTTCAACGGCGTTTTCTCGCCGACATTCACGGTCCCCGAGCCGTATATCCCCAAGGTCGGCGCGAATATTATGTCGCTCGCCGAGCCGACAAAAAAGATGAGCAAGTCAGACACGAACGAAAACGCCGTCATAAGGATCCTTGACGACCGCGACACTGTGATCCGCAAATTCAGGCGCGCCGTCACCGATTCGGACACATCCGTCCGCTATGCCGACGGCAAGGACGGCATAAAAAATCTTATGACTATCTATTCATGCTTCACCGGGAAAGACTATGCGGAGATCGAGCGCGAATTCGAGGGCAAGGGCTACGGCGACTTCAAAACCGCCGTCGGCGAGGTTACTGCGGACGGGCTCGCGCCAGTGCAGAAGAGATTCTCCGAGTTCATGGCTGACAAAGCGTATCTTGAAACCGTTATGCGGGACGGAGCCGAAAAGGCGTCCCGCACGGCGAGAAAGACCGTATCAAAGGTAAAGCGCAAGCTCGGATTCGTGACACTTTAACCGCTCTTAAGAGATGAACGGACAAGTACTCGTTTACGGCGCATCAGCCATCGCCTGCGCCTTTCTCTTATCGTATCTTACAACGCCCGCCATCCGTACGCTCGCTTATAAGCTCGGCGCCGTCGATCTTCCGACGGACGGCAGACGCATGCACTCATCTCCCGTCCCGCTCATAGGCGGACTTGCCGTCTTCATAAGCTTCTCCGTCACGACATTCCTGTTTGCCGAAATTGACCCGGAGATCTACGCGATCTGGACGGGCGGGACCGTCCTGATCATTCTCGGGATCCTTGACGACATTTTCGACCTCGGTCCGCTTATAAAATTAGCGGTCCAGACAGTCGCCGCCATATCGGCTATATATCAGGGAGTCGTCATACGTGAAGTATACATTTTCTCCCGCTGCGTAGGACTGGGGCTGCTCGCCGTCCCGGTGACGGTCCTTTGGATCGTCGTGCTCGTCAACGCGTTCAATCTGATCGACGGGCTCGACGGACTCTCATCCGGCGTCTGCGCGATTTCGTGCGTCTCTCTCGCCTTCGTCGCGATCCTTTACGGAAACGTGCAGTCTGCGCTCGTTGCAGCGGCGCTTTTCGGCTCGTGCATGGGGTTTCTCCCGTACAATTTTTATCCTGCCCGCATTTTTATCGGGAACACGGGCGCGTATTTTCTCGGCTTCGTTCTCGCTGTCATCTCGGTCAACGGAGTATTCAAGATCAGCGCCGTGATCTCTTTTCTCTTGCCCGTACTCATCTTTGCATTGCCGCTCATCGACACGGTCTACGCTTTTTTCCGCCGTATCGCGCACGGGCAGGCTCCGTTTGCAGCCGATAAGGGGCACCTGCATCACCGCCTTGTGGCGCTCGGGTTGTCCCAGCGCGACGCGGTCCTCGTTATGTATGCCGTGAGCGGGCTTTTCGGTCTGCTTGCCGTAATATTTACAGACAAAGTCATGGCGACGGAAAGACTGCTCAAATCTCTGTTTCTTCTCGCCGTAATATTCACCGTTTGCGCCGTCGATTTTCTTATTCTCAGGCACAAAAAAAAGCATCTCCGCGCGAAGAAAGACGGCGGCGAGACTGTAAATGAAGAAAGGAAGAGTCAATAGTATGTTCAAATTCATAAAAGTCTGGACAAAGAGCCGCGACCCGAAAAGTCCGCGTTACAGGCGCGATTTCGTCCGCGAGCTTGACGGAATGAGCATCAAATACGTCACCGAGCGCCGCGGAGACAACGACGATGTCAT
The DNA here is from genome assembly GCA_947624995.1 of uncultured Clostridia bacterium. Taxonomy (GTDB): domain Bacteria; phylum Bacillota; class Clostridia; order Oscillospirales; family CAG-272; genus DTU064. Next base: position 92,549 of record CANQMS010000001.1, read on the forward strand.
CGGCAAGAGCGGGGCGCTCATCGTCAAGCCAGAGGAGGATCAGTTCCTTGTATACGCGGGGTCGGAGGTGCTCTTCCGCTGCAATATCCCGGAGCTTGCCGCGTGGCAGCTTTTGTCGGGCGACGGCGTCGTTCTGACGGCGCCTGATCTTGAGCACGGCGGAGTTGAGCGCACCGTTATCGCATACTATACGTATTACAGAAAATAGATGAAGAAAAAAGTACGTCCCGCGCTGATCGTATCTGTATGCATCTGCATCGCCCTCATCGTGGCAGCTCTCGCCGCTTTTCTGCTTTTAAATCCGCAGTACACGTTTGCAGCAGGCGAATACATCGGCGTAAACCGCAAAAAGGTCGAAATGACAAAAGTTTCGCCCGGCGGGCTTTGCTCTTTCACGCTCGATGAGCTCGGAGGTGACCCGCGTGTGCGGTTTGACCAAAGCCTCATGCTCGTAAACAAAGAACACCCGCTGTCGTACGGATTCTCGCCCGAGCTTGCGGAATACAGAGACACAGGCGTTATGATGAACACGTGCATGACGGAAGCATACGCCTCCCTTTCCGCCGCCGTCGCCGAGAAGACCGGGGAGCGGCTGCTCGTTTCGAGTGACTATCGGACATATGAACAGCAAAAAGAGGAATATGACGCCTCGCCGACCGTAGCGACCGTGCCGGGGGCGAGCGAGCATCAGACGGGGCTTGCGCTTGACGTATACGTGAAATATTACGCGAGCTACGGCTTTTTGAAAACGGAGGCAGGGCGCTTCGTCAACTCCGAGTGCGGAAAATACGGATTTATAATCCGCTACCCCGTGTACGGCGAAGACGAGACGGGAATCGCGTTCGAGCCGTGGCACATCCGCTACGTCGGTATGCCGCATGCAGATATAATATACAATAACCACATAACGCTTGAAGGATACATTGGCTCGCTTGAAAAAGGCGCATGGTACGAAGCAGGCGGATATCTGATCTCCCGGCAGGATCCGGGGGAAGACTCTTCCCTTCAGCTTCCGGGTGAATACGGCGCCGCCGTCATATCTCCGGACAACACGGGCGCATATATAATAACCGTAAAACCGTGACCGCCTATAAAAAACGCGGGAGGAATTTTTGTTCCTCCCGCGTTTTTTACATTGAATTTTTAGAAAATCCGTGCGGCAGAAGCTGCCCGAGCGTATACACGCTGAAATCATCCGGCGAGCCGAGAATGACTCTAAAATTCTCATCGCAGAATTCCGCCATGACCTGCCGGCAGATGCCGCATGGCGGGCACTCGCCGGAAACGGCACCGGAAAGGATGTCTTCTTCCCTGCCGCCGACTATCGCTATCGCCTCAAACTCGCGCGCGCCCGCGGCGACCGCCGCCGAAAACGCGGTGCGCTCGGCGCATATCGTCGCCGGATATGACGCGTTCTCAATATTGCATCCGGTGTAAACGGCGCCTTCGCGCGTCTCGAGCGCCGCGCCGACGCAGAAATGCGAGTACGGACTGTACGCGCGCTTTGCCGCGTCGAGCGCACGCCTCAAAAGCTCGGATTCATTCATAATATCACCTCAGAATAGCTTTCGCCACAGCCGCCCCAGTCTACGCCCAAAAGCTCGGCGACCGTCGCCGCCGTGTCCGCAAAAGTCCCCCTCACGCCGAGCGGTGACGGTCTCGACTTTTTGCCGTAAACGAGCAGCGGAACGTATTCGCGCGTATGATCTGTGCTGACATCCCCGGGATCGCAGCCGTGGTCGGCGGTAATGATGAGCACATCGTCATCCGTGAGCTCACGATAAAAGCCGCCGAGCCAGCCGTCAAATTCCGTAAGCGCCCGCGCATACCCGAAAGCATCGTTCCGGTGACCGTAAAGCATATCGTAGTCGACGAGGTTGACAAAACACAGACCGTGAAAATCCCGCTTTGCGACGGCGGACGTCACAGCCATCCCTTCCGCGTTCCCGCCCGTGTGCGTCGCCTCGGTGATCCCGCGCCCGGCGAAGATATCTTCTATCTTTCCGACCGCGATCACATCGAGTCCCGCGGAATTTATAGCGTCAAGCACGGTTGTGCCCGTCGGCTCAAGAGAAAAATCGCGTCGGTTTTTGGTACGTACAAAATTCGGATATTCGCCGGTGAACGGTCTTGCGATCACGCGTCCGACGCCGTGCTCCCCTGTCATTATTTTTCTTGCCGCCTCGCATATGCGGTAAAGCTCGGCAGGCGGGATCAGCTCCTCATGCGCCGCTATCTGCAAGACACTGTCAGCCGATGTATAGACGATCAGCGCACCCGTCCTCAGCTGCTCGCGCCCGTAGTCCCGGATGACGTCCGTGCCGGAGTACGGTCTATTGCAGATGATCCCGCGTCCTGTCGCGCGCCTGAGCGCAGCAACAACATCCTCCGGGAACCCGTCCGGGTATGTCGGGAACGGGCGCTCCGAGATGACACCCGCCATCTCCCAGTGCCCAACCGTCGTGTCCTTGCCGCGCGACTTCTCCGCCGCCTTGCCGTATGCGGCGAGGGGCGCCTCGGCGTGTCCGAGAAAACCGAGTCCGTCGATATTTCCGAGCCCGAACGATAAAAGATTCGGTATCGACAGCTCCCCGGTCTTTGACACGGACAGGAGCGTGTTCGCGCCCGCGTCACCGAAATCGGCGGCGTCCGGCAGTTCTCCCGCGCCAACGCTGTCGAGAACTATGAGAAAAACGCGCTTCATCTTCCCATTTTCGCGGCAACGCGCAACGCTATCTCCATCATCGCCGTAAACGAGCTCTGCCTTTCCTCAACTGTCGTGTCCTCACCCGTCACAAGATGATCGGACACGGTGCAGATCGCAAGCGCGTGCTTTCCGGCGCGCGCCGCATTCATATAAAGCGCCGCCGCCTCCATCTCGACCGCGAGGACGCCCATTTTCGCCCAGTCTAGCGAGTTTTCGACGTCGTTATAGAACCTGTCGGACGAGACGACGTTTCCGACGTGAAAGCGCACGCCCATCTCCTCTGCCACAGATGCAGCCGCAGAGAGCAGCTTATATGACGCTATCGGAGAGAACGTCCCGGGCAGCGCGTACTGCGCCGCGTAGTTCGAATCCGTACACGCGCCCTCTGCAAGCACGACGTCCCGGACCTTCACATCCTTGTGAAAGCTCCCGGCTGTGCCGACGCGGATGATGTTGTCGACATCGTAGAAGTTGTAGAGCTCATAGCTGTAAATGCCCATGGACGGCATCCCCATGCCGCTCGCCATCACGCTGACCGGCACGCCGTCATACGTGCCCGTGTAGCCCTGCACATCGCGCACATTGTTGACGAGCTTCGCACCTTCGAGAAACGTCTCTGCGATCATCTTCGCGCGCAGCGGGTCCCCGGGCATAAGTACGGTCTTCGCGATCTCTCCGAGCCTCGCCGAGTTGTGCGGCGTCGGCGTCGATGTTTTGTGTTCTCCCATCTTTGTTATCCTTTCACGATTCCTTCATCAGTTTTACGAGCGAGCTCGTGCCGAGCCTGTCGGCGCCGAGCGAGAGGAACATTTCCGCATCTTCAAAAGACCTGATCCCTCCCGCCGCCTTAATTTTCACATGCGGCGCACAGTGCTCACGCATCAGCTCCACATCGTGAGAGGTCGCGCCGCCTCCGCCGAATCCGGTCGACGTCTTGATATAGTCGGCGCCCGACTCCGAGACAACGCGGCAAAGCGCGATTTTTTCTTCGTCCGTCAGTCGGCAGCACTCGATTATAACCTTCAGTATCTTCCCGCCGCACGCAAGCTTCACCTGCTTTATCTCGTCAAGTGTAAGGTCATATAGCCCGTCCTTTACACAGCCGAGATCGACGACCATATCTATCTCATCGGCGCCGTTTTTCACAGCGTCACCCGCCATAAATACCTTTGCCGCCGTCGTATCATATCCGTTCGGGAAGCCGATAACGGTGCAGATCGGTATCCTCCCGCCCGCGTACTCCGCGGCGCGCGCAACGTATGACGCGGGTATGCAGACTGACGCCGTGCCGTACTTTATCCCGTCGTCGACGATCGAGCGAATTTCCTCCCACCCCGCCGTCACCGACAAAAGCGTATGGTCTACGTGGGACAGTATTTCGTTTTTTTCCATTTAAACTCCCCTAAAGCAAAGGACGCCGCCTTTATTGCGACGTCCGTATATGCATATTCCGCTTACGCCTCTGCGTAAACGCTCACGAGCTTCTTGCCCGTGCCGGTGCGCTCGAACTTTACCTTGCCCTCAACGAGCGCAAAGAGCGTGTCGTCGCTGCCCTTGCCGACGTTTTCGCCGGGATGGATCTTCGTTCCTCTCTGGCGAACGAGGATGTTGCCCGCCAAAACGTGCTGACCGTCTGCGCGCTTTACGCCAAGGCGCTTCGATTCGCTGTCGCGACCGTTCTTGGTGGAACCGACGCCCTTTTTATGTGCGAAATACTGTAAGCTGAGCTTTAACATTTCGGTATTCTCCTTTCACCTTTAACCGCGCGGCATTTCAGTCCGCGTCGGGTTCGCGTTCTTCTACCTCGACCTCGAGGTAATCGTAGTACTCTTCCGTCAGGTCCATGAGCTGATAGTAGTATGCCTTGATGAGACCGGACAGTGCGTACTGCCGCCGCTCGTCAGACTCGTATTCGGGGAGCGCAGCTTTGACGACGAGGCGGATATCCGCCGTCTTATCGTCGATCGTGTAATCCGCGACGGAGTCATACGAGATCTCAACGGCGTTGATGATAAGCATCGTCATCGCCGAGAGCGCAGCGCAGAGCACATCGTCTCCCGATTCACCATAGCCCGTGTGACCGACTTCCTCAAAGCCGTAATAATAACCGCCCTGAGTGTAGAATGTGATCTTAGTCACAACTTAACCGTTGATCGCCGCGATCTGAACCTTCGTATAGGGCTGACGGTGACCGATCTTTTTCTTCTCGTTCTTCTTTGCCTTGTAGCGGAGAACGTGGATCTTCTTGCCCTTGACGTCGCCGAGAACGTCCGCCGTGACGGTCGCACCGTCAACGTAAGGAGCGCCGACCTTGACGCCGTCGTTGCCGGAAACCGCAAGCACGTGATCGAAGGTATATTTGTCACCCTCGTTTGCTCCGAGAAGCTCGACGTAAATGATCTCGCCCTCGCTTACCTTGTACTGCTTTCCGCCCGTTTCGATTACTGCGTACACGAAAAGCACCTCACTTTCAAAATAGACTCGCTGCCGGCAGGCGGCGCGAAAACGCGCGCTTAAAAAGCCCGCTCACAAGCGGCTCTCTATTATATCACGATACTTTTCTCGCTGTCAATAGGTTTCCGGCAGTTTTTTCTCTTATTTTCCGATAAAATATCGCCTTTTATATGGTGCGCGCGGAGAAAGACAAAAGCGGCCCGCCGTGAGAGCGGGTCGCTTTTGTCTATTCGGTATTTTTCGGTTTCGGTGATTCAGTTGCCGCAGCCGCAGTGCTTGCCGCCGGACGGCTCCCTGCCGCAGTCTTTGTCATCATCGTGAGGAATGAAGGACGGCGGGTAGAACTCGTTGACCGGGAAGGACATCGTGCGGAAAAGCGCGCACGGATCGTCGTTTTCGGGGCTGACGCACTCCTTGTCGGGCACCGTGTACTCGGTCGCGTTGATGAGATACTGCGCGGGGCGCTCTATCCTGACGACGGAGAAGAAGCCGAGGGACACGACGAGATATCTGTCGTCGTCATCGTCGCAGAGGCTGCCGCCGATGTCGCGGAGCACATACTCCGGGACGTCGTCAGCGGTGCAGCAGCAAGCGCAGCAGCCGCACGTCTGCGGCTCGACTATCTTCGTGCCGAGGACTATCGGGTCGACGGTCTCGAGGACGGCGACGGGCATATTCGTGCCGACGCGGTTGCCGGACAGATCCGGGCGGCGGCAACGGTTCCCGTCGAACGGGTCGCTCTTGAAGATGTTGACGTTGCCCTCGGAGGCGAACAGGATAACGTTCTTCTCGACGGCGGTGATGCCGACGATCTCCTGAGGCATACCGTTTACGCAGACCTCAAAGGTCAGCTTTACGAATATACGGATATTTATCTGGTAAAAACCGCGGTTGAACGGGACGGGCGAGACGTCAAGCGTCGCTGCCACCGTTTCCGCGCATTTGGTGCGAACGTTTCCGGCGCGGCCGATAAGCTCCTGACCGAATGATGTCAGATATACTCTCACGTCCTCGAAGCAGTCCTTGTCACGGCACGAGTCAAGGACTCTGTATGTGTCGATGCAGACGGTCTCGCGGCAGGACTGACCGATGCTGTTATTTCTGTTCTCTTGCATGGAGAAGCATTCCTCCTTAAAATTTGAAGCGGACGCGAAAGGTGCTTCGCGCCCGCTTTCAATTTCATGATATGCTCGCGGAGGAACGTCTGCTACTTTAAGAGAGCAGCCTCGGGGTCATATTATGTACTTCTTCATCGTCTCCGTTGCGTCGGAGAAGTCTATCGTGGAGCTTATCGTCACGTTGATGCCGTGAACATTTGCAAAGGAGTTCGTCTTGTCGAGGAAAACGTCGAAAGCTTCTTTGTCCTCGCCGCAAATACGGAGAGCGGAGTCTATGAAAATATCCGTTATATCGTGGTTGCTCGCGTAGATCCCGGAAACGAATCCGTAAAGCGAGTACGCGTCCGATATGAGGTATTCCTCCGCGGGGATCAGGCGGCACTGATACTTGATGTCGTAGCGGAGCTTGTCGTTGCGTTCGATGCAGACGACCGAGCCTTTCGAACGCGTTACAGCTTCGTTGACAAGCTCGATCATGTGCTTTGTTTTTCCCGTTCCCTTGAGTCCGATGATAAGTTTAAGCATTGTATGTCCTTTCGCGCCCGCGAGGGCGGGCATTTAAGTGTTCCTGTACTCTATTGTACCACGTTTTATATGCAAATTTCAATATAAAAATCGTGATAATGCGTGAATTTTTTGTGAAGGATAAGATCAGAGCTTTGAGATGCGCTCTGCGAGCTCTCTGCCGCGCTCCTCGCTCCCCTTTTTGCCCAAAAGGGCAAACATGTTCTTCTTGTAGCTCTCGACGCCCGGCTGATCAAACGGGTTGACCCCGAGCATATAGCCGGAAACGGCGCAGGCGAGCTCAAAGAAGTAAATGAGGCTGCCCGTCTCGGATTCGCTCCTGTTAGGAGTTTCGATCTTGAGGTTCGGCACGCCGCCGTCGACGTGCGCGAGCAGTGTTCCGAGCATTGCCTTGTGGTTGATATCGTCAAGCTCGCGCCCGGCTATATAGTTGAGCCCGTCCGTGTCCTCGGGGTCGAACGGGATCTTGACCGAGTCCTTCGGGGTGACGATGTCGATGACAGTCTCGAACAGATTGCGGTTGCCGTCCTGGATGAACTGACCGAGCGAGTGAAGATCAGTCGAGAAAATGACCGACGACGGGTAAATGCCCTTCCCGTCCTTGCCCTCGCTCTCGCCGTAAAGCTGCTTCCACCATTCGGCGAGCATCGCCGCGGCGGGCTCATAGCTGACGAGGATCTCCGTTGCCTTGCCGTGGCGGTAAAGGATGTTTCGGCACGCGGCATAGCGGAGAGCATCGTTTTCAGCGAACGGCGCGTTCAGGTATTTTTCGCGCGCGGCTGCGGCGCCCGCCATCAGCGCGTCGATATCTATTCCGGCGGCGGCTATCGGGAGAAGTCCGACTGCGGTCAGGACGGAATATCTCCCGCCGATATCGTCCGGGACGACAAACGTCTCGTACCCCATCCTGTCGGCAAACGTCTTGAGTGTCCCGCGCGCCTTATCCGTCGTCGCGAAGATGCGCTTTTTCGACTCTTCCTCACCGTATTTGTTTATGAGAAGCTCGCGGAACACGCGGAACGCGATTGCGGGCTCCGTCGTCGTTCCCGACTTCGAGACGACGTTGACGCAGATATCCTTGCCCTCGCACATGCGGAGCAGATCGTGAAGCGCTGAGGAGCTGATGCTGTTTCCGGCGAAATATATTTCCGGCGTGCCCTCACGCACGGCGTTGTAGTTGTTTGACTTTATGTACTCTATAACGGCGCGCGCGCCGAGATACGAGCCCCCGATGCCGATGACGACGAGGACGTCGCACATGTTCTTTATCCTTTCGGCTGCCGCTTTTATACGCGAGAACTCATCCCTGTCATAATTCACGGGCAAATCGACCCATCCGAGGAAATCGTTTCCGGGACCGTTCTTCGCGCGAACGAGCGCAAGTGCCGATTCCGCCGACGGCGCTATATAATCAAGCTCGTGCTGCTTTATAAACTGACCGGCAAACTTTGTATTGAGTGTAACGCTCATGATATTTTGTCCTTTCCTTTTCCGTTCCGCGCAGTTCGTCCGCGCGGTCCTTCATAGTGTTAATATACCACATTCCGAGCGCGTTTTCAAGTACAATCGCTATCTTATTTTAAGTCTTAAAGCAGAACTCCGTACAGCATGCGGAGCAAAAGCCCCCAGTAGCTTATTTTTGCGACGTCCTCAGCCGCCGTCACCGGAACCTTTCCAATCTCCTCTTCCCCGACCTTGTAAACGACCTCGCCTATGACGTCGCCCTTCTTTACTGGAGCCGGCAGAGACTCATAGAGCGTGACGGTTTCGGTCACGTTTTTCTCATCTCCCTTTTTCATCATCGCGGAAAATCCGCCGTACTCGCCCGTCACCGTGTCTGCGACGCCGCCCGTCACCGGGACCGCATCCGTGACGCCGCCGTTTGCCGTATATACGGCGTAGTTCGCGTAGCCGTAGTCGAGCAGTGTCTTTGCCGCCTCGTTTCTGATGTCGCGAGTCGGCGAGCCCATTATGACGGCGATGAGCTGCATCCCGTCCCGGTTCGCCGTCGCCGAGATGCAGAAGCCCGCCTTTGATGTCGAGCCTGTCTTAAGCCCCGTGGCGCCGCGATAGAAGCGGACAAGACGGTTCGTGTTAGTCAGACCGAACGCACCGTTTCTTATCGAATCCATCCATACGGTCGTGTACTCGAACACCTTCGGGTGCTTAATTATTAGCTCGCGCGACATTATCGCGATATCGCGCGCGGAGATCAGGTGGGACTCCGAATCCGGCGAGTCGTCAAGCCCGTTCGTGTTCACAAAATGCGTGTTTTTCATTCCGAGCTCAGCCGCCCGCTCGTTCATGCGCGCGACGAACGCCTCCTCGCTCCCGGCGACGTATTCCGCGAGCGCGACGGCAGCGTCGTTCGCGGATGCGATCAGGACGCATTTAAGAAGCTCGTCGACAGTCATTTCCTCGCCCGGTTCGAGATAGACCTGCGAGCCGCCCATCGAGGCGGCGTTCTCGCTGCACGACACCTTGTCTTCAAGCGCTATCTTCCCCGAATCGACCGCCTCCATTACGAGCAGCACCGACATTATCTTTGTTACCGACGCCGGACGAAGCGCCTCGTCGGCGTTTGATTCATAGAGAACCGTCCCGGTAGAAGCCTCCATCAGAATTGCGCTTTTCGCGTCGACCGTCAGCGACGCCTCCACGCTGTTTTCCGAAATAGGATCGGCTTCATCAGCCGAGAGCGGCAAAACCGCCGCCGCTGCCATTATAAGCGCGAGCGCGAAAGACGACAGCCGTCTGCATATACGTCCCATAAAAATACCCCCACATTGTTTTTTTATATTTATATGGGGACACGCATGGGGATATGACGCGGAGGCAAAAAAAAGCCCCCGGCGGCGCGCACCGCGCGCCGTCGGGGAACAATATCATGAACCACTTTTTAAATATACGGCTGCCGCCGTGAAATCCTCCGGCATCAGAACGGAAAGTGTGCCGTCGTGGAGCGATATCTCAGCCTCGCCGTCAAGAGCGCTGACCGATTCGATCCTGTCGGCGCAGACCGGGAGCCGGATCTCGCCCCCGTGCTCCCTGCCGAAAGCGTGGATCACGGCGAGCGTCTCGCCCCCGCACGTTCGCACGACCGCCTGCCACCCCTCGGGGCCGCGGTACGCGTCATTTTCCGGGGAGACGCCGCCCCGATAGATGCGGGAGGCGCCGTCCCTTATAATATGGCGGACGCGCTTATAAAACGCGATACAGTCAAGTACGACACGCCACGCGTCCTCCCCGAGCGTGTATATATCGCCCGAGACGCACATCACGCCGAGGAACGTGTTCACCATCGAGTACTGAATGCGGCGGAGGCTGTCACTGCCATGCAGCACCGCCCATATCTGCGACTGCTCCGGCAATATCAGCCTGTGCAGGTTCGCCGCTATGATCGGGATGTATACGCACTCGTGCGCGTCCGAGAACGACGCCATGTCGAATTCTTCCATGAATGCGGGCGTGAGCCTGTGCCCGCCGGACGAGCAGTTCTCCATGATGATCCCGGGGCATGACATCCGCAGCTCACGGTAAAAGTCGAGGCTCGCCTCCATGTTCTGCCGCAGCCCCTCTCCGAGCGTCTCAGCCCCGTCGCATCCGACGCCGATGCAGTCGTTATAATCTATTTTTACATATCCGAACCCGCAGCTGTTGAGTAGCCCTATCACCTTCCGTCGCAGATAATCGCGTACGGCGGGCGGGCGCATATCCAAAAACCGGCGCGAGCCCGTGTCGATGACATGACCGTTTCTGTGCAGGAGCATGTCCTCGCGTTCGCGCATCTTCGAATGTTCGCCGCACACCTCCGGCTCGAACCATATTCCGGGCACCATTCCCGAATCCCTTATCATCCTGACCGTCCTCTCCAGACCTTCCGGGAAAAGCGTCTCTGTGTCGACGTCCCAGTCGCCGACGGTCTCCCACCAGCCGTGTTCTTTGTTGCGGAACCATCCGCAGTCCATGACAAGGTATTCGAATCCGCGCCCCGAAAGCGCGCCGATTATGCTCTTTATGTTCTCATGGGACGGATTGCCCCACGTCGTGCAGAATTCGTTGTACATCACCGGCAGCTCGGTGAGATTGTGCGGCTTTTTGATCCTCTCGGCGTCGAGAAGCGCGTCGCACGCCTCGTCGATGCCGCCTGTGACCGCGGTCATATACATCGGCGGCGCCGCGAAGCTCTCGCCGGGCAAGAGCGTTTTTGCCCAGTGACCGAAGTCATAGTCCGCGAGCCCGCCGGTGACGGCGAGACCCGTGTCGCGGCGGCGCGCCTCCATCTGCCACGACGAGGCGGCGGACACGGACGACGCCCATATGATGCCGTGTTCGCTGTCGATGACGCCCAAAAACGGAAAATATCCGCGCACCGGCATCGAGCCCGCCTCACCGATTCTGTGTACGCGGACGCCGGAGCGCTGCCAGCTCACCTCAAGATCGAGCGCCTCCGCCGTTTCGACGGACATCCGCCCCTCCGAGCTCCAGTGGCTGCGGAACGTCACGATTTTGAGCGCGCGCGACTGCTCCCCCGCGGTAAGCGGGGACAGCATTCCGATGCTGCCGCTCGAGATCATCTCGAGCGTGAGCGGAGATGATGTCCCGTTTATAAACTCCGTTCTCACCTCGACCGCGCGGTCCCTGAATATCAGCGTGTGCCGTATCTGTCTGCCGCACCCGTCCGAGAGCTCCGTCACGATATCGTCCCCGCGCATGTACTGGCGGGCGAGACGCATCCGCCCCGTTGACTCCGAGCCGCACATCGTTGCGCCGTTTGCATAGCCGGACGGCAGCCTGTCTCCCCGGACATACAGCTCCGCGAGCGGGGCGATCTCCCTGTCCGCATATGACGCTCCGTCCCCCGTGCCCGCCGGCAGGATCGAGAGACCGATCCTGCCGCTTTTGTCCGTGATATAGTACACGGTCAGCTCCCCGCGCCTGTATTCGCTGTATACCGTATTTTCACTCATAGAAGTGTCCCTCACAAGATGTGCTTTACCGTCCTGAGCATGAATCTGTTCTTGAACGACAGTCCTTCATATACGTTCGAGGTCAGGTCTTCATAGTATTCCGCGAGCCGGCACAATCCTTCACGCGTGAGAGAATGACCGAATTCCTCCCTGCCGATCAGCTCAAGAACCGTCGGGATCCCCGTGTCCGATGCCTCACCGATGGACTTGTCGAGGCGCTCCGCGTACTCGCCCGAAAGCTCGCCCGTCTCGGGCGCGAGCCCGAGTGCGCCGTATACGTCGAATATTCCGAGGTCGAGCCTGTGTGCGCAGTCGCGCAGCTCCTCCTCCGACATTTCCTTTTTCATATCGGTGCAGCGTTCTATGAGCTTTGCCCGCGCCCTGAGTGCCCGTCCGCTGCGGCTTTTTATCTTCATAACGACGATGAGAACGACAGCCGCTATCCATATTACAGCTATCACCACGGCGGCGATCCATATCGGCACCGTCGGGTCCGTTTTGTCCTCAACCGGCGTTTCGCCCGGCTGCGGCAGCGGGTCCTCATTTTCCTTCGGCGGTTCGGGCTTTTTCGGCGGTTCGGGCTCGTTAGGCTGACCCGGCGTCTGCACTTCCGGCATCTCGAGTCCGGAACCGTATATCGCGTCGTGATACGTCGGAGTTGCTTCGTACTGCACCCAGCCTATCCCGTCGTAATACACCTCGACCCACGCGTGCGCGTTGCTGTCAAGTATGTCTGCCGCATAGTAGAGCGACGTTTCACGGTCCGTATATAAGCCGGAGCTGAAATCTGACGCTATATAGCCCTCGCAATACCTTGCGGGTATGCCGACCGAGCGCAGCATCATCACGAGAGACGAGGCGAACTGCACGCAGTACCCCGTTTTCGTCTCGGTCAAAAACTTGACGAGCGCGGTCTTCCACGGGGCGTCTTCGATCTCCTTAGTCTCCTCCGTGACGCCTTCTTCCGTCTCCTCTTCTTCGACGTCAGTCTCCGGGACCGTCTCCGTTTCTTTTTCCGGAGGCTCGATCGAATATTCGTAATTTTCCGAAAGAAAGTCTATCATCGTCATCACAATGTCATGATAGTCAGAGACAGGCGGCGGATCGGACGGGCTGAAGCGCGAGGTCTTCCCGGCTTTCCATAAAGCCTCCGTCGCTTTCGCGCCGATGATGTTCGTGTCGTTTTCGTCCGTTTGCAGATACGTGTCGCGCACATAAGAGGCATACGCGCGCTCGATCTCTCCGTTTTGTCGGAGCGAGGCACGCTGCTCGTCAGTCATTTCGGTAAGGTATCTGTAGAGCAGCGAATCCTCCGCGGATTCCGCGCCGAACTTCTCCGCATACATCTCTGCGTACCGGAGCGCCGTTTCCTCGTCGGTCCCGATGAGCATGTCCGGCTCGCCGGACGACAATAGCTCAAGTGTGCTCAGATATTCGTTTATTCCGCGTGCATATACGCTGCCGATCTCCGGATAGCGCATAGTCGTAACGATGGACTCCGTCGAGAAGGATGTATTCTCAAGAAAGAAGTTTGACGTCCATATGCCGTCAAAATAATAGCTGTACGGCAGCGGGGACGGCAGCTTCGAATTGTACGAGAGGATCCCCTTTGAAGGCATGGCAACGGAAGGAAGGCATATCAGCGGCGCCGTGTCCGATTTGTTCGTGATGCTGACGCGCTCGTATATGAAGCCGATCGTTGTATTGTCGGAGTATGCGGACGAATCGGCATACTCCGAATACAAAGGATACATAGCGTCATAATAGCTTTCCGTTATCTTTTCCGGCGTGAAATCCTCGCCGAAGAGCGCCTTATAGTTATCTATATCATCGTACGAAGCCGAATACCAGCGATCATCGGAATACCTTGTCCCGATCCATGTGCGAAGATAGACGGGAGCGTTGTACGGGACCTCGACGGTCGCTATTATGACGTCGTTGTATTCGGGATAGATCGTTTCCGTCGGTCGGGGACCGGCGTTCGAGCCGGCTGTGCCGTTTGGAGACGGGACCTTGTTCAGGTCGACCTCCTCGCTCCAGAAGATCGCGTTCATGTATTTGCGAACATCGTCGACCACATCTTTTATGAAAGGTATGCCGGGGTCGCTCTCCGTCACAAAGCGCGCAGGAAGAACAATGATAAGGAATGCCATCGCCGCCGCGGCGAGACCTGTTATACCGCCGAGCGACAAATTCTCGGAAACGGTCTTGCCGTCCAGCTTTTCGGAACGGCGCGCGTCCTTCTTCTTCATGCGCTCAACGCGCTTTTTCTCGAGGCGCAGCCTTTTATCCTCGGCGCGCTCCGCCTTTCTGCGCCGCCTTCTGTCGGCACTGCTCTCAAGGATAAACAGGTCGCCGTCCTCTTCGGCGCCGGCGCTTACGCCTGCCTTCGCCGATTTCTTTGCGGCTCCTTTTTTTCTTCCCGCCTTTTCTTTCCTCCCGTCCGAGCCGACAGCATCCTCAAAAAGAGGTACCGGCTCGTCATCGGTGACAAAGCGCTTTTTATTTGAGTATTTGGTGTATTTTTTGTCGTGCGTCCAAAGGACGAAGACGCCTGCAATCGCCGCTACAAGGATCGAAAAGCCCCAGTTCGAGCGGATGATGTTATATATCGACGCGGGGACGATGAATGCCGCCGTCACGATCACGATCGGAAGCGGATGGCAGCGCCTGACTATGACGGGCACGAGATAAAGCGAAAGGATTAAGGTGAGCAGCATGAGCCCGATTTTGTATAAATCAGCCTCGTTATATATGGCTCCGTCTGCGTCGGTCGGAAGGATGATATACCAATTGTGTACTGTCGTGAGCCCCGCGTCTACCGTCGTTTCGATAACGGTGTTGTGGACGGCGGCAACCGACTTGACGACAAGGTCGGCAAAATCGACCGAAACGATCGCGAGGCGCGCGAATATGCCCCCTGCGAGTGCAACGGCGCCGACGGCGGACGCTATTCCGCCCTTGAAAAGAAGCGTAATCGCCGCCGCGAAGAAAAACGCGGACATGAATATCGTCGCGGGACCCGCCTTGTCCGGGACGAGGCAGAACGCGTCTGCCACAAAGAGACACAGACCCGAAACGTATGCCGCAGCGAGGACGGCACGGCATACAAGTCCCGCCGTCACGGATGCGGATGTGTGGTTCTGCTTCGTCGGGAGGTATATTATGTCGCGCTCGCGCTTTCCGCGGCGTCTTCTTCCGAAAAAGCGTCTTTTTTCGGAGGGTATCGTCAGATTCATAAGCGCCCCTCCCCTGCTTCATTTTTCCCGCGCTGCCGGTCACTGCCGCCGTCTTCCGAGATCGGACTGACAGCCGTCAGCAATATCTTGTTTTCGGCAAATCTCGAACGGCAGAAATCGACATATTCTTTGTGGAGCTCTTTGTCCGCAAATTTTTCCGTCGGATCGAACAGCATCACCTCTGCGCGAACGGCTCCGGCGCCGTGGGACGAGGTGATGAAGTCTCCGAGATTGTGTATGCCGGCATCAGCCGTCACAAAAATAAACGTCGGGCTGTCGCTGTCGTCGACGAGAGTCGGCAGCATCGTGACCTTCATACTGTGCGGGCAGAACGGCGCCGTCCCGAACTGGCGGAAGAACGCGTCGATATCCGAATACGCGTTTATCTCATACGCGAAAAAGCCGCTGTCCGCCCGTTCGTCGAACCACATCAGCGTCACGGAGTTTCCCTGATCAATTCCGTCAAGGACCGCCCCAATCGCGAGCTCTGAGACGCCGTCAGCGCAGAACTCGTCAAAATCATAGAGCTCGTCCGGCAAAACGTCGTCCGCGTGAGTGAAGCGATCGCGATCGTCTTCCCGTGTCTTTGCGAGTGTGCTGTTCGGGGCGGCGTCGCTTTTTTCGTTTTCGGCAGCTATCTCTCCCCTGATCCTCGCCGTCACCGATGCCGCAAGAGCTCTGTCGCTCGCGGCGTCGGCATATGCGCGCATACGCTCCTTTGCAGACATGCGCGACTCGCGCGCGTGCCCGTTCAGCCTCACGTCTATGACGCGGGGCTTCTTTTCCCGCGCCTTTTTTCTGTTCTTCGTGCGCTCTGCGGCTTTCGGCTCGTCTGCCGCGCCCTCGTCTCCGAAAAGCGTTGCGAAATCGCAGAAGACATACAGCTTTTTTCCCGAGTTCGGCTTATAGTCGTTGACCTGAAGGTCGCCGAGCTTTGAAGACAGCTTCCAATGAATATGCTTCAAAAGGTCGCCGTTCCTGTATTCGCGGATGAGGTTAGACTCGCTCGCCTCTATCCCGTCCGTCATTCTGCTGTCCGTCGGCGCGTCTGCCGGAGAATTGTCGTCTCCGCGCGAAAAATGGAGCCTGCGAGGCATAACGTATATTTTTATGTAGATGTTGACGAATCTGCGGAGGCGGAAAATGCGGAGAACGTCGGAAACATAAATGCACCCGACGCCGACGCGGTAGCTCCCGCGGTATTTAAATGTCACGCTCGACTTGAATCTGTACTCGCCGCGCGGCAGCACGGACATCCGTATGAGCCTGCTCTCGCAGCTGACCCCGTCACTTCTCGGCAGGACTATTTCCGCCTCCGTGAAAGGCATGGGCAGAACCGAATAGTTCGAGACACGGAACTCATACCCGACGGGCGTGAGCTTTTCCGCCGTCGTTTCATCCGACAGGACGAAGGCGCCGACATTTGCCCTTCCGATCAGCGCATAAAAGAACGAAATGACCGGCAGCATCCCGACGAACCACATGAACACGACCGAAACGGAGGAACGCAGCGCCTGCGTGAACACGAGCGCGAAAATAAACAGCGGAACATAAAGCACAGCGCCTATACCGAGAGAAAAAGTCCCGTGCGCCGGTCTTTCACCATTTTTTCCGGATCTCATGACTGTCAGTTTCCGCGCTCGGAGACGTACGGGACCTCGACCGAGCGCCTTATCTCCATGAGGATATCTCCGGCGGCGATGCGGTTCAGCCGCGCCTCCTGCTTGAGGATCAGCCTGTGCCCGACGACAGGCGAGAATATCGCCGTTATATCGTCCGGGATGACGTAGTCGCGGGCGCGCGTGAACGCGTACGCCTGAGAGAGCTTCATCATCGCGACGGACGCGCGCGGGCTCGCGCCGAGCGACACCGCGTTGTGCGTCCTCGTCGCGGAGACGAGGCTGACGATATATTTGTATATTTTAGGGTCGACGGTAACGTTTCTGACGATGCGCTGCATCTCACGGATGTCGTCAAGATCGGCTGCCGGTCTGACGTCGTCGAGCGGGTTTCTGCGGCTGCGCGTGTCGATTATGCTTATCTCCTCGTTCAGCGTCGGGTACCCCATCGAGATCTTGATCATGAATCTGTCAAGCTGCGCCTCGGGCAGCGGATACGTTCCGACATAGCCGGACGGGTTCTGCGTCGCAATGACGCAGAAAGGGTCGGGGATGTCATACGTGACACCGTCAACGGTCACGCAGCCTTCCTCCATCGCCTCGAGCAGGGACGACTGCGTCTTCGGCGACGCGCGGTTGATCTCGTCCGCGAGCAGGATATTGCACATGACGAGACCTTCCCGCATTTCAAAGCTCTCGGTCTTTCTGTTGTATATATTGAATCCCGTTATATCGGATGCCATGACGTCCGGCGTGAACTGCGCGCGCTTGAACGAAAGCCCGGCGGCGCGCGCGAGCGCCGCGGCGAGCGTCGTCTTCCCGACGCCGGGGACATCCTCAATCAGAACATGACCGCCGGCAAGCATTGCCGATGTAAGGAGCACGATCTCGTAGTGCTTTCCTATGACGACCGATTCAACCTCGCCCGTTATTGATTTGTAAAGATCGTATGCTTCCCTGAAGGTCATCTGTCCCGAAGCGTTTCCCATGTTGAACTCCCGGCTTTTTTCGGCTTGTCGCCTTTATTTTGAATGAAACCTATTTCATATAGTTTATCACATGACGCCGTGTCTGTTTGTGAACAAATTGTAAATATTCTGTCCGTTTCCGCTCATTTGCCGTATATTCCGCCGCTGATGTATTCGCGGTAAACGGTTTCGAACCAATATTTCCCCTTTGCTGCGGGTATAGGACGGCACGGTTCAAACGACGTCTTAAAATCGCCCCCGGGCGTAAGCTCCGCAAGAAGAACAACGCCCGAGTGCTCCGTATCCGTCGGGACGGGAGATTTTCCGCGCAGGAGCTCTTCCGGGGATTTCTCGGTGACAAGGAAGGAGCCGCGCGAGATCCCGCCGGACGAGATATAGAACTCCGCCGAGGCGAGCATTGCCGCCTGTGTTATCAGTATGTCGCGGTTTATCATGAGCTCCGCCGCCTCTCTCGGCGTGAAGACGCCGAGACGCGAAAAGCGCGAAAGCTCGCTGCGTACAAACGACTGCATCCTGCGAATCTTCCCAATGTCACGCAAAAACGAGCAGCACTCGGTCATCATCCCGGCATAAAGCGCGCGCCGGTCGAGAATATCCGAAAGCGTCACCGTGTCCCCGCCCGAAGGAATGCTGCCGGATATTTGCTCCGGCTTTATCTTTGCTGCCGCCTTTTTGCGGCTCGCGATCTTCTCCGCCGCACGCATCCCGCCGACCTGAGTCGAGTTCAGCGCGCTTCCGCCCGGGCGGCTGACGCCGAAAACTCCCGCCGCCTCGCCGATGACAAACAGTCCGGGAACACGCGTCTCGTACCATTTATCGACCTCGATGCCCCCGTTGCAGTGCTGGGCACAGACGGCGATCTCGAGCCTCTCACGGTAAAGATCGACACCGCGCGAGCGGTAAAAGCCGATTGCCGGTGCGTTCATCGCTTCAAGCCGCTCGATTGGGAGCTCCCCCGTACTGCCGCAGTTTTGAAGATACGTCATAGCCTCCTCGCCCGCGAGCGAAATATCCGCCATCCCGCCTTTCATGATCTCGCGCGGGTTTTGCGTATAGTCAAGGAAAACGCGCCTGCCGTGCATTTTTTCGCAGAACACGGCGAGGTCGAGCGCGCTCGAGGACAGGCGCCCGCCCGAATATATTTTCGCCGCCGAAAACGGCCATTCATATCCTTTTTTGAATATCGCCTCGGGAATATCGGATGCAGCATCCATATAGTCGCCGAGAAATTCGCGCTCACCGTTCCCGTCGGCGTCGGTAGACACATACCGCGGCAGGACCTGCTGGTAGCTGCCGGACACATTCCACCTCGGGGACACGGACGCGAGCCCGTACTGGCTCTCCGTCAGATTTATGCCTGCCGCTCCAGCCTCGAGCGCCGCGCCGAGCGCGCACGTCTGGCTTTCGGGATATACCGTCGAGCTGTATATAGCGGACGGTCCGCCGACAGCCCACACAACGTCCGCCGCCGCAAACACCGCAAGCCCGAGCGTATTTTCCGGGCTTGCCTCCGCCGCCGACACGGTCAGGATCCCCGCCGTTTTTTCCCCGTCCTTTATGATCTTTACCGCGCGGTACCCGTCGTAAAGCGGAATTTTTTTCGCCTCGGCTTCCGCCTCGAGCGCCTCCGTCATATATTTTGAAGTGAGCGGACCGCACGAGGTTGCGCGGCAGGATGTGTCGTGGTCTGTGCGGTAGCCCGTATATTCGCCGTATTCGTTGTGAGGGAACGGAACTCCGAGCGATGTCAGCCGGTGAAAGCCCCGGATAGATCCGACTGCCTCAACGTACGCGAGATCCCCGTGCATTGAGCCGCCCGCCGCCATGGCAGCAGCCATATCCTCGGCTCTGTCGCCGTCGGAGAGCTTGTAATATGTCTGCTTGTCGCTCCCCGTATTGCGCGACGTCCCCATTTTCCTGCCCTCCGTCACAATAGCAAAGCTCTCGCAGCCGCATGACGATAAAGAAACCGCGCAGCCGAATCCGGCAGCTCCGCTGCCGACGATGATGACAGCGTACTCGCGCACGGGAACCGTGCCGTACTCCGTTCTTACATAATAGTCCGGCTTTTTCGCCGACATAGCCGACATATTTGTCATATCCGTCACAACCGTCACCTCAACTATATTTTGCCGTTTCACGCCGTTCGCCGCCGGTCCCCGCATTGTCTTTGGCGGCGCCAATCATAAGGCGAACGGCGCATTTCCCACTTATGATTTTACCACAAAACAGCGCGTCTCTCAATCGTCCGCCGCTGATTTATATCGCGGAAAGACGAAAAAATTTTGTTTTGCCCTTTTCTTCCGGTTCGAGATGTGGTATGATTATAATGAGTTGATTTCGGCACAATGCCGTTTTCTTTTCACGCTGTTTATCCGAAGGAGGATCCCTTTGTCAATATGGATCTGAATGACTTTTCGCTGCTTTATCCGTCCGGCTATAAGGGGCGCGACGACCTGCCGGATATTTCACCCGAAACGACGGAGCAGCTTGAGCTCGACCTTTTATTCCAACTGAACAATTCCTCGCTCGAGGAGCTTTTCACGACGTCGCCCGAGGTCATAAAATACAGGCAGGACGTTTTTGAGGACATCGAGGCGTGCCCCGAGATCGCGGATACGCTGTCAAAGGTCGTCCCCATCCTGCTCGACATCGAGGAGCTGCGGCGCCTCGCGACTAACGCGGCGTCTGCGGGCGGGTCCGATACCGAATCATATCTTTTCTCGCTCTCCGAGATCGAGCTTTACACCTCGTGCCTGTCCGTCATGCACAAGGGGCTCTCGGGCTGCCGCGAAAAGGTGAAAAGCGAGGCGTTTTGCGCGCTGTGCGACCGTATCACTGAGCTCACAGAGAGCGATTACTACCGCGACCTTAACGAAAAGCTCAACGCGCTGACGCAGCGCGTCCGCGACATAAAGAGCGTCACCGTCGGCGTGAACCTTGACTCGCAGCTCCGCCCCGTTTACGCGGGCGTGCTCTCGTTCAACTCGCGCCCGTTCAAGAGCGGAGAGGTGATCGACAAGATCCTCCGCCTCAACTTCAAAAACGACGAAAACACATGTATCGCACCGCTGACACCCTTTATAAAGGGACAGTCCGAGAACCAGCAGTACGCGACGACGCACGCGTTCTACTCCGCGATAAACGACGTTTTCCGCAGCTCCGTCCGCTCATGGCGCCGCCTCGTATCGGAATACGTGCTCGAAAACACGGATTTCCTTCTCTCGATACTTCCCGAGATCGAGTTCATCGTTAAGGGTTCCCGCGTCATATCCGCGCTCCGCAGCCGCGGGATAACGCTCTGCCGCCCTGATGTCCGACCCATGGAAGAGCAGGCGCTCTCTTTTCGGGCGCTCGCAAACCCCGTCGTCGCGCTCAGGATAGAGGACGAGATAGTCACAAACGATCTCGAATTTGACAGAGACGCGTGGATATACGTGCTCACGGGTCCGAACAGAGGCGGGAAATCGGTCATAACGTGTGCGCTCGGTCTTGCCGTCGCGATGTGTATGCTCGGGCTCCCCGTCCCTGCCGAAAAAGCAGTCATTTCGCCGTGCGACGGTATATTTGCCCACTTCCCGACGGGCAGCGACGACACGATCGACAAAGGAAGGCTCGGTGAGGAATGTGCAAGGCTCGAGGAGATATTCGACCGCGCGTCGAAATACAGCCTTATCCTGCTCGACGAGTCGCTCTCCTCGACGGGAGCGTTCGAGGCGTCGTACATTGCCGCCGAGGTCCTGACCGGCTTTGCCGTCCTCGGCTGCCACGCGCTGTTCTCGACTCACCTGCACGAGCTCGCCGCCAAGGTCGACGATATCAACGCCGATTCGGCGTCGAGGGGCGGCGTCCGCGTCGACAATCTCGTCGCCGGGATCGAGGAGGGCAAGCGCAGCTTCAGAATACTGCGTCAGCGCCCCGACGGGAAGAGCTACGCACACGATATTGCCGAAAAATACAATCTTTCGCTCGAACAGATAATGTCTAAGCTCGGCGGAAGGATAAAAGCAAAAGAGGAACAGGAGAAATGAACGAAATTCTGAATCTTATAGAAAACGACGCGAGGCTCACGAGCGAGCAGATCGCCGTCATGCTCGGCAAAGAGACGGGCGATGTCCGGGACATGATAGAAAAATGCGAAAAAGACGGCGTCATCCTCGGCTACCGCGCCGTCATCGACTGGGACAAGACCGACCGCGAATACGCGACGGCGTTCATCGAGGTCAAGATCACTCCCCAGCGTGACCGCGGGTTTGACAGGATCGCCGAGCGCATATACCGCTACCCCGAGGTAAAAAGCCTCTATCTCATGTCGGGGAGCTATGACCTTGCGTGCATAATCGAAGGGCGCACGATGAAAGAGGTCGCGTATTTCGTTGCGCAGAAGCTCGCCCCGCTCGAGGATATCGTCTCGACCGCGACTCATTTCGTTCTCCGCAAATATAAGTCGGACGGGATCGTTTTCGGCGCCGTCGAAGAAGACATGAGGGGGAATGACTTCATATGAAGCCTTACCGGGATCTTTTGTCTCATACCGTAAGCGCGCTTGAGCCGTCCGGGATCAGAAAGTACTTCGACCTGCTCGATTCCATGGAGGACGTCATATCTCTGACCGTCGGTCAGCCCGACTTTATAACGCCGTGGCACATCCGCGTTGCCGGGATAGAGAGCCTCGAAGCAGGCAGAACATATTACACATCGAACAGCGGGCTTCTCTCGCTGCGTGAATCCATATCGAATTATCTCCACCGCCGATTCGGGCTCTCATACGATCCGAAATCCGAGATCACCGTCACCGTCGGCGGGAGCGAGGCGATCGACGCCGCTGTGCGCGCGATCACCGACCCGGGTGACGAAATAATAATCCCAGTTCCCTGCTTTGTGTGCTATGAACCGATAGTACGAATGGCGGGCGGGACGCCCGTGCTCGTCGAAACGACTGCAAAGGATTCTTTCAAGCTGACGGCGGAGGCGCTGCGCGCTGCGATAACAGATAAAACAAAACTTCTGATACTGCCCTTCCCGAACAACCCGACCGGCGCGATCCTCGACCGCTCCGACCTCGAGTCGATCGCCGAGGTGCTCCGCGGCACTGACATCCTCGTGCTCTCCGATGAGATCTATGCCGAGCTGACGTACGGGAAGCGGCACGTCTCGATAGCCTCGGTCGAGGGGATGCGCGAGCGCACCGTCATCGCCTCCGGCTTTTCGAAATCATACGCTATGACGGGGTGGCGCCTCGGCTACGTATGCGCACCGACGGAGATATCGCGGGAGATCTTCAAGGTCCATCAGTACGCGATAATGTGCGCGCCGACGACCTCGCAGTACGCGGCGATCGAGGCGCTCGACGCCGGCGACGGAGACATCGAGATGATGCGGTCCGAATACGACAGGCGCCGCCGCTATATCGTCGACGGGCTGAATTCCATTGGGCTCCGCTGCTTTTCGCCGGAGGGCGCATTCTACGTCTGGCCGTATATCGGCGGCGCAGGCATGGGCTGCGAAAAATTTTGCGAGCGGCTCCTTTACGAGGCGGGCGTCGCCATCGTCCCGGGGACCGCGTTCGGCGCGTGCGGCGAGGGCTACGCGCGCATCTCGTACGCGTATTCCGTCGCTCACATCGACAAAGCGCTGAAAAAGATAAAGGGGTTCACGGAATCGCTATGATCGGTCACAAAAACGAACTGTACTGCTCTACCGGCACCGTGATCGGGCGCGTGACGGGATTTGACCACTCTGTCATCGAGCGAGAGCTGCCGCGGATCTGTGCGGAGACGGGAGCAGACGGGATCGAGCACGTCATCACGCCCGCATTTTATGATAATGACCGCGAAAAACTCGCGTATATCGCCCGCTCCGGGCTGCGCTGCGCCGTAGTCCACGCGGACAAAAACATCGGGCTCTTCCTCTCGCGCGGGGGTGACGAAAACGCGCGTGAGGCAATGCGGCTTTGGCGCGTCAACTGCGAATACGCGCGCGAGCTCGGCTGCCGCCGCGCCGTCCTGCACCTATGGGGCGGAACGGAATCGGACGGAAATTTTTCATATAACGCCTCCTTCATGGACGAAATACTTTCGACCGCCGAAAAATACGGGATAAAGACACTGATCGAGAACATTCCCTGCGTCGTCCTCGACCCGCTCTCGCGCTGGCGCGAGCTTGATAAATACGGCTGCGGATTCATATACGACGTGCGCTTCGGTCAGCTCCACGGGCAGAACCCGGAGATCCTCTCGTCGGAATACATGATGTCCGGCAGGATATCTCACATGCACATCAGCGACTTCGGCGGAGAGTTCCGCGATTTTTCGATGATACGTCCGATCCTTCATCCGAACGAGGGAAAGGTCGATTTCCCCGCCCTCTTCCGCGGTCTGCGCCGCGCGGGGTACCGCGGCACATTCACTCTCGAATCCCCTGTCATGTCCGAGTCCGGTCTCGATCTTGACAAGCTCGTGCGGACGCTCTCTTGGCTGCGCGCCGAGATCGACGCATTATGAGCGAGACCGTAAAGCTCCAGAAATATATCGCCGACTCGGGGCTCATGTCAAGGCGCGCGGCGGAACGCGAGATCGAAGCGGGAAATGTCACCGTCAACGGCGTGACCGCACGCCTCGGCGACAGGGTCAGCCCGGGAGAGGTCACGGTCGCCGTCGGCGGGCATGACATCGTGAACGCGTGCGGCGAATATATATATATCATGCTGAATAAGCCCGCCGGCGTCGTCACGACGATGAAAGACGAAAAGGGCAAAAACAGACGCACGGTCGCCGAGCTCGTTGCGGACGTGCATGTCCGCGTCTATCCCGTCGGCAGGCTTGATATGTTCTCGGACGGGCTTCTTTTGCTCACGAACGACGGCGGTCTCGCGAACGCGCTCTGCCACCCGTCCGGAAACAAGAAAAAAGTCTACCGCGTCACTCTCCGCGGCAGTGTGAGCGCAGAAAAGCTCTCCCGCCTCTCCTCTCCCATGACGATAACCGAGGCTGACGGGCGCGAATATACGACGGCTCCGTGCGAGGTCTTCCTCGTATCGGACGACGGTGAGAGGACCGTTATCGAGATGACGCTGCACGAAGGCAGGAACAGGCAGATTCGCCGCATGTGCGAAAAGCTCGGACTGACGGTCACGCGCCTGACGCGCATATCGGAGGGCGGCATTTTTCTCGGCGGTCTTGCCCCGGGCAAATGGCGCTATCTCACAAAAGAAGAGATAAAAACGGTGAAAAATGACAACGGACGAACTGATAAAACGCATAAACGAGCTCTCGGCAAAGAACAGAACGGTCGGTCTTGACGCCGAGGAGACAGCCGAGCGCGCGGAGCTGCGCTCCGAATACATACGCCGCTTCCGCGAGAGCCTGACGGCGGAGCTTGACTCCGTCTACTATATCGGAGACGACGGAAAAGAGCACAAGCTCGAAAAAAAAGAGACCCGTGCTGGCGGCGCGCAGCGGAGCCGCATCAAAAACGACTGATATTAACGAAAGGACGGAACGATTTATGCCTGAAGATACATTTCCTCCGGAAAATATTCCTCCGCGCGGTCCCGTGCCGGGACAGCAGCCTCCTTTTGCGGACGGGACGCCGCAGAGACCTCCCGTACAGAACGGACAGCCCCCGAGGCAGGTGTCTCAGGGGCAGGCGCCCCGGCAGAGACCGGCGGTACAGGGCGTCCCTCCGAGACCGTCCGTAGAGAGACCTCGGATAGAGCCGCAAAGACCTTCACCGGCGATGCGTCAACCCGTCCCGGGACGGGACCCCCGCACGGTAAGGACCGCCAAGGCGAAGGCTCCGTCGCCGGCGCGCCCGCCGTATTATCCTTCCTCTGGAAAGCCCGTCGGAAGCCGCACAAGGCGCAGAAGGCGTCCGACAGCGACGCTCGTTTTTATTGCCGTTATCGTTGTCATACTCATTATAATAATCGTCACGAGCAACAGCTTCAAAAACTGTGTCGGCGGCGCACAGGGTGACACCGGGACTGCGGCAAATACGGACACCGGCAGCGATCAGATCATGGCACCGCCCGCCGGAACAGAAGGAACAACGGCACCGGAGACAGATGCTCCCGACCCCGCAAAGCTCGTGAAGATTTTCATCGACCCGGGTCACGGCTTCGGCGACAAGGGCTCCGGAAGCGAATATCTCACGGGCTACACCGAGTGCGAGGTCACGCTCCTCGTCTCGCAGGAGATCGTCAATATTCTGAAAAATCAGGGGTATGACGCGTATCTTACGCACAACGGGAAGGACCTTCCGCGCTCGTCCGTTGACGACGGCAACGATCTCTTCTCTGCCCTTGACGAGCGCCCCACATACATAAACGAAAACGGCGGCGGTCTTGTCATCTCGCTCCACTGCGACTCGAACGAGAGCGAAACCGTGAGCGGAACCCGCATTCACTACTGCGACGACAACAGCTACGGCACCGCTTCCGCCGACCTTTCGGAAAAGCTCTTAAACTCCGTCAACGCTTCTCTCGGCAGCGAAAGAGCAATGAAAACGTACCCGCACAGCGGAGAGGACGCGTACAATATAACACGGCTCGTAAACGCCCCGGCGGCGATGATCGAGATGGGATTCATATCCAATAAGGACGACGCCGCGCTGCTGCTCGACCCCGCGTGGCGAACGAAGCTGGCGAACGGGATCTCGGACGGGATCATCTCCTTCCTCGAAGGCTACGCGGCAGAGCCGTAAAATTAAAATCATCCCCGCACTGCCTTTCAGAGGCGCGTGTCGGGGATAATTTTTTATATTGTCATATTGTCGTCAGATCCGTCAAGCCTGTCATACCGTGCCGTTCTCTTCAATCGCGAGCTTTTTGCCCATCAGTATGCCCATGACCGACGACATCATGAGCCCGCGCGTCCACCCGGACGAATCACCGAGGCAGTGCAGCCCCGGGACGTTCGTGTTGAAGTCTGCGTCCATCTTCACGCGGTTCGAATAGAATTTGAGCTCGGGGGAATAAAGCAGCGTCTCGTTCGCTGCAAAGCCGGGGACGACCTTGTCTACCGCAAGGATAAAGTTTATGATGTTTATCATCGAGCGGTACGGCATCGCCGCCGTTATGTCGCCGGCGACCGCGTCCGGGAGAGTCGGGCGTACGTTCGAGCGCGTCAGCTCGCGCTGCCATGTGCGCTTTCCGTCGAGAATATCGCCAAAGCGCTGTACGAGGATATGCCCCGCGCCGAGCATGTTGGTGAGCTCCCCGACCTTCTGTGCATACGCGATCGGCTGGTTGAAGGGCTCGCTGAAATTGTGCGAGCAAAGAATGGCAAGGTTCGTGTTGTCCGATTTTTTGTCCTTGAACGAGTGACCGTTTACGACCGCAAGATCGTTGTCGTAGTTCTCCTGACTCACAAATCCGCCGGGATTCTGGCATAAGATCCGCACCTTATTTTTGAACGGCTTCGGATATCCGATGAGCTTTGATTCATAGAGAGCGCGGTTGATCGTCTCCATCACCTCGTTGCGGACCTCGACGCGAACGCCGATGTCGACGGTGCCGGGCTGATGTGCGATATTGTAGCCGGCGCAGATGTGTTCGAGCCAGTCGGCGCCGCGCCTGCCCGTCGCGATTATAGTGCGGGGGGACCTGATCTCGCGGTTCTCGCCGTTCTTCGAGATAATGATCCCGCAGCACTTCCCGTCCTCGAGCAAAAGATCCGAACACTCCCAGCCGAACACGAGCTCAACGCCGTGATCTGCGAGATAGTGCTCTATCGAGAGATAGAGTGCATGGCTGCGCTCCGTCCCGATATGGCGGATCGGACAGTCTACGAGCTTCAGCCCCGCGCCGATCGCGCGCTTGCGGATCTCCTTGACCTCTTCGGTGTTGTTTATTCCCTCGATTTTTGTGTCCGCGCCGAATTCGAGATATATTCTGTCTGCATAGTTGATCGTCTCCTGCGCGAGCTCGGGTCCTATCAGATCGGGCAGATCGCCGCCGACCTCATAGGAGAGCGAGAGCTTTCCGTCCGAAAACGCGCCTGCACCCGAAAATCCCGTCGTGATATTGCAGTACGGCTTGCAGTTGACGCAGGTCTGCGTTTTGTCCTTTGGGCAGACACGCTCTTCGAGCGGCTTCCCCTTCTCTACGATCGTTATCTTTTTTCTGCTGCCGCGCCGCAGAAGCTCGAGTGCGGTAAAAATTCCGGCAGGACCGGCGCCTACTATGACCACGTCCGTTTTCATGATAAAAATGATCTCCTTCCACGGCGGCAAAAACCGCACGGAAATATTTTACCATATTGTGCCGTTTGCGTCAAGTACGCCCACGGTAAGTTCTCATTTACCGCGCCGAAACAGCAATGATGCATTGAAACGCGCGCTTTGTTATGATATACTCTTATACGGAACAAAAAAACTGCAAGGGCAAACGGAATATGACAAAAACAAACGCGCAGCGCCTGCTCGACGCCGCAAAGATCGGATATGAAACGGTAGAATACGATGTCGACGAGGACGACCTTTCGGGCACACACGCCGCGGAGGTGAGCGGGATCGACCCCGACAGGATGTTTAAAACGCTCGTCACGAAAAACGAGCGCGGAGAGTATCTCGTGTTCTGCATCCCCGTGGCGCTCGAGCTCGACCTGAAAAAATGCGCCGCGGCGGCGGGATGCAAGAGCGCCTCTATGATACACGTCCGCGACCTTTTGCCGGTGACGGGATATATCCGCGGCGGCTGCTCCCCCGTCGGTATGAAAAAGAAATTTCCCACCTTCATAGACGAAACGGCGGAGCTTTACGACGAAATATACGTCAGCGCCGGTATGCGGGGGTTACAGATGAAGGTAGGAACAAAGGATCTCTTCTCTTTCACGGGCGCGCGCACCGCAGACCTGACAGCAGCACCGCACAGAGGAGAAACGAAATGCTGAAAGTAGCCGTAATCGGCACCGGCAACATCTCGCCGGCGCATATAGAGGGATATCAAAGATTCCCCGACAAGTGCAAAATTACAGCGCTCTGCGACATTTATCCCGAAAAAGCCGAAGAAAAAAAGGCAAGATACGGGCTTACCGACGCGAAGGTATACAGTTCCTACAGCGACATGCTCGATCTTGACATTGATCTTGTAAGCTTATGTCTGCCTCCGTTCGTTCACTGCGAGGCGGCGGTCGATTTCCTGCTCGCCGGCAAAAATGTGGTCGTCGAAAAGCCGATGGCGCCGTCTCTCGCGGAATGCGACCGCATGCTCGAGGCGGAGAGGCAGAGCGGAAAGACGCTTTCTGTGATCGCGCAGAACAGATTTACCGACCCGTACATGAAACTGAAGACCGTCCTCGATTCGGGTCTGATCGGGCGGGTCCTGCACCTCGGGATAGATTCGTTTTGGTGGCGCGGTCACTTCTATTACGACCTGTGGTGGCGCGGTGCATGGGCGACGGAGGGCGGCGGCTGCACGCTGAATCACGCCGTTCATCACATAGACATGCTCGGATGGCTCCTCGGTACGCCGGAAAAGGTCACCGCCGTGCTCTCGAACGCGGCTCACGACAACGCCGAGGTCGAGGACATATCCGTCGCCGCGATGCAGTACCCGGGAGGGACGCTCGCGCAGGTGACGAGCTCCGTTATTCATCACGGCGAGGAGCAGGCGGTCGTGATACAGGGCGAGCGGGCGCGAATTTCGGCTCCGTGGCGCGTTTACGCCTCTCTTTCGCGCGAAAACGGGTTCCCGATCAGAAACGAACAGCTCGAAAATGAGCTGTGTGCGCTATACGACTCTATCCCGCCGCTCAAGTATACGGGACACACGGCGGAGCTGTGCGACGTGATGGACGCCATACTGTCGGGTTCCCGTCCTTTCATAGATGGGCACAGCGGAAGGCGCACGGTCGAGATCATCACGGCGATATACAAGTCCGGGTTTGAAGAGCGGACCGTTTCCCTTCCGATCGGCAAAGACGACCCCTTCTATACTGCCGACGGCATGCTGAAAAACGTGCGCCGCTTCCACGAAAAGAAAACATCCATCGAAAACTTTGCCGACGGTGAGATCACCGTCGGCGGCAGATAAAGCGACTGGAAATGAGGTAAATATGGATCATCAGATTTCAGACGGAATGAATTACGCACCTGTCGGAAAACCCGCGCCTGTCGTCGGCAAGGGTGAATTCGTGATCGCGGCGATCGGGCTTGACCACGGTCACATAAACGGCATGTGTAACGGTCTTTGTGAGGCGGGCGCCACGCTGCGCTGGGTATACGACCCCGATCCCGAAAAGGTCGGCGCGTTTGTCCGCCGGTTCCCGGGGGTGAAGGCGGCGCGCTGCGAGGAGGAGATCCTCTCAGATCCCGACGTCAGGCTCGTTGCGGGAGCCGCCGTGACTTCCGAGAGATGCGCGCTCGGGCTCCGGGTCATGGACGCGGGCAAGGATTATTTTACGGACAAAGCGCCCATGACGACACTTGAGCAGCTTGATGCCGCGCGGAAAAAAGTCTCGGAAACGGGGCGCAAATATATGGTTTATTACGGCGAGCGGATACATTCCGAAGCCGCCGTATACGCGGGACAGCTTGTCCGTGAGGGCGCTGTCGGACGCGTCATTCAGGTGATCGGTCTGGGACCGCACAGGCTGAGCGCAGCCTCGCGCCCCGACTGGTTCTTCAAAAAGGAAAAATACGGCGGGATCCTCTGCGATATCGGCAGCCATCAGATCGAACAATTCTTATATTATGCCGACGAGACGGAAGCGAGCGTTGTCCGTTCTCAGATCGGCAACTTCGCGCATCCGGAATATCCCGAGCTCGACGACTTCGGGGACGCTGTTCTCGTCGGCAAAAGCGGCGCGACACAGTATTTCCGCGTCGACTGGTTCACCCCGGACGGGCTGCGCTCGTGGGGCGACGGCAGGACCGTCATCCTCGGTACCGACGGCTACATCGAGCTCCGAAAATATGTCAATATTTGTACCGGCGACGGAGGGGATCAGGTCTTCCTCGTCGATAAATCCGGTGAGCATCATTTCGCGGCGCGCGGGCGCGTCGGATATCCCTTTTTCGGCGAGCTGATCACAGACTGCATCGACCGGACCGAAAAGGCAATGACGCAGAAGCACGCATTTCTCGCCGCCGAGCTGTGCCTCAAAGCTCAGGCAAATGCCGTTGAACTTACGGGGCGCGACCGCGGCACGGTTTAAAAGCGGTTTCGTATTTTATTTTCGGGCACTTGCGCCTTTACCGCCGCCGGGCATCATTTCGATGCGGATATTATTTTATACCGAGCACGACGATCCTGTCACTGTCGGGCTCGGTATAAAGGCGCACCTCTCCGAATTCCGCACGCCTCATCATGTCCTCGAACTCAAAAGCCGTCGGCGCGTAGAGCCCGTATTTTTTGACGGACTCCCTCGATGACGCGGACATTCCGTCATGCGTGTAAACATCGAGCGCTATCGCAGCCCTCCCGCCCTTTTTAAGGACGCGGCTCACCTCGCAAAGATCACGTGCCGGTGACTGCCAGAAATAAAAGCTCTCAACGGATATTATTTTGTCAAACGTCCCGTCCGCGAACGGCAGACTGTCGACCGACGCTTTGATTATTTCCGTTTTTCCGGACGCAATATCGCGCGCGTTCGTCTCTGCCGACAGCGAGACCGAAACATCCGAATAGTCGACGCCCGTAAGATGCCCCTCGGTTATCTCCGCCGACATCGCCGAAAGCGCCGCCCCGCCGCCGCAGCCGATGTCGAGCACGCTGTCCCGGCAGTCGATGCCGAGAAGCGATATTGCCCATGCCGTCAGGCTCGCGTGGCTCTCGTTCATTCTCCCGAGCATGATCCGCCCGGCGTCTCCCTCGGGCTTTTTCGGATTGCCCATCACCGTTATGCTCTCGCGGTCGGCTCCTATGCTTTTTTCCATTTTTCCAAAACTCCCGAACAAACGGTATAAACGGTCACTGCAAGTCTCCCGCGCTTTCGGCAAAGACGCCGGTGCCCTGTCTTGTTTTCACGAGTGCGCCGGACATGGGCGCTATCATGACATGATTTCCGTACTCGGTCACGCCGCCGGACGCGGTGAGGACCTTTTTCTTCTCGTCGTCAAACTCGAGGACGATAACGTCGTCGGAGCGGTTCGCAGCCGTATATATGACTGTCTCGCCGTCTCCTCTGCCGAACATAAAGAATCCGTCGATGCCGAAGCTGCAAAGGTACAGTTCACCCTTTGCGTAAACGCTGTTTTCGCGGCGGATCTTGCCAAGCTCGCGATAGAATCCGAGCAGCTCCCTGTTTTCGTTCCCCCACGGGAACGGGAGCCTGTTGAACGGGTCTGAATACCCCTCGACTCCGACCTCGTCCCCGTAGTATATGGACGGGATGCCGGGGATCGTCGCGTTTATCATGTACCCGAGGCGCACGAGCGCGACCCCGCGCTCATATTGCTCGGGCGTCATCCTTTTTACGGCGAGCTCGGAATTCTTTTTCCCTTCCGGCGGGTCGCCCGCAAGAACGGTGATTATACGCATCGTATCGTGCGTTCCCAATATATTCATGACGGCGTGAACGATCTCGCGCGGGTAGTGCTCCCAAACGATGGAAAGCGAGCGCCTAAGCCCGTCTCCGTCGCGCTGAAGCAAAAACTCTATGAGGGACGCACGGACGGGATAGTTCATCACGGAGTCGAGCTGATTGCCCGTAAAATAGCGGCGCCGCCTGCCGTACGCGATCTTGCACGACGCGTCCTCCCAGACCTCGCCGATGATCAGCGGCGTCACACCGCCGCGCTTCTCTGCCGATCTGTGAGCCCGCTCAGCCAGCGCGTCCACAAATTCGTCCGAGAGCTCGTCGACAACGTCGAGGCGCCAGCCGGAAACGCCGGATGACGTATACTTGTCAATGATCCCGCCGTCGCCCGAGATATAGTCAATATATGTGCCGTCGCTGCTGTTGACGCGCGGCAGTATTTTTATGCCCCACCACGATTCGTATTCGTCCGGGTAATCGTAAAACGAGTACCAGCGGTAGTACTTTGACTTTTTGGAGCGGTAAGCGCCGAGGCTGCCGTATGTCCCCTCGCGATTGAAATATTTGCTGTCGCTGCCGGTGTGATTGAAAACGCCGTCCAAAATGACCCTGATCCCGCGCTTTTCCGCGGCGCGGAGCAGCGAATCGAGCGCGCGCTTCCCGCCGAACATCGAATCTACGCGTTCAAAATCTCCCGTATCGTACTTGTGGTTTGAATGAGCTTCGAACACGGGAGAAAGATATATGCATGTAACTCCGAGAGACGCTATATGATCGAGCTTGTCGCGCACGCCATACAGGTCGCCGCCGAAAAACGTCTCGTTCGCGAGCGGCGCGCCGGGATATTCCGGATATTCCGTGATTCCGCCGTTCCAGTCCGCCATCTTCGCGTAGGGCTTGGGCTGCGTCCTTCCGGACGCGGCAAAGCGGTCAACGAAAATGTGATATATTATCCCGCCGTACCATTCTTCCGGCGCGGGATATTTTCGGTCGTATACCGTGAGCGCGAAAGCGCCCTCGTCAAATTCGCCTGCCCTGAACTCGGGCAATCCGTCTCTTCCGGACTGCTTGACGAACATTTTTTCTTCATTTTTTGAGAGAAAGTCGAAGCCGTAATAATAAAGCCCCGTCTCCGCTCCGAACCGGGCGGCAACGTCTTTCATTTTCAGCGTTACGGCAAAAAGATCGGCTCCGCGGTCGAGCCGGATGCGCGCCATCTCATAGCGGACCGCTTCCCCTCCGGACTCGCGCCAAATGTACATCGCGACTCCGTGCGGCATGACCGCGCGCGGCAGCCTCAGCTCATAGCGGACCTCGTCGCCGCGGCTGAACGCCCCGTGCGCAGTATAGCGTTCGCTTTTGCCGTCCTTCACATAGCGCTCAAGCGTGGGGCGCAGATAGGGTGGGAATATATTATATTCGCTCATACTTGATTCTTTGATTCTCTAATAAAGCGGGGGTGTCTTTTATTCAAAGGCACCCCCACATCCTTCCGGGAACAGTAGTATATAAGGGTATACAGAGGCAGGAGCCGAAGAGAAATCAATAGATACTCTTCATGTGCCAGATCTTATCCGCATAATCCTTTATGCTTCGGTCTGCGGAGAAATAGCCTGCTCCGGCGATGTTATATACCGATTTGCGGTACCACTCGCCGTGGTTTTTGTAATCGTCAAGCGCGCGCTCGTATGCCGCGATATATGAATCGTAATCGGCAAGGCACATATACGGGTCGGCAACTCCGTGACCGAGGAGCAGATACTGCATCATGTTCGAGAAAGACTTCCCGTTGAATCCGGTCGTAAGCCTGTCGACCGCTTCTTTCAAGCGGTCATTCGCACGGTAGTACTTTATCGACTCGTAACCGTTGCGCCACAGCTCATCGACCTCCTGCGTGTGCAGACCGAATATATATATATTGTCGTCGCCCACAGCCTGCGCCATCTCGACGTTGGCGCCGTCAAGCGTTCCGACGGTCAGGGCGCCGTTTATCATGAACTTCATGCAGCCCGTTCCGCTCGCCTCCTTGCCTGCAAGCGAGATCTGCTCGCTGATGTCGGACGCGGGCATGAGAATCTCGGCGGCGGAGACCTTGTAGTCCTCGAGGAAGACGACTCTGATGCGGTCGCGCAGACGCGGGTCGGCTTCGATATCGGCGCTGATGTTCCAGATAAGCTCAATGATGCTCTTCGCCATATAATAGCCGGGAGCCGCTTTCCCGCCGAATATGAATGTCTGCGGCGGAAGATCCGAGTTCGGATTCGACTTGAGCTCGTTATAGAACGTTATTATCTTGAGCACATTCAGAAGCTGGCGCTTGTACTCGTGCATACGCTTTGCCTGAGTATCGAAAATGCTGTCCGTATCAAGGGAGATGCCGGTGAGCTTCTTGTAATATTCCGCAAAGCGGAGCTTGTTTTCGTGCTTGATCTTTTCAAGCTGAACGTGGATCTCGGACTTGTCGGCATAGTCCGCGAAGTCCGAGAGGGCAAGCGAATTGTGCCTGTAATCCGTTCCGATCGTGTCGTCGAGCAGCTTGGCAAGCCCCGGGTTCGAATAGCAGAGCCAGCGCCTGTGCGCAATGCCGTTCGTGACATTCGTGAACTTCTCGGGCGTATACTTATAGTAGTCGTGGAAGATCGTGTCCTTCAGGATCTCCGAGTGAAGCGCGGAAACGCCGTTGACCTTGTGCGACGCAACGACGCTGAGGTTCGCCATCCTGACCTGACCGTAGCCGACGATGCTCATGCGCGAAATGCGACCCCAGTCGCCGGGATATGCCTCCCACAGGTCGGCGCAGAAGCGGCGGTTGATCTCGCATACGATCGTGTATATGCGCGGGAGCTTGATGCGGAAGAGCTCTTCGCTCCACGTTTCAAGCGCTTCGGGCATGACCGTGTGGTTCGTGTAGGATATCGTCTTCGTTACGACGTTCCACGCGTCCTCCCACGTGTAGTTGTACTCGTCCATGAGGATCCTCATGAGCTCGGGGACGACGAGAGCCGGGTGCGTGTCGTTGATATGGATTGCCACCTTGTCCGGGAAGTTCGCGAGCGTTCCGTACATCGACAGATGATCGAGGAAGACGCTCTGGAGCGAGGCGGACACGAGGAAGTACTGCTGAGTCAGGCGGAGGAGCTTTCCTTCCGTATGCTCATCCGACGGATAAAGGACCTTGGTGATTATCTCCGCGTTCGTATTCTGCTGCATCGCGCGGATGTAGTCGCCCTGCGAGAAGAGGTTCATGTTGAACGTCTGGTTCATTCCTCTTGCACGCCAGAGCCGCAGCGTGTTGACGGCGCGGCTGTCTGCGCCCGAGATCATGAGGTCGTACGGGACTGCCTGGACCTCGGTATAATTTTCGAGGACGGAATCGCAGTGACCGTCATGCCATGTCTCGTTGACGTGCCCGTCAAACTTGACCGTGATGTGTTTGTCCGTGCGCGGGACGAGCCAGCATTCGCCCTCGGGCAGCCATACGTCTGGAAGCTCGATCTGCTGACCCTCGACGATCTTCTGCTTGAAAAGACCGTACTCGTAGCAGAGCGAGTACCCATTCGCACAGTAGCCGAGAGATGAGAGCGAGTCCATGAAGCATGCGGCAAGCCTGCCGAGACCGCCGTTTCCGAGAGAGGGATCGGGTTCGAGCTCGTACAGCTCGTCAAGGGATACGCCTATATCAGAGAGCGCTTTTTTGTACGAATCCGTAAGACCGAGATTGCAGAGGTTGTTCTTGAGCTGACGACCGAGCAAAAATTCCATGCAGAGATAGACGATCCGTTTTCCGCGGACCTTCTTTATGTCCTTCTTGTACTCGGCGCGCATTGAGGTGAGTCTGTCCTTCACCGTCATGACCGTTGCCTTGTAGATCTGATCCTTTGTAGCCGTCTCTGCCGTTGTGTTGAAGTACTGTGACAGCTTGCGCTCCAGTTCTTCTCTGATAATGCGTGGGGACTGTGTGTTCATGTCGGGGTATTGTTCCTTTTGTTTAATATGTATTTATAGTTTCTCGTAGAGAGACATATAACCTGCGGCTGACGCGCGCCATGAGAAATCGCACTTCATCGCGCGGCGCATGAGCGAGATCCAGCGCTTCTTGTCGCGGTAGATGCTCGTCGCATAGCGGAGCGTATAAAGCATGTCGTGCGCGTTGTAATTCGTGAACGTAAAGCCGTTGCCCTCGTTCGTGTATTCGTTGTACGGCTTGATCGTGTCGTAAAGACCGCCCGTCTCACGGACGATCGGCACGGCGCCGTATCGGGATGCGATCATCTGTGAAAGCCCGCAAGGCTCGCTCTGCGACGGCATGAGGAACATATCCGCGCCTGCATAGATGCGGCGGGAGAGGTCCTTGTTGAATTGCAGGAGCGTGACGACCTTGTCAGGGTAGCGGCGAGCGAGGTAAGCAAAATAGCTCTCGTACTCCTGATCCCCCGTTCCGAGCAGGACAAACTGCACGTTGTCATAGAGATATTCCTCGATGACGCGGCGCACGAGATCGAGCCCCTTGTGCTTGACAAGGCGCGTTATCATGGCGACAACGGGAACATCGGGAGCAACGGGAAGCCCCAGCTCCTCCTGAAGCGCCGCCTTGCAGACGCGCTTGCCGGAATATGCCTTCGCGCTGAAATTCTTCGGGATCACGCGATCCGTTTCCGGATCGTATAAAGACGTATCAATCCCGTTTATTATGCCGGACAGCTTGTCGCGGTAGAGGCGGAGCACATGATAGAGCCCGTGGGAATAAAACTCGCTCTGAATCTCCTCGGCGTATTTCGGGGAAACTGTCGTGACTGCGTTTGCGCAGACGATGGCGCCCTTTGTCAGGTTGATGTCGCCGTCGTATTCGACGATGCCGCGGACTGTCGACGGGAGACCGAAGACGTCCCCGAGTATCTCGGTGCCGAAAACGCCCTGATATTCGATATTGTGTATCGTATAAACGGCTTTGACGCGGCGGTAGCGCTCGTCTCCGTTATAGAGCGTGCGCAGGTAAAGAACGGATGACGCCGCCTGCCAGTCGTTGGCGTGCAGGACATCCGGGAAGAAATCGAGGCACCCCATCAGGTCGAGCACGGCTCTGCCGAAGAATGCAAATCTCTCTCCGTCGTCATAGCTGCCGTAAAGGGACGGACGCTTGAAATAATACTCATTGTCTATGAAGTAGAAAACGACGCCCTGGTATTCCGACTCGAATATGCCGCAATACTGGTCGCGCCACGCAAGCTTTACGGACGTCTCGTAAACAAGGCGCATCTTTGCCCTTGTTTCCGGACCGATCGAACCGTAAAGCGGGATAACGACACGGATATCGCTGTCCGGGTAAAGCGACTTGAGCGCCGCCGGAAGCGAACCTAAAACATCACCGAGCCCGCCCGTCGCTGCAAACGGAACGGCTTCCGAACCTGCGAATAATACTTTCATCTCTGGATCCTCCCTTTTTTATTGTCCGGCGACGCTGACATCTGTATTATGTTTGACTGCCGACGGTCACCGACTTAATAGTATACCACATTTTCTTTCGGATTGCAACAATAATTTGCCGATAAAAAGCGGATCGCTCCTCGACCGCCGCCATAAGGCGGCAGCCGGGAGCGTTTACCCCGTTTTGTCAGATCATTCTTCCCTTTGCGACATATATCGGCATAGAACGTGCGCCGGAAAGCGCCACGCCGTCGCGGATGACGACGTCCTTGTCGGTCAGGACGTAATTCAGCGAAACGTTGTCGCCTGTAAACGTGTCCTGGAAAATGATCGAGTTCTTTATGACCGACTTCTTGCCGACCTTGACACCGCGGAAGAGAATGCTGTTCTCAACGTGTCCCTCGATCACGCAGCCGTCCGCGATCAGCGAATTTCTGACGACGGCGCCGTCGTTGTATTTCGCGGGAGCGGAGTTGCGGACCTTCGTATATATCGGTCTGTTCTTCGTCTCGAAGAGCTCTTCCCTGACCTTTTCGTCGTGGATCAGTTCAAGGGAATGCTTGAAATATTCCTCCATAGAGGATATGACCGCAAAATATCCGTTATATCTGTACACTCTGAAGTTTGCGTGCCCGATATTCCTGCCGATTATGTCGCGGTTCATGCTGACATAGTTGTGCGCGATGGCGTCGAGCACCATCGTTTTCAAGTATCTGCTGCTCATCACGAGGATGTTCAGCGAAACGTCCGCCTCGCCGGAAAAATCGGTCGGATACGACATTATGTCCGTTATTTCGCCCGACTCGTTCGACGAAAACATCGTTGACATTCTCGCCTGCTCCGGCGTCAGATTGACGTGCTTGACGGCGATAGTCATGTCCGCGTCGTTTTTGATATGATCGTTGATTATATCGTTCAAGTCGATATTGCATATGACGTCGCAGTCGGTCATGACGATATAGTCGTCCGTTATATGGTTGATCGCGTCGTTTATGCTTTTGAGCGCTTCAAGACGCGTCTCATAGAGCGCGTTGCGGTTGTTGGCAAACGCGGAGATGAACGGCGGGAGGATCTTTATACCGCCGCGCGTACGCGCGAGGTCCCAGTCCTTGCCGCTGCCGAGATGGTCCATCAGCGAGTGATAGTTGTAGTGCGTTATAATGTTGACGTTCGTTATGCCGGAATTGACCATGTTTGAAAGCGCGAAATCTATAAGCCTGTACCTGCACCCGAACGGAACGGACGCGAGCGTACGCATCCTTGTCAGCTCCGAAATATTGGAGTCATGTATATTCGAAAAAATTATACCTGCCGCTGACATGTCTTTTTTTCCTTTCCTGCTCCTTTACTTTTTTCTCGCTGTTATCACTGCCTGTCGGCGGCGTTCAGCATCGTCCCGTCCGGAACGATCGTTTCGGGTTCGAGCTCAAGCCCCGGGGAAAGAAGCGTTATTCCCGAAGCCGCGTCCTTCGGCTTTCCTATCGAGCTTCCGGCTCCGATCACGGTACCGCTCCCGACTATGCAGTAATTTACGTTCGCCCCGCTGCCTATCCTCGCCTCGCTCATGATAACCGAATCGCGGACATACGCGCCTTCTTCGACGACAACACCGTTTGACAGCACACAGTTTTCGACGACGCCGTAGATCTTGCACCCTTCCGTGACGATCGAATTCGTTATCTCGGCGTGCTCGCCGACGAAATGCGGAGGCTCGGCGTTGTTTCTCGAATAGATCCTCCAGTCGCGGTCGTGCAGTACGAACTTCGGCTCCGAGCCGAGCAGGTCCATATTTGCCTCCCAGAGAGACGTGAGCGTCCCGACGTCCTTCCAGTATCCGCGGAACGGGAACGTGAACATACGGCACCCGTCGTTCAGCATCGCCGGGATGATGTCCTTGCCGAAATCGTTCGATGACGACGGGTTGTTTTCGTCGCGGCGCAGATAATCGGCGAGGATCTTGCGGTTGAATATGTATATACCCATCGACGCCTTTGTGCTCTTCGGGTGCTTCGGCTTTTCCTCGAACTCGTATATCCTGCCGTCCTCATCGGTGTTCATGATGCCGAAGCGGGACGCCTCGGAGAGCGGCACCTCAAGCACCGCTATCGTCGCGTCCGCGTTCGAACGCTTATGCGCCGTCAGCATCTCGTCGTAATCCATCTTATAGATGTGGTCGCCCGAGAGGATAAGGACATAGTCGGGATCGTAGCGCTCGATGAACGCGAGGTTCTGATAGATAGCGTTCGCGGTGCCGCGGTACCAGTCCGACGATTTCTTGCCCTGATACGGCGGGAGGACCATCACGCCGCCCGTGTTGCGGTCGAGGTCCCACGGCTGACCGTTGCCGATATACTCGTTCAGGACGAGCGGTTGATACTGTGTGAGCACGCCGACCGTGTCTATGCCGGAGTTCACGCAGTTTGACATCGGAAAGTCGATTATCCTGTATTTGCCGCCGAACTCGACTGCCGGCTTTGCGGTCGTCTCCGTCAGGCTGTAAAGTCTGCTGCCCTGACCGCCCGCGAGCAGCATTGCAACGCATTCCTTCTTTTTGTACATAATTCCTCCTAATATCAGGTCTTATCGTATTTGTACGCACCCGCGGCACGCCGCCGGGTGGTATATTTTAAGTTTCAGGTTTGTCCGTTCAAAAGAGCGTCGTCCGCACCGTCCCAGTCGAAAAGAACATCATTGTCAACCAGAGACGCGTCAAACCTGTAATGTGCCGCCACGGTCATCGAACCGTTCACGAGGAAATTTTCCTCACGGTCGCGCTGCCCGCCATTGTGGATTATATATGCGTGACCGAATACATCCCGTTTATCCGAAACGATGCCTATATGCCTGCTTTCCCCGAAAATCACGATGTCACCGGGCTGCCAGTCTTCTGTTTTTTCGATATCCGTCGTCAGCGGTACCGCATGCCTGTCAAAGAACACGCGCAGATTGCGGACACGGCGAAAATCTATCCTATCGTTGTGCTCGGAAACTCCCGGATAAGCTTTTGGGTCTGACGCTATGTCCGCATCGACCATTTTCATAAGAGAATATCCGGCATTTCTGAATGCGCGCCACACTACATCGGTGCAGACGCCTATATCGTCCGGCGGATATCCGTTATCCCAGTACCTTCCGTCATAAGTCGGATGGTTCACCGCATCTCTGCGCGCTCCCGACAAAAAATCACCGTAATCGTCAATTCCGTTTTTATTTCGGTCGACAGGGCTCCGAACAGTTGTTATCCCGAAGTGCTCGGCTGTATATGTCTTGACCGCGAGCGCGTAATATACGAGCGTTGTCAGAAGGATCGCTGCGGCGGCAAGCATAGCGGCAAGCGCGGCACGCTTTCTTTTTTTTGACTTTGCAGATGTCTCCGGCGCTCCCGTCATCCGCCGCACCTCCCGTCACAGAACCGGATATCTATCGGTAATATTATCTTTTCTCGAATATAATCCCGGAGAACGGCAGCAGGTCGAGCTTTATACGTGTCTTCCCCGTTTCACGGCTGCGCTTCGCGGTAAGCGTCGTCGCGCGCAGCGGTCCGCCGAATTTCTGCCATTCACTGTTTATGAGCACGCGGTACGTGCCGGCGCGCGGCACCTCGACGTCATAATTTTCCCATAGCGCTCCCGAGAAATTTATAACGACGTGGACCTCGCCGCCCGATCTGTCGCGCCTTGTGTACGATATGACATTGTGCGAGCTGTCGTCCGCATTGATCCATTCGAAGCCGTCCCATCCGTCGTCGGCCTCCCAGAGCGCCGGCGTCGCGAGATAGAGGTGGTTTATCGCGGCGGTGAATTCCGAAAGGATCCTGTGCTTGTCGTACATGAGCATGAACCATTCGAGCTGGTTCTCGTAGTCCCATTCGCGGAATTGACCGTATTCCTGCCCCATGAACATCAGCTTTTTGCCCGGCATCGTCATCATATAGACGAGGAACGCGCGCATCCCGGCAAACTTCTCCTCATACGAGCCGAACATTTTGTCGAGCAGCGACTTCTTGCCGTGTACGACCTCGTCGTGCGACACGGGAAGGATATAGTTCTCCGAGTACGCGTACATCATCGGGAACGTCAGCTTGTTGTGGCAGCCGCCGCGGAATGCCGGGTCGCACTGCACGTAGTCGAACATGTCGTTTGCCCAGCCCATGTTCCATTTGAAATTGAATCCGAGCCCGCCGACCTCCGGCGACTTCGTGACGCCGTACCACGCCGTCGACTCCTCCGCGATCATCATAACGTCCGAGAATTCAGCGTGGATCGTATCGTTGAGCTTCCGCAGGAAAGCCATCGCTTCGAGCGACTTGTTTTCGCCGTATACATTCGGCGTCCATTCGCCGGGCTTCCTGTCATAGTCGAGATACAGCATCGACGCGACGGCGTCAACGCGCAGCCCGTCTATGTGGTAGCAGCGGAGCCAATAAAGCGCATTCGAAATGAGGAAGCACTGCACCTCGTTGCGCCCGAGGTCGAAGCAGCGCGTGCCCCACGCCTTGTGCTCCATCCTGTCCTTGCCCTGATATTCGTATGTGGGATGACCGTCGAATTCATAGAGCCCGTGCTCGTCCTTCGGAAAGTGGGCGGGGACCCAGTCCATTATGACGCCGATCCCGGACGCGTGCAGCCTGTCGACGAAATACATAAAGTCCTCAGGCGCACCGTATCTCGACGTCGGCGCGTAATATCCGCAGATCTGATATCCCCACGAGCCGTCATACGGGTGTTCGGCAACGGGCAAAAGCTCGACGTGGGTATATCCCATCTCGCAAAGGTACGGAACGAGCTGGTCCGCGATCTCCCTGTACGAAAGATACGCGTCGCCCTCGACGTTCGTCCTGCCGCCGCGCGTGCGCCACGAGCCGAGATGCAGCTCGTATATGTTCATCGGCGCGGAATAGAAGTGCCCGTCGCGCCAGACCGTATGCGAACGCTCCGACATCCACGAGCCGTCGTGCCATGAGTACGACGGCAGCTCGTAAACCTTTGACGCCGTGTGTATCAGTGTCTCGTCGTAGACGGCGTACGGGTCGCTCTTGAATGTCTCCCTGCCTCCGCCGACTACGAGATATTTATAGTTTACACCCGTGATATCGTTTTCGCTGTCGATATATGTCTCCCAAACGCCGCCGTCGCTTATCTTCTTCATCTGGGCGGTCTTCTCCCAGTTGTTGAAATCGCCGACGACGTAAATCTCATCCGCGCGGGGAGCCCACGTACGGAACACATAGCGCGAGCCGCGCTCGGACCGTACGCGGTGGACACCGAGAAATTCATACGCACGAAAGTCCGTTCCCTGATGAAAATAATAAATATGCGATTTCAGCGTCTCGTCTGTTATGTTAGCGCCTTGCGCGCTCGGTTTCTTTCTGCCGCTCATACTGTGCCTCCGACGAAGTTTTTTACGGTAATCAATTTTCTGCTTTTCTTCTCAAGGTAGATAGGGAGATTATCTTTTATACTATTATACAATAACCTGCTGAAAAATACAATACGTTTTTTGCAAAATATCCAAAAGAAAAGCGCGGTTTTGCCGCGCTTTCCACTATGTTTTTACTTTACGACGAGGTTAACGATCCTTCCGGGGACATATATCTCCTTGACGACGGTCTTTCCCTCAGTCTGCGCCGTAACGCGCGGGTCCGCCTTTGCCGCCCCGATTATCTCTTCGCGCGAAGCGTCCGCGGAGACAGTGATCGTGCCGCGCAGCTTCCCGTTGACCTGGAGCGCGATCTCGACCGTTTCGTCGACGGTCTTCGATTCGTCGAACTCGGGCCATGACGACAGTGAGAGCAGCTTCTTCTCCCCAAGGGATTCCGCTATCTCCTCGGATATATGCGGCGCAAACGGGCAGAGCAGCTTCACGAACGTCAGAAGCTCGTCGCGTGTGAGCGATCCGTTTGCATATATCTCGTTGATAAGCGACATCATCGCGGCTATCGCCGTGTTGAATTTGAGCTCCTCGATATCGGAGGAGACCTTCTTTATCGTCTTGTGGAACGACGGCGCGAGCGCCGGCGTCTCCCCGTGTCCGTACACGAGGTCCGTAAGCCCGGCGACCCTGTCGAGGAAGCGCTTTGCGCCGCGGACGCCCGTATCGGACCACGGGGACGCGACGCCGTAATCGCCCATAAAGCAGACGTACGTGCGGAGCGTGTCGGCGCCGTACGTGCCGACTATATCGAGCGGGTCGACGACGTTTCCGAGCGACTTTGACATCTTCTGCCCGTCCGAGCCGAGCACAAGACCGACCGCTGACCGCTTCATATACGGCTCAACATACGGCACCTCGCCGAGATCGTAGAGGAAGCGGTACCAGAACCGCGAGTATATCATGTGGCGGGTAACGTGCTCCATGCCGCCGTTGTACCAGTCGACGGGCATCCAGTATTTGAGCGCCTCCATCCCGGCAAACGCGCTCTCGTTCTTCGGGTCGCAGTAGCGGAGGAAATACCACGAGCTGCCCGCCCACTGGGGCATCGTGTCCGTCTCGCGTCTGGCATCACCGCCGCACTTCGGGCACTTGCAGTTCACAAACGACTCGACCTTTGCAAGCGGGCTTTCCCCGCCCTCGCCCGGCTCATAGTCCTCGACCTCGGGCAGGCGCAGCGGCAGCTCGTCATACGGGACGGGGACCATGCCGCAGTGCGGGCAGTGTACTATCGGGATAGGCTCGCCCCAGTAGCGCTGGCGGTTGAACGCCCAGTCCTTCATCTTGTATGTGACGCCGCCCTCGCCGATGCCGCGCTCGGTCAAAACCTCGATGACGCGGGCGATGGAGTCCTTTTTATTGTCGTAGCCGTTGAGAAAATCGGAGTTCACCATCTCGCCGTCGCCGGTGTACGCCTCCTTCGAGATGTCGCCTCCCTTTATAACTTCGATTATGTCGATGCCGTATTTTTTTGCGAATTCGTAGTCGCGCTCGTCGTGCGCGGGGACTGCCATGATCGCGCCCGTGCCGTAGCCCATCATGACATAGTCGGCGATGTACACGGGTATCTCTTTGCCCGAGAGCGGGTTTATCGCGGTCAGCCCGTCGATTTTGACGCCGGTCTTTTCCTTCTGGAGCTGGGTACGCTCAAATTCCGTCTTCTTCGCGCACGCCTCGCGGTACGCCGTGACCTCGTCCATATTCGAGATCCTGTCCGCATACTTGTCGATCATCGGATGCTCGGGCGCTATAACCATGAACGTGACGCCGAAGAGCGTGTCGGGTCT
Organism: uncultured Clostridia bacterium; assembly: GCA_947624995.1. Classification (GTDB taxonomy): domain Bacteria; phylum Bacillota; class Clostridia; order Oscillospirales; family CAG-272; genus DTU064. The sequence continues at coordinate 137,291 of CANQMS010000001.1, forward strand.
TGTCGTATAAATGCGGAGCTTTTCGGGGATGTCCTTCAGCTCGAAATTGACGAAAGCGCCCGTCGACTTGCCGATCCAGTTGATCTGCTGCTGCTTGATGTTCGCCGGGTAGTCCACAAGGTCGAGACCGGAAAGGAGCTTGTCCGCATATTCGGTAATGCGCAGGTACCAGACCTCCTTTGATTTCTGTACGACCTCGGAGTGGCAGATGTCGCACTTGCCGCCCTGGGAATCCTCGTTTGAAAGGACGACCTTGCAGGATGGGCAGTAGTTGACGAGCGTCCTGTCGCGGAAGACGAGCCCGTGCTCGAACATTTTGAGGAATATCCACTGCGTCCACTTATAATAGTCGGGGTCGGTCGTGTCGACGGCGCGCGACCAGTCGAACGAATAGCCGACGGATTTGAGCTGGCGCGTGAAGTTTGCGATATTGCGGTCCGTGACGATGCGGGGATGCGTCTTTGTCTTGATCGCATAGTTTTCGGTGTTCAGTCCGAAAGCGTCAAAACCGATGGGAAATAGAACGTTATAGCCCTGCATGCGGCGCTTGCGGGACAGTACTTCCATGCTGATGAACGCCTTGATGTGACCGACGTGGAGCCCCGCTCCGCTCGGGTACGGGAACTCGATCAGCCCGTAGAACTTCGGAAGCGTGTGGTCATCCTTAGCCTCGAACGCGTGCTCCGCCTCCCAGCGGTCCTGCCATTTCTTGTCACATACTGCAAAATCGTACTTCATGTAAAGTGTTTCTTCCTTTCAGGTAAACTCATTTTATTCGTGCGTAACCGACCGCCTCTATAAGACCCTGCCCCTCGTCCGAGAGCAGCCAGTCAAGGAGGCGGCGGACGTTTTCATCATCATTGTCAGAGCGGCACACGGCGTAAAACTCCGTGACAAGCGGGTACGTGCCGTTCTTTATGTTCCCGGCGGACGGGAAAACGCCGTCGACAGCGAGCATTTTCACCGACATCTCGCGCGGCACCGCCTCAACGTAGAAGCGGAACGAATAACCGACGGAAGCCCCGAGAAAGCCGAACATCCGCCCCGTTATCATCGGCTCGCCGTTCATAAAATGTTCCATCACCGTCTGGCTGCCGCTGCCCGCGAGCCGCGTTTTCGGATCAATCATCCTGTCGGGACCGCCGAGCTCGCTCCAGTTTTTGTATTTTCCCGTGTATATGCCGCGAAGCTGCTCCGATGTGAGCCCGTTTACGGGGTTGTTCTCGTTCACGATGAAGACGAACCCCTCGCGCCCGATAGGCAAAAGCTCGAGCTCCGCCCCGACCGAGGCGGCGTATGCCCGCTGCTCCTTCGACGGTGCGGCGCAGAACGCGATGTCAACGTCCCCGTCCGCGACGGCGCTGTACGCGCGCAGCGTGTTGCGGAACTGCACGGCGCTCTCCTCAGAGAACGCGCCGTCCTCGAAAATGACGCTCCCCTCAGGATAAACGGATGCGGCGACAGACGCGTAAACAGGGTAAAGCGCCGAGGCGCCGTCAAGCACGGGAAGCTTGTCCACGTCTGAAAATCTGAGGCTCGACTCGACCGTAACGGCGCGCGTCCCTTCCGCAAACGGGAGATAATCCTCAAGCGATATCGCAGCCTTCCGTTCCTCCACCGTCATATCGTCGACGGCGCGGCGCGTGAAAAGCACGTAGATCGAGACGTCGAACGAAATAAAAATTGCGGCAATCAAAACGATCATCGCGATGGCGGTGCTTTTTTTCATGCGGTCCATGATATCACCACAGCTCCGTCGCGATATACGTTATTATCGAGCAGTTTTTATATTCGTAAGCCGTGTATATCACGAGCGCCGCCGTCACGGCGACGCCGAGCGCGACGACAGCAGACATAAGGATATAAAATGTGCGCTCCTTCATATCCGTGCCTCACATAAAGAAGATGGCGGCTATATAGATCGTCGCCAGCCACAAAGCGGCGGTCAAGGTGACCGCAAAGCAGACAGACGAGGCGATCAGCATCACGAGCCAAATGCGCTTTCTTCTCTTAAGCGCGCCGATATCGGCGTCGCCCGCGGCGCACGCCTTCGAGGCGCGGCAGAAAAATACGAGGCTCACGATAAAGAACGCGACGGATGCGGCGGCCGGAATCGTACATACAAGCCAAACAAGTCCGTCCATAATGCTTCCCGGTCTCTTATCTTGCCGTCAGAGAGCCCTTGATATCGACCTCCTCGGCGTCCTCCCAGAGCTTTTCAAGCCTGTATGTCGAGCGGTTCTCTTCATTGAAGATGTGAACGATGACGGAGTGATAGTCCATGCAGATCCAATTTGCCTCGGGCAGCCCTTCGATGTGCCCGGGCTTCATTCCCGCCTCGCCGATGAGGTATTCGACCTCGCCCGCAAGCGAGCGTATCTGCGTCGTGCTCGAGCCCGTGCAGATGACGAAATAATCGGCGATTATGGTCTTTTCCGTCACGTGGAGGAGCCTGATGTCCCCGGCGAGCTTTTCGTCAAGTATCCTGACGATTGATCTTGCGAGTGATTCGGGGGTGCTGATGTCGAGAGCTTTCTTTTCCTCGTTGTTTTCCATTTTCGTTGCCTTTCCTTTCTTTTTATTTCCGATTTTATTTTTCCGTTAAAGTGTCTGCAAGCTCCCCGCCGTTTTCAAGATACGAAAGCGCGGTCAGCGTCGTGCCGTCAAGCTCCATATTGTTTTTGCGCACGTATTCTACGGTCTGCCGCATCGCGCGGACCGTACATTCGCGCAGCGCCTCGACTGCGTCCTCGCGGCATACTGCCGCGTCAAACCGAGCGTGGAAGACGGCGCGGGTATTTTTGCAGCTTTCGTGCGTCCTTGTCGGCTCGACGTAGTCGGCAAGGAAGATGATCGCCTCAAATACCGTCATTTCCCGCCGCCCGGTCGAGTGAAACGCGACGGCGGAAAGGATATCCGGCTCGGCAAATTCGGGGAAATGCGCCCTTATCATCGCGGCTCCGGCTGGCGCGTGCGCCACCTCGCCGACAGGGGTCTCTCCCAAGCTAATTATACCAAACTCGCGGATATAATTCAACTGGTTTTCATAACTTAATTTTTTCGCTATGTCGTGGAGCAGCGCTGCCGCGCGCACCTCTCCTTCCCTCTCCGGCAAAAGGCGCGCCGCCATGTAAGCCGCCTCCCCCTCGACAGAGAGCGTGTGCAAATAGCGCTTTTCCGTGAGATACGGTCGGACGCGCTCGCGCAGACTCAAAAGCTCGCCTTCCGTGTATTTTTTGTCATCAGTGTCCCCCGCGCGGTCAGTCATGACTGTAAAGCCCCGCTTTCTTTATATATTCGAGCACCGGCGGCGAGACGATGTCCTCCACCCGGTCGCCGCGTCTGATCGCCTCGCGCACCTCAGTGGACGACATTTCGAGCGGCGATATCGGCAGCCTGTCGACGGCAGCGCCGTATTCTTTTTCATACTGTGCGCGCTTTTCGGCGCAGATCCCGCCGTCCCCCTCCTCGCGGCTCGCGTAAACGATGTGCGAGAGCGAAAAGACCGTCTCCGGCTCGCGCCACCTGTCGAGCGAGACGAACATGTCCGTCCCCATCAGGAGATAGACGCCGTGCTCGCCCGAAAGTCCGTAAAGACCGTAAAGCTCGCGCAGCGTGTCCGCCGTGTAGCTGATGCCGCCGCGCTCGAGTTCAAGCGCAGACACCTCGGCGTGCCCGCCGCGGCAGAGCGGCTCGAACGCGAGGCGCGCCATCTCGTATCTGTGGCGCGGGTCGTCATATGGCGAGGACGATTTGTGCGGCGGGACATATGTCGGCATTATGAGCAGCAGGTCCGGCTCATATTCGGCGAGAAAAGACGCCGCCGCGCGGTAGTGACCGATATGCGGCGGCGAAAAGGTCCCGCCGTAAAGACCTATTTTCATAGCTCGATCTTGTCCTTTTTGTTCTCGCTGCGGCGATAAAGGACAAATCTCGATCCGACGACGGAGACGACCGCCGAGTTCGTCCTCTCGGCTATCAGCTCCGCCGCCTCGCGGCTCGTGTACGGGCACGTGTCGAGCACGCGCAGCTTTATCAGCTCGCGCGCCTCGAGCGCGTTTCCGACCTGAAAGACCGTCTCAGCTGAGATCCCGTCTTTCCCTATCTGAAATATCGTTTCGTATCCGTTAGCCATCGAGCGCAGGCGCGCCCGCTGTTTTCCGGTCAATTCAAGCTTCATTTTTTTCGATCTCCTCAAGTATCGGCGATATAAGCTCCGCGAATCTGCGCAGAGCGATCCCTCTGTGACTGACACGGTCCTTGTCCTCCGGGGAAAGCTCGCCGAACGTGCAGCCCTCCTCCTCCCGGTAAAAGAGCGGATCGTATCCGAAGCCGCCGTCCCCGTGATATTCACGGAGGATGCGCCCATAACATTCCCCTTCGGCGACGACCGGCGGGATCCCGTATTTCTCCGGGAAGACGCATGCTATCGCGCACGCATAGTGTGCGCCGCGCCCGTCATCCGGCACGTCACGGAGTTCGTAAAGCAGCTTTTCGTTGTTTTCACCGTCGCCGCCGCCCGAGTACCGTGCGGAATAGACGCCCGGTCTGCCGCCGAGCGCGTCTACACAGATACCGGAGTCATCGGCGATGCCGATGTACCCGAGATCTGCAGGGACTGACGCCTTTATGACCGCGTTTTCGCGAAACGTTTTCCCATCCTCAACTATATCTCCCGAGAACCCGATATCAGAGAGCGACAGTATCTCGGACCCGGGCGCGACCTTGCAGAGGATGCGGCGCATTTCGACTATCTTCTTTTTGTTGTTGCTCGCCAAAACAAGCTTCACGGTATTACTCCTCAAAAAGCGCGCGGGCAAAGTCCCGGTTGTCGAACGGCTCCATGTCGTCTATCCCCTCGCCGACACCGATATATTTGACAGGGATGCCGAGTTCCGATTTGATCGAGATCACGATGCCTCCCTTGGCGGTCCCGTCGAGCTTTGTCAGGATAAGTCCCGTGATGTTTGCGGCATTTTTGAATTCCTTTGCCTGAACGACGGCGTTCTGCCCCGTTGTCGCATCGAGGACGAGCAGCGTTTCCCGCGCAGCGTCCGGCAGCTCGCGCGAGAGGACGCGGTCGATCTTCGAGAGCTCATCCATGAGATTTTTCTTGTTGTGTAGCCTCCCCGCCGTATCGACTATCAGAACGTCCGCACCGCGCCTCTTTGCGGCAGCTGCCGCGTCGAAGACGACAGCCGCCGGGTCGCTGCCCTCGTTCTGACGGATGAGCGTCGCGCCGGAGCGCTCGCACCAGACGGCAAGCTGGTCCGCCGCCGCCGCGCGGAACGTGTCCGCCGCCGCAACGATAACTTTTTTGCCGCGCTTCACAAGATCCGCGGATATCTTTCCTATCGACGTCGTCTTTCCGACACCGTTGACGCCTATCACGAGTATGACGGACGGCACGGTCGACAGGTCGAGCGGCTCGCCCTCGCCGATCATGTCGGCGATTATTTCGTACAGCGCCGCCTTTGCGTCTGCGGCGTCCGTCAGTCTCTGCTCCTTGATGCGTGTGCGGAGCTCGCCGAGGATTGCCTCCGTCGTCTCGACGCCGACATCAGCCGTGATCAGAGACTCCTCGAGCTCGTCGAGCATGTTCTCGTCTATCCTGACAAAGCTCTGCATGACGCGGTCGATCCCGCCGAGTATGGCGTTTTTTGTCTTGCCTATACCGTTTTTAAGCTTTTCGTAAAATCCCATTATATTTCCTTCTTGAATACTCAAATCGTTATCCCGCCTGATTCGACGTGTATTTTTCCTTCGCCTCCACGTCGGAGGGATCGAGCGTCAGAACGCGCGAGATGCCGTGGCGCGGCATCGTTATACCGTAGAGCGAATCCGCAGTCTCCATCGTACCGCGCCTGTGCGTGATGAGGACGAACTGCATCTTGTCGGAATACCTCTTTACATACGCGGCAAATCTGTCGACGTTGACCTCGTCGAGCGCCGACTCGATCTCGTCGAATATGCAGAACGGCGTCGGATTGACGTATATCATCGCAAAGAGCAGCGCTATCGCGACAAACGCCTGCTCGCCTCCGGACAAAAGCGACAGATTCTTGATCACCTTTCCGGGAGGCGCCGCCTTTATCTCGATGCCGCTCGTCAGGACGTTTTCCGGGTCGACGAGGTATAGCTCCGCCTCGCCTCCGCCGAACAGCTCGCGGAACACCTGCCCGAACCGCTCATTGATCTTCGAGAACGCCTCGGTGAAGCTCACCTCCATGTCGTGCTCGAGCCCCTCGATTATCGAGGTCAGTTCATCCTTTGCGGCTGTGAGGTCCGCCATCTGCCGCGAGAGGTACTCGTACCGCTCGCTGACCTCTTTATATTCGTCTATCGCCCCGACATTGACGGAGCCGAGCGCGCGGAGCTTGTTTCTGCACTCGGTCAGCTCCGCCCGTACTTCCCCGCGATTCTTTTCGTCGACCTCGGGGTACGAGAGCTTTTTTGCCTGTTCCTCCGCCGCGGAAAGCGTCAGCTCGTATTCGTCCCACAGACGGGCGACCATTTTTTCGTATTCGGACGCCAGCGCGAGCTTTTTCTGCTCGTTTTTCATATGCGTGCGGACGACGTTTTCCTTCTCATCCGTCTTCTCGCGTATCTTGCGGCGCAGCTCGACCTGCCTCGCCTCGAACTCCATATTGCCGGATTCGAGCTTCGCGCGTTCATTCTCCGCCAAGCCGAGCTCTGTCTCGGTCTTTCCGTGGGCAGCCCTGTTTTCTTCCTTCTCCGTTTCGAGCTTTTTTATGTGATCCGAGAGCTCGAGGACGCGCGTCTCATACTGCCGGCACATCTCGAGATATTCCTCGCGCCTGTGCGCGCGCTCCTCGCCGAGCGCCTTTGCCGATTCGATCTCGGCATCCCTGCGGGCGAGCTCGACCATCGCCTCGGAAACGGCGGCTGCCGCCGCGTCGCGGGCGTCCTCGGCTCCGTGCCTCTCTATATCGAGCGCCTCGCGCGCTTTCTTTACCTTGAGGACCGCTTCCTCCGCCTCGCGGCTCGCCTCCGCGAGCTCGCGCATATCCGCCTCATATCTGCCGGACAGCGTCTGCCGCGCCTCAAAATCGGCGCGGAGCTGTTCTATCAGCGATACGGTCGCGTCATACTGAGCGGACGCCGTATCGCGCGACGACATCGCGGCTCGCATCATCGTGTCCATCATGTCGCGGCGCGCGCGCTCGCCTTCGAGCGCATTTTTATGCGACGAACGCTTCTTTTCCGCGTCGGCTATTTCGGAAGACAGCCGTTCGCACTCGCGGTCGCGCAGCGATTTTTCCGCGCGCAGCGACCGTATCTCGCCCGAACGGGTGAGCATCCCGCTCTCCTTCCTTGCAGAACCGCCGGTGAACGAGCCGCCCGCGTTTATCTGCTGACCGTCGAGCGTCACCGCGCGGAGCCTGTACCCGCTCGCACGCGCCGCCTCAGTCGCGTGATCGAGATCGTCGAAGACACACGTCCTGCCGAGGAGATAGCGGATCACGCCGTCAAACATCTTGTCGTACCCGACAAGGTCGGCGGCAACGCCTAAATATCCCTGTTTGGCTGACGCGTCGCGCACCTCTCTGCCCGGCTCCTGCGCCCTGACGGCGGAGACGGGATAAAACGTCGCGCGCCCGGCGCCGCCGCGCTGCAAATACCTGATCGCAGCCTTTGCGGTCGATTCGTCGTCGACAACGATGTTCTGAAGGTTCGCTCCGAGAGCCGTCTCGACCGCAGTGACATACTGTGCCGGGACAGTTATCAGCCGCGATACGGGTCCGTACACTTTCCCGCCTATCGCGCCGCCCGCGGCGCCGTCCATCACGTATTTGACCGACCTGCCGTACCCCTCGAAGTTTTCTTCTAGCCTGACGAGCGCATCTATCCTGTGCGCGAGCGCCTCGGATGTGGCGCGCGCCGTACTAAGCGCGGATTTTTTTTCCGAAAGGATCCCCTCGTCCTCGGCGAGCTTTTCCTCCGCCTCCGCGATCACGGCGGCGGACTTTGCGATCCCTGCCTCGAATTCCGAGACGGACTCGGAATCCTCCTTCGCCTTCTTTTTATATTCCGCCGCAGACGCTTCGTATTTGGCGATCTCGTCCGAAACGGACGCGTTCTTCGCCGCGTCCTCCTTCGCCGTGCCTGAAATAACGTTCAGCCGGACCTTGCAGTCGACGTTTTTCTCCTCGAGCCTGTGCTGCTCGGTCAGCATTTCTTCGAGCTTCAGCGTCATTTCAGAAAGCTCGGTCTCCTTGGCGGAAAGCGCCGCGCGCTTTTCCTCGAGCGCGCACTGCGTGTCGTCGCGCGCTTTTTCAGCCGCGGCGAGAGTCTCTCTGACCTCGTCCTCCGCCGTCTCGGCGTCGGCGATCATCTTTGACGCCGCCTCGGCGTTTCTGCGGTACTCCTCGATCTGAGATTCGCTCCGCTCAAGGTCTGTCGTCATCGACCTGTACTCACCGTCGAGCCTCGAAAGCTCTGTGGAAAGCGAGCGTATCGTTTCGTAAGCGCGCTCGGAGGAAGCCTTGTTTTTCTGCGAAGATTCGAGCAAACGCTCGCTCTGCGCTTCGAGTCCCTCGATCGTATCCGTGATCATCTCGAGCGCATGCTCGGAAAGCGCGAATTCGTCCTCCGCCTTCTGCTGCTCTGTGTGCAGGCGGCGGCTGTCGAATATGGACAGCATAATGTCCGCGCGGCGGTGTCTTTCATAAAGATCGAGATACTTTCGCGCGCGCTCCGCCTCCCGTTCGAGCGGACCGACGCGCCCCTCGAGCTCTGAAATAATGTCGCCGACCCTGACCATGTTTTCTTCCGACGCCAAAAGCTGCCGCTCCGCGTCCTGACGCATATGCCTGTACTTTGAAATACCGGCAGCCTCATCGAAAACGCCGCGGCGCTCCTCGCTCTTGCGCGAGATGATCTCTGCGATCTTGCCCTGACCTATTACGGAGTAGCCCTCTCTGCCTATGCCGGTGTTCATGAACAGCCCGTGGATGTCCTTGAGCCTGACGGGGCGTTTGTTTATGAAATACTCGCTCTCGCCCGCCTTATAATAGCGGCGCGTCACCGTCACCTCATCGTACGGCAGGTCGATCTTTCCGTTTTCGTCCGTATTTTCGAATGTGACCGAGACCTCTGCGTACCCCATCGGGTTGCGCCCGTCGGCACCGGCGAATATAACATCCTCCATCTTCGTGCCGCGTATGTTCTTGCTCGATATCTCGCCGAGGACCCAGCGCATCGCGTCCGTTATGTTGGATTTGCCGCTTCCGTTCGGTCCGACAATGACGGTCGAGCCGTGGTTGAACTCGATCTTCGTCCTGTCGGGGAACGATTTGAAGCCCTGCATTTCAAGTGATTTTAAGTACACGTTTACTTTTCCTTTTAGTCTGTCACTGTCTTTATCTCATAGCCCGAAAGCGCGCCGTCCTCACGGAAAAGGAGCCTTCGCGGCTTATATTCTTCGTTTATCGCACATCTGTTGCAGCCCCTGTTGCCGACCGCCTTCGAGACCGCGCCCCGCGGCACGCAGACCGTGAGCGTCCGCCCCTCGGTACGCACGCCCGCAAGGGATGCACGGATCTTTTTCAAAAACAGCCTCGACGACGAGAGCTCGCCGATCGACGCGTGGTTCGGACCTGCCTCGTATTCGTCGTTGTGAAGGTTCTCGCTGTCGCACAGCCCGACGCGCAGCACCCGCACGCCGGCTCTGTCGAAAATTTCGAGGACATCCGCCGTCCTCGCGACCGCCTCCCCGACGGAGAGCGGCTCATATTCGCCGCGGCGCATCATCTCCGAAAGCGCCGTGCCGCGGAAAACTATCGTCGGGTACACCCTTGCCTCACGGCAGCCGCAGTCGGCAATAAAGCGCGCGCAGTCGATCTCGTCCTCTGGCGACGAACCCGGCAGACCTATCATCATCTGACCGCCGACAGTGTACCCGCGCTCCCTCAAAAGCTCGCATGCCCGGCGAGAATCCTCTTTTCCGTGTCCGCGCTCGGAGAGGGCGAGCACCCGATCCGACACGGACTGTATTCCGAGCTCGACCGTCCCGACCGTATATCGGTCAAGGATGTCGAGTATCTCGCCGCTGATATAGTCGGGTCTTGTCGAGCAGCGTATGCGCGAGACCCTGCCGGCAGAAACGTATCTCTCCGCGCGGTCGAGCAGATCAGTCATCACCCCGCGGTCAATGCCCGTGAACGAGCCGCCGAAAAAGGCGATCTCGCAGTCGTCCTCGGGCGAAACCGTCCGGAGCGCACGTTCAATTACCGAGTCGAGCTCCGCGGGATCGAACGCGGCTGTGCCGGAGATAGTTTTCTGATTGCAGAAAACGCACGTGTGCGGGCAGCCGAGATGCGGAATGAAGACGGGGATGTTTACGTGTCTCACCCTTCGTCCACCCCGAACAGGCGCAGCGCTTCCTTCGCCGCCGCCTGCTCCGCCGCGCGCTTTGAGTGCCCTTCTCCGTGACCGATCACGTTGCTGTTGAGCCTTGCCTCGACCGTGAAAACCTTTGCGTGTGCCGGACCTTCCTCGCCGGTCACCGCGTATTCGAGGCGCTCGCCGTCCGCCTGCTGTATAACCTGCTGCAAAAGCGTCTTGTAGTCAAAATAGTCCGTCGTGCTGCCGAGCCGTTCAAGCTCGTCCTTTACATACGGCAGGATGAACGCGGCGACGGCGCCTTTGCCGTCCCCCCCGGACGACTCGTCGTCTATATATACAGCCGCTATCAGCGCCTCGTAAGCGTCCGAAATGATAGACTTGCGGTGCCTGCCGTCGCCCCTGTCCTCGCCCCTGCCGAGATACAGAAACTCGCCGAGCCCTATCTTTTCCGCATATTCCGCGAGCGCTCCCTCGCAGACGAGGGAGGCGCGTATACGCGTCAGCTCCCCCTCCTGCTTACTCTTGTAGCTCCCGAAAAGATACTCGCTGACGATGAGCGACAGTATCGAGTCGCCGAAGAATTCGAGTCTCTCGTTGCACGCGCCCCGCCCGCGGTTCTCGTTCGAATACGAAGAATGAGTCATGGCGCGCACGGCTAAATCTTTATTTCTGAATGTATAGCCGATCCTTTGCTCAAGCAGTTCTATCGGCAGCGGATAATCCTGCACAGTCGACGCCTCCCTCATTAAATTTGTTTCGAAGTCACACAAGCCCGTTCACTCGCCGTCTGTGATGTCGACGCCGAGCGCGTCGAGCTCGGAGCGCATTTTGCCGATGACGTCAAGCTCAACGTATCTTTCCGCCGCGAGTATCGCCGTATATATCGCGCGCCCGTTCGAGCTGCCGTGCGCCTTGAAGACGGGCTTGTCGAGCCCGAGCAGCGGCGCGCCGCCGTGCTCGGACGAGTCGAGCGAATGCTTCATCTCGCGCAGCTTCGGCTTGACGATCATATACGAAAGCCCGGCGAGCGCGCCGGACGAATAGATCTCGCGCAGCTTGCCGAACATGAATTTTCCCATGCCCTCACACAGCTTGAGAACAACGTTCCCCGTGAAGCCGTCGCAGACGATCACGTCGCACGGGCCGAACGGGATCTCCCGCGCCTCGATGTTGCCGACGAAATTCAGTCCGGAATCCGAGAGCAGATGATACGCCTCGACGCTCATCTCGTTGCCCTTGCACTCCTCCGTCCCGTTGTTCAGAAGTCCTATGCGAGGACTTTCAAGTCCGAACACAGCCTTCATATACGCGGAACCGATGACAGCCCACTGATAGAGATACTCCGGCTTCGCCGTCGGATTAGCGCCGGAATCCATAAGAAGCGTAGGCTGCGGGAACGGCATTATTACCGCGATCCCGGGACGCCGCACGCCCGCGAGCCTGCCGACAAAGAGCGAGCTGCCCATGTGGAGCGCGCCCGTACTCCCGGCGGAAACGAACGAGTCGCCGACGGCGCCGTAAACGTTGCGCCTGTTATCGGTCAGCATCTTCAGCCCGACAGCCATCGAGCACTCCTTTTTGCTCTTTGCCATAAGCAGCGGCGGGTCCTCCATGGATATCGCGATATCCGTGTGGACGATGTCTATGCCGTCGAGCGAGACGCCTGCCGCCTTTGCCGCCGCGTCGATCTTCTCCCTGTCGCCGACGAGCGTGAGCTCCGCTTTTCCGGAAAGCTCGTCCCTTGCCTTCGCGGCTCCTTCGACGACGGCGCCGGGCGCGTTGTCGCCGCCCATGGCGTCGATAATGATCCTCATATCAACCCCTCCTCCTTTATTTTATCCATTTCCTCGAGCGCGCGCCGCGCGTACTCCTCGCCGCGCGCGCGTTTGCCGCCGCGCACCTTTTTGCCGAGCGGCGCTATGATCCCGAAATTTGCGTTCATAGGCTGAAAATTTCCCGAAAGCCCGCCTCCGGCGACGTAGGCGCCCATCGCGCCCGTCATCGTTGCATCCGGAAGGATGAGCTCGTCCTCGCCGACGGCTCGCCGCGCCGCGTTTATCCCGGCATAAAGCCCGGACGCCGCGCTCTCAACGTAGCCTTCGACACCTGTCATCTGCCCGGCAAAATAAAGATCCGGGCGGGTGATCACCGAATATGTGCGCGTGAGCAGCCCGGGCGAGTCGATATATGTATTCCTGTGCATCACGCCGTAGCGCAGAAATTCGGCATTTTCGAGCCCGGGGATCATTCCGAACACGCGCCTCTGCTCGGGAAAGGCGAGATGCGTCTGGAATCCGACGAGATTGAACATCGACCCCGCGGTATCCTCGCGGCGGAGCTGCACGACGGCGTATGCCTCGCGCCCCGTCCTCGGGTCGGGGAGACCGACCGGCTTCATCGGTCCGAACCGGAGCGTGTCGCGTCCGCGCGCCGCCATCACTTCAACGGGCATGCACCCCTCAAAGACGTTCAGGCTGCCGTCGTCCCCGTGCAGCTCCGCGACGCGCGCGGAAACGAGCGCGTCGTAAAACGCGTCGTATTCTTCCTTTGTCATCGGGCAGTTCAGATAGTCGGACGCTTCCCCGCGCCCGTACCGTGACGCGAAATACGCGCGGTCATAGTCGACGGTCCCGCCGTCAACTATCGGCGCTGCCGCGTCAAAAAAGTGCAGTCCCGAGCGCCCGAGAGTCTTTTCTATCGAGCGAGACAAAGCGTCGCTCGTGAGAGGTCCCGTCGCAATGACGGTGACGGCGCCGTCGTCATCCGGCACCTCCGTCACCTCGCGTTCGATAACGGATATATTGCCGTTCGAACGGATCTTTCCCGTTATATACTTCGAAAATTCGTTTCTGTCGACGGCGAGGGCGGACCCCGCCGGGACGCGCGTTTTGTCTGCCGCCTCCATTATAAGCGACGAGGCGCGGCGCATCTCTTCCTTCAGCAGCCCGACAGCGTTCGAGACTTCGTTCGACCGGAGCGAATTCGAGCATACGAGCTCAGCCATTCCGTCCGTTTTGTGCGCCGGCGTGCGCATCCCGGGCTTCATCTCGTAAAGCTCGACGCGGACGCCGCGGCGCGCCACCTGCCACGCAGCCTCGCACCCGGCGAGCCCCGCTCCGATCACGCGGACCGGTCTCACTTCTCTTCGTCCTCCGTCTCGCGCTTGTACCCGCAGCCCTCCGTCTTGCAGATGAGCAGCGGTTTTCCCTTCTTATGATACAGCATGCCGCCGCACTTCGGGCATTTTTCCGCCGTAGGTCTGTCCCATGACGAAAAGTCGCACTCGGGATATCGGACGCAGCTGTAAAACATCGACTTGTTCCGCCCCCACTTCGTGAGTATGTCCGAGCCGCATTTCGGGCACGGAACATCTATCTTCTGCCCGTACGGTCTTGTATATTTGCACTTCGGATAGTTGACGCACGCATAGAAGTTGCCGAATCTGCCGTGGCGCAGGACCATGTCGCCGCCGCAGACCTCGCATTTGAGATCTATCGCCGGTGCGGGTTCGGCGGGCGCCGGTGTGGGCTCGGACTTTTCGAGCGGCTTCGTGTTTTTACATTCCGGATAGTTCGGGCACGCCGCGAACTTTCCGTAGCGCCCGCTCTTGACGACCATGCGCGCCCCGCACTTTTCGCAGATCATGTCCGTTTCCTCGGGCGGAAGGTCCATCTTTACCGCCGTTTTGTTGGCGTGCTCGAGCTCCTCGGAAAATCCCTTATAAAATTCGCCGAGAACCGTTTCCATCGAGCGCTTTCCTTCCTCGATCTCGTCAAGGCGTGTCTCCATAGTCGCCGTGAACTGGCAGTCGACGATGTCCGGAAAGCTCTCTTTCATCAGCTTTGTCGTCGTCTCGCCGAGGGACGTCGGCAAAAGCGACTTTCCCTGCCGCGTCACGTAACCGCGCTGCGTTATCGTCGGGACGATCATCGGGAAGGTGCTCGGTCTGCCTATGCCCAGCTCCTCAAGATATTTTATTAAAGACGCCTCGGTATATCTTGCCGGCGGCTCCGTATAGTGCTGCTCCGGGTCAATGTCGCAGAGCTTCATGCGGTCGCCGCCGTTTATGGGCGGCAGCAGCTTTTCTCCGCCGTCTCCATTGTCGCCGTTGTCGCCGCCCTCGCCCTCGTCGGTCGATTCCTCGTATACGGCGAGGAAGCCCGAGAACTTTACGGTGCTGCCGTTCGCGCGGAAGATATTTTCGCCCGAGATAAAGCTCACCGAAACGGCTGCTATCTCCGCCGACGCCATCTGGCTCGCGACAAATCGGTTCCATATGAGCTTATAGAGCCTGTACTGGTCCACCGAAAGCATCCGGCGGATCTTTGTAGGCTCGAGCTTCATGTTCGCGGGGCGTATCGCCTCGTGCGCGTCCTGCGCGCCCGCTCTCGTTTTATACTGTCTCGGCGACAGCGGCGCGTATTTTGCGCCGTATTTTTCGTTTATATATGAGAGAGCCTCGCCCTGCGCCTCGGTCGAAACGCGGACAGAGTCCGTCCTCATGTACGTGATAAGACCCTGCACGCCGCCGAACTCGGGACCGAGATCGACGCCCTCGTAGAGCTCCTGCGCGGCGCGCATCGTCCTCCCGGACTGGAAATTGAGCTTGCGCGACGCCTCCTGCTGGAGTGTCGACGTCGTGAACGGCGGGGACGGCTGGCGCAGCTTTGTCGTATGCTTCACCTCGTCGGCGACAAACCCCGCTCTCTTTGACGACTCGACGACCTTCATCGCCGCCGCCTCGTTCGTAAGCGTTACTTTCCCGCTGCCGTTCCCCCAGAACCGCGCCTTGACCGGCTCGCCCTCCGGGGTCTCGAGCATCGCGTCGACGGTCCAGTATTCCTCCGGAACGAATGCACGTATCTCCTCCTCGCGATCAACGATTATCCGCGTCGCGACGGACTGCACGCGCCCGGCGGAAAGCCCGCTGCGCACCGTGTTCCAAAGATACGGGGAGAGCTTGTATCCGACAATGCGGTCAAGTATGCGGCGCGCCTGCTGCGCGTTGACAAGACCCATGTCGAGCGTCCTCGGATGCTTTATGGATTCGCGGACAACGTTCTTCGTGATCTCATTGAACGTCACGCGCTGCTTGCCGTCAAGCGGGATGCCGAGCGCGACGGAAAGGTGCCACGCGATCGCCTCGCCCTCGCGGTCCGGGTCCGTTGCGAGCAGGACGCGGTCAGCGCTCCTGACCTCGCGGCGCAGCTCCTTTATCAGATCGCCCTTGCCGCGGATATTGATATACTTCGGCTTGAAATTATCGTCGACATCGACGCCGAGCGTGCTTTTCGGCAGATCCCTGACGTGACCCTTCGACGCCACGACCCTGTAGCTCGAGCCGAGATAGCCTTTTACCGTCTTCGCCTTTGTCGGCGACTCCATAATTATAAGTGTTGACATATCCACCCTTATTCCGTTTTATATTTTTTTAAGCAGCGGTCATCCGCCGCGCCTGTATCTTCCGCCGGGCAGCGCCGTAACACATCCGGAGAGCTCGAGCAGCGTCAGCGCGCTCATCACCTCCGGCAGCGGAACGCCGCACGCCGTGAGCTCGTCCGGCGTGATCTCGCCGTCCCCCATCGCGTCGAATACGGTGAGCTCGCTGCCTGAAAGCTCCTTTCTCATCTCAGCTGCATCCCGGGCAGCGGGGTGATGCTCCCGTTCGCGTTCAAGCTCGAGTTTATCTTCCTCGAACGAGAAAGAGCTCTTCCCGTTCGCCTTTTCGGACATGTGCTCGCGCGTTTCCTTTTTGGCGCGCTTGACGGCGCGCTTTTCGTCGCGGCTCAGGCGCGAGGCTATCATGCGCTTATCCGCGGACTCACGTCCGGAGCCGATATGCGGGTCGCTCTCGGCACAAAGCGCCGCTTCAACATTTATCCTATGCGGATAAACAAACTCATATACGCCGAGAATGTCCGCGGCGGAGGTGACGGCGCGTGCGCCGCTCTTTATCAGCTCGTTGCATCCGGCACTGTTCGCCCTGCCGACCTCCCCCGGGACCGCGAACAGGTCGCGCCCCTGCGCCACGGCGGTCGATGCCGTTATGAGCGCTCCGCTGCGGAACGGAGCCTCAACGACGAGCGTCCCTTGCGAGAGACCGCTTATTATGCGGTTCCGCACCGGGAAGTGCTCGCCTATCGGAGCCGTTCCCGGCGGGTATTCGGTTATTATCATCCCGTTCCTCTCGATGTAACCCGCGAGCACGCTGTGCTGGCGCGGATAAATGACGTCGATCCCGCTGCCGAGCACGGCGACCGTTGGCTTGTCCGCATCGAGCGCGCCGTTTGCCGCCATTGAGTCGCACCCGAGAGCCATACCGGAAACGATAACGGCGCCGCCGCGCGCGAGCGCGTACGACAGGCGGTATGCCTGCCTCTCTCCGTACTCCGTCATGCTCCGCGTGCCGACGACCGATATGCAGACCGCATCGTTGAGGTCGAGCAGATTGCCGCGCACATAAAGAACAACCGGCGGATCCTTCAGCGTTTTCAGGCGCTTAGGATAAATTTTGTCGCCGTAGGTGAGGATGCCCCACCCCTCCCGGATGCACTCTGCCATGATCCTTTCGGCTTCCTTCGTGTCTTTGTTCGAAAGCGCCGCGGCGGTCGCCCTGTCCATGCCCTCAACTTCGGCGAGCCGTTCCGGCGTCGCCTCGTATATCTCACGCAGCGTCGAAAAGGACCCGAAAAGCTTATTGTAAATCTTGCTGCCAGCCCCGCATGAGAGCGACAGCCATACCCATAAAAGCCGATCCGACATTTTCTCCTCCGCAATTGATTTTTCGGGTCAAAGCGTCCCGCTGTCTTTATACATCTCCCACATTATCACCGCCGCGGACGCCGCGGCGTTGAGCGATTCCTGCCCTTCCGCCATCGGGATGCGGATGCCGTACCCGACCTCCGCCATGACGTCGGCGCCGATGCCGTGTCCCTCGTTGCCGATAACGATGCAGTCTCCGCGTCTGAACCGGAATTCACCGAGGACAGCCGCCCCCTCGTGAGGGCTCGCCGCTATGACGCGGTGCCCGTGTGCCGCAAGTGTGCGGCAGGCGTCCGCCGCGCTCCCCGTGTAAAGCGCGCCGATGTGCAGCGCCGCCCCCATCGAGGCGCGCATGACGCGCCTGCCGTATATATCGGCGCAGCCGGCGCCGCAGATGACGCGCCCGATGCCGAACGCACGCGCCGATCTGAGCACGGCGCCGAGATTATCCGGGTTCTGGACGCCGTCAAGTATCATCATGCTGCCGTCGAAATCGGCGTCTTCCTCCGAAAATTCGCGGCGCACCGATTCCGAATACCGCACCGCCGAAACGACGCCCTCGGGCGCCCTCTCGTCCGTAACGCGGGCGAACGCGGCGTCCGACAGCAAATATACGGCGCCCGCAGTGCCGCCGAGAACGTCGAGATATTTCTCCGCCGCGCGTTCGGAAAGCATTATATACTCGACCGTCAGCCCGGAGGACGACGCCTCGAGGGCGAGCTTTACGCCGTCGAGGAGGAAAAGCCCCTCCGAGTCGCGGTATTTTTTGTCCGAAAGCTTCGCCGCGCCCGAAACGATCGGGTTCTGGCGGCTGTCGATCCGCCTGACCGAATACCCGGCAGCGCGGGCGGAGGATATGCTTGCTCCGTTCATTTTTAAGCCTTCATATATAGCACAAAAAACCGGGGTGCCCGGTTTTTTGAAGCGATATCAATATTTAAAGCGATGCCTTTGCGCGCTCGACGACGGCGGCAAACGCGTCACTGTCGGATATTGCGAGCTCTGAGAGCATCTTGCGGTTCAGGTCGACGCCCGCGAGCTTGAGCCCGTGCATGAACGTCGAATAATTCAGACCGTAGGGCTTGACCGCCGCGGAGATACGCGTGATCCAAAGCGAACGGAAATCGCGCTTCTTCTGTTTTCTGCCGATGAACGCGTAGTTGCCGCTCTTCATCACGGCTTCTTTAGCCATCTTGAAGTGCTTGCTCTTTGAACCCCAGTAGCCCTTGGCGCTCTTTAATACTTTATTTCTTCTCTTGCGCGTCATCATCGCGCCCTTAACTCTTGCCATCTTTAATGTTCCTCCGTAAAAATACCGTCGATTTCGATCACTTGATAATCATGCGTCTGACATTGCGCGCCTGTGCTTCGGACATGATCGCGCCGGAGCGAAGATGCCTCTTGCGCTTCGTGTCCTTCTTGCCGAGCTTGTGGCGGTGGTCGCTGTGGTTCATCTTGACCTTACCGGTCCCGGTGAGCGAAAATCTCTTGGCTGATGCCTTGTGCGTCTTGATCTTTCCCATGTTGGTACTCCTTAAAAATAAATTAGCGAAAAATCGGTAAAAACCGGGTCATTCTCCCGCGGCATTTCCGGCGTCGACTGCGTCGGGCGATGTCTTCTCTTTTTTCTCGGGTTTATCTGCCTTCTGCTTTATCGGATTTATCATCATCGTCATCTGGCGGCCTTCAAGCACAGGGCGCTTGTCGACAGTGCCCGATTCGCGGCAATAGTCCTCAAACCGCTGGAGCACGTCGCGCCCGATCTGCTGATGCGCCATCTCCCTGCCGCGGAAGCGCAGAACGACCTTGACCTTGTTGCCGTCGGAAAGAAATCCGACCGCGCGCTTTGCCTTTGTCTCGAAGTCGTGCGTGTCGATCTTGCAGGAGAGCTGAACCTCCTTGATCTCCACGATCTGCTGCTTGCGCTTGGCTTCCTTTTCCTTCTTCTCGCGCTCATAGCAGAATTTGCCGTAATCCATGATCCTGCACACCGGGGGATCGGAATTCGGCGACATGAGCACAAGATCCATTCCCTGCTCGTACGCGATCTCCTTAGCCCTTTGAAGAGGGATTATGCCGAGCTGCTCCGAGCCGTTGACAACGCGGACGTTTCCCGAAACACGGATAGCGTCGTTGATCTGATAATCCTTAGAGTTGTTTGCCATATACCTCCGTTTTTGAAAAAGCCGACCGGCGGGCATTGCCGCCCGAAAAAATAAATACGCGGGGGAAACAGTGTTCCTCCGCAAAAAAGAGCCCGGCTGCATAGGCGAGCTGCAATCTTGACCGTACCGACCTTTGCCGCACGGTGGGGACGAACACGTTCCGCTTCTTTTTACATCGGTGAGTATACCACAGTTTTCCCCCGGTGTCAAGGGATTTTTTTAAACTTTTCCTGTTTTTTCGGACCTGTTTTTCCGGGAAGGTACAAATTTCCGTCGAATTTTGCCAGACTTATTGACAAATCAAAACCGTGGTCATTATTGTGAAAAAATTTCGTTTTTCTCGTTCAATTTGCCTATATACAAAGTCGGCGGCATTTTGCTATAATAATTTTCGCCGTAGTTTTTTTGATTTTTTCCGCTTGCGGACAGCGGAACATGCGTGGCAGACGCAGCCCGGAGATATATCAACCTAATGATATCACCTCTTGCCGGGCTCCGCCTGCCCGTTTTGTCTTTTATCACGTTTCAGCCCCTTTTTTTTCGAGTCTTTCACATTTTCTCTTTTACATGAAACTCCGAAAAAAAGGGGTAGATTTTTCTGCCCCTATATGCTATAATATACTTTAAATTAAAATGCCGTTTTTTCCGGCGCGGCGGCGCATCCGCCGCAGAAAGCAAAAGCAAAAATAAAACAGATTTTTCCCGAAAGGATAATGATATGCCGAGATTTACAGAAAGAGCGGACATGCAGACTCTTCCGGTAATACCGCTTCGCGGTCTTGTCGCCTTCCCTTCGATCCCGCTTTCGTTCGAGATCGAGCGCGACATCTCAGTCGCCGCGTGTGACGCGGCAACGGAGTCGGGATCCGCCGTACTGCTCGTAACTCAGCGCGATATTTCGTGTACCGACCCGACTAAGGACGACGTCTTCGACGTCGGCTGCGTCGCAAGAATAAAACAGTCTGTGCGGACGCCGGAGGACACGGTCCGCGTGCTCGTCGAGGGGCTTTGCCGAGCGGAGATCGTCAGCTTCTCCCGCTGCCGCGCCGGATACATACGCGCCGACGTAATGACGAAGACCGTCACGCTCGATGGTGACCCGGACGAGCGCGTCCGCGCGATGATGAACGCCCTCTGCTCCGCGCTTGAGGGTCAGGCGAGCGAGCGCCGCATCTCGCGCGAGATGCTCATAACGGCGCGCGCACTGAAGAACCCGGGGCTTCTCTCCGATTTTGTCGCCGCCGGCGCGCTCGAAAGATGGGAAAACAAGGAAAGCGTGCTCGAGGAATTCGACCCCATCCGCAGACTTTCGCTCGTTCTTGCCCTGTTCGAGGACGAAGCCGCAATGCTCGGGATCGAGGAGGAGATACAGGAGCGCGTCCGCAGCTCGATCGGCGCCTCTCAGCGCGAGCACTACCTACGCGAGCAGCTCCGCATAATCAACGAGGAGCTCGGCAACAGCGACGACGACGAATACTACGGCAGAATAAAAAAAGCAAAGCTTCCCGCCGATGTCGAGACCAAGCTGCTTAAGGAGGTTTCGCGCCTCGGGCAGACGTCCTTCGGCTCGCCGGAGGGCGCGCTCATACGCAATTATCTCGACGTCTGCCTCTCCCTGCCGTGGAATGCGGAGACAAAGGACAGAGTCGACGTCGACGCGGCGGCGAAAATTCTCGACGAGGATCACGACGGGCTGCGCCGTGTTAAGGACAGGATCCTTGAATACCTCGCCGTAAAGCAGCTCTCCCCCGGGCTGCGCCATCAGATCATCTGCCTTGTCGGTCCTCCCGGCACGGGCAAAACGTCCATCGCCGCGTCCATTGCGCGGGCGATGAAGCGCAAATACGTCCGCGTTTCGCTCGGCGGCGTCCGCGACGAGGCGGACATACGCGGTCACAGAAAGACCTATATCGGCGCCATGCCGGGCAGAATAATCACCGCGCTGTGCGACGCCGGCGTCAAAAATCCTCTCATGCTCTTCGACGAGGTCGACAAGCTGACCCGGGACGCGCACGGCGATCCGTCCTCCGCGATGCTCGAGGTGCTCGACGCGGAGCAGAACAAAAATTTCCGAGACCATTTTATCGAGCTGCCGTTCGATCTCTCCGACTGCATGTTCATCTGCACCGCAAACACGACCGAAACAATCCCGCGCCCGCTGCTCGACAGGATGGAGATCATCGAGCTTCCGTCGTACACGAGGAACGAAAAGCTCTCGATCGCGAAGAACCACCTGATCCCGAAGCAGTGCCGCCGTCACGGCATCGACCGCCGCCGGTTCCGCATCCGTGACGACGCGGTTTTCGAGCTCATCGACTACTACACCGCCGAAGCCGGTGTGCGCGGGCTCGAGCGTGAGATCGCTTCCCTCTGCCGCAAGGCGGCGCGAAGATTCGTTTCCGGCGAGCAAAAATCGCTGACGCTCACGGCAGAAGGCATAAAGGATTTCCTCGGCGCGCGCAAGATCGTCCCTGAGCACATCTCCGAAATCGACGAGATCGGCGTCGTCAACGGCATGGCGTACACCTCGGTCGGCGGGGATCTTCTGAAGATAGAGGCGCTCGTCATGGACGGCACCGGCAAGCTCGAGCTGACAGGCTCGCTCGGCGACGTGATGAAGGAGTCCGCCAACATCGGCATAAGCTATATCCGCGCACACGCGGAGTCCCTCGGCGTCGACCGCGATTTTTATAAGACAAAGGACATACATATCCACGTCCCCGAAGGGGCGACCCCGAAGGACGGTCCGTCCGCCGGGATCACAATGCTGTGCGCGATGGTGAGCGCACTTTCAAAGCGCCCCGCGAAAAAGGACGTTGCCATGACGGGCGAGCTTACGCTGACCGGGCGCATACTCCCGATCGGCGGGCTGCGTGAAAAGACCGCCGCGGCTTATGCCGCCGGCGTCCGCCGGATACTCATCCCGCGCGACAACGCCGCCGATCTTGAGGAGATCGACCCTGTCGTGCGCGACGGTGTCATATTCACTCCGATATCGCATGCCGAGGAGGCTTTCGGTATAGTCTTCGCCGAACAGCACCGCACGCAGAGGCAGAAATGCGTCAAGACCGAGACTGCGATTCCGGAGATACCGACGCACGTTCCGGCGTCATACGGCGTCAGCTGCAAAAAGCGGGAGTCTGTCCGATGATAAATACACAGAATGTGACCCTCGCCATCTCGGCGGGCAGACCTGATCAGTTTCTGTCCGAGCCGCTGCCGCAGATCGCCCTCTCCGGGCGCTCCAACGTCGGCAAGAGCTCGCTCGTGAACGCTCTGCTCGGCAGAAAATCGCTCGCGCGCGTCAGCGGCACACCGGGAAAAACGGTAACGGTCAATTACTACCGCATCGACGGAAAGCTGTTTCTCGTCGACCTGCCGGGCTACGGATATGCGAAGCGAACGCGCGAGGAGCAGGCGGCATGGTCGGCGCTGACCGACGGCTACCTTGTCCGCAACCCGAATATCGACAGGCTGAAAATGATCCTTCAGCTCATCGACGTACGCATAGGTCCGACATCGGATGACAATACTATGCTCGGCTGGCTCAACAGCTCCGGGATCCCGTATGCTGTCGTCGCGACAAAGTGCGACAAATGCACGCGGACGGAGCTCGAGTCTAACGTCGGCGCGCTCGCAACGCACCCGAATATACCGGACGGTACGCCGATAATCCCCTTTTCTTCGACGAAAAGGATCGGACAGCGCGAGGTATGGGGGCTGATACTCGATGCTGCCGGCATCAGGTGATCGGACAATCATTTATAAAGGAGGCACCGAATAGGAATGGACGGACTTTCCGACCTTCAGATGACGCTCATAACATACGCGTTCCGCATCCCGACGGTGCTGATCGCGATCACAGTCCACGAGGTGTGCCACGGTCTTGCGGCATATAAGCTCGGAGACACGACGGCGCGGGACATGGGAAGGCTGTCCCTGAATCCGCTGCGCCACCTCTCTCCCCTCGGCTGCATATGCATGCTGCTTTTCGGATTCGGCTTCGCAAAGCCGGTCCCGATAAACACGCGCGGCTTCAAGCACCCGAAGCGCGATATGGCGCTGACAGCTCTCGCGGGTCCGCTCTCGAACCTCGCGCTCGCCGTCATCGCGATCTTTATTGAATCGCTCATAGACATGATCCCGGTCCCGGAAAGTTACGGCTTCGGATACTGGGTCCTGTTCGCGTCATACAACTTTATCTACATTTTCTATCTGATGAATCTCTCGCTCTGCGTCTTCAACCTCATCCCGATCCCTCCGCTCGACGGGTCGCGCGTGGTGCTCGCATTCCTGCCGCCGAGGCAGTACTTCGGGCTGATGAAGTACGAAAGATACATTATGCTCGCGCTTTTCGCTCTCATTTGGACGGGCGTGCTCAACAACTTCATATTCACCGCCGTCAACGCGCTTTCGGGCGCAATACATTTCTTGATCCGACTTCTGCCTTTCATCGGCTGAGCTTTGAGGTAATTTTTGGAACAGATAACATACAGACTCGATCAGTTCGAGGGACCGCTCGATCTCCTTTTGACGCTGATCCAGAAAAACAAATTCGACATTGCCGATATACCGATCGCGATAATCTGCGAGCAGTATATGGAATACATAAACGAAGCCGCCGCGCACGATCTCGAAATCTCGTCCGACTTTATCGTCATGGCGAGCCGTCTCATGCTCATAAAGAGCAGGACGCTCCTGCCGCGCGACGATGAAAAGGAAGAGGACCCGAGGGAGGAGCTCGCGCGCGCCGTCCTTGAATATGCCCGCGCAAAGCAGGCGTCAGAGCTTTTTGCAGGGATGTATTCGATGCACGGAGGCAGGATGGTCAAGGACACGGACGAGATCGCGCCGGACAACACGCTGCGCGATCAGGACATCTCCCTTCTGTCGGCGGCGCTCACGCGCGTCATGGCGGAGGTGCGCGCGGTCGAGGCGTCCGCCGTACGGTTCACGCCGCTGATTAAAAAGCGCGCCGTCTCCGCAACGGAAAAGGCACGGGACGTCATGAGCTTTATGAAGGACAGAGGCGCCGTCAGCGCCGTCGAGCTCTTCCGCCGCGAAAGCACGCGGACGGATATGATCGCCGTTTTTCTGGCGGTCCTCGAGCTTTTGCGCAGCCAGCGTATAATAATCGTTTCCGGTGACGGCGATGACGTCGGGACGCTTGACGCAGCATCGCTCAGCTTTGAAATCTCGAAAGACGGGGAAAGCATGGATGAATTCAGAATCGAGGAATGACACTATCACGATGGACGGCATCGGCGAGGTCCGCAGTGCGGACGAAACGGCGGAGCTCTGCCGCTCGCTCGAGGCGATCCTTTTCGCTGCCGGGCATCCGGTTACATATGAAAAGCTTTCCGCTGTGCTCGGCATCCCCGCGTACGAGGTCCGCTCTCTCGTCGACGGTATCATGCCGGAATATAACGGCGAGGATTCGAGGCGCGGCATAATGCTGCTCGCGTTCGACGATTCCTGCCAGCTCTGCACAAAGGAGCAGTACGCGCCGCTGATAAAGGAGGCGCTCGGGATCCGCCGCGGCGGCAATCTCTCGGCGTCGTCCCTCGAGGTGCTCGCCATCATCGCATATAACCAGCCGTGTACGCGCTCGTATGTCGACATGGTCCGCGGCGTCGATTCGGGCTACGTCGTCTCTTCCCTCACCGAAAAGGGGTTGATCGAACAGCGCGGCAGGCTCGACGTTCCGGGCAGACCGATCCTCTACGGCACGACCGAAACGTTCCTGCGCGTATTCGGAATATCGTCAACGGACGAGCTGCCCGCCGTCTCAAAGCCCGACGGCGGAGGTGCCGAAGAGGCGGACGCCGTCTCGACGGACGAGCTTCTTTAACGGTTCGGAAAAAACAAACGAAAGGAGTGACGCCTTTGATAGTGCTGTACATATTAGCCGCCGTCATCGGCGTCATTGCACTGCTGCTCTTCTGCCGCGTATACGTCAGCTTTTCTTACGGCGAGGGTAATCTCGCCCTGACGGTACGCTATGCGCTTTTGCGCATCCGCATTCTTCCGGCAAAAGAGAAAAAAATAAAGCCGGGCGACTATACGTTCGATAAGGTCGCAAAACGAAAGCTGAAGCAGGCAAAAAAAGAAAAAGAAAAATCAGAAAAAGCTCCGAAAAAGAGCAAGCCGAAAAAAAAGCGAGCCGAAAAAAAGCCCGCGGACGAGAGCGAAAAGAAAGAAAATAAGAACGCCCTGATCCCGATGATCCCCGAGCTTATAAAACTCGTTTTCGACGTGCTGAAACGGGCGCCGCGTAAGCTGAGACTCGAAATAAACCGCCTCCGCCTGTCCGTCGGAGCCGAAAACGCCGCCGATACCGCTATAAGGTACGGCGCTGTGACGCAGGCGGTAGGCGCCGCCCTCACGCTCGCGGAGGAGCACGCCGACGTGAGAGTCGGAAAGGACGCCGTCATGACCGTGCCGAACTTTTTGTCCGGGAAGACAGACGCGGACATAAGCGTCCGTCTGTCGGTCCGCGTGGGTTCGGTACTTGGGCTCGGGCTGCGATTCGTCTTCAATTTTTTACAACTCTTCATAAAGCTGAAAACAACAAAAAACAGTGACTGAGAAAGGAACAAAGGAATGAACGGGAACGGAAAGATCAGCGAAAACAACAAGATAAGCGACATAATCAAGACGTCGCTTGAAAACATTCGCGGCGTCGTCGACGCCAACACCATCGTCGGCAACCCGATCACGACGCCGCAGGGCGTCACTATCCTGCCGATATCCGAGGTCTCGGTCGGATTCGCGTCCGGCGGGTTCGACTATCTCGGCAAGAACGCCACAAAGTCCGAGCACGGCGGCGGGAACAATTTCGGAGGCGGCGGCGGCAGCGGTCTATCTGTCAAGCCGGTGGCTTTCATCGTTATTTCGGCGGACGGCTCGGTCGAGCTCATGCCGATAACGGTGCCCGCGGCACAGAAGTCGGACGTTGCCGCTATAATCGACGGTGCGCCGGCGCTGATAGACAAGATCAAGTCCCTGCTTCCGAAGAAAAAGAAGGATGAGGACACAGGCGACGGCGACTCTGAGCCGGAGAGCGCTGAAGACACAGCAGATGCTGAGAGCGGGACAGACTCGGAAAGCACCGAGGCGTCAGCGGAATAAATTTCATTTTCGCCATATAATATCCGCGAATACATAATTGACTGCGGCGGGAAAATAAGCTCTGAAATATTTATTCGGAGCTTTTTCACGATATGACCGTATTTTTTCGCCGCGCCGCGGCTGTGATTTTCACGCTTTTAATATTCTCCTCATTCTCTTCGGGAACCTTCGTCGCCTTCTCCGGCACGTCCGCCGAAAGCGCTATTCTGATCGAGGCGTCAGGGGAACACGTCATCTATGAGCATGACGCCGACCGCCGCCTTCCGATGGCGTCAACGACAAAGATAATGACGGCGCTCTGCGCCATTGAATCGGGCGACATCACGCGCGCTGTCAAGGTCTCCCCCGCCGCCGTCGGCGTCGAGGGATCGTCTGTCTATCTCAAAGCGGGCGAGGAGCTGACGCTCGAGGATCTGCTCTACGCGCTGATGCTCGCGAGCGCGAATGACGCCGCTGCCGCCATCGCGATAGAGGTGTCGGGTTCAGTCGAGGACTTCGCCGCGCTTATGAACAGGCGCGCAAGTGAACTCGGCTGCACAGACACGCATTTTGAAAACCCGCACGGGCTCGACAGCGAGGAGCACTACACGACCGCGCGCGACCTTGCGAAAATAACTGCCGAAGCTCTGAAAAACGAAACGTTCCGAAAGATCGTTTCGACATATAAGCATACTATCCCGCTTGAGGGCGGGGGCGTCCGCGTGCTTGTCAACCATAACAGGCTGCTGCGCACTGAGGAAAATGTCATCGGCGTCAAGACCGGCTTTACGAAGCGAAGCGGGCGCTGCCTTGTGACCGCAGCCGAGCGCGGCGGGGTGACCGTCGTCGCCGTGACGCTCCGCGACCCGGACGACTGGCGCGACCATTCCGCAATGCTGAAGCTCGGGCTCGACTCGTATAGGTGCGACATTCTATGCGACGACGACGGGCTTTCGTTTCCCGTCCCCGTCGCCGGAGGCGACGCGGATTTCGTTATAGCTCACGGAGGGGAGCGCATGACCGTTTCCCTGCCCGTCGACGCGCCGACGCCGCACCGCGTCGTCAATCTGCGCCCGTTCGTGTTCGCTCCGATCGAGCGCGGCGAAAATCTCGGCTTTGTCGAATGGTTCGATAAAGACGGGAATTCGCTCGGGAGGTTCGATCTTTTTGCCGAGGACTCCGTCACCGCAAGGCAAAAGCCGTCCCTGATCGACAGAATACACGACATATTTAATAAGGAGAGCAAAGATGAAACCGTTCATGAATGAAGATTTTCTTCTCTCGACCGACACGGCGCGCCGCCTTTACCACGGGACGGCGGAGCCGTTACATATCATCGACTATCACTGCCACGTCCCGCCGCGGGACATCGCAAACGACAGCCGGTATTCGAACATCACCGAGCTTTGGCTCGGCGGCGACCACTACAAGTGGCGCGCAATACGCTCCGCCGGCGTCCCCGAAAAATACATCACGGGAGATGCCTCGGACTACGAAAAATTCCGCGCGTATGCCTCCGTCATGCCGCGCCTCATCGGGAACCCGCTCTATCACTGGACGCATCTTGAGCTGCGCCGCTATTTTGACTGCGACCTTATCCTCTCCCCCGAAACGTGCGACGAGATATGGGAGCTGACGCGCTCCGCGCTCGAAAAGGATGAATTCTCGGTGCGAAGCATCATCCGCCGCTCAAACGTCGACGTCATTTGCACGACGGACGACCCGGCGGACACGCTCGAATACCATGAGTCGCTCGCAAAAGACGGCACATTTGAAACGAAAGTATATCCGGCGTGGCGCCCCGACAAGGGCATAAACATCGAGGCGAGGGGCTTTTCCGGCTACATAAAAAAACTCGGCGAGGCGGCAGGCGTCAATATAACCGATATTGAATCGCTCTTTGAGGCGTACCGACGCCGCCTTGACTTTTTTGCCGTCCGCGGCTGCCGCGTCGCGGACCAC
The DNA here is from genome assembly GCA_947624995.1 of uncultured Clostridia bacterium. Lineage (GTDB taxonomy): Bacteria > Bacillota > Clostridia > Oscillospirales > CAG-272 > DTU064. The sequence continues at coordinate 165,658 of CANQMS010000001.1, forward strand.
GGGCTCGACGTCTACCCGTTCTACACCGCCCCGGACCTCTATCACGCAAACGAAATATTCAAGGAGGCGCTCGCCTCCGACGGCGGCATCGGCGACCTTGGCAAGGTAACGCTCTACAAGGGCGCGATGCTCCGCTTTTTGGGCTCCGAATACGTCCGCCGCGGCTGGGTCATGCAGATACACTTCGGCGTCCTGCGCAACGCGAACTCGCGCATGTTTGCGAGCCTCGGTCCCGACACCGGCTTTGACACTATCGGCGACACGGTGCCGATAACCGCGCTCGGGCGACTCCTCGACATGATGGACACGCACGGCTCGCTGCCGCGCACAGTGCTCTACCCCATCGCGCCGCATCAGAATGACGCGGTCGCCGCGCTCTGCGGCAGCTTTCAGACGTCCGGCGACGGATATCCGCGCATGATGCAGGGCAGCGCGTGGTGGTTCGCCGACACGCTTGACGGTATGCGCCGCCAGATGACAAAGCTCGCTTCCCTCTCCGTCTTCGGCTGTTTCCTCGGTATGCTCACCGACTCGCGCAGCTTCACCTCTTATCCGCGCCACGAGTATTTCCGCCGCATCCTCTGCGACCTCGTCGGAGGCTGGATCGAGGACGGGCTGTATCCGGACGGCGCCGAGGCGGAGAAAATAATCGCCGACATTTCATATAACAACGCGAAAAACTATTTCGGATTTTAATCTAAACGGACGCCCACGAAAAGCGCCGCAGACAGCATCAAAGGAGAAACACAAAATGCAGATCGAAACAAAATGCCTTCACGAAGGCTATGTCCGCAAAAACGGGGACCCGGGTGCGCTGCCGATAGTGCAGAGCACGACATATGTGTTTGACTCGACGGAGCACATAGCAGACCTTTTCAATATGCCCACGGAGTGCATGTATTCGCGGTTCGCGAATCCGACCGTTGACGCGGTCGAGAAGAAGATTGCCGCGCTCGAGGGCGGCGTCGGCGCGATGTGTACGACGAGCGGACAGGCGGCGTCTCTCCTGTCCGTGCTCAATCTCTGCCGCGCGGGCGACAGCATCCTCGCCGTAAGCTCGCTTTACGGCGGAACGATCAACCTCTTTGCATACTCGCTCAAAAAGCTCGGCATCGAGTGCATCTTCGTCGATCCCGAGGCGGATGAAGGTGCGCTCGACGCGGCGATCAAGCCGAACACGCGCCTCGTCTTCGGGGAAACGCTCGCGAACCCGGCGCTCAACGTCTTTGACATCGAGCGCTTTGCAAGCTTTGCACACAGGCACAAGATCCCCCTCATCGTAGACAACACGTTCCCGACGCCCATCCTCTGCCGCCCCTTCGAGTTCGGCGCGGACATCGTCGTACATTCTACGACGAAGTACATGGACGGGCACGCGCTCCAGGGCGGAGGCGTCATCGTCGACAGCGGGAACTTCGACTGGGCAAACGGCAATTTCCCCGAATTTACGGAGCCGGACGAAAGCTACCACGGCGTCATCTACACGCGCGACTTCGGCAGGCAGGCATACATAATCAAGGCGCGCATGCAGCTCATGCGTGACTTCGGCTGCTATCCGGCGGCAAATTCGGCGTTTCTCTTAAATATCGGGCTCGAAACGCTCGCGGTCAGGATGGAGCGCTACTGCAAGAACGCGCTCACCGTCGCCGAATACCTCGCCGCGTCCGACGATGTGGAGCGCGTGAGCTATCCGGGGCTCCCGTCCGACCCGTACTACGAGCGCGCGAAAAAATATCTGCCGAACGGGTGCAGCGGCGTCATTTCATTCGACATAAAGGGCGGGCGCGACCGCGCAACGCGCTTTATGGACGCGCTTAAGCTCGCGTCCCGCGAGGTCCACGTCGCAGATATACGCACCTGCGTGCTCCATCCCGCGAGCATGACGCACCGCCAGCTCAACGACGAGCAGCTCGCCGCCGCCGGAATCGACGCCGGAATGATCCGGTTCTCCGTCGGTCTCGAAAACGTCTCAGACATCATAGACGATATAAAGCAGGCGTTTGACGCGAGCAGGTAACCTAATATTATGGTTTTTAATGCAGGGGGAAGCAACTCTTGAAAGAGTTTCTTCCCCCTGCACCCCCTATTATCATAACTTTTTATGGAGTTACTTTCTCACCGCACCAAAAAAATAACCGCGCAAAGCGCGGTTACCGCCGCCGTGCGGCGGGCGGAGGCGGAGCCGAGCACCGAACGGCGCGAAATTCCAACGAATTCCGCGCTCCCAATCGCCCCATCCCAAAACAGCTCCATAAAAAGTTTAGAAAGGGGTCAGGGGAAACCTTTAGGAAAGGTTTCCCCCGTTAATTATAGCCTTATTTCTTGAGGTTCTCCTCGAGCTTTGCGAGCTCGTCGTACATCTCGGTCGGAACGTGGCTGCCGACCTGAGCGTAGAACTCCTTGATGTTCTCGACGTCTGCGAGCCAGGACTCTCTGTCTATTGTCAATAGGTCGCGGATCGTGTCGACCGTCACGCCGTCAAGCCCTTCGACATTGATGTCTTCCGGCTTCGGAACATAGCCGATAGGCGTTTCGACCGCGTCGACCTTGCCTTCGCAGCGAGCGAGGATCCAGAGCAGGACTCTCATGTTGTCGCCGAAGCCCGGCCAGATGAAGTTGCCGTTGTCATCGGTGCGGAACCAGTTGACGTGGAATATCTTCGGCTTGTTCGGGATGACCTTGCCCATCTCGAGCCAGTGTGCCCAGTAGTCGCCCATGTTGTAGCCGACGAACGGACGCATCGCCATCGGGTCGCGGCGGACAACGCCGATCGCGCCTGCTGCCGCAGCCGTCGTCTCGGATGCCATGATGGAGCCGACGAACGTGCCGTGCTGCCAGTCGCGGGACTCGTAAACGAGCGGTGCCGTCTTCGCGCGGCGACCGCCGAAGATGATCGCGGAAACGGGAACGCCCTTCATCGTGTTGAACTCGGAAGAGAGGCACGGGCAGTTCTTTGCGGACGCCGTGAAGCGTGAGTTCGGATGAGCGCCGGACGTGTTGATCTTGTCGTTCTTGTCGTAGGTCCTGTAATCCCACGGCTCGCCCTTCCAGTTGATGGCGTTCTTCGGCGGGTTGTTGTCAAGCCCTTCCCACCATACCGTGTTGTTGTCGACGTCGTAGCAGACGTTTGTGAAGATCGTGTCGCGCTTCGTCGTTGCAAGCGCGTTCGGATTGGATTTTTCGTTCGTGCCGGGGGCAACGCCGAAGAAGCCGTTCTCGGGGTTGACGGCGTAAAGCCTGCCGTCTCCCTTGTTCACTCTGAGCCAAGCGATATCGTCGCCGACGGTCCAGACCTTGTAGCCCTGCTTTTTGTAGATTTCCGGCGGGATGAGCATTGCGAGGTTTGTCTTTCCGCATGCGGACGGGAACGCCGCCGTCACGTACTTGATCTCGCCGTTCGGATATTCGACGCCGAGGATGAGCATGTGCTCAGCCATCCAGCCCTCTTTGCGCCCAAGGTAGGAAGCGATGCGGAGCGCAAAGCACTTCTTGCCGAGCAGGACGTTTCCGCCGTATGCCGAGTTGACGGACATGATCGTGTTGTCCTGCGGGAAGTGCGTGATATATCTGTTCTCCGGGTCGCAGTCTGCAACGGCGTGCAGACCCTTGATGTAGTCGGGAGAATCGCCGAGGGAGTCGATAACATTCTTGCCGACTCTTGTCATAATGAGCATGTTGAGGACAACGTAGATGGAGTCCGTAAGCTCGATGCCGATCTTCGCGAAGTCGGAGCCGACAACGCCCATCGAATAAGGAATGACGTACATCGTCTTGCCCTTCATCGCGCCGGTGTAGAGCTTTTTCAGCGTCGCGTACATCTCGTTCGGCTCGACCCAGTTGTTGATGTTGCCCGCCTCTTCCTTTGTGGGCGTGCAGATAAACGTCCTGCCCTCAACGCGCGCGACATCGTTTACGGCGGTGCGGTGCAGATAGCAGTTCGGCAGCAGCTCTTCATTGAGCTTGACGAGCTCGCCTGTGCTGCACGCCTCGGCGCGCAGCGCCTCCGCCTGCTCTTCGCTTCCGTCGATCCAGACGATCTTTTCGGGACGGCACATTTCAGCCATCTCATTGATCCAGTCGAGGACATACTTGTTGTTTGTCATTTTATATTCTCCTTTTTTAAATTAGGTATTTGCTTTATGCCAAATTCCACCTTTACAATTATATCCGATTTCATCCGAGATTTCAATAGAGAATCGAAGATTTTTCAAATCCTTCACACAAATATCACACAGTCGTAGGCTTAAAAATTTTCTTTCAAAAAATTCGAACAATTGTTTGCATTTTGGACCGACATGTGGTAAAATTATAAAAAAAGAACGAAAGGCGAAAAAAAGTGCAGAAACAGCCGCTAACCGAAAAAGAACGCCTGATGTACGAATACATCTCCGAATCAATAAGAAGGAACGGTTATTCGCCGAGCGTCCGCGACATAATGACGCATCTCGGGATCAGGAGCACGTCTACGGTCCACACATATATCGGCAGGCTTGAGGAAAAAGGATATATATATAAGGACGGGAACAAGAGCCGCACTCTCCGCACGGTGGACGGCGAGCAGAGCGGCACCGTCCGCCTCCCCGTCATCGGCGACATCGCCGCCGGAACGCCTATTCTCGCCGCCGAGAGATTTGACGAGACGGACACCGTTGAGTTTTCCCTCACGCGCAATTACAAAAAGGACGAGCTCTTCGCGCTGCGCGTCAACGGCGAGAGCATGATCGAGGCGGGCATCCTCGACGGGGACATCATAATCGTCCACCGCACGCCGCACGCCGACAACGGCGACATCGTCGTCGCCATGGTTGACGACAGCGCGACAGTCAAGCGCTTCTTCCGTGAGGACGGGCACTTCCGCCTTCAGCCGGAAAACAGCAAAATGGCGCCGATAATCGTCTCCGAGGTCGCCGTTCTCGGGCGTGTTGTCGCGTCCGTGAGATACTATTGAGCCGTATGAAGCGGGTTTTGCTTTGTTGCATCGTCGCGTTCGTGCTCGCCGCCTCCCTGCTCTCGTGCAGCACCGGCGGCAGGTCTGTCACGGTCGGGGACGAAGATGTCCCCGTATACGAGGCGGCGGGCGAGTTCTCGGAATCGTATCTTTCAGCCGTCACGGCAACCGTTTCAGCCTCGGTCGGCGAGGTCGTACACGCGACGTTTGAATACTCACCCGATGCCGTCATGGTAACGTGCTACCCGCCGGACGGCGACCCGATTGAGGTCAGCTGCTCGCAGAACGCCTACAATCTCACGTTCGAGATCCCGGAAGTCTCCGGCGACTGCGGCTTCAACATCGGCTACACGATCGACGGCACCCTTTATAATCTCACCTTCAGACTGAATATAAAGTGATACATTGAAAGCTTTTCCATTACAAAAGCGGTCCCTTCCGGGGACCGCTTTTGCGCTGTTTATGTTCGTATAAATGTTTGACCGCAATGATGCAGACCATGCATATTTACGCGGTTTCGGGGGTATTTTCCGTCTCCGTCTCGTCCGATACGTCCGCCTTTTCGAGCAGGAACATCAGCGTCTTATCCCAGAGAAGGCTCTCACGTATCGTGTCGGCTCCGTACTCTTCCTCGAATTTCTGCACGTCGTCGGCGCCGTTTTTCTCTGCGTAGTCGGCGAGCCCCTCCGCATATTCCTTGTCGGAAATGCTGATGCCCTCGCGCTCTATTATCATAGTGAGCACCATCTCCTCAAAGACGAGCTGCTGGCACTGCGTCTTTACGGCGGGCTCGAATTCCTCCATCGTCATATTGTACATCGCCTTTACGAGATCGTCGACGCTCATGTTGTACGCCTTTGCCGTCGACTCGAAATTCGCCATAGACTCTTTTACCCTCGCGTCGACGACGGCGTCCGGATACTTTATGACCTCGCTCTTCTCCATGATCTGCTTCCACACGGACGAAATCTCCTCAACGATAACCTGTTCGTCGGCATCCGCCTGGAGCTCCTCGAGGAGGTGCGCCTCGTATTCCGCGATCGTATCGTAATCCGTATGCTCGGCAACGAAGGCGTCCGTATAATCGGGCTGGATGTTGCGCTTTGCCGACTTGATCGTCCCGCTGAACGTAACTACGACGCCGCTCAGCTTCGGATTGTTCGTGTAATTGTCCGGGAATGTGATGTCGAACGAATACTGCTCGCCCGGATGGTAGCCGATGTAGCTCGCCTCAAAGCCGGGAATGTGGTTGCCGAGACCTATCGCGAATGAGTCTGTATTGTCGTCCGTATTGGCGATCTCCTCGCCGTCCGTGAATCCGTCGTATTCGCCCTTCACACGGCCTACGTAAGTGACGCTTATCTCGTCCTCGAGCTGGAGCACATCGTCCTCCTTGAGGTCGACCTTTTCGGCAAAGCCGTCGAGCATTTCGTCCACGGCTGCCTTTACGTCATCGTCGTCGACGACGATCACGGGTCTTACGATCTCGATGCCCTTGTATTCGCAAAGGTTCACGTATTTTTCGAGATCGTAGTCCGTCAGCTCCGTCGAATTCTCGGAGCACGCCGTCATAAACGCCGGAAGGCATACGGTCAGACACGCAAGGATCAACGCTAATATCTTTTTCATCGCAGACTCTCTCTTTTCGGTATGGTTAGATGCGGGAATACTGACTAAGTATACCACAACGTATAGTATACCACAAAATTCCGCGATGTCAAATACATATTTTCGATTCCGGCGCAAATCTTTCGTTTTTTGTTCAAAATTACGCCCGACCGAAAATTTCTCCGCTTTCCTCATTTTACCGCTTGACAGGATCGCACGGGTGCGGTATACTATATTTACGAACATTTGTTCGGTATATCGAAAAGGAGCACCCGGAATGAAGGAGCGGTCATATCTCGCGATCGACCTCAAGAGCTTTTACGCATCAGTCGAATGTATCGAGCGCGGGCTCGACCCGCTGACGGCAAAACTCGCCGTCGCGGACCCGGAGCGCACGGAGAAAACGATCTGCCTTGCCGTGTCGCCGGCGCTGAAGGCGTACGGCATCCCGGGACGGTGCCGCCTATTTGAGCTTGAGGAGCGCCTGCGCGAGATTTTGCGCACGACGGGAGAGCGTGTGACATACATCGTTGCCCCGCCGCAGATGAGACACTATATCGACGTCTCTCGGGAGATAAACGAAATATACAAAAAATACGTCAGCGAGGAAGACATGCACGTCTACTCGATAGACGAGGTATTTATCGACGCCACCGACTATCTTCTTTACAGGCATATGACGCCGCGGCAGTTCGCCTCCGCGATCGTGCGGGACGTGCTTGCCTCGACCGGTATAACGGCGACGGTCGGCATCGGCACAAACCTGTATCTTGCAAAGATCGCGATGGACATCGTCGCAAAGCACGCGCCGCCGGACGCGTACGGCGTCCGCATAGCGGAGCTCGACGAACAGGAGTACCGTTCGCTGCTGTGGGACCACGTCCCTCTCACCGACTTCTGGCGGATCGGTCCCGGGACAAGGCGCAGGCTCGAGAGCCACGGGATGTTCACGATGGGAGACGTCGCGCGGACCTCGGTCTGCAATGAAGACAGGCTGTATAAGCTGTTCGGCGTCGACGCCGAGATCCTCATAGACCACGCGTGGGGATATGAGCCGTGTACGATACGTGACATCAGATCGTATGCACCGTCCGCACATTCGATCTTTTCGGGGCAGGTGCTGCCGCGGGAATATACGTTTGCGGAGTGCAGAACGGTCCTCCGCGAGATGGCGGACGCGCTGGCGCTCGATCTCGTCAGCCGCGGACTTTCGACGGACACACTCACGCTCGACATCGGATACGGCAAGATTCCGTCCGGATATGTCGGAAAAACGGTCTCCGACGCTTACGGCAGGGCCGTGCCCGCACCTGCGCACGGCACCGCAAGCATCGGCACGCACACCTCATCATCAAGGCGCATTACCGAAGCTCTGCTCGCGGTATATGACAGAATTGCGGACCGGAGCGCTTCCGTGCGCCGAATCAGCATCGCCGCCTGCGGAGTGCTCTCGCCGTCCTGCGAGCAGCTCGACTTGTTTTCGGACCCGACGGCTCTGTCAAGGGAGAGGGACATGCAGCGCGCCATGCTCATGATTCGCGGAAAATACGGAAAAAACGCCGTTCTGCGCGGTACGAGCCTTTCCGAGTGCGCGACGGGGGCTGAGCGGAACGTCCAGATCGGCGGGCACAGCGCCGAGCGCCGCCGGGGAAAAGGAGGACTGCTTTATGAATGAGAGGACGCGCGGATTGTGTGCCAAATACGCCGACATTATATCGCTGCCCCGCCCCGTTACCGACCGCCGCCGCATGCCCGCCTCCGAGCGCGCGAAGATCTTCGCGCCGTTCGCCGCGCTCGGGGACCTCTCGGCGCCGTCGGACGAAAAAGCCGCGCCCGATCCCGGGCATGGCGGGCGCCGCATCGTATAAAATGCCGCCGGCAGCCCCTCGGCTGCCGGCGGCGGTGATTTTACTTCTTTATCCATTTATCGAGCATTTCCATCAGCTTTGCGACCTCGACGGGCTTGGCTATATGGTCGTTCATCCCGGCGGCGTGCGCCTGCCAGATGTCGTCCGAGAAAGCGTTCGCCGTCATGGCGATTATCGGGATCTCGGAGGCATCGCTCCGGTCGAGCGCGCGTATGCCGCGAGCGGCATCATAGCCATCCATGACCGGCATCTGTATGTCCATGAAGATGAGGTCGTAATACCCAAGCGGGCTGTCACTTACCATATCGACCGCGACCTTACCGTTCGGAGCGTCGTCGATCACGGCGTCCGTAACGGACAGAAGCTCCTTCGCTATCTCCATGTTCAGCTCGTTGTCCTCGACAAGCAGTATATGCTTGCCGCTGTATTTTCCCTCCTCCGCAGGCCCTGTCGGCAGGTTCTCGGACGCATCGCCGGAGAGGACGGATTTGAGCGCGAAAATGAGGCGCGAGCGGAACAGAGGCTTTTCTATAAACGCCTGTATTCCGGCATTCCTTGCCTCCGTCTCGACGTCTGTCCAGTCGTATGCGGAGAGGATTATGATCGGCACCCCGTCTCCGATGTGTTCCCTGATCTTTCTCGCGGTCTCGACCCCGTCCATGCCCGGCATCTTCCAGTCGAGGATGACGGCGGCAAAATCGCTGCCGCTCTCGTGAGCGGCGACGGTGCGCTCCACGGCTTCTTCCCCGGAGAGCACCCATTCCGGATTCATTTTTATGCTTTCGAGAATCTCGCAGGCGGTCACGCAGCAGTCCCTGTCGTCATCGGCGACGAGGACATGCAGGTCGCAGAGCTCCTCTATGTCAGCGGTGTCACTGTTCTGTAGCGCAAGCGGGAGCTGAACCGTAAATTTCGAGCCCACGCCGAGCTTGCTCTCGACGCTTATATCCCCGTTCATCATGCGGATTATATTCTGCGTTATCGACATTCCGAGTCCCGTGCCCTCGATCTTCTGACTGATCGACTGCTTGGAGCGGCTGAACGGATCGAATATGGTTTTTACGAAATCCTCGTCCATGCCCATGCCCGTGTCCTCGCAGACGAACTCAAAGCTCGCTGTCCCATAGCTGTGCGACGGGCACTCCCGTATGGTGAACGTTATTGTTCCGCCCTCGGGTGTGAATTTTACGGCGTTGCCGAGGATGTTGACGAAGATCTGGCGCAGGCGCAGCGTATCGCCGATAACGTCTTCGTGTACTATATCGTTGATGTGAACGCGCAGCTCCTGATTTTTGCTGCTGACCTGGCTCTTTATGATCGTGACTATGCTCTCGACCATGTCCGCCATGTTGAACGGCTCCTCGGAGAGGGAGACCTTGCCGCTCTCGATCTTCGACATGTCGAGCACGTCGTTGATGAGCGCCAAAAGGTGCCTGCTCGAGATCGTTATCTTCCCAAGGCAGTCTGTCAGACGCTCCTTGTCGTCAAGATGCATCGCCGCGACAGCGGTCATGCCCATGATGGCGTTCATCGGTGTGCGGATATCGTGCGACATCCTGGCGAGGAAGTCGGACTTTGCCCTGTTCGCAGCCTCTGCCGCCTCGGATGTATTTTTGAGGGCGAGTCTTATCTCCTGCTCGCGCTCTTTCAGCGCCGTGACATCCTGAATCGCGTAGAGCACGTTCACGGGAACTCCGTCGCGGCGGTGCAGGCAGAGTATCGAGATATTTTCCCAGCGCCTGCCGTTCATGTCGATCTCGTATTCAAACCTCAGATACGGCACATCCTCCGTCAGATGCTCGCGAACATATTCGGGACCTATGACGACGCTCATCTTTTCGGAATCTTTTTCATCTATATATTTAGTGTCAAGGAATGCGATGAGATCCGAATATTTCCCGCTCTCCGGCGCTCCGCCCTTCTTGTCCTCGAGATACTCATACGTATCGTTTTCGAAATCGACAAGCGCAAACCGTGTGAAAAGACCGGTGACCGCGTCGACGATGCCGGACATTTCCTGTTTTTCGGAGACGAGCACGCGCTTCTGCCGGCGGTTCTTGACGATAATATATACAAGATACAGCACGAAGACGAGGATCAAATTTACCTCGAGCCGGATTCCCGCCGAATTGGCATCCCGCGTCATCATGTCGGTCACGGAGGAAGGAAAGCTCTGGACAACGACCCAGTCGCCGCCCTCGAGAGCGGTTATGTACGCGCTGCCGGCGCCGCTTTTGCCCCTGTAGTTGAAGCTGTTGAAGTCAATGTCGTTTTTGTCGTCGAGCGCGTCCTCGAATTTGCGCATGTCCTCGGGGGACAGAACGTCGTTTTCCGAGAAGAAGTCGAGAAGGTTTCCGGCGTCGGTGCCGCCGATCGAAACTATTATGTCACCGTTTCTTTCGACCAGATACGTGCTGCCGCGGATCCCGAAATAATCCGCAGTGAGCATTCCTTCTATCGTATCTCCGCGAAGTATGCAGCTCAGAACGCCGATGATCTCCCCATCATAGTGGAACGGCTCGTAAAAAATGAGCAGCGTCTCGTTCGTTATGCGCGAATTGCGCACAATGCATCTCCCGCTTTTTCCCTGCATTCCGAGCTGAAAATATTCGCGGTCGGAAAGGTCCGCGGTCTGCCCGTCCGCCGTGAGGTCGATACCGTCGGCGGAGATAAACTCGACATAGTCGAAAGTTGAATTGGAAATCATGTCGCGGAGAAGCTCCGCGTCGACCTCCGGCGAGGTCATAACGGGCTCGTAAAGATGCGCGATCAGCGCGGCGTTTCTTTCGGACGCAGATATAATGTCGTTCATTCTGTCTGCGGTCTGAGTCGCGGCAGTTTTGATAAAACTGTTGTTCTGCTCTATGATGCGGGCATTGTTGTCCCTCGTGAACGTCAGAAACGAAACGGCAAGGAACAGGATAACAACAATGACCGCCGCAACATGCAGGATCGCTCCGCGGTTTTCGCTTTTTTCTTTCATTTTCGAACTGCTTTCTCCGAAATCGTTTTAAATCTGCCGGAGCGCTCGGCTCAGGCGCCGAGCTCGCTTTCAAAGGCGCGGATCGCGTCCGCCGTCATCCTGTAGTCGTCGATCACCCTGCGGAGCAGCTCTTCGGACTGCGGAGACGGGCTGCCGCCGCGGAGAGATTCCGTCAGCTCGGAGCTCGATTCCATCAGCTTTGTGAAGCTCAGATTCTGGCACATACCCTTGATCGTGTGCGAGGCGCGGAACGCGTCCTCGTAATTTCCCGCCGCAAAAGAGCTGCACAGAAGGTCAAAGCTCTTGTCGTCGAGAAATTTCAGCACGAATTTCTGAACGAGCCGCTCGCTGCGGAGCCTGCCCAGAACGTCGTTGTAATCGGCTCCCATTGTCGCATAGCATGTTTCGAGTGTCATCGTCATTCCCCTTTCCTGTCGGAGGCTTCTTCTGCCTCAAGTGTGTTTTTAAGCGAATCGTCGTAGAATCTGTAATTTCCCTTTGTAACGCGCTTGACCGCGTAAAGCGCGGCGTCCGCGGCGCGGAACAGCGCGTCGTACGAGGTACCGACGTCGCGGCTCAGCGCGACACCCATCGTCACCGAGATGCGGAATCCCTCAAAGTCGCAGCAGATCGCGTGGAAGATACGGTCGATGGTCTTTTCTATGTCCGTCTTGTATTCAAGGAACAGCATGAACTCGTCTCCGCCCGCGCGGCAGGAGATATCGCTGCCTCTCGTGCTGTCGTGCATGCGCGCCGCGACGCACTTCAGTACCCTGTCTCCGAACTCGTGACCGTAAATGTCGTTCGCGAGCTTGAAATCGTCGACGTCGAAGAACGCGAGCGCGAAATTGTTTTCGGGTCCGTCCTGCATTCGGAGAATGATCTGTTCGCGCGCGCTCGCACGGTTGAGCAGCCCCGTCATCGCGTCGCGCGTAGCGCGCTTTTCGAGCTCCTGCATCTTCTGATGCGAATCGTGTATGTCAAGGACCGTGCCGAGCACGCCTTCGAGCCTCGGGGTGACCTCCTCGGTCCACATCGAGCGCATAACGACACGGCACCACCTGTTCATTCCGTCCATGCGGATCGAGCAGTCGAGCTTGACGTCCGGGTGCTCCGGCGTCGTCGTGTGCAGATTGTCAAGCAGCGTCTGCATTGATTCGCTGCCGACAGCGGCGGCGAGCTTCTGATCGTTGATCGGGTCCATTATGATCTCGCTGATCCCGAGCTTTTTCGCGCCGAAAACGGAGAGCGTCAGCATCGGGGGCTCGCACGTATACTCGAACTGTATCGCCTCCGCCATAGTCGCGAAGAAGCTGTTGCGCACCCTCTCCCTGTCGAGCAGGCGGAGCGTGCGCTGCGAGGCGCCGCCCGTGTCGCGCAGCTTTTCCTCGGAAATGCGCATGAGCTTATGGCTCCTGATCTCGTCGGGATTCTTGTCGCGCGCCGCGCGGAACTGATCCATGTTTTCGTTCATGCACTCGATGAGCAGCGGATTGAACGCTCCGCACTCGCCGCGCGTTATCATTGCGATTGCCGCGTCGTGCGTGAACGGCGGCTTATAAACGCGCTCGCTTGTCAGCGCGTCGTAAACGTCCGCAAGCGCAACGACCTGCGCCGAGATCGGTATATCGTCGCCTACGAGTCCGTCCGGGTACCCGCGCCCGTCATAGCGCTCGTGGTGCCAACGGCAGATCTCATATGCGATCTTGACGAGCTGCTCCTGTCTGTGTACCGGCAGATCGCTTATCATGTTAGCGCCGATGGCGGAATGGGTCTTCATTATCTCGAATTCCTCGGGCGTGAGCTTGCCGGGCTTATTCAGGATCTTTTCGTCTATCGCCATCTTGCCGATGTCATGCAGGGCGGACGCGGTGCTTATCATCCCGATATCCGCCATTGTAAGCTTATATTTGTCCGTCTTCTTCTGGAGGGCGCTGAGCAGAAGATCCGTCAGCGTGCGCACGTGAAGAATATGCAGACCGCTCTCACCGTTGCGGAACTCCATGATGTGACTCAGAATGTCGATCATCATGTCGTTCTGGCGCTCCTGCTCGTACACCTGATTCTCGACCATGCCGATCAGGCGCTTCTGCTTTGCGTAGAGCAGCAGCGTGTTCACGACGCGGCGGCGGACGATGAGCGCGTCGAACGGGCGCGCGATAAAATCCGTCGCTCCGAGCTCGTACGCGCGCTCGACGTGCGTAGAGCTGTTCTCCGCGGAAATGATTATTACGGGAACGGCGTCGATCCAGTCGTTCCTGTTCATAGCTTCGAGAACGCCGAAGCCGTCCAGATTCGGCATCACTATATCGAGCAGCAGAAGGGAGAGCTCGGTTATGTGCGTCTTCAGTATCGCCGTCGCCTGAACTCCGTCCTCCGCCTCTATAATGTCATAGTTGTCGCTGAGCATATCCGCGAGGATCGAACGGTTCATCTCGGAGTCGTCGGCGATCAGTATCTTTTCTCTTTTCATATGTTTTTCCTCGGTGCAGATTGATACGGTTGTCCGCCGCCCGAATATCATGCGGGGCACGCGGGATCTGAAGCACGGCTCACAGCGGCGCACGCCGCTGTACATATAAAAGTATATCATACATTTGCAAGGATTGCAACACATTTTGCGCGCTTCCGGGCATCCCTGCCGAAACATATCAAATATATTTTCCCGTTCTGCTCTCGGGGCACCGGCGCACATCCTCCGCCGTCCCGCAGACAACGATCCTGCCGCCCTCGAGCCCTCCCCCGGGTCCCATATCTACGATATAGTCTGCGTTCCTGATAACGTCGGTATCGTGCTCGATTATTATGACGGTCGCGCCGTTCCCTATCAGGGTGTCAAATACCTTCATGAGCGTGCCGACATCGAGCGGGTGAAGACCTATCGTCGGCTCGTCGAATACGAAGACGGAGCCTTCCTGCCCGCGCCCTATCTCGCCCGCCAGCTTCAGCCTCTGCGCCTCGCCGCCGGAAAGATTCGGCGTCGCCTCGCCGAGCGTCAGATATCCGAGCCCGACATCGTGCAGCGCGCGCAGCCTGCCGTATACGACGCCGAGGTCGGCGCAGACGTCCATCGCCTCGTCGACGCTCATCGCCATGAGCTCCGGCAGTGAATATTCCTTCCCCGCGCGGTTTTTGCGCTTTATCTCAAACGCGCGCTTTCCGTACCGCGACCCGCCGCACTCCGGGCACGGGATGTCCACGTCCGGCAGGAACTGCACGTCGAGGCTGACCGTCCCCGTCCCGTCGCAGACCGGGCACCGCAGCGTCCCCGTGTTGTACGAGAAATCGCCCGCCTTATATCCGCCGTTCTTAGCGTCCTCGGTCTTCGCGAAAATGCGGCGGAGCTCGTCGTGTACGTTGGCGTACGTCGCGACGGTCGAGCGGATGTTTATGCCTATCGGCGTCGCGTCTATCAGCTTGACTTCACTTATCCCCGGCGCGCTTATGCTGCGGACATGATCCGGCAGCGCTCCCCCCTTTGATGCGGCAGAGAGCGCGGGAACGAGTCCCTCGAGCACCGTCGTCGTCTTTCCCGAGCCGGAAACTCCCGTGACGACGGACAGTCTCCCCTTCGGGAACGTGACGCGGAGCGGCTTTACGGTATGTATTCCGCCGGCATCCATCTCTATCGCACCGAGCCCGAAGAGACTGTCGCCCGCGTATTTTTCACGCATAACGGGCGCGCTTTCCGGCGAGAGGAACCGACCGATCACCGAGCTTTCGCTGCGTTCGAGGTCGGATACGGACCCCTCCGCTATGACGGTACCGCCGTCTGCGCCCGCGCCCGGTCCGAGCTCTATTATGTGATCCGACGCGCGGAGCACCTGCGTGTCGTGGTCGACGAGCAAAACGGTATTCCCGTCCGCGACAAGATCGTCCATGACGCCGACGAGCCCCTCTATGTTCGACGGGTGCAGCCCTATCGACGGCTCGTCAAGCACGTACAGCACACCCGTCGTCCTGTTCCTGACCGAGCGTGCGAGCTGCGTCCGCTGGCGCTCCCCCGTCGACAGCGTGGAGGACGCGCGGTCGAGGGACAGATATGAAAGCCCGAGATCGACGAGCCTTTTCGCGACGGCGAAGAACGATTCGCATATGCTCTTCGCCATCGGACGCATATATTCCGGCAGCGAATCCGGCACGCCCGCGACCCAGACGATCAGCTCCGAAAGCGTCATTTTGCACGCATCCGCGAGGGATATCCCGCACAGCCGCGGCGCGCGTGCGCGCTCGGAGAGCCGGGTGCCGCCGCAATCCGGGCAGTCCTCCTGCTTCAGAAACTTTTCGACGCGCTTCATTCCGGACTCGTCCTTCACCTTTGAGAGCGCGTTTTCAACCGTATATACAGCGTTATAGTACGTAAAGTCGAGCTCGCACGCCTCCTCGGTCTTCTTCGACCTGTAAAAGATATGCTTCTTCTCCGCCGGTCCGTCAAATACGATATTGCGCTCCGCCTCCGTCAGCTCCGAAAACGGCACATCCGTCCGCACGCCCATGGCACGGCAGACGTCCGTCATCAGCGACCACATCAGCGAGTTCCACGGCGCGACGGCGCCCTCGTCGATCGAGAGCGTCTCGTCCGGCACGAGCGTCGACCTGTCGACGGTGCGAACGACGCCCGTCCCGCCGCAAGTCGGGCACGCGCCCTGACTGTTGAACGCGAGCTCCTCCGCGCCCGGTGCGTGTACGCGCTCGCCGCACACGTGGCAGAAAATCGGCTTCTCCGCCGCAACGTCGAGCGTCGGCTCGAGGTAGTGCCCGTTCGGGCAGACGTGGCACGACAGGCGCGAAAACATCAGCCGCAGGCTGTTGAGAAGCTCGGTCGAGGTGCCGAACGTGCTCCTTATGCCCGGGACGCCGGGGCGCTGGCGCAGCGCGAGCGACGCCGGGATGTAGCGCACATCGTCCACCTGCGCTTTCATCGCCTGGGTCATCCTCCGCCTCGTGTATGTCGAGAGCGATTCGAGGTACCGCCTCGATCCCTCGGCGTAGAGCACGCCGAGCGCCAGCGACGACTTGCCCGAACCCGAAACTCCCGCGATCCCGACGATCTCCCCGAGAGGTATGTCGACGTCTATGTTTTTAAGATTGTGAACCTTCGCTCCGCGTATCTCGATTTTACGCGGGAATTCTCTTCTGTCCGCCATATGTTCCTCCGGCTTTTTTCATGTCTGCATATCCGCGTGTCTTTTGCGGATATTATAAAGCACGGCGGGTGAGCACTTGCCCCCGCCGCACCGATATTTTGTATGTTTCCCCGCCTGTCAGCCGAAATATCTGACCGCGATTATCGCCGCTCCGAGCACCGTCAGAACGACGCCGACGGCACGGTTCAGCGTTGCCGGGCTCGCCTTGTTGGCAAACAGCGCCGCTATCCTCGCCCAAAGCAGAGTGAAGACGACGCACAGCCCGAGGCATAATATGTCCGGCATTCCGCCGATGGCAAAATGGCTGACGGCGCCGGTCAGCGCCGTAAACGTCATTATGAACACGCTCGTGCCGACCGCAGTCTTCAGCTCATATCCGAGCACGCTCGTCAGAAGCAGGAGCATCATCATGCCGCCGCCCGCGCCGATGAAGCCGCATATGAACCCGACGGCGGCGCCGCTCGCGACGGAGCCGATGACCTGCCTTTTTTTGCTGATGTTCTCCATCGCTTCCTTCGTCGTCATGATCGGCTTCACGATAAATTTTATGCCGAGCAGCATCGTCATGAAGACGGAGAAGCCGCCCATCGTCGTGTTAGGCACAAGACTCGCGGCAAAGCTGCCGACGAGCGTGAATATCATGACGGTCAGCATCATCAAAAGACCGTTTTTTATATCAAGATTTTTGTTTTTCCCGTATGTATACGCGCTGACGGCGGAGGCGAGCACGTCGCTCGCGAGCGCTATACCGACAGCCTCGTACGCCGGCATTCCGAGGAACGTGATGAGCATCGGGCTGATGACTGCCGCGGCGCTCATCCCGGCAAATCCGGTCCCGAGTCCGGCTCCGAGCCCGGCGAGAAAGCATATCAGAACCGTAAAAAAGATCCCCATAGGCAAATTCCCCCGATAAATACGGTGAATATTTTACCACACGGTGCCTGTTTTTGTCAATCCTGCCTGTCCCTGAATTCCATGTTTGCGAATATCTTTTCCATCCTGCCGTCCGGGAAGCGTTCGTCGAAAAATTCACCGACTATGCTGTACGGCTCGACGCCTTCCGTCCTGCGGGACCAGCGCGTCAGCGCGCCGACCGTCATGAACGAATCGAAGACGAAGAACGCGAGCAGCACCCATGTGACGGTCTTGCCCCACACGTTCGGTATTTTCAGGATGAGCTTTGCCATCACCGGGTAGATGTGCTTTATCCAAAGCACGCCGAGGATGCCCCAGAAGATCGAGTACAGAAGGCAGATCCTGCCGTTGAGGTTGAACGGCTGGCTGCTGTAATCCCATGAACGCGTGCCGAACGCCGCCTCCTGAGCCCACGAGCAGGCATATTCGAGCACACTGCCGACTGCCATCCCGCCGAGAAACGATATCGAGGAGCCGCGGTTGCGGAAGCGGTATAGGCACACGGTCAGGACGACCGCGCCAGCGCCGTAAAGGAGATTGAACGGTCCGTATACGAGCCCCGAGCGGCTCTCCAGATATCCCTTGTTCACAAGGCACCATAAGAGCTCGATTATGACGCCGACAAAGCTGCCGACAAATCCTATCAGGAGTATCTTGTATAAATTAAGCCCTTTGGCAAAAGAATCAGAAGCGCTCTCCGCATAGTCTATCTCCGTGTTTGACGGGCGCAGCTCGATCCTCTTTCCCTGCTTTTTGATGTCCTTCATCCGGGCGTGGAACTCGTCGTTTATCCTGAACATCTCGCGGCTCGCGCGCCCGATATTTGCGGTCGCGCGGCGCAGAGACGACGCGTGCTCGCGCATCTTTTCGGAGTCCGGCTCGTCTAACATCTGCGGATAGAGCGCCGCCGCCTCGTTTTCCGTTTCCGACACCGCTTCGAGCAGCCGCAGGCTCTCGTTCTCTATTTTCGAGACGTATTCTGTCTTTTCTTCCGTTTTCACGTTTTCGTCTTTCATGTTTTCACCGTTTTTTGCTTTTGCCGTTTTCGCTCTGCCCATATTTCTCCGATCCTTTGCCGCTGTATTTTTAAAAATTATGTCTGAGTGTTATTTTATAACTTTATATCATAAAAATCAACAGCCCGTCAATACAATTTCAATGATCGTTGAAATTCACATTTTTTCGTTCAAAGCACCTTGAATCTTGCCCGAAAATGTGTATAATGTTATTAAATATGATTGAAAGGACCGTTAAACCGATATGAAAGACCGCGAAACGCTTACTGCGCCGAAGCTCGGATTCGGGCTCATGCGCCTGCCGAAGACTGCGGACGGAAAAATAGACATCGCCGAAACGAAAACAATGGTCGATATGTTCATGAGCGCCGGGTTTACATACTTCGACACCGCCTACGTATACGACGGCGGCGCCTCCGAGGCTGCCGCGCGCGAGGCGCTCGTCGACCGCTACCCGCGGGAGAGCTACACGCTCGCAACAAAGCTGAACGCCTGGATGGCGGCTCATGACGAAGAGAGCGCAAAGCGCCAGTTCACAACGAGCCTTGAACGCACGGGCGCCGGATACTTTGACTTTTATCTGCTCCACGCGCTCCAGCGCGCAAACTACAAGGTGTATGACAAATACGGTCTTTGGGACTTCATGGAGGAAGAAAAATCGCGCGGCAGGATAAAGCACAGCGGATTCTCCTTTCACGCCGACCCCGAGCTCCTTGAGGAGCTGCTGACGGCGCATCCCGAGGTCGACTTCGTTCAGCTCCAGATAAATTACGCGGACTGGGAAAATCCCGGCGTCGCGTCCCGCCGCTGCTGGGAGATCGCAAGGGCGCACGGCAAGTCCGTAGTTATAATGGAGCCCGTAAAGGGCGGCGCGCTCGCCGACCCGATCCCCGCGGTGCGCGACATACTGAAGTCCGCCGCCCCGGACGCGTCACTCGCGTCATGGGCGGTGCGATTCGCGGCGTCGCTTGACGGGGTGCTGACGGTGCTCTCCGGCATGTCGAGCGCCGCGCAGATGGCGGACAATCTTTCGTATATGAAGAATTTCCGCCCGCTATCGGAGGATGAGCTCGCAGTCATAAGAAGCGCGCAGGACGCGCTCAACGCCGACCGCTCCGTCATTCCCTGCACCGGGTGCCGCTACTGCGTCGACGGTTGCCCGTCCGGCATACCGATACCGGACATATTCAAGATCGCGAACAGGCAGAGGGGCAACGAGGCGTTCCGCGGCAGGCGCGAATACACGATCGTCACGACCGGCAAGGGACTCGCTTCCGACTGCATAGGCTGCGGTCAGTGCGTCGACGCATGCCCGCAGCAGATCGACGTAACGGCGCGGCTGAGCGAGTGCGCCGAGAAATTTGAAAAGGCGTAAGGAGGGTCCCATATAGATGGATCCGAAAAAAATTCTGTTTCCGGTCATATTCGGGCTCGCACTCACGGCGTATGCCGTGTTTACGCTGCTCGACGCGTTCGTGATCCCCGGGGACATCGTCTCCCCCGACGAGCTTCAGCGAAACACGGCGCCGGCTGCGACGGCATCCCCGGAACCGGAGCCCGAGCCGCCCGAGAGCACCGGCGCGGTCACAGACGGGACAGGCGGGACCGGACACGTAACGGAGACGGAAACGTACCCCGAGACGGAACCCGTGACCGAGCCCGAAACGGAGCCGCCGCCGATGGAGCCCGTCATAACCGAAAACAGCTATATTTGCAAAGAATTCTCCATCGTCCTCGAGGAGGTCCGCCGGAACAATACGGACATCTATGTCGCCGACATCGTCCTATCCGACGCATCGTATCTGCGCGCGGGACTCGCCGGCGGCGTCTTCGGGCGGAACATAAGCGGAAAGACATCGAAGATCGCCGAGGAAAACGGAGCCATCCTCGCCGTGAACGGCGACTATTACGGCTTCCGCGATCAGGGGTTCGTCATGCGCAACGGCTATCTCTACCGCGGCGCGGCAAGAACGGGAAAAATGCGCGACGCGCTCGTCGTATACGGCGACGGAACGCTCGCCGTTGCAGACGAATCCGAGACGACGGCGGAGGAGCTGATGATGGAGGGCGCCGTTCACATCTTCTCTTTCGGACCCGGTCTGATTTCCGACGGCGAGATCACCGTCGACAAAAACACCGAGGTCGAGTATTCTCTGCAAAGCAATCCGCGCACCGCGATCGGGCAGATCGGTCCTTTGCACTACGTCCTTATCGTTTCGGACGGACGGACCGGGCAGAGCGCGGGACTGACGCTCTACGAGCTCGCTCAGTTCATGGAGGAGCTTGGGTGCGAGACCGCGTACAATCTCGACGGCGGCGGATCGTCGACCATGTGGTTCATGGGCAAAGTTATAAATGTTCCCTCAGACTGGGGCGCCGAAAGGAGCGTGAGCGACATTGTCTATATCGGAAAAGAATGACCGCGGCGTCGCGCCGCGGTCGCTCGGGCTCCGTGTCTACATCCCCGTCACCGTATTCTGCGCCGTTTTCTTTCTCATCTATGACAGATTCTCGCACGGAGTCAGGTCGCCCTATATGACGTTTCTTTTTGTGCCTCCGCTCGTGCTCGGGCTGCTCCCCTCCGCCGCCGTGCGGATCTTTTCGCGGATCCCGAAGCAGCCGACCGTGTCCGCGTACATCTATCACGCCGGTGTCGCGTCATTGACGGTCAGCTTTCTTCTGAGGGGCATCCTCGAGATCGCGGGGACGTCGTCGGAATATCAGGAATATCTTATGACTGCCGGTGTGCTGCTGCTCATCGCGGGGGCGGTTTTATATCCCATCGCCGCTGTTGCCGGAAAAATCAAAAAATAGCCTGTGCGGCGCCCCGCGTTATCACGCTGCGGGCGCCGCGCCGTTTTTTCGTTTTGTTCTTGAAATATTGCCGAAAACAGTTGCATTTTTCTCCGTCACGTGATATACTCTATGGTGATTTGGCAAATCGGACTTCTCTTGAAAATTAAGGAGTTTTTTATGAAAAAAACAGTATTCGGGGCGCGCGGATGCGACCGCGTATCGCCCCGCATCATTTTTGTTTCCGTTCTTCTTCTGATCGCCGTCATGCTCACCTCCGTTTCATGCGGGCTCGGCGGCGAGACACACGACACCGTCGCGGCAGCGACGCCGGGAAGCGGTTCCAATCCTTCCGGCGCCGGGACAAACGCCCCCTCGAATCCGGGTACGAATTCTCCGTCCGATCCGACGGGGACGACAGCGCCCGGCGGCAGCGAAGGCACGGACACGCCCTCCAAGGGAGACACGGACGCCCCGGCGACCTCCGACGATGAACCGACTCTCACCCCCGGTGCGGCAGAGCTCCCGGAGGGGACGGCGGAGAGCGGATATCTTGACAAGATAATGTTCTACGGAGACTCAACGACATACGGTCTGCGCTTTTATGAGATATTCGGTTCGAAGACGACCGACCGCGTGTGGACTCCAAAGTCGGGTACGCTCGCGCTTTTCAACGCCACAACGGAAAAAATATATGACGCATCCGTCGACGAGGAGTTCACCCTCTCCGAGATGGCGGCTCGCAAAAAGCCCGAATATCTCATCATAACTCTCGGCGTCAACGGCATTGCCATGATGGACGAGGACTATTTCAAAAGCGAATACATAAAGGTCATAAACATCATCCGCGAAGCCTCACCGGCAACAAAGATAATCCTTCAGACTATGTACCCCGTTTCGTCGATATATAACCAGACGGACAGTCTCAATATGACGAAGATAAAGAACGGGAACAAATGGATCTCCGAAATAGCCGAAGAGACGGGATGCCGCTTCCTCAACTCATTTGACTGGTTCCTCGGCAGCGACGGTCTCATGGATCCGAAATACGACAACATGGGCGACGGTATGCACTTCAACGCGGACGGCTACAATCACATGCTTGAATTCGTGAAGAGCCATCCCTACCGTTGAGCCGCGGACAGGCAAAGAGAGGACAGCAGCTTATGAAGCTTTCGGTCATCAAAAGAACTATATCCCTGATACTGTCGGCGGCGGCGCTTGTCGCCGTCACGTCATCGTGCTCCGGCGGCAAGGACGCCGCGAACGTCAATTACGACGATGTTCTCGGAGCGATTGAAGGCGCCGTCGCGGGCTTTGATTCGTCCGAATACACGGCTCGTGAGGAATCGTATATCAAGAACTTTATAAAGATCGACCCCGCCGGATACGCAGGCTGCGACATCCGCGTCAGCACCGAGGGCGGCTCGATAAACGAATACGGCGTTATTGACGTCGGCGAAGGCGGCTCCGCCGCAGACGTGAAAAAGACGGTCGAGGCATATTTCGAATTTTATTTGAGCATATGGGACGACAGGTATCTTGCCGAAGAGTACCCGAAGATACGCGACGCCGAGGTACGCACGTTCGCGGACAGATACGTCGTCTATACGATCCTTGATAAAGACGGGCGCGCGGCTGTTTTCTCCGCCGTCGGCGACCTCTTCTGACGTCATACATTAACAAAAATGAAGAACGAAAAAATCCCCGCGCGGGGACCCGGATTTTACGGGTCCCCGCGCGGGGATTTTTGTTTTCAGTCTTACTGGCGGCTTATGCGCTTTCCTTTACCGCCGCCTCGTCGCCGAAGACGTAGAGGTAATAGTCCTCGAGCGTCGGGGACGCGTGGCGCGACGCCTCTGTAGGCGCGATGTCCGAAATAATCCGCAGTACGACCTCTCCCGTCTCCTCGTCGCGGGAAATATTTGTGACGCGGTGCTCGCTTTGCATGCGCGCGACATCTGATTCGGCGCACGGGACGAGCCAGACCTTCCCGTCTATCTTCTTTGTGAGCTCGTGCGGCGGCGCGTTGTCGACGATAACGCCCTTCTTGAGCATGATGACGTCGCGCGCGATGAACTCGACGTCCGACACAACGTGCGTGGCGATCAGCACGATCTTGTCAAACGCGATCTTCGAAATATAATTTCGGATGGAGATGCGCTGCTTCGGATCGAGTCCCGCCGTCGGCTCGTCAAGAATGAGCACGGACGGGTCGCCGAGAACAGCCTGAGCAAGCGCGAGGCGCTGCTTCATTCCTCCGGAGAGCGCGCCTATCCTGCGGCGCGGGACATCGTTCAGCTCGACAGACTCGAGCAGCTCGGGGATTTTTGCCTTCGCCTCCTCCGTCTTCATTCCCTTCAGCGTCGCCATATAGTAAAGGAAACGCTCGACGGTGAAATTCGGATAAAGCCCCGGGTACTGAGGCATGAATCCGAGCTTCTCGCGGAACTGCACGCCGAGCTTTTTGACGTCGCACATTTCATCTCCGACGGAATAAAGGATCCGCCCCTCGTCCGCGCGGAGATTGTCCGTGATGATGTTCATCAGTGTTGATTTCCCCGAGCCGTTTGGACCGAGCAGCGCATATATGCCCGGTTCGAGCGTCGCGGAAAAACCTATCAGAGCGCGGTTTTTCCCGTACGATTTCGATACGTTTTCGATGGTGAGCTTCATTTTCCTATCTCCTTCATATTTGTTTATTGATATGCTTTCTTTATGCTGCTGTATGAAAAGCTGCTGCCTACGCGTCGGTATATCATCATCCTTTATAAAATTATACAACATATTGATATGTAAGTCAATTATATATAGCGATTTTTAAGCTCATTTTAAGTGAAAAACGAAAAATTTTGCCGTCGTCCGTGTCGATTGCGCCACGGGCATACCGAAGAACGGAAAAATGGCGAGAATCGTTATACTGAAGCTAAAAAAAACAATTTTTTGAAGCTTTTTTTCTTTTTTCTTTGACAAAACGCCGGATTAGGTTTATAATTGTTATTGTTAGTTTTAAAAGGCATAACGGCAATACCGATATCTTCCCCGTAAAATCAGGGATCGGGAGATAAATATGAAAAGAAGATCGTTTTTGTCACTGTCCGTTTTGGTCATCATCCTGTTCACGATCATGTCGCTGCCGCTGTCCGTCTTTGCCGAGGACGGAGAGAGCAAGCCGACGCTTTCCCTGACGGAAGAAGAACGGCAATGCATAGAAAAACATAAAACACTGCGCGTCGGATACGTTCAGGATCGGATCCCCGTCTCCTTTATGGACGAGAACGGCGAATTTGCCGGCATATCGCGGTACATATTCGACCGGGTGGGCGAGCTGTGCGGAATAACATTCGAGTATATCCCGCTCCCGGCGTCAGGCGACGTCACATATACATATCTTCTCGAAAACAAGCTCGACCTCGTTTCGAGCGTCGAATACAACAAGGAGAATCAGACGGCGCGCGGAATACTGTTGAGTGACCCGTACTTCTCATCGCGCAAGGTCGTCGTCGCCCGCGAGGGGCTCGAATTTTCGTACGATGCGAACCTTTCGATTGCGATCAGCTCCGGCTCACAGACGATCAAAAACGTGCTCGGAAAAGCTTACCCGAACTTCGATATCGTTGAATATCAAAGCACCGAGCAGTGCTTTGACGCCGTGAGATCGGGAGACGCCGATCTTTTGATGCTGAACCAGTACATCGTCGAATATTGGATCTCAAAGCCCATATATGAAAATCTGAAGGTCATACCCGTCATAGGTCTTGAGGATCAGCTCTGCTTCTCGGCGGTCGTCGCGTTCGGCGGAGGCGAAGGCGTCCCGGAGGATGAAGGGCGCACCATAATAGATATAATAGACAAAGCCATCGCCGCGATCTCGGAGGACGAGATCGGCAGCTACACGATACAGGCGGTCATGGAGGATCAGTACGAATATACGTTCTCCGATTTTGTCTACCGGTACCGCATGGCTGTGAATGTCCTCATGATCTCCGCCGTTGTGATACTCGTGCTTGCCGTGCTGCTGTTCCGCCAGCACGTCAAATCCGTTGAGGATGAGGCGGACGCAAAGGTAAAGGGACAGTTTTTGTCAACGATGAGCCACGAAATACGCACACCGCTGAACGGACTGATCGGGCTGAATTATCTGATGTCGCAGCGCCTCGATGACCCGGACAAGATGCGTGATTACCTGCAGCAGTCCACGGTAACGGCGAACTACCTTCTCTCCCTCGTCAACGATATGCTCGACATGTCAAGCCTTCAGGCTCAGGATCTCGGGCTCTACCTCTCCCCTGTCGATCTCGATCTTCTTATCAAAACGGTCGGCTCTGTTGCCGGGAAGGCGATTTCGGACAAAAAGCAGCGCTTCAACGTGAAATGCTCGCTCGGCTGCCCGTGCGTCACGGGCGATGCCGTAAGGATACAGCAGGTGCTGCTCAATCTGCTCGACAATGCCCGTAAATTCACGCCGGAGGGCGGCACAGTCGATCTGACGGTCAGGCAGGAGATGCTCGACGACGGAAGGATAAAGACGCTCGCGACCGTCTCCGACACGGGGCGCGGAATGAGCGATGAATTCCAAAAGCACATTTTCGATACGTTCGCGCGCGAGCTCGAAACTGTTTCAAAGGGGAATCAGGGGACGGGGCTCGGTCTGTCCATCAGCCGTCGCCTTGCCCAGCTCATGGGCGGAGATTTGACGTTCGAGAGCAAAAAGGACGTCGGCAGTTCGTTCACATTCACATTCATATGCGAGCCCGCAGATTCCGCCGAGACAGGCGATGGCGACGCGCCGTTGCAGCCGAAGCGCCGGATGAACACTCCGCCGCGCATCCTCGTCGCGGAGGACAACGAGCTCAACGGCGAAATAATACTCGAGCTCCTTCACGACGACGGGATCGAGGCTGACCTTGCCGAAAACGGAAAGATCGCGCTCTCAATGTTTGAAAACTCCGCTCCCGACACGTACGACGTGATCCTCATGGATCTGCTCATGCCGGAAATGGACGGCTTTGAAGCAGCCCGCGCGATACGTGCCCTCCCGCGTCCGGACGCAAAAACGGTTCGCATCTTCGCATGCACCGCAAACTGCTCGTCCGAGGACCGTGCTAAGGCGAACGCAAGCGGAATGGACGATTTCATCGCAAAGCCGCTCGACGTCGAGGACCTGCTGAAAAAGATCAGAAAATAAAGGATAAAAAACATCGCCGCGGTCGTCATGACCGCGGCGATATTTTTTGTGCCATTATTCCGGAGCGGACCGGCTCTTTGCCCTGCCGAGCCGCATTTCGTCCATCAGTTTAACGCATCCTGCGTCGTCGAGCTTGCCGCGGAACAGCCGGGCAAACGCGTCTTCCATATCGTCCGCGCTGTAACCGATTATTTTTGAAGCTGCCGTTGAAACGCGCTCGTTTTCGGCAATGGATGCGGCGGCGCTCGTTACCATGTGCGACTGTATGTTCGTTGTCTGCCCGCGGAAAGAGCTGACGGTCGAAATACCGTCAAACGCGACGTTGTAGTTTTCAGGTGTGGCGCAGAACGACAGAAATTCGAGCGCAAGCTCGCGCCTGTCGCTGTTTTTGTTGACCATCATCATGTTGAGGTTCCCGCCCTCGTAGGTCCCGCCGTCGACAGTGTTCATGAACACCGGCATGAGCGCGAAATCCTCGAGCGTATATTTCCCCGGCGTGAAATCCGTGTAGAACCATGTGTCCCAAATAAATGTCATCACGGCGTCGCCCGAGCTCATCGCGGCGCTGATGCCGTTCCAGTCCGTCTTCTGATAGTTCTGCCCGAACCATCCCTTCTCCGCCGCCTCGCGGATCCATCTGACCATCGCTTCGACCTCGGGTATATCGGAGTAACCGATCTCGTTTGCGTTCAGCTTTTCGAGCAGCTCCGGATCGTCGGCAAATATCGGATCGAGTCCGAACTGGAACATCCACGTGCAGCCGTCCGCCGCCCAGCATATCGGAGTATATCCGATATCCGAAAGCGCCCGGCAGAGCATATCGAACTCAGCCTGCGTCGTCGCCGGCTTCAAGCCGAGGCTGTCAAGCAGCGTTTTGTTGTAGTAGCACCCGGAGATCGAGCTCTCCCAGAACGGCAGTCCGAGCAGATTTCCGTCCGCGTCGAGACAGTATGCTTTCGCTCCGTCCGTCAGGTCCGAGACCCACTCTTCCCCGTCCAGAAACATAAAATCGTTTTCGATGTCGAATCTTTGCAGCTCCGCATTGTTGAAATGCATGAGGATGTCGGGTCCTTCTCCCTTTTTGAACATCTCCGCCGCCTTTGTCTCGAATTCGTCGTCCGGGACGGAAATGATGTGCAGCTTTTTGCCCGTGGACTTTTCATAATGTTCGAAGATCGCGGTCATGTAGCTCTTTTCGACGTCGCTTTTCCTGCCCATCACCGAGAGATCCGCGCCTTCCCTTATGTCCTTCTCGCACGATGCGAGGAGGAAGAGCGCCGCGAGCACAAGAATTACGGTAAGGAACGGAAATAATTTCGCCATCCTTGTACGTGTCTTTTTCTTCATTCGGTTTTTCCCTGCCTTTTTCTGTCATATTCGCCGGCTGTTTTTTGTCATGCCGGTCCGGGACCGGTGCATGTTATCCTTTGCCGCGCTCGTCAAGTATGCGCCCGACGAGCTCGCGCACGGCGTTCATGTCGATCGGTTTTGCGAGGTGCCCGTTCATTCCGGCATCGAATGCATCGCGCACATCCTCCGCAAATGTATTTGCTGTCATCGCGACGATCGGTATCGTCTTCGCTTCCGGATGCGAGGACGCGCGGATCTTTCTCGTGGCGTCGTAGCCGTTCATGACAGGCATCTGCACATCCATCAGTATCATGTCGTAGTGACCCGGCTCCGTACTTATGAATTTTTCCGCGGCTTCGAGCCCGTTTGAAGTAAGGTTGCACTCCGCGCCTTCAATCCCGAGCATTTCCGTCAATATCTCCGCGTTGAGCTCGTTATCCTCCGCAACGAGGAACAGCTTCCCGGAGAGCGGACTCTCTCCCTCATCCGCCTCTTTCACGGCGCCCTCGGAGTGAGATATAAAGAACGGCTTTACGGTATGCCAGAAGGTCGAGGCAAAGAACGGCTTCGGCATGAACGCGTTTATGCCGGCGCGGCGCGCCTCGGTTTCTATCTCGGTCCAATCGTAGGAGGTCAGGACGAGTATCGGGATATCTTTTCCCACCCCGTCCCGTATACGGCGGGCTGTCTCGACGCCGTCCATCTCCGGCATTTTCCAGTCAAGGAGTATTATGTCGTAGTCCCTGCCCTTTCCGTGCGCCGCGAGCGCAAGCTCGACGGCGGAGGCGCCGTCCGTCACCGTTGTGACATCGACGCCGGAGCCGTTCAGCGCTTCGCGGATATTCAGGCAGACATCCTCCTCGTCGTCCGCGGCGAGGATCCGCGTGACCTTGCGGCGGTACCACTGCTCTTCTTCTTCCTTATCCGGCAGCGAGAACGTCAGCTCGACTGTGAAAGTGCTCCCCTTGCCGGGGGCGCTTTGCACATTTATGATCCCGCCCATGAGATCCACGAGGTTTTTCGTGATCGCCATGCCGAGCCCCGTGCCCTGTATCTTGTTTGTCACGGAGTTGATCTCACGGCTGAACGGGAGGAACACCTGCTGCTGAAACTCCTCGCTCATTCCGATCCCGTTGTCGCGCACCGCGAAGCGCAGCCTCGCATACTGCGGCGACGGGCTCGGCAGAGTCGAAACGGTGAACTCGATCTCGCCGCCCTCTGGCGTATATTTGACAGCGTTCGAAAGCAGGTTTATGAGGATCTGGTTGAGGCGCAGCTTGTCTCCGAGGATCAGCTCCGGCGGCGCGCCGTTCACGTGTATGGTAAATGACTGCGCCTTCGCCCTTGCCTGAGGCATGAGGATTATATTCAGCTCCTCGAGCAGCTCCGGCAGGCTGAAGCGGTCGATATTGAGCGACGTTTTGCCGCTCTCTATTTTCGACATGTCGAGCACGTCGTTTATAAGGCTCAGAAGATGGTGGCTCGACGCCATTATCTTGCGCGTATATTCCTTCACGCGCTCGGGGTCCTCCGCGTCCTTTTCGAGAAGAACGGAAAAGCCGACGATCGCGTTCATCGGGGTCCGTATGTCGTGCGACATATTGGAGAGGAAATTGCTTTTCGCCTCGTTTGCGCTCTTTGCCGCATCGAGCGCCTCACGCAGCTTCTGATTCATCTGCTGATCGAGCGTTCTGTCGGACATAACGACGATATATTTGCGGACGCCGCCGATCTCCATGCGGTATATGGTCATTCTGTACCAGCGGCGCTCGCCCGTGCTCTGGTGCATATATTCGCATTCCCAGTAGCGGTTTCCGTTTAACGGGATCGCCTCGAGCTCGCTCCTCGGGAAAATAACGTTGTAATTCACCGCGCATTTTTCAAGGACGCGGATATTTCCCCTTGCTTCCTGAAGTGTGATCCCGAGCAGGCGCTCGATATTCGGGCTTATGTAGTCGACCGTCTGCTTTTCCGAGTCGAGCATGATGAAAATATCGTCGACGCTGTTTGAGAGAACGTCAAACATGCGCTCCCTGTACTGCAGCTCCGTTTTGTTTATGCGCGACTGGCGGCGGCTGCGGACGATGACGACCGCGATCACTGTCGCTCCGACAAGCGTAAATATAATGGCGAGCACGAGCATCGTCGTGTTCTGCACAGACAAAAATCCGGCACTGACCGCGCTCTGCGGCACGGAGCTCAGCAAGTAAAAGTCCCTGTACCCGACAGGCTGATACAGCAGGCAGTGGCTGACCCCGCCTATCTCGCACCGCAAAAGCCCCGACTCTCCGTTTTTCCAGTCCGCCTCCATTGCGGATATGTTTTCCTCGCCGAGGTCGGACGCGGCGCGGAGATATACGAGGTAGTTCCCGAAAACGCTCCCTCCAGCCTGAGTCGAGAGCAGGACATCCCCGTCGTTTCTGATGATAAAGCACTTTGCATTTCCGGAAAACGCGTCCACATTCAGCGATTCCGCGAGCGCCGCGTTCGTGTAGCTGACGGCGATGGCGTCAAATTCTGTGCCCTTGTATTCGCCGTGCTCCGACGGGACCGCAAAAACGACGGTATCCTGACCGTCCGCAAGCTTTTCGCTTATCATCACGGGCTCGCCGCCGGTCACAAGGTCGTCCCATGTGTCGTCGAGCTGCATCTGTCCCGTCTTACCGTCCGGAGTGATATACGATTTATCCGCGGCAAGAAAATAGAATTCCGAGAAGCCCCAATATTCCTGCCTGTTTTTGAGAAATTTTTCGGCTTCACTGTCACTGCATGAGGAAATATATCCGTTCCACCCGTCGAGCACGCCCCAGTTCTTTTCCACGAACGTCGCGAAAGAGCGGTTCACCTGCCCGTATATCTCGCTGAGATAACCAGTGCTGTCCTCGTATATTTTCTGTGACATGAAGTTATAGTAAACTGCCCCTATCAGGACTGCGGAAACGGCGACCGCGGTCAGCAGAAAAACAGGTACGATCTTGCCAAGCCATCTCTTCATGAACGGATGAATCCTCCCGTCTGTCCCGGATCGGAATAAATCCTTCGCCGGGTCTATTCAGTTTATTTTATCATATAGGAATAAATAAATCAATCTCAAAAACATAATTAATTTGCCGAGAATCCGCCAATTTGCGGCACAATTCCGCATTTTTGCGCGCGCATTTGCCCAAAAAACCGTTCCTGCCCGTCCCCCGCATCCGTGTCTTGCTTTGCGCCGCTTTTTTTGGTATACTTAATACGCGGTCTGCTCATACATCATACTCCTCATATTCTCCGCTGATTTTAAAAAGCATAAAAGCATAAAATAGAATAAGCATAAAACGGAACACGGAGGTCTTACATATATGAAAAAGAAACACACCGGCAAAAAGGCGCGGCAGAGGCGCGCGCTCGGGCTGCGGCTCCCCAATTTTCTCGCGCTGACGGCTGCCGGCATCATCAACGCCTTCGGCGTGACGATGTTCCTGTTCCCCGTCAAGCTGTACGACAGCGGGATATCCGGACTCTCGATGCTGCTCGATCAGGTGACGCCGCCTCCGCTGACGCTGTCCGTCTTCCTTTTGCTCCTGAACTTCCCCGTTTTTCTGTTCGGGCTGAAAAGGCAGGGGGCGTCCTTCACAATATATTCGCTTTTCGCGGTCGCTGTCTACTCCCTCTCCTCGTTTCTGATCATGAACGTTTTACCCGTCGACCTCGACTTTGTCTCGCCGCTCGCGGGGACGGATCTGCTTCTGTGCGCCGTGTTCGGCGGCGTCATCTCCGGGATCGGCAGCGGGCTGACGATCCGCTTCGGCGGCGCGATCGACGGGCTCGACGTTTTGTCCGTCGTCTTCGCAAAAAAGCTCGGCATCTCGATCGGCACGTTCGTGATGATCTTCAACACGCTGCTGTATATAGTCTGCGGCGCCGTCATTCAAAGCTGGATATTGCCGCTTTATTCGATCGTCACGTATTTCGTGGGATCAAAGACAGTGGATTTCATCGTCGAAGGGCTTGACAGATCCATGTGCGCCATGGTCGTGACGACAAAGGCGGAGGCGATCTCCGCCGCGCTGTCCGAGACGTTCAGGTCCGGCGGGACGATAGTCAGGGCGACGGGCGGTTATTCCGGGGACGAAAAGCAGATCATTTATTTTATCGTGAACCGCTTCGGCATAAATAAGCTGAAAAAGATCGTCACCGAGATCGACGGCGGCGCGTTCATCTCGCTGCAAAACGTCGCGGACATTGTAAAAAAGCCGGACTGAATCGCGCGCCGGGATCGTGGTAGTCCTGAAAAATACGGAAAATAAAAAAAGGAGCATAATCTAACGCATATGAAAAATTCGTTTGCATATTCCAGCCGCGGGAATACACTGCGCATCTCGCTCTTCGACAAAAAGGCCGTCCACGTCACATATCATACGGAGGGCAGAGCGCCGTCTCCGCTCACGCTCGCCGGTCTCTCCCCCGACCCCGAAAAAATACCGTACACCCCCTCGGTCGAGGACAGCTCGGGCGATCACGCCTCGGTCGACACGGGATATATCACGATCCGCGTCGATCAAAACAGCCTTGACGTCTCCTTCTGCGCGCGCGGTGTCACGCTCTCCCGCGAGCACGGAAAAAAGCTCACCGAATACGACGTTTACAAAAGCACGGGCGGCAAAACCGAGATCAGAGAGACGGCGGACGGGATAAGGAGCTCATCCGTCGGCGGCGGGCAGGTGTTCTCGCGAAAGGCAAACCACGCCGGGATGACGGTCGAGTTCGACGGCTCGGAGACCGTTTTCGGGCTCGGCAGCCACGAGGAGGGCTATCCCTCCGTCCGTGGAAATTATATTCGGCTCTATCAGGAGAATATGCGCATCGCGATCCCCGTTTTCGTCTCGTCGAAGGGGTACGCATACGTCTTCAACTGCGCGTCCCTCATGACGTTTGACGCGCGGTCCGGCTCGCGCGCCGAGGTCTATTTCGACTCGGTCGACTCGATCGACTATTATTTCATCGCGGGTGACGGCTTTGACGACGTCTGCCGCGAGCTGCGCCTCCTCTTTGGGGAGACGCCGATGCTCCCGAAGTGGGCGTTCGGATTCATACAGTCAAAGGAGCGCTACACGTCTGCGGACGAGCTTTTGTCCGTCGCGGACGAATACAGGCGCCGCAAAATACCGCTCGACTGCGTCGTTCAGGACTGGATGTACTGGCGCGGCGGCATGTGGGGCGACAAGCACTTTGACCCCGACAGGTACCCCGATCCCGCGGGGATGATAAACGCGCTGCACGAAAAAAACGTCCGCCTGATGATCTCTGTGTGGCCGAACATGACGGGTCCTTCTCCGGACAGGCGCGAGTTTGAAGAAAAAGGGCTCCTGCTCGGCGACGGCTCGGTTTACGACGCGTTCTCCGAGGCGGGGCGCGCGCTCTACGCGAAGCAGGCGTTTGACGGGCTGTTTTCCTACGGTACAGACGGCTGGTGGTGCGACTCGACGGAGCCGTACGATACGGTGTGGCGCGGCGAAGAGCGTCTCCCGCCGGACGAGAGCATGGCGCTCTCCGCCGCCGAATTCAAAAAATACATCGACGACGGCGTCATAAACGCGTACTCCCTTCTGCACTCGAAGGGCATATACGAGGAGCAGCGCCGCCGCACGGACAAAAAGCGCGTCATAAATCTGACCCGGTCGGCGTTTCTCGGGCAGCAAAGGTACGGGACCGTCGTCTGGTCGGGGGATGTTTCGGCGAGCTGGGAAACGCTCGGAAGGCAGGTCCGCATCATGCAGAACTACTGCTCGTGCGGCATGGCGTACTGGAATTCCGACATCGGCGCGTTCTTTGTCCGCGGCAAGCGCGAATGGTACCGCGCGGGTAAATTCGACGGCGGCGTCGGCGATCCCGGTTACCGCGAGCTTTACACGCGCTGGATGCAGTTTGCGGTGTTCACCCCGATGTTCCGCTCGCACGGGACGGACACCCCGCGCGAGATCTGGAATTTCGGCGAGCCGGGGAGCGTGTTCTACGACGCGATCGAGTCATCAATACGGCTGAGATACAGCCTGATCCCGTATTTTTATTCCGTCGCCGCGAACGTCACCTTCAGCGGCGAGATGATGCTCCGCCCGCTCGCGCTCGAATTTCCCGACGATGAGGCGGCGCACGCCCACACGGAAGAATACATCTTCGGGCACGAATTCCTCGTCTGCCCCGTTACAAAGCCGATCCTGTACGAAGCCGGCGGCAGGCGCATCACGGATGCGGATGCGTCCGCGGAAATATATCTTCCGCGCGGCGGATGGTACGACCTTTTCACCGGCGAATATTTCGCCGGCGGCAGGGTCGTCCGCGTCGCGCTGACGATAGAGCATATCCCCGTTTTCGTCCGCGCGGGCTCGATCGTCCCGTTTTCGCGCGTCACGCAATCGACGGCAGACGTGCCGGACGAGCCGTACGATGTGACGGTATTCAAGGGCGCCGACGGGAAGTTCGCCCTATATGAGGACTCGGGCGACGGGTACGGATACGAGGCGGGCGAATTCGCCGTGACGCGCATCGCGTATGACGCCGAAACGGGCGATATCAGCGAAAAGGTGTCGGGGAAGCCCGAATACAGGCACGGGATAAAATACAGGACGGTCGGATGAGCTTCATGTTCCGGCGCAGCTTC
The DNA here is from genome assembly GCA_947624995.1 of uncultured Clostridia bacterium. Taxonomy (GTDB): domain Bacteria; phylum Bacillota; class Clostridia; order Oscillospirales; family CAG-272; genus DTU064. The sequence continues at coordinate 200,114 of CANQMS010000001.1, forward strand.
CGCGCGCCGATATTCCGACGAAATGTTAAGACAGCACTGCCATTTGTAATTTACACCTCCCCGGGCGCGATGTATAATCAGATCGGGAATGATACAAAAAGACAAAAATCACGGAGGATGTTATGAAATTCAGGAACGGGCGGTGGCTCATGAAAAAGGGCGCGAAAAGCTTTTCCCCGAAGGTCGTATATGAAACGGACGTGTCGGGCGGTGCGGTTTTGCTGTTTGCGCCGTCATTCGGCGTCGGTCACAGGGGAGACACGCTCGGCGGCGTCTGTTTCACTGTCGAAATAAGCGCGCCGCTTTGCGACACGCTCCGGGTCAAAATATATCATCACAAGGGGAGCGCCGGCGCGGGTGTGTGCTTCCCTCTGAATATCCCGGGCTGCACGCTCGATGCCGAGGACTCGCCGGAGCTTTTGACCGTGCGCTCCGACACGCTCGAGCTCAGGATAAACAAAGCCGACTGCTCAATGAGCTTTTACCGCTGCGGGAAGCTTCTGACATCCTCTTCCGGCGACGATATGTCGTATATCGTCGAGGACTGGCAGGGCGACGCATATCCCGGCGGCGCGTCATATATGTGTCAGCGCCTCGCGCTCGGCGTGGACGAGCTCATATACGGGCTCGGCGAAAGGTTCACCCCGATCGTGAGGAACGGGCAGTCCGTCACGGTCAAAAACGAGGACGGCGGGACAAGCACGGATCAATCGTATAAAAACGTCCCGTTCTTTTTGTCGAGCAGGGGCTACGGCGTCTTTGTGAATCACCCCGAGAGCGTCGATTTCGAGATCGCGACGGAAACGGTGAACAGGACCGCGTTTTCCGTCGCGGGCGAGGAGCTCGATTATTTTATCTTCTGCGGCGGCACGATGAAGGACGTTCTCTGCCGCTATACCGATCTCACCGGCAAGCCTTCCCTCCCGCCGCGCTGGAGCTTCGGGCTGTGGCTCTCGACGTCGTTCACGACGGACTACGACGAAAAGACCGTCATGAGCTTCATCGACGGGATGCATGAGCGCGGGATCCCGCTCTCCGTGTTCCACTTCGACTGCTGCTGGATGAAGCCGTTCCACTGGACTGATTTTCTGTGGGACAGCGACGTCTTTCCCGATCCCGAGGGGATGATACGGCGCATCCACGAGCGCGGAGTCAAAGTATGCGTATGGATAAATCCTTACGTCGCGCAGCGGTCGGCGCTGTTTGACTACGGGCTCGCGCACGGATATTTTCTGAAACGTGCGGACGGGTCTTTGTGGCAGTGGGATATGTGGCAGCCGGGAATGGCGATCGTCGACTTCACGAATCCCGAAGCCGCGCGCTGGTATGCCAAGGGGCTCGAAAGCCTCCTTGACATGGGCGTTGACTGCTTCAAAACGGATTTCGGCGAGCGCATCCCGACCGACGCCGTATATTACAGCGGCGCCGACCCGCAAAAAATGCACAACTATTACAGCTATATTTATAACGAGTGCGTCTATAACGTCCTTGCGCGGCACGGCGGGGCGGACGGCGCCGTCCTTTTCGCGCGCTCCGCAACTGCCGGGTGCCAGAAATTCCCCGTACACTGGGGAGGCGACTGTTGGTCCGATTACAGCGGGATGGAGCAGAGCATACGCGGCGGGCTTTCGCTCACTTGCAGCGGTTTTTCCTTTTGGAGCCACGACATCGGCGGATTTGAAAGCTCCGCGACGCCCGACCTTTACAAGCGTTGGTGCGCGTTCGGACTCCTGTCGACGCACAGCAGGCTCCACGGCAGCACGGCATACAAGGTCCCGTGGCTCTACGGCGAGGAGGCTGTCGCAGTCCTCCGCTTCTTTACCGAGCTGAAGCATGAGCTCATGCCATATCTTTGGTCCGAGGCGCATCGGTCGTCATCGTCCGGTGTTCCGATGATGCGCATGATGGCGCTCGAATTCGAGGACGACTGCAACTGCCGCTATCTCGATAAGCAGTACATGCTCGGAGATTCGCTGCTCGTCGCGCCTGTCTTCAACAGTGAAGGCATCGCGCGTTATTACCTGCCGCATGGGAAATGGACGAACTTTTTTACCGGGGAGGTCGTAGAAGGCGGCGTTTGGCGCACGGAGGGCATCGGGTATATGTCAATACCGCTGTTCGCGCGCGAAAACAGCGTCATCCCCGTCGGGATATCGCATCCGAACGCGGAATACAGCTTCAAAAGCAACATTGAGCTGCGCGTTTTCGGGCTGACCGGACGCGCGGAGACGGAGGTGTATGACGGCGCGGATGTCATTATCAAAGCGTCGTTTGACAAATCGCAGGACCGCTTCACCGTCACCGGCGGCGCCGGGTGCAGAATAAAAATAGGCTCAGCCGACACGGAACTGACGGCAGAGCACGAGTCCGGCACGCTGCCGAAATAAAAAAGGAGCGCGAGGGAAACCTTTTCTCAAAGGTTTCCCTCGCATTTTATATATCTCATTTTACAGCACCGCGTCATCCGCCGTATAGCCGCCGAGCGAATTTTCCTTCACCTGAATGCAGATATATTCGATCCCGCAGTCATCCGCCGCGAAAAACTGCCGCTTTGCCGCGGGGGAGATCCTCAGCCAATCGCCCTTTGAAAGGGCGACTTCTTCCCCGTCTATTACGGCTTTCCCCGCGCCGGAGATGATGCCGTAGATCTCTTCGTTGCATTTGTGTGCGTGGACGAACGGGACGCACGCGCCTGCGGGAAGTCGGTTGACGCTGACCTCCGCGCCGGTCAGGGAGAGTTTTTCGTGGAGCTCTGCCCTCCCTTCATTTCCGACATTTGTTTTTGCGTAATTCTTCATGATGGATAATGCCTCCGATAATGATAATAATATTATAGGAATTTCCTTCCTTTATGAACACAGTATACCGCCACATCTGCGCAAAAACAAGTACGCACTTTTTTATAACTGTATACTTTTTTCATAATGTGTGGTACAATACAGCCGTGAGGTGATGTTCATAATGAAAACGAAAGAAGAATTGCCTGCGTGCCCTGTGGCAACTGCCGTATCGCTTATCGGCGGAAAGTGGAAGCTCCTGATCGTCCGCAACTTAAAAGAGCGCCCGTGGAGATTCAACGAGCTCTTGAAGAGTCTCGACGGAATATCGCAAAAGGTGCTGACGGACAGCCTGCGCCAGATGATCGACGACGGACTCGTATACCGCCTCGATCACCGCGAGCTGCCGCCGAGGGTCGAATACGGACTGACGCCGCTCGGAAGAGAAATGCTCCCGATAATCGACGCCCTCGCGGATTTCGGGAACTATTATAAAACCGCGGTCGGGCAAAAGACTCCCCAAACATAAAAGATGCGCCACGAAGGTCGGGACAGTGAAAGCCTGTGCCCGACCTTCGGGGCGCATCGCCGTTTTGCGGATGTGCTTGATCCCCGTTTTATGATGAACTATTCCTTCGGAACTATCTGACCGTCCCTTATCTCAAGCTCTCCGAGCGTGTCGAGCACATTCTCCCTGAACGCGAGCTCCTCGCTGTCCTGAAAGCCGAGGAAGAAAACGCGCTCTATCGCGTCACGGTTAAAGAAGAACATTGAATCCGGATCGACTATGCCCTCCGGATAATAGCACGCGGAGTAATCGTATATCTCGTCGTCGTTTTCCTTTGCCTGTATTCTGCCGCAGATCATTATCCGCTTGTCGCCGCCCTTGAGCAGCACTACCGAGCCTATCGGAAGCAAATCCTTATACATTATATTTTTCCCCCTGAATTTAATTATTCGATATTATATTCTTTACCAAAGGTCCCACTTGAAATCGCTCCAGTCGATGCTGACCTCGAGTCCGGCTCCGAGCCCGAGACCCGCGCCGATTTTTCCGCGCACGCCGCCCGTCGTTGCGCTGCCTCCGGCAGTCACCCCGGCGCCGCCCGCCTTTGCGGAGATCGACGCGTCGACCTTGATGCCGAACAGAGTGAATCCGCCGGACGCCTTCCCTTCGGCGACATACGCCTCGGCGCCGACCTTTGCCTCGACCCCGGCTTCTCTCACGACGTTACCGTTTTCGTCCTTGCGCTCGATGACGCCGATCCCGACACCGGCTTCGGCTTCCGCCGCAAATATCTTGCCGCTGCCCTTCAAGTGAGCGTTATTCTCGTCGCTGCCGAGCTTTACCTCTTTTTGTACGTCGTATGCAACCGCTTCGCCTTTAAGCTTCGCATTGAGAGAAGGCGCCAACTTTCCGTCCTTGAAAAGCGTCGCCCCGATTTTGCCGGAAGCTTTTACCTCGCCTAACGTATGTTCGGACTTGACATGCAGCGCGCCAATGCTGCCGGAAACGGTCCCCTTCAGAACGTGTCCCTCGAATTCCTTTCCGACACCCGTATAAAACTCGCCCTTGTCTTTTGAGAACTTTGACTGAGTTTTATCTTTGACACTGTAGCCGAAAGCGTCGAGCTCGGCGTTAAACGACGTATCTATGCCGAGAAAACTCCCGCTGCGACCGAAAGACACAGTCGGAGTATTTGTCACGGCAGAAGCCGATCCTCCGCCCCCGAGAACACTTATCACGCCCGCAACGGCGCCTCCGATCCCGGCGCCTGTTTTTCCGATCCCGGCTCCGAGCGAACCCGAGGAGCCGTGAGTCGAGATACGCCCCTCAAGGTCGTGCTTCAATGAGCGTACGCGCACATCCGTGTCGTTATATCTGTTCGCTCCGTTTTCAACGGTGCGCTTTATTCCCGCGATCCTGTTCTCGACGGTCGACAGCCTTGTCGCAACGTTTGAGAGTCTGTTTTTTATGTTGCTTCTGCCGAGTATGCGGCTGTCGATCTGATTTTTTACTGTCCCGACAGACTGCCTGACTCCGGTGACGGTGCTTTTTGCCTTGTCGATCTGCCCGCTAAGACCGATGACCGAGCTGACATTTATCTTTATTGTCCTTATCGCTGCCATCCTATCACCTCCTCAGAGCGCGACATTTGCATCCATCATTTTTCCGTGTTTTTGTATTTTGTAATTTATATTTTGTCGTTTTGTCATGCTGTCATTTTGTCATCGAGGCGTTCCGCACTTCGGGCAGACCCTTTCGCGCGCGTCAAACTGCGTGGCGCAGTTCCTGCAAAAGACAACGTTTCCCGACGGCTGTGCCATCCCGCCGCCGTGATACGCGGGAGCGCTCTTCCGACCCGTCAGTCCCGATACTTTTTTGAGTGTGACGATGACGAGCACGAGCACTGCTATAAGGATCGCGGCAAGTACGCCGAGTCCGACATAAATCGCAATAAATTCAGGATACATATTTCTTCCTCCAATGCTAAACGGTTTAAATTTTAACCTTCAGGACCGTCACTCAACGCCAAAGACAAAGCTCTCGCTCGAAAGCCTGATTTTTGTTCCCGGGAATATCTCGACCTCTGTTTTGGGATTTATCTTTTGCCCGTTGACATACGTTCCGTTTGTCGATTCGAGATCCATTATGAAGTATCTGCCGCCTCTCGTTATGACCTCCGCGTGGTTGCGGCTCACGGTCTTGTTGTCGGTGACGACATAGTTGCAGAAGTCGGGCTTTTTTCCTATCCGGAAGGACGTCTTGTTTATCGGTATTTTTTCGTTCGTCCGCTCGCGGATAAGGTACGGGCGGCTCACGGGGATCCTCTCCGGTCTTTCCTGTCTCACGGCTGCGGGAGCCGGCTGATTTACGCCAAGCATGACCGTCCCGCCGTCAATTCCGACAGGCTGCCGATCTGCCGGCGTGCGGTCCATATACCCCGCGCTGCCGCCAAGCGGATCATATATACCCTTCATGCTCTGCGGTCCGGGAGTGCCGGGGGCGGCAGGAACAACGGGGGGTACAGCCCGGGCGGGAACATTTGGCGCTGTGGGAACATTGGGAGCAACGGGAACATTGGGGGGGACGGGAACATTGGGAGCGACGGAGACATTCGGCACGGCGGTGGTGATCTTTGCGCCGCACGCCGGGCAGAAGTTGGCTCCCTCCGCTACCTTTGCATGGCACCGCGGACATTCCGGTTCTTTTTTGACCGGCGGCTGCCACGTGAGCTTTTTCACGTATTCCTCGAGCGCGAAGATCGAGAAATTGATCCCGCCGTTCACGATGCCGATAAATTCACGGACATAGCCCGTATCCTCGCCGGGTGAAAACGTCAGATAGCGGATCATGTTTCCGAAAAAGTCGCGCAGCGACACGGCACACTCATATCCCTGTATCGGAATATAGGCAAAATATACGCTCTGCGACGCCGGATTGACCATCACCCTGTCGATCTCGAGCATGATGCTTTTCTGGTTAAAATACGCGTTCCCGAGCGATTTGTAAGTCGTTACTATGTCGCCGAGTATTCTTGCGAAGGACGCTTTGTTCTGCGGCGTCTGCAAAAACGTCGGCAGAGGCAGAAGACCCGTTAAATTATATACGAGGTCAAATGCCGCGCCTCTCGGCACAACGTTCAGGAAAAGCATTCCCTTGACCTGGCGGTTGTTTATCGCGTAGATCTCGCGCTCGCTGAGCTGCTGCCCGTTCATGCTGCTGACGACGAGCTGCGTCGCGCCTGCTTTCGAAATGATCTTGCTTTTTAACATGGAGCTCCCCCTCCTTATCTTCTTGCGGCGTCAAGCTGCGATTTACATTCGTTGCACTTTGCCTGCGCCGCGTTTACACGTGAATAAAGCTGCGTCAGCTGTGACGAAAGGGATAATTTTTTCGAGATGGGCGCCTTCGCGATCGTCTTAATCAACTCGGAGAGCTCGCGGTTCAGCGCGTCGAGCTCTTTTTTCGCCTGCTCGTATGCCGCTTCCGCCTCGCGTATGCGGCGCTCGCGGTCCGCTTTTTCGCGCGCTTCCTGCTCGCGGCGCGCGCGCTCGCGCGCTTCCTGTTCCCGGCGTGCGCGCTCAGCCGCTTCTTCCTCGCGCCTGATCGCAGCGGCGGCATTTTTTATATCCGTTCCGATAGATTCAAGCTCCTTTATGATCGCATCTATATCGGATATAGCCTTGTCGATTCCCTTCCCGATATACGTGACCTCCTCCGCCTGCCAGTTCTGGTTCACGGAGGATTTGTACGACGAGAGCTGCGTCTTTGCCTGCCGCAATTGATTCGCATATGACGAGAGCTGTGCCGCCTGACTGTTCGCAGCCGTTACGTTTATTGACATGAGTCGTTCCTGCCTTCTGTTTCCGTCTTTTTTACGGCGTCAATAAAAGATCTGTCAAATTTTTCGATCAGTTCCTTTTGCTTTGTATATACCCGCTTTTCCTTTACGGAGTACACGGAATGTTCCATTACGTCTCCGTATGCCGTTACATCATAGTAGATAACAAACGGCAATACCTGACAAAAGAGCGCGTCGTCGAGCATGTATGCTGTGTATTTATCCCTGTAGTTAACGACGCGCAGCTCTTTTTCCACTATCGCGACGATCTGCTCTCCCCTGTAAAAGCACAGGAAAAGTCCGTTCTTGCCGAGCCCGACCTCATATACGCTGTATGTATCATTATAATACACAAACTCATAATAAGCGATCGCGCGCAAGAAGCCCGTCTTTTTTGTTCTTCCGACCATGAAGCCTATCGCTTCGGCGTTTTCAAAGAGCTTAAAGCTCAGTCTGTCTGCCAGCTTCTTTCCCCACGTTGTATCGGAAGGATTGTAATACAGTACCTGCGTTTGTCCGCTCTCGTAAGCGATTTTTGCGCGGAACATTCCGCTTTCAAACGGAGATTCGACTTTTGCGATCTGCCTGCCGCCGGACGACACCGTCCATGACATCGCAAAATTCGTTTTCTCCTGATCTATAAAGGCAATCATTTTCCGAACTTTCTACTCGACCGGATTGAAGTCCACTATGCTGTCATCCTTGACAATTACGGAGCATCTGATCGAATATTCGCCGTTCGATGTGCTCACCGTGACAGATGTCACACCGCTGCCCTTTGCCGTCAGCAAGCACGACGCCGTATTCTCGCCGGCTTTTATGCCGGAAACCTGAACGATCGAATCGTCGTCGGATGTCCAGACTATGTCGCCGCCCGTATAGCCGTGCGGCATCGTCGTCACGGACAGTTCGGTGCTTTCCCCGACATCGAGCGAGACCGCGTACTTTGAAATATCCATTATCTCCGGTCCGACAAGCTGCGACTCTTTATTTCTGTCTTCCTCAAGTGCTTCCGATATGTCGTCCTCGGTGAAGACTTGCAGCGTGTCAAGAATACATTCATCGACCTTTCCCCTGCCGATTTCGTAATGCTCGGATATTTTTTGAGAATCGAAGGAAGCGCCGCTCTTATCCATTATTTTCCACGTGATCTTAATGCCGAGCTTGTTTGCGAGCGTTCCCTTGCTCGTCCCGAGGCTCAAAGACACCGTCGGGTAATATATTAAAGCGTTTACGCACAGAATATATTCCGTCGTTGACCCGGAAAGGTCGGCTACCCCGCCGTCATATTTATACAGTCCGTCCTCTCGCCTTATGACCTTTCCGATCTGCGCGCTTGTCTCATATCCGAGACCAACCTTGAGGCTGAAGTCAATAAGCTTTATGCCGAGAGCCTTAAGCGTCGCTTTTCCGCCGAACGACATCTTTAAGCCAACGGTCAATTTAAGATCGTTTTCCGCCTGAGACGACTGTGTTTTCTTAAAGCCGCTCTTCTCTGTGTATTTTACCGTTGAAGTATTTTTTATCGTGCTTGTGAACTGAATATCTCCGTTGACATCAACGCCGGCGGTTATCTCAACATCTATTGTAATTCCCAAACCTCCGAGCGGTATGGGGACCGTGGCGATCGAAATTTCTTCTCCGAAGGTTCCGCTGAATTTTATCGAGGAGGTAACCTCGTAGTTTACTTCATATGTAAAGCTCTTTATGCCGTAAGGAACGCCGAACGCCTTTTTCATCTCAAGTTCAGTCTCGACATAAAAGTTGTTCAGTCCGACGCTGCCTTCAAGCTCCCAGCCCGCTGTATACTTATCCGTTGCCTTGATCGTCTGGACGTCGCCGTCTATCTTGAAGTCGTCGATCTGTGCATATCCGGTTTCCTCAAATATTTTTTTGGCTTCCGCGTCGTCGCCTTTTTCAATATCAGCCTTTATGCTGTTGTACGACGGGGACACAGACAGTTTCTTTCCGGAGGAAAGCTTTATGGAAAGATTGATATTCTTCCCCTTTGCCGCCATATGCTTTGCGTCAAGGTCTGATCTGCCGCCTTTTGCAAGCGTTGTGATATGGAAGTCAAAGAAGCCGGGGGCATATATTGTATCGGGAGCCGCGTCCGTTACGCTCTCGACGGTAACGCCCTCTGCCGGTATGATCGTCGACGCATCCTCAACGGTGCCGACATATCCGAAGTCGAGATCGTCGTAAACTTCGCCGATCTCGGGCTCGACAGTTTCGATGATATAATTTCCGTCGCTGTCCTGCGAAACAGACGTCACTTTGCGCGCAACTCCGCCTGGCTCGGTCTCCGAACCGTTTGCAATGATTATATCCCCGACCTTTACGGAAGACTCGGATAAAGTTATCCTCCCGTTTCCATCGGGGGTTTTGTCAGCCATTACGACAACATTGTCTTTGAGCTGAATGTTTTCATACTCCTTGAAGGCTCTGTTCTGATATTTTTTTATCGCCCAGTCAGCCACCTTTGCCGCATATTCATGCGTTGCACGGTCTGTTGCTTTTCCCTCAACGATTTTTTCACTTTCGGCATATTCAAATGCAGAGGAAAAACCGCTCTGATCTATTTCGGATGCCTTTACCGCCGTTTCCACTATAAAAGAAACCGTAGCATATTCATTCGGCTTGAAGTTTTTTTCCGAAGTATCGAATATCTCCCATTCGGTGCATGACTGAACATACGCAAAAAACGCGTTTTCAGCCGTAACATCGCTGAAATACGGTTCGTCGCTTATACATGAATCCATGCCGAAATATGTTCCGAGTGTTTTAGCCCACTCCCCTCTTGTGATATATTTGTCGTCTTCGGAATTACGGTCAAAAGAGAAGTGCCCTTCGATGCATGCGGACATCGTCAGCAGCATGGTCGCAAGTACTAAAATAAAAGCAATAAGCCGTTTCATAAAATCTCCTCAATTGCAACAAACCTTAAAGTTTAATATTGTTTTACCTGAGTCTGTGCTTTCGTATGTGGGCGGCAGTGCCGCCCACATACTTAATTACTTATAAGTGCATTATTTAAATGCGCTTGCGTTGTTCTGAATCGCGCCCTCTGTCGTTTCATAGCTCTGCGCGGTGTTCACGAGGAACTTCGCATAGGACTCGACGACGTTCTTGTACTCCTCAAAGCGCGGCTTGAGGGCGTTCATCGCGGCTCTGATATCGGTCGCCGCGTCGCTCTTCCATGTCGCCTCAAGATCGTTCATGTTCTTGTTTATATCGGCGAGCTTTGAGTCGAGCGTGTTGTTTATGCTGCGTACCTTCTCTGCTGTGTCAAGCAGAACTTGGGTTGATATTTGGATTCCGTCTGCCATCTCTTTTTCCCCCTTAATTTACTAACTTGCGCGCCTCCGATACGACAGTGTCCTGCGTATCGCGGTATGCCTTCGCGCTCTTCCTGAGGAAATCGGCGTAGTTGAGCATCAGCGTGTGCATCTTCTCGAAATCATCCTTGAAGCCTGCGATCTGATCGACAAACGCCGTATTGTCCTTTCCGTTCCATGTAGAAGCCATCGCGTTCGTCTCGCTGTAAAGCTGATCGTACTGATTTTTGTAATCAGCTGCGAGGCTTTCGATCCTGCCCGCGGTAGACTCCAACTGCTCAGGCGTTACCTGAATCGTTCTTGCCATTGTAAATGACCTCCTTTTAAAATTATATTAACATCAGCTTTGACCCGTTGTGAATACCGAGCTCATAAACCGATAAATTAATATCCATGATCGTCCCGTCTTCGCGGTGACACAAAACCGTGCTGCCGTCCGCCCTGAAGTGCCCGTCCGACAGCTCCGTGACGGCCTTCTTGACAAGCTCAAGGACCGATGACAGCGGAGAGTGCGTCGGAATAAAAACATCGTATGTGACGTTGAGCGCCGGGACAAAAATCTCAACTATGACCTTATCCACGGTTAAATATCCTCCTCTCTCTCCTCTTTTGTCTTCGACGACAGCAGTTTGACGAGCGTCGGTCTGTTCCTGTACAGGACATATCCGAATTCGGGCTCGACGTCGTCATAGAGATCGTTCGTTACCTTATTGACCTTGAGCAGATACTGGTTTGTGACTCCGTCGCCGATCCACAGTCCGTCCGCGCCCGTGACCTGCCGCTTGTACCATTCGTCATATGTAAATCCGTTCATCTGCGACGAGGACTCGACAATGACGAAATGGATCTTGTAGAACGGCTCGCCGTGGCAGATAAGCGTTTTCAGCTTGTCAAGACCGTCGGGCGTGAGCTGATCGCACAGCCGCTTCATTCCTACGATGACATACGTGACCTCGGAGCGGTCCGCAAGGGACGAAGAGTCCATGCCGGAGTCCTTGAAAGTGTTGTTGCGCTCTACCATCTCGGCGAACAAATCCCCGACAAATCCCTCGTAATCGCCGGGCACGCGCCTGCACGGATGCTCCGGCAGCGCGTCCTCCGCGTCTACGAGCACGGCTGTCGTCACCTTACCGAGCAGGTCGAGAAATTCTTCTGCAAACGGGATCGCCTCGCCTATTTCGGCACAAACGACAGGATATACGACCTTGCCCGCAATGTCGACATTTACGGGCGCGAGCGACCTCTTCCCTATTCCGACCGGGACCGATCTCAGTGAAGGCGTGCCGCGCATAACATCCGCGACGTGAACGATCTCCGGCAGGACCGGGATCGGTCTCGCACGCTTCTCCGAACCGGACGAAAGCTCCCGGCAGAAGCCGCGCAGAAATCCGTTGACGTCCGGGCTGTCCGTGCAGTACGCCGTCTGAAACTCATAAACACGGTCGAGGGCGACGAGTCCGCGCCCCTTGGAGCCGGATGGGATGAGCCCGTCTGTCTTGCCGACGATCACGGCGTAATCCGACGCATCGTTGAGCTGCATCGTCAGCATGATCCTGAAATTCTGCTGCGTCTTATACCGGACGGCGTTCGTGCTGCCGGCGGTCACGGCGAAATATATACCGTATTTTGTTCCGTCGCGCGTTAGGAGCGTGAAATCGTCCTGATAGTCTTCGAACTGCTCTGCAAAGCCGGAGTAATTGTTCAGCAGTACGACGATGTTCGGAACCGTTTTCCCGCTTCCGTTCACGTACCCTCTGTAATCACCTCCGAATTCGGAGAACAGGGCGCGCCTCTCTTCGATCTCCCGCTTCAGCATTTTCAGGAAATTGACCGTTTTCTCCTCATCCGCCGAGACGATAACGCCGCCGACCTGCGGCGCGTTCTCGAACGCCTTCAGCGTTTCGGAACCGAAATCCATGATATATATATTGACCTCGTCCGCCGTATGATGCTTCAAAAGCGAGAAGCAAAGGGTAGTCAGGAATGTCGTCTTTCCGTTGCCTGTCGAGCCGTATACGAGGCAGTTGCCGTCCGAGGAGAACGGAACGGTGAGAACGCCCTGTCTCTGGTTGAACGGATCGTCGAATTCCCCGACGACGGGGTCAAGGAACGTGCCGACCGATCTGCTGCCGTACTTTTTCTCCACCTCGTCGAGCAGGATGACGGGCGGGATCGGTTCGAGCCAAAGCGGTCTTTCGACGATCTTCTCCTCCGCCGCGAGATCGGAGAGATATTTGACTATCGCTACGATCTGCTTTGTTCTGCTGCCCTCAGCTTTCTTTTTCGCAGGTCTGACGTTCATCATTACACGTCCGAGATCGTCCACGACCTGTATGCCGGAGTCGACAGTTTTCTCCACCGTCTCCGTCGGGACATACTCGGCGCCGCACCATGCGGACTGACCGAGCGCGAAAAGCTCGTTGAAGCCGACCTGGAGATAGAATCTTCCCGTCTGCGACAGCTCCGCCGCGTCCGGGCACTTTATCATCTCCTGGCTGTCCGACTTTTCCTGCACCTTCAGGCATACGCGGAACTTGCTGTTGCTCCATATCTGATCATCGACGACTCCGCTCGGCTTCTGCGTTGCAAGTATCAGGTGGACGCCGAGGCTGCGCCCGATGCGGGCTGCGCTGATGAGCTGTTCCATGAACTCGGGCTGCTGCGTTTTCAGCTCCGCAAACTCATCCGAGATAATGAACAGATGCGGCACGGGCTCGGTGACGACCTTGTCGCGGTAAAGCTGCTGATATTTGTATATATCCATTGTGCCTTCGCCGGAGATCCTGCGCGCCTCGTTGAATATCGCCTGCCTGCGGCGCAGCTCGCTCTGTATCGAGACGAGAGAACGCGTTATTGCGGCTCCGTCGAGGTTTGTGATTGTACCGGCGAGGTGCGGCAGCTTTATGCCGCGTCCCGCGTCCTCAAATGCTCCGGCAAGACCGCCGCCCTTATAGTCGATTAGTATGAAAGCGACCTCGTCCGGATGGTAGTTGACCGCGAGTGACAAAATAAACGTGATGATGAATTCGGACTTTCCCGAGCCTGTCATACCGGCGATAAGCCCGTGAGGTCCGTGGAATTTTTCGTGCAGATCGAGATTGAAAATGTTGCCGTTCGAATCGACGCCGACCGGCGTCTGAAGTGAGATCGTCGGGTTGTTTTCTTTCCACCGCGTCAGTGAGTTCAAGTGCTCGATCTTTCCCACGTTGAACATTTCGAGGAATGTCATCATCGACGGCAAGGTAAAGCTGCGGGACTCGAGGTCGAGCTCTATGTTTGCGAGCGCCTCGGCAAGGGCATCGACGCTCGCTTCGTTTATCATTTCCGTTCTGAAAGACACCCCTCTGCCGGACGTATCTTCCCTTTCAAACATTCTCGCGTTTAATCCCGCGTCGGAGTTCGGAACCGCACCCGAGCCTTCAAGTGAGATGACGGTTTTCGTCTCCTTAGGGAGATCGCGGAGCGCGGGAGCCGACACTATCACGCTGAATCCGCGGTTGTTCTTATACCGCATCATCTGCGCGAGCCCCGGACACCTGTCGGCGAGCTCCTTGCTCGTCGATATGACGACGTAGTACGGCGAGAATTCCGTGTGATCCTCGTGCGCGATATCGCCGCGGACAAGGATGTTTTTCTCGATATATGACGACAGCTCCTTCACCTCGTCTGGAGTGTCCGCGAAAAATCTTATTGATTTATCGGTTGACCAGAAATGCGGGAGCGCCCTTACAAAATTCCAGCGCCCGGCATCCTGCGCAGACGAAATGAGCATTATCTTCAGCTCGTCGTAGCTGTGCAGCGCCGTCATCTGAAGGATCAGGGATTTGAGAAGGTTGACGGTCCCGTCTGTCGGTCCGTATATGCCGACGGTCCTGTCCTCGACGAGAGATATGCTCACGGGGACATTATCGAGCTTTTTCGGCTCCGTACCGAGCGAAAGCATCGCGTCCTGAAGGCTGTCGTCGTCCATCGAGAACTTTTTCTCGGAGTATGTCACCTCTGCATCCATCGGGAGACTGCCCACGCCGAGGCGCAGACGGAGAAAATCGCTCTGTCCCGGCGCCCTTTCCCAGAGCTTCGGATCGCGGCTGACGATCCTGCGGGAGCATTCCTCGGCGGAGATCACATTTTCGCGCAAGATCTCGCTCTGCTCGTTGCACCGGCGCCCGATCTCGTCCCTTATCCCGTCGAGATAGCCGAGATATTTTTCCTGACGGCGCCTTTCGTTCTTTATCTTTTGGCTCTTCTCGTATTTCTTTGTGAGTATCGGCCAGAGGACCGTGCCGAGCAGCATCCCGACCGACATGATCAAGGTCGGCATCGCCTGCGATATGTTCCCGCCGTTTGACAGCACATTGCTGACGGTGATCAGCCCCGTGCTGACGGATGTCATCGCCATCGTGATCGACGGTCCGAGCATGAGTGCGAGCGGGACCGTATCAAGCTTCTGGAGCTGCGGCGGCGGGTCGATCTTTATGACCGCGTGGGTCACCTCGCGGTGGAATCTCGGCGAGCGGAAAAAGTAGTTCTTTTCCGGCAGCTCATAGTCGGCGGCATCCGCATTTACGGGCTGGGGGCGATAAGCGTAAAGGCTCCCCGTATTGATATGGAGCAGACCGTCCGGATCGTTCACGGCAAGATAGTTGTGCCCGATTATGATCTTCAGCCCCATTATGTATATGACGTCACCTGCGCTGAGCGCGGCGGAAGAGACGCGGCGCCCGTTCACGTACGTGCCGTTCATGCTGTTCGTATCGGTTATCGACCACGTATTGCCGTTATACGTCAAAAATGCGTGCCGCCCCGAAACGTACTTGTTTTCGTAGCAGAAGTTATTTTCGCGCTGCCTGCCGATCGTGAGCTCTCCCGGTGCCGCGGCAACGAACTTTTCGAACGTGAGTCTGCTGTCGTCAACACTTTCGGCAAAAAGGATGACTCTGTCGTCGCTTCCCGCGATCCTGAGCCCGATAAAGCTCAGCGGCTTTATTACCGTTTCGGCTGCGAATGCGCCGGTCTCGTCGAATATTTTCGCGTGCTTGTTGCTTTTGACGACCCAGTCGTCGCCGACGGCTTCTATGCTTATGAGATCGCGAGGTCTGCCCCTTTCGTCGGTGTCGGATATCCAGTATTTTCCCTTCACCTTCTTAGGAAGCGTCAGGCTGAACATTTCCTTCGGTTTTATAAGGTTGATAATCATTCCGTCTCTCCCGTTCTTTCATAGCTGTTCATATCAATGTCAAGAAGCAGGAGCTGCTCGACGACATTGGGATACTTTTTCACGACGGACTTCTTTCCGCGCTCAAAGTCATTGTTTGATTTGAAGAAAAAGACGATCGCTAGAAACTGGGTCCACGTCATCGGCTGCTCCTGCCTCTCGATCAGGGAGATCATCTGGCGGCTCATCCCGACTTTATTTGCAAGCACCGTCTGTGACACTCCGAGATCGCGCCGAAGCTGCGGCAGCGCCTGACTGAGAATGCTTATCATCTGCATTTGTTTTTCGTTAAGCGAGGCTGTCTTTCTCAATTCGGTCTCCCGTATCCCTTTCTCCGCGTCCGGCAGCGCCGGATTTCCGCATCCGTCCGCTCCCGTACGGCACAGCATCAAAAGGAAAAAAGGCTGTACCGACAGGTGCCGATTTCGTCTTATTTGCTCGCATCCGGTCTATTATGGTAAAATTATAGCAGTTGACTAATGGGTTGTCAATAGCTTTGTCATATTTTTTCGAAAATTTCAAAAATTTTTCTGAAAAAAAGTCCGGGCGCCCCCGAAAAGGGCGCCCGGATACAATATATATGGCAGATTTGCCTCTCAAATGTCAGTTCGGCGAACCGCCGAACGCATCCGCGTCTATGCTCCCGTCGACCTTGTACACGGAAAAGCTTCCGTTTTCAAACTCGATCACGCATCTGTCACCGGTCGAATAAATGCACGATATGTCGCCTTCGACGTCGATAACGTTGTCCGTGCCGTTTGAGATCAGATGGACGGTGCCGTCCCCGGACAAAAGGAACATACCGCCGCCGACATGCGCCATGCCTCTCACGCTGTACGGCGCCGCGTAACGGTCCCAACTGTCCGTCACGTGCCACGACTCGGGGAAGATTCCTCCGCCGCCGCTGTAATGGAACATCGTCCCATCAGACGAAAGGACCGCGAGCGAATAATCGGAGACCGAAAACATCGCGGCATCCCTTGAGACGAGCTCCCACACGTTGCTGTCCGTTCCGTTCGGTGCGAGCGTTCTGTAAACGAGCCCCTCGGACGTCATGAAGGCGACCATGTCCCCGCTGTACTGCAGGTCAATAATCGTTCCGTATCCCGTCATGCGCGTCCATTTATTCAACCATTCGGGTCCCTTTGTAAATCCCGCGTTATGTCCTATCAGCCAAAGCTCGCCGCTTTCATTCAGCGCGAAAACAGTGCTGTCAAAGCCCGCAACTCTGACGACGGGACCTATATCCTCCGCCTGTGTCCATCCCGCGGAGACGATGAGCTCCGAAACTCCCTCTCCCTTCTGACCGCTGCGTCCGCTTCCGGCGATCCAAAGCCTGCCGCTGTCGTCGACAACGGCGCTGTTCGAGCCGAACGCGTATGCGCTGACGGCAGTACCGTTAAATTCTGCTGAGCCGAACGTGTCCGTCACCGTATCCTTGCCGAGATCCTTTTCCGTTCCGAGCGCGCCGAGGACATTGTTGCCCTTAGTGAACACGCTGCCGCCGCTGACGGCTACCGTAGAATCGGGTCCGATGCTGTAGCTGCGGCGCAGGTCAAGGAGCTTCTTTATGAGCTCCTTCATCCACGTACGGTCGTCTTCATCATCTTCGATTTCGATCAGACGGTCGACGATACCGACGGCGCCCGAATAATCTCCCTCGTCCTCGAGCATTTCTCCGTATACTCTGAGCACGTCGGTCCTGTTCGTATCCGCAAGATCGGATTCGAAGATATCACGCGCCTTGTCGGGCTCGCCGTTGCCGACATAGCTCTTTACGAGTCCGGCAAGAGCATCCTGGTTCGTCGGGTCGACCGAGAGCACTTTACTGTATTCCCGGATCGCAGAATCATAATCCATGTCGGACAGATACTTGTCTCCGAGGCTCAGGGCGCGGCTCACCTCGTCCTGTCCCGCAAGGGACATGATGACCGCGACCGTTACAGCGACGGCAACAACAAATATGACCGCAACTATGATCAGAAGCGTTATTGTTTTCTTTTTATTCATAATTATTATCGCACCTTTGACCGCGCAAAGGCTTCCTTTCTCCCGGACACTTTCGGGCAATACCGCGGCGATGACCGCGATATTGCGGAAAGGATCCTGGATGCGTTAGTGCAGTTTGATTTTAAAAGCCGCAAAGCGGGTCAATTGCCGGAGCGCGTGTAGATCTCGCACTGGTCTTCGCCGATCTCGCCGCTCAGCTTTCCCTTCGATGAGATCGTTCTGTACCCGTGTACGTTCTGCGCGTCATTTGAGGAAAGGATCAACACGCCGTCCATCTCGAAATCCGCGGAGTCGCCCCAGTCAAGATATCCGTCCTTGTCCTTCTTGTCGCTAACGGCAATGTTTTCAAAGACCATGATGTTTTCGGTACTTGCGTTCAGCGACCACGAATACCCGTCGCGGTCCGCATTGTGCATCTCGACGCCGCGCATGATGACGGTACCGTCCGGATTAACTGCGATAAAGTCGGCTGAAATAATGACCGAACCGATCCTTACGTTCTCATATCTGTAAGTCTTTGTCTTGCTCTCCCTATCGTCGTCGTAGACGAGGACCGCGTCCTCCGCCGTGTACGATGAGCCGTCCTCGAAATTGAACGTTATGTCGTAAAGTCCCTCGTCGAGAGGCATCATATCGAATTCGACAAGATACGTGTCCTCCATCGGCGTGATATCCTGACCGCCTATTTCAAGGCTCTTTACCTCGCTGTTGTCGGAAGTGTCGAGCGTGGCGTGGACCTTGCGGTTATCTTCTTCGTAATACTCCATGTCGGACTTCGAATAGTAGAGGCTGCCGTACAGCACGAACGAATCCGCCGTCGTGCTCGGTGTGCTGCCGCCGTCTCCGGTACGGTATTCCCTTACCTGTGACGCATTGTAATTTTCCGAACGTATAAAGACGTATCTCGGGATCTCGTCGACGTTTTCCGTAACGGTGTACGTGATCCTGACCTGATGACCTATAACGGCTCCGATGCTCGAATAGACGTTCCCGAGGTCTCCCGAAGAATCGGCAAGCGTGAACGTTCCGCCCGTCTGCTCGGCGATCTCGGTCAGATAATTTGCATTTACGCTTCCGAAGCCTACGGTGAAGATCGTGACGCCGTTTGAAAGCGCGTCGTTAAGCCAATTGTAGTTCTCCTCGCTCTGACCGTCTGTCATGAGGATTATATTTCTCGCGCCTGAAGCGTTTCTGAGGGACTCGATGCCGCCGGCTATGCCGACCGCGATATCCGTTCCGCCCGCGGCATTAAGAGTATCAACGCCGCTCATAAGCTCGTTCGGGTCGGTCGTGAGCGGGGTCCTTTCATACGCGCCTCCGTCGAACGCGACGATCGAGACCTCCGTCGTGTCGTTCATCGTCTGGATGAACGTGCGCAGCGCCTTTTTCGCGTTTTCGATAGGCTCGCCCGCCATGCTTCCGCTTATGTCAACGACAAAGCATATCGAAGAGATCGACGTTTCGTCGAGGCTCACCTCAAAGTCGACATCGTACCCCGTGTCTCTGACCCTCACGTTTTTCTTCTTCAGGAAGTCGTCAAGGACGGCTTCTCTGCCATTGACGGTGACGGTCAGCTTCGGATACTCGCTGTCGTCGACTTTCGTTATATAAATATCGTTGTCCTGATATTTGAATTTGTCAAGCAGCTCCGAGGAAAATTCGCTCGAGAGGCGGTTCGTGTAGCTGCCCCTTCTGACTACGAACAGCTTTTCCGTAGCCGTATTTATCATATTATTTACGGCGGCGATCGCGGATGCGTCTGCCTTTGACTGTCCTCCGCCGTTATACATATCGTCGATTATGTCAAGACCTCTGACGACCGTGCTGCTCTTGCAGAACCTCTTGCGGAACGATCCCGCCGCGTCAGACAGGCGCTTTACAGCCTCGTCCTTCATTCCCGCCGCGTAGCAGATCTTTGCCGAGACGACGGATGCCTCGACTGACGGGATCATGGCGACCGAATTCAGCGCGCGGTAAAGCATCGGATAGCGCTTCTTTATGCCGAGCATGTTGCGCTTCTCGTACAGCTTTTCGAGCTGATCCTGCATATCCGCTTTCTGTGAGGCGTCCTCGACGTTCTGTATACGGACCTCGAGGTCGAATATGGTGCCCTCGAGCTCGTCAATCTCGGAGTCGACCCCCGCAGACTCGGCGGCGACCGCCTCGGGATCGTACTTTTTCCCGGCGGCGTTATAGAGATACTCTGTGTTGAGCGTCACTCCGTTGTAAGCGGCGTCCGCTATGATGTCAGCCAGAATCATGCGGTTGCTGTCGGACGGATCCTTTTTCATCATGTCGACAGCCTTTTCGAACGCGGTATTGTAGCTTCCGTTCGAAAGCGATGCGCAAAGCACGAGTCTGTCGAGCGCGTCCTCTCCGCGCAGTTTTTTGTACGTCTCGGCGGATTCTTCCGGAATATATCCGGTCGAATAAGCCATCCGTTCAATGCCGAACTGTTCGTCGTAGCCGCTGCGCCTGTTGTCCGGGATATTCATCGTGCGCACGATCTGGTCGATGACGCTGCCGTAGCCGGAAGCGCTGTCCTGCGTGTTTGAAAGGAATGTCACGATCGAGGCGCGCGAATCGTCGAGTTCGTACCTGTTCAGGATGTCGATCCCGACAGTAGTAAGAGTTTTGTTTCCTATGATCTTCTGCCGAATCACCTCGGCGCAGTCGAGTGCAAATCCGATGCTGTCCCCGGCGTTGTCGGCGACGCTGTCAAAATATTCCTCGGCGAGCTCTGCGTCGCCGTTCTTCAGGAACAAGAGACCGATGTATGCGTTTCTCTCGTTCTCGCGTCCCGCGCCGATGCTCCTCGTAACGAGTACGGCGGCGGTGATACCTATCGCCAGCACCAGGACGGCGGCAACAGATATCAGGATTATCTGAAGTTTTCCGATCTTTTTCATACTGTGCCTCCTACTGATTCACTGCCGCGCCGCAGCTCGTGCAGAATTTCTGTCCCGGCGCCAGCGGTGCGCCGCATTTTGTGCAGAATTTCGGCGCCGAAGGTTCCGGCTGCCGCGGCTGCTGTTCCGACTGCTGCACAGGCTGCTCCGCCTGCTGCCACTGCTGTGTCGGCTGCTGCGCGGGCTGTTCCGGCTGCTGCCACTGCTGTGTCGGCTGCTGCGCGGGCTGCTCCGGCTGCTGCCACTGCTGCGTCGGCTGCTGCGCGGGCTGTTCCGGCTGCTGCCACTGCTGTGTCGGCTGCTGTACGGGCTGCTCCGGCTGCCACTACTGCGTCGGCTGCTGTACGGGCTGCTCCGG
>CANQMS010000002.1 GCA_947624995.1 uncultured Clostridia bacterium
ATTCTCCCATTACTTAATTCTGTCAATAAAAAAGTGCGTCCCCTTTTTCGCGTGAGCACGCTTTTTCGACAGACTGAGTAAAAGGCATCCGAAAGGATGCCTTTTACTGTAGTTGTGAATGAGTTTTACCCGTTTCTCTGCGCCGTGAGTCAAACGAGTGTTGCTTATACGTTTTACATTTATTATACCGTTTTTGCCGACTGTGTGTCCGGGCGGGGTTCCGGAAAGACATAACAATCGTATCTTATCGCCTTTCCCGTGATCGTGTAGCTCGGGCGTGAGCCTGCAAGATATGCGCCTTTTAGCGGGCGCTTTATTATTATTTTTTTCGGGCGCACCGATACGGCAGCGTCAAAAAGCGCTTTCTCGTCAACGCACGGCTGCTCCAGCTTCTGTATCAGTTGGAGCTTTTTGTTGACGAGCCCCGTTTTTTGCCTCGGCGGGAACATAGGGTCAAGATACACAAGGTCTGCGCCCTCGTTCCGCTCTTTCATTAAAACCGTGCTGTCGCCCTCTGTGAAGTGCATTCTGCCGACAGTGTCCTTCAGAAGGGGATCCTTTTTCGCTCTGTCCATGGCGTCGCGCAGCAGCGCGGCGACAACGGTGTTTCTTTCGTACAGCGTCACATCATACCCGGCGGCGGCGAGCAGGAACGCGTCCTCGCCCATGCCGGCGGCGGCGTCGACCGCCTTCAGCCAGGTTTCCTTCGGCTTTGCAGCGTGAATGAGCATTTCGTGCGGCAGTCTGCCGTTCGTTATCCGTGGCAGCAAGCGGGAAAAGTCGCCCTGAAATCGCATCCCGAAGCCGAGAAGGGAAATGCCGGATGCGTCCGTCATAAGCGTCAGCATTTCGCCGACCTTGTCCGTAAGCGGGGCGCCTATCCGCTCCGCGAGCGCGGCGGCGTTTTCCCGGTCGGCGCCTTTTCCGATGCAGACCACAATATTATCCATCACCGCATCACTTCCTCCACAAAAACCGTATCATGCGCCGAAGGGCGCAAATAAAACCGCAGGAGCCGACCGCTCCGCAGCCTATGGCGGGCGGGCGCGCTCCTGCGGCAACACTATCGTTCAAAACTGCTCGGACATCATTTCCGCGCGGCGGCTGTACATGTCGAGATACGCTTCGCGCTTCCATATTTCGAGCTTGCCGCGCAGCTCTTCGCGGCGCTCGGCGTCCCCGAGCAGGTCGGAAACAAACGGCGCATACCGCTTTCCGCGCCCTTTTTCGATACGTGCGCACGCCTCATCGAACGGGACGACGGGTGAGAAACGGCTCGATGTTTCCTCGGACGATGACGCGAGCACGTCAGCGGCGGCGACGATATATATCATCGCCTTAACAGGCGAGCTCTCGGGCGTGAAGTCGGCGGGATAGCCGCCGTTTTCGTCATAACGGCGGTGATGACCGCGCGCGATGTCCGAATATATCTTCGTGGAACGGTGTACGCCGAGCAGCTGCGCGCCGCAGTGCGCGTGCTGCCTGATGAGCGCGTCCTCTTCCTCGAAGAGGTCGCGGCACGCGGATGCGTCGAGATTGCAGAAGTGTATCATGCCGATATCGTGCAGGCGTCCCGCATGCATCGCGAAATCGGACAGAGAGTCGCGGTGCCAGATGACATTTTCGGGGCTTTCGCAGCCGGGCAGACCGACGAGCTTGCCGGGGCAGTTGTCGACAGCCCAGAGCGTGAGCTGTTCTGCGATCTTTCCGGTCAGCCACATCCTCACATATACGGTAGGATGTCGGGCGGCAAAAACGTTCTCGATCAGCTCGAAGAACGGCATCCCGCCGGGAAATTCGCGGTAGGCGTACACAAACTGGCGCAGACAGAACATGAGCGCCTCATTGTTTTCGTCGCTCGGCGCCCTTACGATCCACGCGAGCATACGGTGTGTCATTTTGTCGATGCGCACGGGAGTCTTATCGTCGAAGCGGTCACCGTCGAGATGCTTGGAATATTCCATATAAAGCGCCGGCGCGCTCACGTGCGAGAACATGCTCTGAGAGCCGAAGTCGTCGTCATTCCTCGAACCGGACAGGCTGTACAGACCTTCGAGCAGCTCCGGCAGCAGCATCGCACCGCAGTGGTACCGGGCTGCCATATACGCATACTGCCATCTCGGCTGGAGCGGATCGCCCCGTTCCTTCATGTCGCGGAGCTGGCGGTCCTGCACGATCTGCGCAGACTCGAGCACCTGCGCGAACGCGTCCGCATCCGCGCGCCCTGAGCGCAGAAAGTTCAGAAGCGTCGTCCGCTCCTGATGGCTTTTGTACAGATACAGATCCCACGGGAGGGACGGAGTTTTTGCCCTCACATCCGGGTCCGAAAGAATGCTGATCGAACGCTTGAGCACTGCGAGCTTTTCCTCCGCGGAGCTGATGTCCGAGCCGTCATAGCTGAGGGCGATGTTTCCCATGCTGCGGTGGACATAGCCGCGAGTTTCCGGGTCCTTTATGTCGTCGTATTCCGTATCGAAGTATGACGCGCTCTCCGCAAAGCACATCCTCATCCGCGACGTATACAGGCGGAGCATGTTCGGGCTGAGCATCGTTTCGAGATTATAAAGCGACATTCCGAGCAGGTAGAGTTCGCGGATGAGCATGTCGCGCCGACCGAGGCGGCGCGCACGGCTGACGAGTGCGAGGTGGATCCTGTAGTGAAGCCCCACGTCCTTCTGCGAGACGCCGCTCATCAGCTTTCCGGCGAATTCGAACAGCGAGTCCGCCTCCTCGTCCGAAACGGACAAGATCGCGTCAAGCACGGGGAAGAGCTCCTCGCGCAGAAGCTGCGAACCGCGCCTGACCGCTTCCGCGCGGGCGCGGCTCTCCTCGCGTGAAGCCGCGATAAAGGCGTCCGGATCCTGCGCGTCGACGGACGATCCGGCGATCTTGGAGACGGAGCGGAGAAGCTCCAGATATTCTTCCTGATATGGTTTCATTGTACTGCCTGACCCGTTCCCGCTCAATACTCGTCCGACACATCGGCTGCCGCGCCGCTCCCGTTCAGGAAGCGCTGCAAAACGTCGGCTAAGCTTTGCAGATTGACGGGCTTCGGAACGTGAGCGTTCATGCCGGCACGCTGGCACGCGCGTATGTCCTCCACAAACGCGTTCGCGCTCATCGCGACAATCGGTATCTCGCGGCTGTCGCTGCGCGGGAGCGCTCTTATCGTCCGCGTCGCTTCAAGACCGTCCATCACGGGCATCTGTATATCCATAAAGATCAGATCGTAGTACCCCGGCTCGTGCCCGTCGAACATCTCGACGGCGAGTGCTCCGTTTTCGGCGCACTCGACGGAGGCTCCGAGCATCCCTATCAGCTCGACGCCGATCTCGCGGTTGATCTCGTTGTCCTCGACGAGAAGTATATTCTTACCGGAAAAGTCCGGAGAATCGCCGGCATTTGCATTCGCGGACGCCGCGCGCCCCTCATCCGTATAGGGGAACAGCGCGCTGCCGAGGCGCGAGCGGAACAGCGGCTTTGGAACGAAGGCGGAGACACCGTATTTCCGCATATCGTCCTCGGAGATCGTCCATTCGTATGTCGATATGAGTATTATTGGGATATCGGGACCGATTATCTCGCGCAGCTCGCGGCAGACGGATATTCCGTCAACGACCGGCAGACGCCACGCGAGGATGACGGCGAAGTACTCGTCCTTCGCCATATGCGCACGGACGGCAAGGTCCTTGACCTCCCAGCCGCTGCCGACGATGTCGCACTTCATCCCGAGGTCCTCGAGTATCTCGCGGAGGTTCTGGCGGGAGGCATCGTCTATGTCTGCGGCGAGGACGCGCTTTCCCGCGAGCGCTTTCAGCCCCGTGTCGTCGCTGTCGAGCTGCTCGAGCGGCAAAAGGACCGTGAAGCGCGTCCCTCTGCCTTCCGTGCTCTCGACCGAGATCTCGCCGTTCATCATCTTGACGAGGTTGTGCGTGATTGCCATTCCGAGACCGGTGCCCTCGATATGGCTGGCGCTGCTACTTCTCTCAAACGGCAAAAATAGCTTTTCGAGAAAGCTTTGGCTCATGCCGATGCCGTTGTCCTCTATCACGAATTCATAATAATCGTATGTGCGGTCCGCGGTCTTTCCCGTTCTGCCCGTTTCGCGGACGGAGAGGGAGATGGACCCGCCGTCAGCCGTAAATTTCACGGCGTTTGAAAGTATGTTCACGAGGACCTGCTGGATCCTGATGTTGTCGCCGCGCACGTGCTCGTGGCGGATCCCGGTGAAATCGAGCTCGACGTGCTGGTGCTTTTTGTCAGCCTGCGGGATGAACACCGCCATGAGCGAATGGATCATATCCGCCATGGTGAACGATTCGGCGGTGACGGACATCTTGCCGCTCTCGATGCGCGACATATCGAGGATGTCGTTTATTATCGCGAGCAGGTGCCTGGATGAGAGCCCGATCTTTTCGAGGCAGTCAGCGACCCTTTCGCGGTCGTCTATATGAGCCTCGGCGATCGTTGTCATCCCGATGATGGCGTTGAGAGGCGTCCTTATGTCGTGGGACATGTTTGAAAGAAAGTCCGTCTTCGCACGGTTCGCAGCGTTTGCGGCGTCAAGAGCCGATTGCAGCGCTGTTTTCGACGCCTCGATCTGCTCATTTTGACGCAGCAGGTCCGACGTTATGTCGCGGAAGAGTATGAGCGTCATTCCGTCACGGAAAGGGGAGAGGCGCGCGAAGAATTCTATATCCCACAGCCTGCCGCGCCAGCTCTCCGCGCCCTCGGTCAGTTCGGGCAGCATCGCTCGGAGCATCTCCTCCTCACGACCGGAGACGATGTGCCGTGCAAGTTCATTCATATAAACTGCGCGCCATTCGCCGGACTCGCCGCGGTCTGCAACGAGCAGCGGTGACGGGATCGGGTCAAAATATTCCTTCATTTGGTCAAAAAATCTATCCATCAGACCGTCCCCTTCAAGCGGATGTTACCTTTAATAGCAAAGTGATCTGGTAAAAAACATTATATACAAAGTATAACATATTTTTTTTCCGATGTCTATAAAAAGGCGAACAAAACATGAAAAAAACATAAAAAACGAACGAAAAAAACGTGTATGATCCGGTACGTTTTCGGAAACAATAAGCGGCGGAGGTGACGGGACCTATGGAATACTTATGGGAAAAGGATGTCGTGCCGCCGGAATTCCCGGCGCTCTCCGGCGACGCCTCGACGGACGTCCTTGTGATCGGCGGCGGCATGACGGGCGTTTTATGCGCGAAAAAGCTGCACGACGCCGGCATAGACTGCATGCTGCTCGAATCGTCCCGGATCGGAAGCGGGATGACAAAGGGGACGACGGCGGTCCTCACGGCGCAGCACGACACGCTCTATACGGACATAGAAAAGCGCTTCGGCAGGGAGCATGCGTGGCTGTACCTTGACGCGAACGTCGAGGCGGTGGACAGCTTCCGCGCGCTTTCCGCCGCTATCCCGTGCGACTTTCGCGATGTTCCGTCGGTGATGTATACGGCAAAGGACCCGGATGCGCTCCGGCGTGAGGCGCGGCTCGTCCGCGCGCTCGGCGTGGAGGCGGAATTCACGACCGATCTGCCGCTGCCGTTCCCGGTTTCGGGCGCCGTGCGCTTCCCGGGTATGGCGGAGTTTCATCCGCTGAAGTTTCTTTACGGCGCGGCGGCAGGACTCAACATATATGAAAACACGAAGGTGCTGCGCATAAAGGGTCATTTCGCGGAGACGGAGCGCGGACGCGTCCGCGCGAAAAAAATCATCGTCGCGGCGCACTTCCCGCCGTGGTACCCGCGCGGGCTCTATTTTATGAAGCTTTATCAGAAGCGCTCGTACGTCATCGCGCTCGAGGGCGCCCAAAAGCTCGACTTTACCCTCGACAATCACGATCCGGACGGCGTATACATGCGCAGCTTCGGCGACCTGCTCCTGATCGGCGGCGGAACGCACAGGACCGGAAAGTCCGGCGGATTTGAGACGGTCAGGCAGTTTGCGGAGACGTATTATCCCGGCGCGCGCGAGCGGTACGCGTGGATAAACCAAGACTGCGTCAGCCTCGACGGCGTGCCGTATATCGGGCGGTACAGCCCGCAAATGCGCGACGTTTTTGTCGCCACCGGTTTCAATCTGTGGGGAATGACGTCATCTATGATCGCGTCCGACATCCTGACGGATATGGTGCAAGGCAGGAAAAACGAATTTGCCGGGGTGTTTGCCCCCGACAGGAGCGCCATCCGCGGGCAGCTTTTTGCAAACGCAGGCGAGGCAGTCATTGATCTTGCTGTCCCTACGGCGCCCCGCTGCCCGCACATGGGATGCGCGCTGAAGTGGGACCCCGCCCGCCAAACGTGGGAGTGCCCGTGCCACGGCTCCCGCTTTGACGGGGACGGAGAACTGATCGCGGGTCCGGCGCTGCACGGGATAAACGTAAAAAATAAGAAAAATTAAAAAATGTTCAAATCTCTGTTGACAATCATCCGACTGCGTAGTATAATTTTAGAAAAACAGGCGGGCGTAATTTGATTCGCAGATTGATTTGATCTGGCGGGTCTGCGTGCGCCGGATATATTAAGGACGGTCGAATCAAATATATGGACAGCAGCAATAATAGTACGAGAAAACTCAGCCGCGACGAATTCCGAAAGTATTTCAGCCCCGCGAGCAGCGTTCCGAAAATAATCGGGGGCGTCATCATCGCGATAGGCGCCGTTATGTGCCTTTTGCGCGGGATGATGCTCTTCCTCGGCGTTGTCGTCATGGCGATAGGCGCCGCGATTTTTTTCCTCGCGAAGGAATCGCGCGCGTCAGACGAGGACCTTGACGGCGCGCTCGCGGACATGGCGTCCGACATAGATTATCAGGCGAGGCTCGACATAGATGTCAGGGAAAAGGTGATGAGCGCTTTCAGACCGGAGGTCTTCACCGAATTCGATTACAGCGGAGCCGAATCGTCCCCCGGGACGTTCCGCCTTGTGCGCGGTGCGGACAGGAAGTACCGCACGAACAGATACACGGCGACCGAGATCGTCTTCGCACAGGCGAAGCTGCACATATACAAATACACCCTCAACCTGACGGAGGAGGGCGAGGATGCGGAAAGGCTCGCGGAGAGATACGTCGACCTCGATTCCGTCGGGATCGACACCGACACGCGCGAGTACATATGCGTCAACGGGAAAAAGAGCTTCCCGGCAAAGATCGAGACGCACACGATGTATGTAAAGAAAAACGACGGCAGCGTCGCCATGCGTTTCCCGGTCGGCAGCGGGGCGGACGTCGACCGCACGGTCGAGGAGATAAACCGCCTCATAAAGACGCGAAAGGAAAAGGCGGAGGAAGAGGAGGACTGACACCGGTCATCCGATTTACGCGTCTTTTTTGACCCCGCCGGGATCCGGCGGGGTCATTCATATCATTTTGAAAAACTCCGGCTGCGCCCATCCGCAGCTTTATTTTTGCCTTTGTTTTATGACGGCGGATATACGCCTCGACGTGAGGAGCGCGAGCGCAAGCTTTGCAAGATCGGGAATGATGAAGGGGAAGACGCACCATGAAAGCGCGGTCCATATCCCGACGGGTCCCGAGGTTCGTGCGTAAATAAGCATGAACCATGCCGTCCCGAAGGCATAGCACAAAACGAGCCCTGCGGCGAGCGAGATCGCCTCGACCGCGAGCGATTTCCCGAAGAGGGACGTCGCGAGCCAATATATGAGTCCTGTAAGGATGAAGCCGACCATGTAACCGCCCGTTTCGCCGAATATAATGCCGATGCCGGACGTGAATCCGGCAAACACGGGGATCCCGGCGGCGCCGAGCGCAAGATATACGGCGACGGCGGCGGTCCCCCTTTTTCCCCCGAGCAGCGAAAGGACGCAAAAGACCGCAAACGTCTGCATTGTAAACGGCACGACCGTCGGGATGCTTATCCACGAGCACACGGAGATTAGCACCGCCGAGAGCGCCGTGTATACGAGATCGACCGTTTTCACCCCGGTTTTGCCGGTTGTTTTTTTGTTGATATCCATTGCGATCCGCCTCTTTATCGGAAATTTGTTTCTGTTTCTGCTTCTGTCGACGCACACAGTCCGTACCACTCGCACCGCGAGCAGATCGCATCGAATTTGCCTGCGCCGTAAATATATTTGTGCGCCCGGCGGCAGAGCTCCGACCATAAGGCGTCTCCCTCCGAAAGAGAGCACGCCTCCGCAACATCGCGGTCGAGCCGCTTTACCTTGTCCTCCGATGTGCAGACGCCGCACGAGTTGTTCCGGCAGTATCGGCAGAGCTCATCGGGACCGAATACGAGCGTGACGACCGTGTCCTGAGAGCTTCGCAGCAGCGCGGCGGTCTCTCTCATGTGTCGGGTGAACGATTCGTTATACCCGTGACCGGTGAATTTGCCGATACAGAGAATATGATGCGGGCGCAGCTTCATGTATCCGCCTCCGCCCGCCGCACGCTCACCTCTCCCGACGACAGCGCCGCCTCCGTTCCGTCGGGATATCGGACGACGAGGCGGCACATATCGTCAACGGAAACGGCTGTTGCCGGGACGTCACCGCCGTGGCGCAGAACGAGTATACCGTGCCCGATAAGACAGCTTCGCGCCCTGTATTCGCTGACGAACGAGCGTGACGGGAGCGCGCTGTATATTTCCCTGAACCGCCGCAGGAAGGCGGCGGCGAGCCGGCAGCGCATATCCTGCTCGCGCCGCGGAAGGATCGCCCCGGCGATATTTATCAGCTCCGGCGGGAAACCGCCGTCCGGCTCCGTGACGTTTATGCCGACGCCGAGCACGGCATATTCGAGTGTACGCGTTTCCATGTCTACGTTCGCCTCGGTGAGGATGCCGCAGATCTTTCGCCCGTTTAGGAGCACGTCGTTTACCCATTTGATCATCGGGTGCTGTCCTGTCGTTTCCTCGACCGCGAGGCAGACGGCGACGGCGGCGGCGGTTGTGATGAGCACCGCGTCCTCCGCGGGGATCTTCGGGCGGAGCAGAACGCTCATATACAGCCCAGTCCCGTCAGGAGAATAGAATGAGCGCCCGCGCCTGCCGCACCCGTCCGTCTGCGTCCCGGTGATGATTGTGTGCCACTCCCGCAGGGAGGAGGCTTTTTCTTTTATTACCGTGTTTGTGGAGGTACAAGTCGGGAGTATTTCGAACGTGAAGCCGTTGGCGCCGCCGAGCAGCGCACGCAGCGTGTCCTCGGAGATGACGTCCGACGTCGGCATCAGTCTGTACCCGCGGTTCGTCACGGCTTCTATCTCGTATCCGTCCTCGCGGAGCGACGATACGGTCTTCCAGACCGCCGTCCGTGAGACACCGAGCGAGCGCGCGAGCTCCGCGCCGGAGACGAACTCGCCCTTGGCGAGCGCCTCCAGAAGTATCTTTTTGTTGTCCATAAATAAGTCCGTTTCTGCGACCCCGCATACGGCGGGAGTCTTTTTGACAACGAAAGTATATCACCTCACACAGATATTGTCAACGACTTTTTTGTATTTGCGTTTACAATTTGCATCGCCGTGTTGACATACTATGCGGCAGGGGATATAATTGGAGCAGAAGAAAAAATCGGGACGGAACGGTTTATGGAAATAAAAAAAGCCGCGATCTGCGGCATGGGCGCGCTCGGCGCGATGTACGGGAGCATTATATCGAAGGCGGGCGGCGACGTCGTGTTCGTCATGGATGATGAGAGATTTGCGCGCGAGCGCTCACGGGCGCGCTATATAAACGGTGTGCGCTGCGAGCTGCCGACCGTGCGCGCCGCAGAGGCGGAACGCGCCGACCTTTTGATCGTTGCGGTAAAGTCGCCCGGTCTGCCGTCCGCGCTTGACACGGTGGAGCGCTGCGTCGGAGAGGGGACGGTCATAATGTCCGTCCTGAACGGCATCACGAGCGAAAAGACGATCGCAGCCCGGTTCGGTGCGGAGCACATGATATATGCGGTCGCTCAGGGGACGGATGCCGTCATGCTCGACGGCGAGCTCCGATTTTCAAAGGTCGGCGAGCTGCGCGTCGGCGCTTTTGACGGCGGCATGTCGGAGAATCTCGACCGCGTGTGCGAGTATCTCGGGCGCGTCTCGATCCCGTGCGTGAGGGAAGAAGACATAATGCGCCGGATGTGGGGCAAATTCATGTTCAACGTCGGGCTGAACCAGTCGTGCATGATCTTCGGGACGAATTACGGCGGCTGCGCGGACCCTTCCGGCGTTCCGTACATGTTGATGGTGTCGGCGATGCGCGAGGTCATAGCCGTTGCCCGCTGCGAGGGGATAGACATCGGAGAGGAGACGCTGCGAGAATACGTCGGCGTCCTTTCCGGGCTGACGCCGGAGGCGATGCCTTCCATGCGGCAGGACAGGATAATGCGCCGCCCGTCCGAGGTTGAAATGTTCGCCGGCACGGTAATAAAGCTTGCCGAAAAGCACATGCTCACGGTACCGGTCAACGATTATTTTTACCGCAGGATAAAAGAGATCGAGGCGGAGTACTGAGCGGGCGCGGGGCAGCCTTTATCCCTCGCTCGGCGTGATCCTTTCGCGGCAGCGCCTGTATTCCGTCGGCGTGCAGCCGGCAACGCACGCAAATTTCCTGTTATAGTAGCTGACCTGATTGAATCCGCAGGCGGAGGCGATCTCGGTCACGGTCATGTCGGTCACCTCGAGCATTTCCATGCTGCGGCGGATCCTGTACCCGTTGAGGTACGAAAACGGGGAAACGCCCGTACACTGCCGAAAAACATGCGAAAAGTATTCGCGGCTCATATAAACGCTCGAGGCGAGCTCTCCGAGCGTGATCTTATCGCCGTAGTGTTCGTGTATGAATTCGATCGCACACCTGACGCGCTCCTGATTTTCGCGGCAGATGCGACTGCCGCCGCGGACCTTTTTCGCGTGGAGCAGGCATTTGTACCAGATCATGGCGACGGACGATTTTATGAACAATTCGGGACATTCCGCGTCTTCACGGAGCTTCAGCTCCGGATACAGCCCCGAATACGGGTCGTTGTCGTACGGCGTGTAGTCGTAGAGCTCCATGATTCCGACGAGCAGGTCGAGCACCTCCGACTGCCACGGGACATCGCGGCGCAGGACAGGCTCGAGGACGAGCTCGCCGCTTATCACGGGAGTTATGTATTTTTCATTTATCGCGTCGGCGTCGATTCCGGACAGCAGCCTCGGCGAGAAGACGACGGCGTAAAACACCGTCTGCCTGTTTGACGAGGCGCGGTATGCGCGGTGGGCGGCGTTCGGCGGAACGAATACGGCGTCTCCCGGCGACAGCCCGTATTCGACCCCGTCGACGACGAGCGTGCATTCTCCGCGCGAAAGGAAAAAGAATTCGAACTCCGAGTGCCAATGCGTATACAGGATCTCGTATTCTGCATCGTCCCGAACTGCGGGTGCGGGCGGGAATATGGTCTTGTGTATGCCTATCGGAAACCGCGCGTCTCCGTGCGTGTATGTCTCGTATTCTCCGTCCCGGCGTATTTTTCCCATACTGCTGCGCCCCGTTTTATATAGGATCTTTTTTATTGATTTTAATATATTCCTCACCGCCTGTCAAGACGGGAGGAAAAAAGGAAACCGATAAAACTCAATATTGTTTTATTATTCGTCAATATTATTCGTAGACTGCCATGAGTACAAAATGGTATACTTATTTTTAATGACGGCGGCGGCAGTGCGCCGACCGCTTTTTTACGAGGTGTTTACAGATGAAGACGGGACGCCGCACAGCGGCACTGATCCTTTCGGCGGTCATTCTGCTCCCGACCGCCGCGGGATGCGGCAAAAAATCCGGGGATGCGGACGGCTTTGCCGATCCGCCGACGGAGGTATCGTTCAAAAGAGAGGCGCTGCCCGAGGGCGCGCCGACGCTCACCGTCGACATGAGCGACGTCGGGCACGATATCCTTCACGGCAGCGCGGGATTTCTTTACGGAATAAGCAACGAGGGCGTTCCGGATGTGAACACGCTCACGCCGCTTAAACCGAAGGTACTCGCTACAAAAGGCGCGCTCGGAACAGAGCACCCATACGGTGACGCGCTCGACGTAGCGCGCGAATTCTTCCTCGCGGGCGGCGAGCAGGTGCAGATGTACTGCTCGAATTATTACGGCGTCTTCGGCGTCACCGCGAACGCGAACGACTACGGGGCTGTGCTGAAAAATACGATAGCGCCCGCGGTCGCCGAGTGGAAGGATGATATGCGTGACGAATTCCCCGACATAGACGGGAGGATCGTTTATATCCCGATAAACGAGGGAACGCCTGTCAACGGCGTTTCCGGATTCAACGCGGCGTGGAAGATATACTATGACTCAATCAAGGCGTCGGACAAAAACGCCGTCATCGCCGGACCGAACGATGCCGTTTACAGAGGAAACGGCGCGATGACGGATTTTCTGCGCTTCTGCCGGGACAATGACTGCCTCCCGGACATCGTGACGTGGCACGAGCTCCAGGTCTCTTGTCTTGATACGATGGACGACCATATAGCTGATTACAGGCGCATATGTGCGGCGCTGAAAATAGACGAGGCGCAGGTTGTCATAAATGAATACGCGGATTTTGCGGACTGCGGCGTCCCCGGACGGCTCGTCAACTGGATCTCGAGGCTCGAGGAAAACGAGGTCTACGGCTGCCTGCCGTTCTGGCATCAGGCGAACAATTTAAACGATCTTGCCGCGAACGCGAATCAGGGCAACGGCGCATGGTGGGTCTATAAGTGGTACGGCGACATGAGCGGCAGGACGCTCGGCGTTTCGGCGGAGAACACCTCGCCGGAGGGCTTTTACGGCGTCGCCTCCGCGGACGCTAACAAAAACAGCGCGACCGTCCTTTGCGGCGGCGTCGACGGCGACACGGTAATACGGCTCGGAAACATGTCCGACAGCGACGTTTTCGGCGGCGCGGAACGCGTGCGCGTCGTCGTCGAGGCGGCGTATTTCACCGGCTATCATGGGGCGCTCTTTGAGCCCGAAAAGGTGCTCGACGGAGTTTATGCAGTCAGCGGCGGGGAAGTCGCTTTTGCGCTGCGCGACAACAAATTTTCGACCGCGTACCGCATAACGGTGACGCCGACCGAAGAGGAGGAGAACGTCCCCTCTGTCGGGCGCTGGCGCGCGGTATATGAGGCGGAGGACGCCGTTTTCTCGGGCGAGCTCATTGTCGACGATCAGGAAAACCCGCTTGAATCGCCGAAATACTACTGCTCCGGCGGCAAACGCGTCGGCGGGATCGACAGCGACGGGGACGGACTCGATTATGTTATAAATGTCCCCGTCGACGGTACGTACAGGCTGGACTTCATATACGGCAACGGCGTCGGCTCGACGCGGAACAACTCATCGACCCATGCTCCGAAAAACATAACTCAGTCCCTCTCCGTCGACGGGGAGGAGGAAACGCTCATTTTGCCGAACACGCTCTTTTATTCGATGGAGGGCATGGCGGAGAAGTACGTCAGCCTCAAAGCCGGGTTCCATACGGTCTCGCTCCGGTTTTCGGGCGACGCCGGCGGGTTCCACGATGCACTTTACGTTTCGTATGCCGGGGCATACGGCGGGGAAAAACCGGTGTACTGCCGCGTTTTTGAGGCGGAGAGCGCCGATTTCAACGCGTTCGGAGCGCCGTCCTCCGTTGCCGTGAAGACGGAACGGCAGGATTACAGCGGCACCGGATACGTGACCGGGCTCGACGCTGCCGCGGTCACTGCGGGCGGCGGGATCAGGTTCACCGTAGACACGGAAGAGAGCGGCTATTACAGGCTGTGCTTCAGGTACTGCTCGGCTGAAAAAGGGAACATAAGAGTCTATATCGACAACACGAACGCAACGTTTGACGGTTTTGTCTCGTCCGTCCCGCTTGACGGCAAGGGCACGTGGAGCGAGTCATACGTGACCGTATATCTGCGGTACGGGATAAATATCGTCGACGTCGACGCGGACACAGGCGCCGAGCTTGATCTTTTGCGTGTCGTCCGCAGCGGCGCCTCGCCGTCCGTAACGGTCGAGGCGGAGAGCGCGGAAGGCAAATTCGAGACAGCCGTATCGGGCGGCATAACATACGTAAAGGAGATGCGCGCCGGCGACGGGTATCTGAAATTCACCGTGAACGTCCCCGAAGCCGGGGATTACAGAGTCGGCGTGTTCCAGTCGAACAACGATCTCTGCGGCACGCACAGCTACAATATAAAGATCATAGACAGATACGCCGTCTTCACCGTGAACGGAAAGGACCCGGTCCGGTACTTCTTCCCGAACACGTTCTCCGACGACACGTTCCTCGAACGCACGGTAACGCTGAAGCTCGACCGCGGAGACAACACCGTCGAGGTCCGCAACGATGACAGCTGGCAGGTGATGTGGGGCGGCACGCAGTCGACCCCGGGCACGAACAGGCTCGTCAACTTTACCCCGAACTTTGACAGGTTCATATTCTCTCCGGTCGTGACAGACGACAGCGAGGGCGGCGCGCTCTATCCGATAAAGGTGTCATACACCGAAGACGGGTACGCATATGCGGACAAAAACGCAGTCGGGACCGGGGAGGAGGCAACCGTTTTCCTGCTGCCGGACGGCGTTATAAACAAGGTCACTCTGAACGGAGAGGACATAACGGACAGATTCAGAACGCGCGACGGGGTAATTTATTCCGCAAAGATCGAATGCACCGGGGACACGGAGATCTCCGCCTCGTTTTTGCCGGCGCGGTCGGGAGACTATGAGCTTGCGGAGGAGGCAGGTCCCGCCGGGACCGTGACTGTCGGCTCCGAGAGCTATTTGCTGACCGGGGAGAACCTCTTCAAAAACGGCTCTTTCGATGACAACAGCGGCTCGAACATGGATCAGTGGTATGTCGGCGCAAACAAAAACGGGCACCCGGCGAACGGAAAATATATGCGCCCGGCGGTAAATGCGGACGGCACGCTCGAAAATCTGACGCCCCTGTCCGAGAGTGGGATGCTCATCAAAAATGCGTACGAACCGTCCGTCAGCGGGAATAAGTTTTATTTCGGGACGGACAACGGTCAGCCCGCAGGGATGACGCACTATCTCGTCGAGGCGATCGGAGAGCCCTGGACATCCAACGCATGGAACGGCGCGGGGTCGCTTCTGGCATTCATCCCGATAAAGCCGGACACGAGCTATTATTTCACGTTCCGTGCATATACTGCCGGAGGCGCCGCATCCGTGCGCTTCGGCGCCGTCAATATGGACAGCTATGTCCCGGACACGTACAGCACTTCCGATTCGCTCCGATTCAGCGGCAGCGGCTATATGTCGTGTCCGAACGGAGACATGCAGAATGTCGGCGGGGCGTGGACGCGGTACGAGTCCGTCATAGACAGCGGAGACGGGGACTTCTTCCTCTTCAACGCGTATTGGCTCCAGATGGCGTCGTATCTGTGCCTCGGCGACTTTAAGCTGATCGAGGTCGACAAAACGCCGCTCTCGCACGCCGTCGGAGCCGACAGGCTCCCCACTCTCCTGGCGGAAAAGGGCGCGCCCTTGGACCTCCCGGACACCGTTTCGGTCCGCATGGCGGACGGCTCCGTCCGCTCGCTGCCGGTCGAGTGGCTGAACGGCGACATCGACACGGGGACGCCGGGTGTTTGCTCCGTTACGGGCAGGGTGATCCTGCCGGAGGGCTGCTGGTCGGACGGGACGATCCTTGTAACCGAACGGATCATTGTAAGATAGAGCGGCCGACATAAAAACGGCAGGGGCGCCCGGACCGGTGTCCCTGCCGTTTTCGCCCCGGGACCGCTTAACAGCGGTCGGCGCGGCGCAAAAAAAGCATCGGCACGTTAATGCCGATGCTTTTTCTCTGAGTGACTGGACTTGAACCAGCGGCCTCTACCACCCCAAGGTAGCGCGCTACCAACTGCGCCACACCCAGATGTGCGCCCTTCCGAACGCCATAGTATTATAGCATAACGAAAAACCCGAGTCAATAGAAAACACGCAATTTATTTGTCCGATTTTTGAATTTTTTTCGTACGTCCGGGGCATCATATATTTGCGGAAAAGAAAAGGGAAAGAAAAAGAAAAAAAGAAAAGGACGAAAGATTCGGGTATGGAAAACAAAGACAACTGCAAATGCAAGCCCAACCGCAATATCGAGTGTACTGTCGTACAGTGCGCGAACCACTGCGGGTGGCAGGATTATTGCTCGCTTGACAAGATCAAGGTCGTGACGCACGAACAGAATCCGACGGTCGTACAGTGTACGGACTGCGGCTCGTTCGTCCTCGCGAAGCCCGAGCGATAAGGAAAACCGAAGGGATCACATCCGGGGGAGCGCCCTTTTAAGAGGGGCGGCTCCCCCGGTCCCTTTTTTCGGAGCCGAGACGGATTTATATGCCTTTTACCGATTGCAATCGGAGGCGGTGTGTGGTAAAATGTCCGTATCACGCAAAAAAACGAAGGGGAAAAGAGATATGGAACACACAAAGGTAATATTTGAAGTCGCGGGATTCGGCACGATAAAAGCGGAGCTTTATCCGGAAAAGGCGCCGATCTCGGCGGAAAATTTTAAAAATCTCGTTAGTGAGGGCTTTTTCGACGGACTTATATTTCACCGCGTGATCGAGGGCTTCATGATCCAGGGCGGCGGCTATGACGCCGAGATGAACCGCCGGGACGCGAAGGCGATAGTCGGAGAATTCGCGGCGAACGGTCACCCGGAAAACGACCTTCTGCATACGCGCGGCACGCTCTCGATGGCGCGCACGAACATGCCGAATTCGGCGTCGAGCCAGTTCTTCATCATGCATAAGGACGCGCCGCACCTTGACGGTTCGTACGCCGCGTTCGGGCGCGTCACGGACGAGGACAGCCTCGCCGTCGTCGATAAGATCGCGGCTGTCCCGACCGGAAGGCTCGGATACTTCGCGGACGTGCCGAGGACCCCGGTCGTGATAACCCGGGCATACATCGCGGAATAAAAAACGGCGCCGGAGCGCCTCCGAAACCCGATTTTCGGAGGCGCTCCGGCGTTATGTAGGTTTTTAGTTCTCAATTATTTGCCAAATTTAGTCGATTGCCTATTGCAAAACGGTTATATATGATGTATAATATAGGCGTATACCTAAAGACGGCTCTTTAAACGGAGGTGCTCCTTTTTTGACTGTGATCGGTTTGTGCGGAGGGAGCGGCTCCGGGAAAACAACGGCGTCGTCCGTTATGGCTTCGCTCGGCGCCGCCGTTATAGATACGGACCGCGTGTACCGCGACCTCTGCGTCCCGGGCTCCGCGTGCCTTTGCGAGCTCGCCTCCATATTCGGTCAGGAAATCGTCAACCCGGACGGATCGCTCAACAGAAAAAAGCTCGGCGCCATCGTGTTCTCGGACACGGCGGCAAGGGCAGAGCTGAACAGGATCACGCACCGGTACATAGCGGAGGAAACACTGCGTCTGCTCGACCGCTTCAGGGCGGAGGGGAAGGACGCCGCCGTCATCGACGCGCCGCTCCTGTTTGAATCGGGATTTGACGCGATGTGCGACGTCACCGTCGGCGTGACTGCGCCCGCGTGTGACCGCATCGCGCGGATAACGGCGCGGGACGGGATCACGGCGGAGGAGGCTGAGGCGCGCATAGCCTCTCAGCTCGGCGACGGCGAGCTGCGGCAGATGTGCGATTTTATCATTGAGAACAACGGTGACCGGGCGCGGTTTGCGGCTGATGTGCGGTCATTTTATATGAGTGCCGCCTGCGGCGGCACCGCCGTCGGAGGCGGTGAGGAGAGTTGAGTACACTTAAAAAGGCGGTCATACGCAGTGCCGCCGTGATATTGATCGCCGCGCTCTCGATACTGTCGGGGCTGTGGATAAACAGTATTTTCGACAGGATGGACAGAAACAGCCATCCGAGAGAGTTTTCGGAGTTCGTCGGCAAATACTCGAGAGAATACGGCGTCCCGGAATATATCATATACGCGGTGATAAAGGCGGAGAGCAATTTTGAGATCGGCGCCCTGTCGTCGGACGGGGCGCGCGGGCTGATGCAGCTCATGCCGTCGACGTTTAAGTGGCTCGCGGGTCTGCTCGGCGAGCCGGACGATCCGGCTGTCTTATACGACCCGGAGACGAACATAAAATACGGGACGTATTACCTTTCGTATCTGTACGGTATATACGCGCGGTGGTCCACGGTCTATGCCGCGTACAATGCCGGGACGACGCATGTGGACGCGTGGCTCGACGACGGGAAGTATTCGCGCGACGGCGTGAATCTCGACTATATCCCGTTTGAGGAAACAAGAGAATATGTCGCGGCGGTAAACAAAGCCGCCGAGTATTATCAAAGATTGTATTATTGATTTTTAAAAAGAGAGGAAACAAAAATGGGTGACACGGTCAAGGAAATGAAAAAGGCGCTTTTTTACACAAAAAAGAGCGCATATGAGCTTGAGGGCGAGCAGGGGATCGAAGCTGCGTACAAGTTCGCGCGCGGCTATTCGGATTTCATAGGCATTGCGAAGACGGAGAGAGAAGCCGTAACAGCCGGCGTCGCGATCCTCGAAGCGCACGGCTTCCGCCCGTACAGCCTCGGCATGGGCGTTTCCGCCGGGGATAAGCTTTACTACAACAACCGCGGCAAGTCGCTTTTGGCGTTCGTCATCGGAAAGGAGCCGCTCGAGCGCGGGATCCGCATCTCCGCGGCGCATGTCGACTCTCCGAGGCTCGACCTGAAGCAGCACACCGTATATGAAAACACCGGCTTCGGATATCTCAAGACGCACTATTACGGCGGCATCCGCAAATATCAGTGGGCAACGATTCCGCTCGCTCTTCACGGCGTCGTCGTAAAGGCGGACGGAACGAGCGTCGACGTCGTGATAGGCGAGGACGATGGCGATCCCGTCTTCTGCATCACGGACCTTCTGCCCCATCTTTCAAAGGACCAGTCCCAGCGCACGCTCGACGCAGCGTTCACCGGCGAGGGGCTGAACATCCTCATCGGCTCGCGTCCGTATTCGACGGACGAGGACCCGTATGAAACCTCGTCTCCCGACGAGCGCGTCAAGCTCGCGATACTCAAATATTTCAACGACAAATACGGCATCACGGAGAGCGATCTCGTCTCCGCCGAGCTTTCAGCCGTCCCCGCGGGAAAGCCGCGCGACATCGGGCTCGACCGCGCCATGATCGGCGCCTACGGGCATGACGACAGAGTTTGCGCGTACCCGATACTTATGGCGGTCGCGGAGCTCGAGGCTCCCGAGAAGACAGCAATGTGCATCTTTGCCGACAAGGAGGAGATTGGATCCGACGGCGTGACTGGGATGCAGTCGCGCGTCCTTGCGGACATCATAGCCGAGCTGTCGCGCGCGCTCGGAGCGGACGAGCATGTCGTCCGCGCAAACTCGCTCTGCCTCTCGGCGGATGTCGCGGCGGGCTTCGATCCGAACTATCCCGAAGTATACGAGGTAAAGAACAGCGCGATCTGC
The DNA here is from genome assembly GCA_947624995.1 of uncultured Clostridia bacterium. Taxonomy (GTDB): domain Bacteria; phylum Bacillota; class Clostridia; order Oscillospirales; family CAG-272; genus DTU064. The sequence goes on from CANQMS010000002.1 coordinate 19,442, forward strand.
GGCTGCGGCGTCGTGCTCACAAAGTTTACGGGCAGCCGCGGCAAGAGCGGCACGAATGACGCCTCTGCCGAGACCGTCGGTAAGGTCAGACGCATATTCGACGCGGACGGCGTCGTCTGGCAGACGGCGGAGCTCGGCAAGGTCGATCAGGGCGGCGGCGGGACCGTCGCTAAGTTCATCGCGAACCACAATATAGAAACGATAGACCTCGGCGTCCCCGTGCTCTCGATGCACGCGCCGTTCGAGATCATTTCGAAGGTCGATCTCTATGAGGCATACCGCGCCCATGTCGCCTTCAACAAGTAAGATAAGTAATAGAAAACGGGAGACCTTATGCTCGATAAGCTGAAGGAAGCGGAAAAACGGTTTTGCGAGATAGAGAGCGCGCTGTTTTCCCCTTCGGCATATTCCGACATGGACGAATACAGGCGGCTCTCGCGGGAGCGGAAGCTCCTGTCGCCCATCATCGAAAAATACCGCGAATACCGCAAATGCGAGGAAGCAATAGCCTCAAACGAGGAGCTTGCCGGCTGCGGCGACGCGGAGCTCGAGGCGCTCGCGGAGCAGGAAGCCGCCGCCGAGCGCGAAAAGCTCGCCAGGATCGAGGAGGAGATGAAAATATTGCTCCTGCCGAAGGACGAAAACGACGATAAAAACGTCATGATCGAGATCCGCGCGGGGGCGGGCGGCGAGGAAGCGGCGCTCTTCGCGGCGGTGCTCGCGAGAATGTATACGATGTATGCCGAGGGGCGCCGTTACGGCGTCGAGATAGTCGGCGCGAACGAGACGGAGCTCGGCGGCTACCGCGAGGTGACGCTGATGATATCCGGTGAGGGGGCGTACTCGCGGTTCAAGTTCGAGTCCGGCGTCCACCGCGTGCAGCGCGTCCCGGAGACGGAGTCGCAGGGGAGGATCCACACGTCGACCGCTACGGTCGCGGTGCTGCCCGAAGCTGAGGAGGTCGAGGTCGAGATCGACCCGGCTGACCTCGAGATTGATACGATCAAGTCGAGCGGCGCCGGCGGACAGCACATCAACAAGACGGAGTCGGCGATCCGGCTCCTTCACAAGCCGACAGGCATCGTCATCGAATGTCAGGACGAGCGCAGCCAGTACAAGAACCGCGACCGCGCGATGAAGCTCCTCCGGACGAAGCTTTATGACATCAAGCGCCGCGAGCAGGCAGACAGGATCGCCGCCGACCGCAAGTCTCAGGTCGGCACGGGCGACCGCAGCGAGCGGATCAGGACGTATAATTATCCGCAGGGTCGCGTTACGGATCACAGGATCGGGCTGACGCTTTACAGCCTCGAGTCTTTCTTGGACGGCAGCCTTGACGGGATGATAGATGCGCTCATCACGGCGGACACCGCGGAAAAGCTGAAAAACGGCGAGCTTTTGCAGCTATGAACACACTTATAACGGACGGCTCCTCGCTCGAGCGTGCGGCGGAGATCGTAAAAAAAGGCGGGCTCGTGATCTTTCCGACCGAAACGGTATACGGGCTCGGCGCATCCGCGTACGACGCGGACGCGGTATATAAAATATTTGAAGCGAAGCGCAGACCTCACGACAACCCGCTCATAGTGCATGTGAGCGACCCGCGCGAGGCGGAGTTCTTTTCGTATACGAACGCGCTTTATTACAGGCTTGCACGCGCGTTTATGCCGGGCCCGCTGACGCTCATATTAAAAAAGCGGGAAAACATCCCGCCGGAGGTCACGGCGGGGGGCGATACGGTCGGCGTTCGCTGCCCGTCTCACCCGGTCGCGAGAGAATTTATCAGGCTCGCCGGCGTCCCGGTCGCGGCGCCGTCAGCGAACCTTTCCGGCAGACCGTCGCCTACAACGGCGGCGCACTGCATTGAGGACATGAACGGCAGGGTCGATGCGATCATAGACGGGGGCGACTGCGAATTCGGACTCGAATCGACCGTCGCGCTCATAACCGGCGAGGATTCCGTCAAAATCCTTCGTCCGGGCGCCGTTACTGCGGAGGCGCTTTCGTGCGTCTGCGGTTCGGTAACTACTGCGGAGGGGCTATCCCCGGGGGAAACGCCGCTTTCTCCCGGAATGAAGTACAGGCACTACGCGCCGAGGGCGCCGCTGTATCTGCTCGACGGCGCACGGGAAAACGTCATTTCATATGTTGAAGAAAAGCTGCGCTCGGGCGAGCGGTGCCTTTTCCTCTGCTACGATGCGGAGGCGGAAGCGTTCGGCGGTGCGGCGATCTCCCTCGGCGGCGAGGATGACGAGCTGCTCCATGCGCACCGGCTGTTCGCGGCTCTGCGCGAGACGGACGATTACGGGGCGGAGCATGAGCTCGATGCGATATATACCTACATGCCCAAACGGGACGGCGGCATTTCCGCCGCGATATATAACCGCCTGATCAGGGCGGCGGATCACACGGTGATCAAAGTATAAACTACAAGGACAGGAAAGAGAAGTTGCCGAGAAAGAAGAAAAGCGCCGCGGTCGAAGAGCTTCCGCCGGCGGAGATAGTCGATCAGCCCATAACGGAAACGATCGAAACGAACTACATGCCGTATGTTATGACAGTCATCGTTTCGCGTGCGATCCCGGCGATAGACGGCTTCAAGCCGGCGCATCGAAAGCTGCTTTATTCGATGTACACGCACGGCATGATGACCGGAGGCTACGTCAAGTGCGCGACGATAACGGGCGACATGATGCACCTGAATCCGCACAGCACCGATGCGAACTATGATACGCTCGTCAGGCTTACGCGCGATTACGGCGCGCTTCTGCACCCCCTGATTGATTCAAAGGGCTCGTTCGGCAAGCACTATTCGAGCGACATGAAGGCAGCCGCCGCGAGATATACGGACGCAAGGCTCGAAAAGATATGCGCCGAGATCTTCCGCGGGATAGACAAAAACGCCGTCGACATGGTCCCGAACTACGACAACACGACGACGGAGCCGACGCTTTTGCCGACGGCGTTTCCGAACGTGCTTGTCAATCCGAACATGGGGATCGCCGTCGGCATGGCGTCGAATATATGCTCGTTCAACCTCGCTGAGGTCTGCGACGGGACGGCGGCGCTGCTGAAAAATCCGAACACAACGGCGGAGAAGCTGCTCGAGATCATAAAGGCGCCCGATTTCTCCGAGGGAGCGCAGCTCATATACGACCGCGACCAGATGCTCTCGATCTACAAGACAGGCGTCGGCTCGGTCCGGCTGCGCGCGAAGTACAGATTCGACGAAAAAGAAAACTGCATCGAGATCTACGAGATACCGTATTCGACGACGATCGAGCTGATCTTGAAAAAGCTTACCGACCTTCTGAAGGAAGGAAAGCTGAAGGAAGTCACCGACTTCCGCGACGAGATCGGACTTTCCGGTTTCAAGCTGGCGATAGACGTCAGGCGCGGGACGGACGTACCTAAGCTGATGGAAAAGCTCTATCGTACAACGCCGCTCGAGGACACGTTCAGGTGCAACTTCAACATTCTGATAGACGGCGCGCCGCGTCAGCTCGGCATCCCGGAAATACTTAAGGAATGGATCAGATTCAGGATAGACTGTTACAGGCGCGAGCTTACATTTGACTGCGAGCGCAAGGAAGAGAAGCTGCATCTTCTGCTCGGGCTCGGAAAGATCCTGCTCGACATCGACCGCGCGATAAAGATCGTGCGCGAGACGGAGGAGGAGGCGATGGTCGTCCCGAACCTGATGGAAGGATTCAGAATCGACCGCGTACAGGCGGAATACATCGCTGACATCAAGCTGCGAAACCTCAACCGCGAATATATCATAAACCGCATACGTGAGATCGAGAGTCTGCGTGCCGAGATCGCCGATATGCACGCGATCATCGAAGACGAGCTGAAGCTGAAGGCGGAAATAATAAAGCAGCTCACGGAGATCAAAAAGAAGTACGGTCAGCCGCGAAAAACGGAGATCATACACGCGGGAGACATCGCGGACGTCACGGAGGACGATCTCGTCGAAAATTACGCGGTCAAAACGGTGCTCTCACGCGAAGGGTACTTCAAGAAAATAACGATGCAGTCATGGCGCGGGAATGACGAGCAGAAGCTGAAGGACGGCGACGCGATCCTTTCGTGCCATGACGCGGAAAACGTCGACGAAGTTCTGTTTTTCTCGGATAAGGCACAGGTATATAAATGCCGCCTTTCGGATTTCGAGCCGTCGAAGGCGTCATCCCTCGGGGATTACATCCCGTCGAAGCTCAATTTCGACGACGGGGAGGGCACGCTTTATATGTGCCCGGTCAAGGAATATCGGGACGATATAAACATCGTGTTCATTTTCGAAAACGGAAAGGGCGTGAAGGTCCCGCTCTCCGCATACGAAACAAAGACGAACAGAAAGCGCCTTACAAACGCGTACAGCGCGTCGTCCCCGGCGGCAGCGGCTTTCATTGAGACCGAGCCGTTTGATATAATAATGTTCAGCGACGGAGGGCGGGCGCTCGTCACGTCAACCGCGAATATACCGATGAAGGCGACGAGAACGTCACAGGGCGTGCAGCTCTTCACGCTGAAAAAGGATCAGCGCGTCATTTCGGTCAAGGCTGACCCCGCGTCCGTCTCGGAAAACCCGTCAAGGTACCGCAAAAATAAGCTCCCGTCGACAGGTACGGCACTTTCGGATGCGGATTCCGGTACGGCGCAGATGAAAATGTTATAAGTCAAAAAAGAATAAGAAGGAGAAGGTGAGAAGATGAAGATCAGGAAGAAGACCGCAAAGCTTGCGGCAGTATTTGCGGTGTGCATGGTACTCTCGGTATTCGTTTTCGCTGCTGACGGAAAATATGACAGTGCGAACGACCCGATCGCCGCAAAATCGTACGTAGATTCGGAAATCGACACCCTTGAGGCAAAGATCGCCGCCCTCGAGGCGAAGCTCAACGGCGCTTCCGGAAGCTCCGGAGAGCTCACCGCGCTGAGGACCGAGCTCGAAACGATCAAGAGCGACCTCAATGCGATCAAAACGAGCAACAACGGGCTTGCCTATACGAAGATAACGCTCAAAAAGGGAGATAAGCTTTATGCGAAGGACACGGCTCTCGAGATAATCGTCCGCTCGGGCACAGGGTCCGTCATCTCTCCCTTCGTTGAAGAATTCCAGCAGGAAGGTTTATCGGATATCACGACGGGAAAAGAACTTTATAACGGCATGGTCGTGCCGTTCAACGATCTTCTTCTCATCCCGGTCGGAGGCGACGGACGCGGACTCGAAATAAAGTCCCCGGCGGTCTTACTTGTCAGAGGAAGCTATGAAGTTAAATAAGGAACAGAAGCCGAAGCTCGACAAGAGAAAGCTCGCGGTCCGCATCATTGCGTGGATACTTATCCTCATGACCGTTGTGACGGCTCTCTATACGGCTATTTACTTTATAGTAATGAGCGTAAATGCGGCGGAGACGGCGAATAAGGAAATTTCGGTAGCTGTAGGGCTGCTTTACGGCGCGAACGCGGATGTTGCGCTCACGGCAAGGACCCCGAACGGTTTTACTGTCGGCTCAGAGGTCATGGGCAAATACGAGAAGACATTCAAGGAGCTCTGGTCGCTGCCGGGTATTACACGCATCACGGCTTTGTGCGATACGAACTATGCAAAGGTGGGGGACGGCTACAGGCTCGGCGTAACACCTGATGTCGGTGCGTACAGGATAGACGTCGGCATGCAGATGTCCGGCAGGGACACGGCTGAGGCTGAATACAAAAAGATCACCGCTGCTCTTGAGGGCTCGCAGTACTATGCAGTACCGGCCTACATAAACGGCACATACAGAATAAGAGTGGGCAGCTTTTTGTCCTCGAACGACGCGAACGGCGCGATATCTGAGGTGCAGGCGCGCCTGCCTGGATATTCGCTCTCCGTAAAATCGCCGAGCGCGACGGGTACGTATCTGATAGATCACGCATCGAAGAAGGCGCTTTTCGAATACGACTTCGGTAAAACGGAGTTTCTCGCCGTCGACGCGATCGACAATAAGGACGGCACCGAAGCGTACCTCACGATGTACAACAACAACCTCTACGACGGCGTGTTCGTTTTCAAGCGCAATACCGTAAGCGGCACGGAACGCATTGAGGTCATAACGGTAGCCCCGCTTGAGCGGTATGTCATGGGCGTTATAACGGAGGAGATCTCCAATTCGTGGCCCCTTGAAACGCAAAAGGCGTTTGCGATTCTTGCCCGTACGTTCATCGTCAACAGCATGGGCAACCATTGGAGCGAGGGGTTCAACATATGCGCGACGGCGAACTGTCAGGTGTACGGAGGCGCCGGGCGCGTAAATGATACGGTCAGGGAAGCGGTCAATTCGACGAAAGGACTCGTCACGACGTATGACGGAAAGCTTGCCGCGATGTATTACAGCTCGAGCACCGGAGACTGCACGGCGGATGTAAACGACGTATGGGTCGCCGATCTGCCGTGGCTGCACGGCGTCGAGACACCGTGGGAGGACTATCTCCACCATGCGAACGCATTCTGGACCGCGGAGGTATCTCCGTCAGATCTCTGCAAGTATCTTAACAGCAAGGGCTATACAAAGCTGAGGGATTCCGTCGCCGACATAAGGATAGACGAAACGTCGAACGACGTTTCCACGTATGTCTGCTCCATAACGATAACGGATATATACGGAAACTCGGTAGTCATAAAAAAGTGTCAGGACGTTCAGCTCAAGCTGTCAAAATACGTTAAAAGCGCGAACTTTGTCGTCGGCAAGGGCTTGGTCGAGTATACGACGTACACAAAGACGGTCCCGCCGTCCAAAACCGTACACGCGGTGACCGCTGCGGCTCCGAACAGTCTGTTCTCAATAATCACAGGCAGCGGTACGGACACGTTCGAGTTTAACGGAGTCAAGGTCGTGACCGGCAGCGGCACATATGACTATACGCCGAGCGGAAGTATGAACATTGCGACGTCCTCCGGCATAGTTTCGGCGGACACCGTCACGGATGTGCAGCCGGGCGACGGGCACGACGAGTACATCGTAAAAAATACGATGAAGGCGAGCAGCCCGGACAACTTCATCTTCGTCGGAAAGGGATGGGGTCACGGCGTCGGTCTTTCGCAGTGGGGTCTTTACGATCTGGCGAAGATGAACGTCGATTACCTCTCCATGATCCGCGCGTATTGCCCCGGTGTGTCGGTCAGCGACTATAAGCAGTACGTAAAGTGGTAAAAAACACACGCGCACATAACGAAACCGGCGGCACAGAGAGCAAAAAACGCTCTCTGTGCCGCCGGTTTTTTACAGCAGTAAAGGAATATGTGTCAGCATCAAAAAAGCTGCCGGGGCGTTTATACATCATATTCCGCAAAACTTTTTCCGATCTGCGAAAGGAACCGTTCCGCGATCGGCGTAAAGGTCTGATATCTGTTCCAGATGAGAAAGAGCCTTGTCTCGAGCTTCGGTGAGAGCGGGCGGAAGACGAGACCGCTCCCGGGGGAGGTGTTGACTAAACCGGCAAATGTAAGCTGGCAGCCGAGACCTTCCTTCACAAAAACGGAGCCGTTATAGGCGAGCCGGAATGTGCCCTCCAGATGAAGCGAGTTTATGCGTTCGCCGCACCACTTTGCAATGTCGTTTTTCCACCCCTGTTCCGAGGAAAAAAGCGGCACACCGACAAGGTCCTCCGCGGTGACGGACTCTTTTTTTGCGAGCGGAGAGCCGCACTGCATCACCACACCCCATATATCCGCCTCCGGAAACGGGATGTACCCGTATTTCCGAACGTCCGGCGTGTCGCATAAAACGGCAAAATCGAGCAGTCCTTTGTCGAGTTTTTCGGTGACCTGCTCGGTGTCCCCGCTCGTAATGTGATAGTTGAGTCCCGGACAGATGCTTTTAAGCTTTTTGATCTCCCTCGCAAGGTAGCGTATCTGATACGACTCGGCGAGCCCCAAAAAGAGCTCGCCGCCGGTGATGTCACCGAGCGACAAAAATTCCTTTTCGATTTTGTCCGCCATTGTGACGAGGTCCTCCGCGCGGTCGCGAAGGAGCATCCCCTCCTCGGTCAGCGAAATACTGAAGCTGTGGCGCGTGAACAGGTTTTTACCGAGCTCGTCCTCCAGCGCACGCACCGTTTTTGACAGCGTCGGCTGCGTAACATGAAGAAGCTCCGCCGCCTTTGTCATGTTTTCTTCTCTCGCGACGGCAAGAAAGTATCTGAGAGCACGAATTTCCATACAATATCCTCCGCATGAGTCGTGATATTCCGAAACAGAATATCACGATATTCATTATAACTATTGGCGAAGAAGATGTCAAGGTGGTACACTGTATATGAAGTTATATGAAAGGACATAAGAACCGCGATGAAAAAAGAGAACCTTAACCTGACGTATGAGTGGGACAAGACGTTTCCGAAAAGCGAGGACGTCGAGCACGAAAAAGCAACGTTTGTGAACAGATACGGCATCACGCTTGCGGCAGACGTGTATATGCCGAAGAACAGGAACGGGAAGCTCCCGGCGATCGCCGTTTGCGGACCTTTCGGCGCGGTCAAGGAGCAGTGCGCCGGGCTTTATGCGCAGACGATGGCAAAGAGGGGCTTTTTGACTGTCGCATTTGATCCCTCGTTCACGGGGGAGAGCGGCGGGAATGTCCGATATATGGCGTCGCCCGACATAAATACGGAGGATTTTATGGCGGCGGTCGATTTTTTGTCAATGCATGAATCGGTCGACCGGGAGAGAATCGGCATCATCGGGATCTGCGGCTGGGGCGGCATGGCGCTGAATGCGGCGGCGCTCGATACGAGGATCAAGGCGACGGTGGCGTCTACGATGTACGATATGACAAGGGTGAACGCAAACGGATATTTCGACAGCGAGGACAGCGAGGAGGACCGCTATCGGAAAAAGGAGGCGATGTGCGCGCAAAGGCTCCGCGACCTCGAAACAGGCGAATATGCGCTCGGCGGCGGTGTCGTCGATCCCTTGCCGGAGGACGCGCCGTTCTTCGTAAAGGATTATTACGATTACTACAAGACTGCGCGCGGATATCACACCCGCTCGCTGAACTCAAACGGCGGCTGGAATGTTATCGGCTGCGAATCGTTCATGAATCAGCCGATCCTGAAATACTCAAATGAGATACGCAGCGCCGTTATGATAATGCACGGTGAGAAGGCGCACTCCCTCTATTTCGGGAAGGACGCCTATGCCGCAATGACGAAGGACAGCAAGTATAAGGACAACAAGGAGCTCCTTATTATCCCGGGCGCCGTTCACACCGACCTCTATGACGGCGGCGGTAAGAACGCGATCCCGTTTGACAGGCTGGAGAGCTTTTTCGCGGAATATCTGAGGTAAAAGTAAGGCGCGGCTTATTAAAACCGCGCCTTTTCGCTGTAACTTTATTTAATTTCAAAAACCTGAGCCGTGCGCTTTTATTCGATCAGCTCATATTCTCCCGAACGCAGGACAGAAATGAGCTCTTTATTGCTTGTGATCGGCGCGGACGTTATTATGCCGCCGCGCGGCTCGTGCTCGGGATCGTGAAAATCCGTACCGGAGATGCCGCGCAGCCCGGTCGCGGCTGCCCACGCCGCGGCGATATCGTTGTGCGACTCATGCCACGGGGACATATTCGCGACTTCTATCCCGTCGAGCAGGCGCGGGTCCGTGACCATCATCGTCGGTCTGAACGGGTGCGCCTGAAATATCATGCAGCCGTGCTCGCGCACCGTTCGCGAGAGCGCGTCAATGCCGCCGCGCATCTGCCGCGGGTCGCCGAGCTCGTAAAGAAACTCGGGCGAAAGACCGTATACGAGATAATCGCTGTTGTTTTCCCGCATAAAGCGTATTTCCGCGCCGAGCAGGACGTGCAAACGTCCGTCGGCGACGCGGCGGAAGTGCTCGTAAGCGTCGCAAAAATAGTCACACCGCGCCTTCCACGTTCCTTCTTCAAGCTCGCGCGGGAAAGTCCACGGGTTTATGTGCTCGGTCGACACGACCGTCGTATACCCGGCGGCAACGTATTTTTCGACTATTTCCTCGTGAGTCGCGTGTGCGCAGGTGCTGACGTGTACGCTGTGACAGTGAAGCTCCGTTTTGTATTCGCTCATTCGAATGACTGCTCCGTGCGCTCGATTATTTCGTCCTGGAGCGCGCGGGAAAGGTTCCTGAAGTGGTCGGAATATCCGGCGACGCGGACGATGAGGTCGCGGTATTCCTCCGGGTGCGCCTGCGCGTCAAGCAGCGTCTGCCTGTCGATCACGTTGAACTGGATGTGATGTCCGTCCATCGCGAAATACGAGCGGATCAGCGCGGCGAGGTTCTTCTTTCCGTTCTCACCCGCGAGGACGGCAGGGGTGAACTTCTGATTGAGCAGCGTGCCGCCCGTGCGCAGATGGTCCATCTTTGCGCAGGAGCGGATGACGGCTGTCGGACCGTGCGTGTCCGCGCCCTTGTCGGGAGAGATGCCCTCGGAGACGGGCTTTCCCGCAAGCCTGCCGTTTGGCGACGACGTCATGACTTCGCCGAAGTAGACGTGGCACGTCGTCGGCAGCATATTGACGCGGTACTCGCCGCCGCGGACGTTCGGACATCCGGTGACCGTGCGCTGATAGAAGTCGAAGACTTCTTTCATTATATCGTCCGCGCGGTCGTCGTCATTTCCGTAGAACGGGGTCGCGGTGCGTATCGTGTGGTACATGTCCTCGTACCCGACAAAGTTCGCCTCCATCGCGTCCGTCAGTTCGCGCAGCGTGAAGTCGCCGTTTTCGTAGACGTGGTGCTTTATCGAGGAAAGCGAGTCCGTTATCGTGCCGATGCCGACGCCCTGAATGTACGAGGTGTTGTACCGCGCGCCGCCGGCGTTATAGTCCTTGCCCGTGGCGATGCAGTCGTTTGTTATGATGGAGAGGAACGGGACCGGCATATAGTCGGCGTATATGCGCTCGATCTTGGCGCTGCCCGTGATCTTTATGTCTATAAAATGCTCCATCTGGCGACAGAACGCCGAATACAGCTTTTCATACGAGTCAAAGTCCTCGGGTTCACCGAGCGAAAGACCGATTTTTTTGCCGGTGTAGTGGTCGTAGCCGTTATAGAGCGTCAGCTCAAGTATTTTCGGAATGTTGAAGTACCCGGTCAGAATATAAGCCTCATTGCCGAAGGCGCCCGTTTCAACGCAGCCGCTCGTCCCGCCGCGGCGCGCGTCCGCGAGCGATTTTCCGGCGCCGAGAAGCTCCTGTATAATCGCCTCGGTGTTGTAGAACGCGGGCTGCCCCCACCCCTTTGACGCGATCTCGCACGCGCGCAGGAGAAATTTGTTAGGCGTTTTGCGGCTGATCTGCACGTTCGAGCTCGGCTGTAAGAGCTTCATTTCGTCCATGCAGTCGAGGATCAGGTACGAAACGGGATTGACGCCGTCCTCGCCATCCGGCGTGATGCCGCCCGTATTTATATTTGCGAAATCCGTGTAGGTGCCGCTCTCCTTCAGCGTGACGCCGACCTTCGGCGGCGCGGGCTGGTTGTTGAATTTGACCCACAGGCATTCGAGCAGCTCGAGCGCGCCGTCTCTGTCGAGGATCCCCGCCTCGACGTCGCGGCGGTAGAACGGGTAGACGTGCTGGTCGAGCCTGCCGGGGGAGTACGCGTCCCACGGATTGAGCTCGCTCGTCACGCACAGGTGGACGAACCAGTACATCTGGAGCGCCTGATGGAACGTCTGAGGCGCGAACTCGGGGACGACGGAGCAGTTTTCCGCAATCCGGAGAAGGTCCGCCTTGCGGTCCTCGTCCGTCTCACTTTCCGCGAGCGACAGAGCGAGCTCGCCGTACCTTCTGCCGAGCGTTATTATAGCGTCGCAGGCGATGCTCATCGCGGACAGCTCCTCGCGGCGTCGGTACGCCTCGGGGTCATGCCGGTAGTCGAGCTTTGATATCGCCTCGGCTATGTCGCGCTTATAGTCGGAAAAGCCCTTGTTGTATATCTTGTCCGAGCAGACTGTGTGACCGGGACCGCGCTGCTCCATGAATTCCGTGAAAATACCGGCGGCGTAAGCGTCGCGCCACTCGTCCGACATCGCTTCGAGAATGCGGTGGCGTATCGAACGGTTCTCCCAGTACGGGATCACCTCCTCCTCGTGCCACTTTCGCTGCTCCTCGGTATTTTTGAAAAAGATGATCTCGCGGTCGTTCATTATTTTGAGGTCCTCGACCGTGTGACAGCAGAGCTCGGGGAACGTCGGCGCCGCCTGCGGGCGGTCGCCTTTTTCACCGACGATGAGCTCGCCCGGCTCGATATAGAGGGTGCGGTGCTCCATATAGTGCCGCAGCGCGAGCGCGCGCATCTCCGGGACCGAGACTGAGCCCTCCCATTTTTTATACGCTTCCGTAAAATATTTCGCCCGCTCCATTGATATCGTCGGCGTAGTCTCCGTGCTTATCTTTCTCAGCCTTGCAACTCTGTCGGTCATATTTACCGTCCTCCGCAACTGTATTTTTACCCGCCTGTGACGACGGGGGTGACCCCGGCGCGCGCGAGCGTGTTTTTTATTCTTTCAAGGTCGTCCTTTGTCGGCGCCGAAAATCGCCGCGGCTTCATCCCGAGCGAGACACATTTGTATTCGCCCGTGTTGTGATAGGGCAGAAGGCAGACGCGGCTGTACTTTATCCCGCCGAGCACGCGTGTCAGCGACTCGATATCGCCGTCCGTAAAGTTTGCGCCGTCAAATCCCGTGTCTTCATCTCCGGGCGCTATGACGGGGACGCGTATGTATATTTTCGCGCCGTCCCCTGACAGTCGGCGGAGATTTTCAAGTATGAGCGCGTTGCCGACGCCGGTGAAGCGCGTGTGCTTTTCGTCGTCCGCAGATTTTATGTCATATAGGAACGTGTCGACATACGGCATGACAGCGTAAAGCTTTTCATAAGGAACGTGTCCGCACGTGTCGATGTTGACCGATATCCCCTCTCCGTCGAGCGCGCGGAGCAGAGACAGGAGAAAGTCCGTGTCCTGCGCCATGACCTCGCCGCCCGAAAGCGTGACGCCGCCGCCCGATTCCTCGTAAAACATGCGGTCGGATACGCAGATCCGGACAATTTCGTCGACCGTGCGCGCCGTGCCGGCGACGGCGCGAGCCTCTGCGAGGCACATAGGGACGCACTTGCCGCAGGAGGTGCAGCGCGCCCTGTCGGTGACCGCGCGCCCGTCCGGCGCCATGCTGTTCGCGCCTGCGGGGCAGGCGCTGACGCATCTGCCGCAGCCGACGCATTTTTCGCTGTGATACAAAAGCCTGCGCGCAAACATCATCCCCTCCGGATTGTGGCACCAGAGGCAGCGGAGCGGACAGCCGGAGAAAAACACGGTCGTTCTTATCCCGTCCCCGTCGTGTACGGAAAAGCGCTGGATATTGAATATTTCCGCTGTTTTTTTCATCCTTAAAAGCGCCCCCTCGGATCGGTTTACACACCTTGTATATTATATAATCCCCCGGGCGGTTTGTCAATCCGTGAGCAAAAAATGTGTGCGGCAGAAAGCACAAAAATGCCGCCGGACGACCGCCCGGGCGGCATTTTTCGGAGCAGTGCGAGACTGCGGACCGTGTTTTTGAATTATGCGGCAGCGCCGGGATGCAAACGGATCAGACGACGGCGTCTGTTATGATACGCTTGATTATCTCGCAGCACGTGTTGAGCTGACCGATCGAGGTGAATTCGAACCGCGAGTGACCGTTGACGCCGCCGGACGGCAGATTCGGGCAGGGAAGCCCCATATACGAGAGGCGCGCGCCGTCGGTGCCGCCGCGTATCGGTATGTCGCATAGCTCGAGCCCGAGCTCGCTCATAGCGCGGTGCGCGAGGTCTATCACCCCGGCGTTTTCGGGCAGGCGGAGTACATCACCCATGTTGTAGTACGAGTCGGTGACCGTACACTCGGCGACGTTCCCGTACTCGCGGTTCAGCTCGTCGACGGCAGCCCTGAACTGCGCCTTGCGGCGCTCGAATATCTCTTTTGAGTGGTCCCGGATTATGTATGACATCTCCGCGCGCTCGACGGTAGCCGTGAGGGAGCATAGGTGGAAAAAGCCTTCGCGCCCCTCGGTCTTTTCGGGGACCTCGTCCGGTGGCAGCAATGCGGCGAAGTGCGCCGCGATGGACGCGGCGTTTTTCATCTTGCCCTTTGCAGAGCCCGGGTGCATTGAGATTCCCGTTATCTTCACCTTTGCCGCTGCGGCGTTGAAGCTCTCATATTCGAGCTCGCCCGCGAGCCCGCCGTCAACCGTGTACGCGAAGTCCGCGCCGAAGCCGGCAACGTCGAAGCGGTCGGCGCCTCTGCCGATCTCCTCGTCCGGGGTGAAGCCTATCACAACTTTCCCGTGCGGCACGCCGGACTCGATCAGCTCCTCAACCGCCGTGACGATCTCGGCGATACCCGCCTTGTCGTCGCAGCCGAGCAGGGTCGTGCCGTCCGAGGTCACAAGACATTCGCCGCGGAACAGGTCGAGGACCGGATGGTCGTCGCGCCTCATGAGGATCATCTCTTCATCGTTCAGAAGTACGTCGCCGCCGGAATAGATCACGATCTGCGGATTTATCCCCTCGCCGGGGCACGCGTCCGAAGTGTCCATGTGCGCGATAAAACCGATCGTCGGCGCCTTTACGCCCTCCGTCGCCGGCAGCACGGCATAGACGTAACCGTACTCATCGAGCCTCACGTCGGAAAGCCCGAGGGAGGTAAGCTCGTCGTACAGACGGTGTGCGAGCGCGAGCTGGCAGTCCGTGCTCGGGCATGTGTCCGAGTCTTCCTTTGACGTTGTCGGGTAAGAAACGTAGTCGAGAAATCTCTCGTATACCTTCATGTTCACAGTGATTCGAGCTCCTTTTTCGCGCGCTTGAGGTCTTCTATGACGTGGATGCCCTGCGGGCACTTCGACTCGCACGCGCCGCACTCAAGGCAGACGTCCGCCTTTGTCTCCGGCTTCATGCGGCGGTAGTCGCGCGCAGTTCCCGGATTTTCATACCTTGCGTAGTGGTTCCATATCGAGAAAATGCGCGGGATATCGACGCCGCCGGGGCACGGCATACAGTAGCGGCAGCCCGTGCAGCCGTTGCGGACGCGCGAGAGTATGATGCGCTTTGTCTCGGCGACGGCGGCGAGCTCCGCCTCGTTTAGGGGCTTGAAGCTTTCGAACGTGCGGAGATTGTCTTCGAGCTGCAGGGACTCGTTCATGCCGGAGAGGATGACCTTGACGGCGTCATGCGTACCGACCCAGCGCAGCGCCCAGGAGGAGGCGGACGCCTCGGGGTCTATTTCGCGCAGCGGCGCCATGGCGTCGTCGGGGAGCCTTGCGAGCGTTCCTCCCTTTATCGGCTCCATCACGACGAGCGGAATGTTCAGCCTTTGACAGAGGTCGACACCGCGCCTTGACGCCTGGTCGTTCTCGTCCATGTAGTTATACTGTATCTGGCAGAAGTCCCATTTGCGATAGTTTATGATATGCTCGAAGGCGTCGTAACTGTCGTGGAAGGAAAAGCCGAGATGGCGTATTTTTCCTTCCGCCTTCCATTTTTCGCAGAGTTCTATTATGCCGAGCCCGGCGATTTTGTCAAATATGCCGCGGTTCATCGCGTGCAGAAGATAAAAGTCGACGTAGTCCATGCCGAGCCGCGAGAGCTGCTCTTCAAAGAGGCGTTCCGCGTCCTCGGGAGTCTTCAGGTCCCAGCAGGGCAGCTTCGTTGCGACGCGGTAGCTGTTGCGCGGATACTTTGACAGCGCCTCGCCGAGGATCTTCTCGCTTTCTCCGCCGAGATAAACGTAAGCGGTGTCAAAGTAATTGACCCCGGCGTGATACGCGCGGTCGATCAGCGCGTATGCTTTCGGTCTGTCGATCTTTCCTTCGGCATCCGATGTGAATCTCATACAGCCGAAGCCGAGCAGGGAGGTCTTCTCCCCGATGTTTGTCATTTGGCGGTACTCCATTTTCCGTCCCCTTTTCATTTTGACTTTTTCTTTATTATCACTGTCGCGGCAGCGGCAAGAGACAACAGTATAGGCGCGGCTCCCAAAGACGAGCCGCAGCCGGCAGGCGCAGCTGCCGGGGCGTCGGTCACAGGCTCGGTCTCCGGCGGCGCGAGTTCTTCCGCATCCGCCCGGACGGGAGAAGAGCACATCGTCACATACTGTGACGAAAACACCTCGCCGAAAGTTCCCGGAAAATATGCGTTGTTCAGTCCCGTTGTCGCGCAGAAATATATTTTCCCGTCAGACGGGACGCTGACAGATGGGGAACCGTCGAATTCCGGCAGCGGAACCGGGCGTTCCGGCGCGGATTTGTCCACGGTGTACCATCTGAACCCCTCTGACTCACCGCCGACGTCCGCCGAGAGCGTTACCGTCCCGTCCTCGCCCACCTCCGGGATGATGTCGAGATACAAAAGATTCGCGTCACCCCACAGTGTGCCGTACCAGAAGCCTTTTCTTTTTTCTATCGCGGATATGTATTCGCGGGCGGCGCTGTCATATTCGCCGCCCCAGCGACCGCAGTCCGCCTCCCACGACGGCGACGCCGCCTCGACGGCATCGGAAAGCTCGGAGGCGACCGAGCCGAGTATTTCCTTCATCCGCACGTTCTCGCGGAACATTTCAGCCATGAAATCCCCGCGGCGCCACAGATGCTCGGACCATATGAACTGCTGGGCGTTGTAATATGTGAACGTCGTGTCGAAAAACGTTGTCGAATTCGAAAGCTCCCACGACGTCGTCTCGAAATCCCAAACGGGACCGAACGTCAGTTTGTCGTGAGCTTTTCCGTCTGCGTCCTTGTATATGTATGTGCTCGTGCGGAAGTATTCGAAGTTGCTGTAGAACGCGTAGACGAGCACCGTGTCCGCAAGGCTCTTTATGTCCGCATATTCGGTGTAGTGTACACCGCGCCCATTATATCCCGTCTCGGAGAAAAGCGCGTTTTCGAATTCCTGCACCTCGGAGGCGATGTACTGCACCATCTCCTGTGTGCAGACCTCGGGCGACTTTATGCTGAAATATACTCCGCCCGCCGTTTTAAAGCCGCAGCCTTCGTACATATCGAACATGACCTCGAGCACGTACCCGCCCGTTATGTCCTCGTCCGGGGATATGTACGCGCCGTCCGTATACGTATACTGCTGCACGCCGAGCCCGATCACCTCATCGCTCTCATCTGCCGCCACCGTCGTCAGCCAGCCACCGCCGCTTACCGATTTTTCAAGGTCGCTGATGTCTATCGCCCCTCCGTCATTCATGCGCTCGCAGAGGATATAGACGCCGCGGTAGTCCCCGTTTACATAGAGATCGACATATTCTCCCTTGATCTCGAAGTATTCGTCACCGACAAGCTCGGAATATGTCATAAACGCCGAGAGCTGAGAGAGCCCCGTGCTGTCGCGCGAGCCGTCAAAGCGGCGCGGGGCGAGCAGGACCCATTTTTTTATTTTTCCCGCGCCGGGGATGAGCTCCGCCTTTTCCCCGAGCTTGATATTATATGAATTTTTGTAATTCAGGTCCCGCGACGGGACAAACGACGTGAATCCGTGCCCGCGGAATTTTTCAAGCGCGCCCGAGTAGATTACATCTCCGTTCACGTCGGTCATATTAAGCTTGCCGGGCTCCTCGTGGAGCTTGTCTGCGGAGACGGCGCGGAATGCAGCGTCGCCGCCGTCAAGCTCGATGCGCACGGTCGGAATGCCGCTGACCTCCGCGCTTTTCCTGCCCTCGGCGGCGCTGACCGGGCGCGCCGCGATAAAGAGAGCGGCGGCAGCGGATAAAACGAGACCGCATATAAAGCATGTGGGGGAAAAATGAAATTTTTTCATTGACAACACCGTTTTAGCGATTGTTTTTCTTTGCCGCACCATGTATAATTGAGCATGAGAAATTTGAAAAATTCCGATCACCCGGGGTTTGAGGCAATGAGACCGATAGCGTATATACGTTCGGATTACGGAGAAAAATTCGGCATACCGAGGCAGAGCGGACTTGTTCCGGAGGCTTTGGCGAGAGTCGTTTTCCTGCCCGAATACAGGCGGGAGGAGGCTCTGCGCGGGCTCGGCGGCTTTTCGCACATATGGCTCATATGGGAGTTTTCCGAGACGATGAATGAGGGCTGGAGCCCAACGGTTCGCCCGCCGCGGCTCGGCGGCAACAAAAGAGTCGGCGTTTTCGCGACGCGCTCACCGTACAGACCGAATCCGATAGGGCTTTCGTCCGTCCGGCTGCTCGGCATAGACACGGATCATTCGGACGCGCCGTCGCTCATAGTCGGCGGAGCCGACCTGCTCGACGGAACGCCGATATACGATATAAAACCGTACCTTCCCGCGTTTGACTGTCATCCCGACGCCGTCGGCGGGTTCGCGGATGCGGCGCCGGAGAGGGTCCTCCGCGTCGCCGTGCCGGACGGCAGCCTTGACGCAGTTCCGGAGGAAAAAAGGCAGGCGCTCAAAGGCGCGCTGTCACTTGACCCGCGCCCGTCATATCAGGACGACTCGGAAAGGGTATACGGCTTTTCGTTTGCGGGATGTGAGGTCCGGTTCCGCGTCGATCACGGAATACTGACCGTTATATCGTCGGAGAGGCGGGATCAAGCGTCCCAGTAAACGTCCGCGTCGCGGTCGCAGAGCAGCCGCTCGCCGTCAAATGAAAGCTCCGCGATCTCGACGGCTGTCCGCAGCTCGAGCGATTTATCCTCAATCGGTGAAACATTGTCCGCGTTTGAGCGGTACGGATGCGTGAAATATACAATATATGCGCGATCTTTGCGGACGAGCACGTCTGCGTGATGACCGACGCCGTAGTCAAACGGGCGGATGCCGTTTTTCGTGAGCAGGTCGCCGTGCTGCCGCGTCCAGTGTGTGAAGTCGGGCGAGGAATATACCGCCTGACCGTGCCATGTATCTGTTATCATCCAGTTGATCCCGCCGAAGCGGAATACGTTCGGACCCTCGTGGGAGCAGTCCGTGATCTCGGGTCCCGTGACCTCCCAATTATAAAGGTCGCGGCTGACGGCGGCGTTCGTATGGCTGCCGCCGCGTTCGTTTTTGTACCACATCTTATATAGACCGTCTTCGATCTCATATACGCACGCGTCGATGACCCTGTCCGATGAAAGCGGAATTATCCCGCAGAAGCGCCAGGACCAAAGGTCGCCCGAGACATAGTGAACGATCTGCCGCTCCCAGTTCCAGTCCGTCGGGATGCCACGGACATAGCTGCAATACATATGATATTCGCCCCCGGCGCGGATGATCTCCGGTGCCCAGAATGTGTTGTGCCCGTGCTCGAACCGAAGCCCCTCCGCCGTTCCGCGGTACAGCCAGCGCGCCCCGTCCGCGGACGTCGCGATGCCTATGTCCGTGCCGTGTACCGTCGAGACGCCGATCCCGAACTCGGACGAGCGCCTCTGCGTGTAGAAGAGGAACCAGCAGGACTCCCGCTCGTTCCATATGATTACGGGGTCTGTCGGGCTGTCGTAGAGCGGGTCGCGGAAGAGCGGGGCAGGCAGTTTAATTTTCACCGTCCGCCTCCTCCGCTTTCTCCGTTTCCTCGCCGTCCTCCGCCTGAACATTCGGCATACCCGGCACGTCGGACTGCGCCGCATCATCTCCGCCCGTGAGAGGCGGCGCGGCAGCCGTCTGCGGCTTTTTCGAGCGTATGAGGTGTGCTGCAAACGACAGCGCGGCATATATCAGCACGAAAATAACATATGAGAGGGGGAGCGGGACCCCGAGCGGCACGGGCGAGACGTGCGGAATAAGAACGGTCCTCAAAAAGCCGTTTTCGGGCAGCCCGCACAGCGCGGTGACCGTATAGGGCAGCAGCTCAAATACAAAATAGACCGAGGTCTCCTTCAGCGTGAATTTCAGAAAATAAGCCGGAGTGAGGGCGGTGCCATCCGGAGTTTTGATCTTTGATTCAAAGCTGTATATAAAAGCAAAGAACATAAGTGACGGGACGGCGCCCGTTAAAACGGCGCGGAACGACGCGTCCGTATTCTCGGGGAGCGTCAGCGAGAAGAGAAAAGCCAAAAGAGTTGCCGCCGCCGAGGCAAAAAGAATGAGGATAAGCTTGACGCAGAAGAATCTCGTGTATTTTGCCGCCATAAAAGAAATTCCTTTTACTGTATGTTTGTGTATATTATATCAAAAATATCGTGAATGTGCAACCGATATTATATAGAAAACATAAAATCGTCTTTTTGTTATGACAAGATATTTTCCTTTTGACGTTTTTGTGTTATAATATAAACGTACCACTATGGTCGGGGACCGTTTTTTCACCTGTGAGAGCCGTTTCACAGACATTTTCGGTCCTTCGGCGGCAAGCTCCGGGCACCCGGTCCGGCATTCGCCGCCTTACAACAGAATATCCTTCGGAGGGGATTGGACATGAACGCTTGTATCAACGGAGAACTCAGCCTCATCGGCATGAAAGGGTGCGAAAAATTCACCGCGGAAGTCGATGACTGGATCGCGACATGGCGAAAAGGAACGGAGAACGAGCGCTCCGGCTATATCGTCAAGACGGATTGCCCGAGATTCGGTTCGGGAGAGGGAAAAGGACTCATATACGAATCCCTGAGAGGGCACGACGTCTACATAATATCCGACATGTTCAACTACGGCGTTACATATAAAATGTTCGGCGTCGAAACGAGAATGAGCCCGGACGATCATTTTCAAGACCTGAAGCGCATAATCGGCGCTATCGGAGGAAAGGCGCACCGCGTTTCGGTCATAATGCCGATGCTGTACGAGGGCAGGCAGCACAAGCGCACCTCGCGCGAATCGCTCGACTGCGCGATGGCGCTCAACGAGCTTGTCAACATCGGTGTTTCGAACATAATCACGTTCGATGCACACGACCCGAGGGTCCAGAACGCGATACCCCTCTCCGGATTTGAGGATGTCCATCCGAATTATCAGATGATCAAGGCGCTGCTCCGCGAATTCCCCGATATTTCTCTCTCCCCCGACGATATAATGCTCGTGTCGCCGGACGAGGGCGCGATGTCGCGCTCGATATATTACAGCTCCGTGCTCGGCATAGACCTCGGCATGTTCTACAAGCGCCGCGACTTCACAAAGATAGTCAACGGGCGCAACCCGATCCTTGCGCACGAATACCTCGGGCGCGATATACGCGGCATGGACGTCATCGTCGTTGAAGACATGATCGCCTCCGGCGACTCGATGATAGACGTTTGCCAGCAGCTCAAGGCGAAGGGCGCAGCGCACGTATATGTGTTCTGCACTTTCGGTCTGTTCTGCAACGGACTTGCCGCCTTCGACCGCGCGTATGAAGATGGGATATTCACGCGCATTTTTACGACTAACCTGATATACCGCACCGATGAGCTCCTCAGTCGCCCGTGGTATTCCGAGGTCAATATGTGCAAATATGTCGCAAGCATTATCGACACGCTCAATCAGGACGCGACGATCAGCGAGCTGCTCGACCCGGCGGCGAAGATACACGCGCGCGTGGACAAGCACAACGAGCATCTTGCAGAGCAGCAGATGCAGATGAAAATAACCCACGACTGAGACTTTCCCGGGAGGACCCTTTGACGAGATGCCGAATATGACGAATATAAAAGAACTGATATCCGAGGCGTGCGTCGCGTCGGTGAAGAAGCTTTCGCCGACCTCCCTGCTTTCCGCGGAGACCGTCGCTTCATATCTTGAATATCCGCCCGACCGCGCGATGGGAGACCTTGCGCTCCCGTGCTTCCGCTTCAGCCGTGAGCTGCGCATGGCGCCGCCGAAGATTGCCTCTGCAATAGCGGACGATATTGCAGACACCGGCGCGCTCAGCGATACGGCGTCATGTTCCGTTGTCGGAGGATACCTTAATTTCCGCATCGCGGAGGAATATCTCACCTCGAACGTGCTTCCCGAGATTATGGAGAAGGGCGAGGACTACGGCGGAAACAACGACGGCGCCGGGAAGACGGTCGTGCTCGACTATTCTTCGCCGAACGTCGCGAAGCCGTTTCATATCGGGCACCTGGGCTCGACCGTCATCGGTCACTCGCTCAAAAAGCTGCACGAGTTCTGCGGCTATAAATGCGTCGGGATCAACCACCTCGGCGACTGGGGGACGCAGTTCGGCAAGATGATCGTTGCCTACCGCAAGTGGGGCGACAGGGAACAGATCGAGGCGGGCGGCGTTGACGAGCTCGTCGCGCTGTACGTCAGGTTCCATGCTGAGGCAGAAAAGAATCCTGCGCTCGAGGATGAGGCTCGGGCGGAGTTTCACAAGCTCGAAGAGGACGACCCGGAGGACCTCGCGCTCTGGCGCTGGTTCATCGACGTCAGCTTTAAGGAATACAATATCACATATAAGCAGCTCGGGATCGAGTTCGACAGCTACGCCGGCGAGAGCTTCTACACGGACAAAATGCCGGAGCAGGTCGAGCTTCTGCGCGAAAAGGGGCTTTTAAAGCTGGATGACGGCGCGTCCATCGTCGATCTTTCCGAATACAATATGCCGCCGTGCCTTATCCTGCGCTCCGACGGCTCGACGCTCTATCCGACGCGCGACATAGCCGCCGCCGTTTACAGGGCGAGGACGTACAATTTCGATAAATGCATATACGTGACAGCTGCGGCGCAGAGTCTGCACTTTGCGCAGTGGTTCCGCGTCGTCGAGCTGATGGGATATCCGTGGTATGACAAGCTCGTCCACGTGCCGTACGGCATGGTCAGCATCGGCGGAGAAAAGCTTGCTACGAGAACCGGCAACGTGATCCTTCTGCGCGATCTCTTCAATACTGCGATCGAAAAAGTGTCGGATATTATCTCCGTCAAAAATCCGTCGCTTGAGGGAGAGGAGAAGCGCTCCATCGCGGAGGCGGTCGGCGTCGGCGCCGTCGTCTTCCACTATCTTTTGAACAACCGTATACGCGATATGAGCTTTTCGATGGAGGATGCGCTCAATTTCGACGGGAACACGGGTCCTTACGCCATGTATACGTACGCTCGGACGTGCAGCATAAAGCGGCGCGCCGAGGAGGACGGGGTCGTGCCCGCGTGCGGCAGCATCACGACGGAGGAAGAGCGGCAGCTTCTTGTCACGCTCTGCCGGTTCGGCGAGGTCGTGAGAAGCGCCGTACACGACTACGAGCCGTCCGTCGTCACGAGATATATCCTTGACGTGTGCGCGGACTTCAACCGCTTCTATCACGACTGCCCGATACTGAACGCCGAGGATGCGTCTGTCAGATCGTCAAGACTCGCGCTCACGTCGGCGGTGAACTCGGTGCTCGGGCGCGCGCTTTCACTGATCTGCATAAAAAAGACCGAAAAAATATAATTCTTCACATATATCTATAACCGGAGGACAGTATGTCAGGACACAGCAAATGGAAAAACATAATGCACAAGAAGGAGAAGACCGACGCGCAGCGCGCGAAGATCTTCACCAAGATCGGCAAAGAGATCGCCATCGCGGTGCGTGAGGGCGGCGCGGATCCGGCTTCAAACGGGAAGCTCCGCGACCTCATTGCAAAAGCCAAGGCGAACAACGTCCCGAACGACAACATCGAGCGCACGCTCAAGAAGGCGTCCGGCGAGGACGGCACCGTCTACGAGGAAGTGACATACGAGGGCTACGGTCCCTCCGGGGTCGCCGTGATCGTTGAGACAGCGACCGACAACCGCAACCGCACGGCGTCCGACGTCCGCCACTATTTTGATAAATACGGCGGAAACATGGGGACGACGGGATGCGTCAGCTATATGTTCCAGAGCCGCGGACTTGTCGTCGTGGCGAAGGAGATCGAACCGGATGCGAAGGCGCCCCGCGGCACAAAGCCGAAGCCGGTCGATGAAGATGCGCTGATGGAAGACGCGCTCGAAGCCGGAGCGACGGATTTCGTCGCCGACGAGGAGTGTTTTGAGATATCGACGGAGGAGAACGATCTCACGTTCGTCCGCGAAACGCTCGAAGCAAAGGGATATCCTATAGTGTCCGCCGACAGGGAAATGGTACCTACGAGCTACGTCACGCTCACGGACGAGGAAGACATCAAGAACATGAGCACGCTGCTCGAAATGCTCGAGGACAACGACGATGTCTCCGAAGTTTGGCACAACTGGGAAAACGCCGACGAAGAATAAAAAGCACGTCCGGTCGGAACCGAACGTAAAACCGCGCCCCTCGGCGCGGTTTTCTGCGTTCGGGCAAAAAAGCGCGCTTTGCGGATGATTTCGGAAATAAAAAATCGCACTTTGCGGAAAAAACTTGACACGGGGCGGGAAATGTGCTAACATATATATATGCAAAGAAAAGCATCGCTCGGCTGCCTGATCTGAAAAGGATCGGCATAGAGGGAAGTTCGGTGAAAATCCGTCGCAACTGTCATTACCGTGATCGGGGTCATCCCCGTAAGTCGGAATACTTGCCGCAGCGATGAATATCGGTATCCATGCTTTTGGGCAATGAAGAGCGGCACCGTGAGTTTTTGTGTTCCGCTCTTTGGCGCGGGTTTTGTTGTCATACCGTTTTAAAGAGAGCCGAATATGATCTCCACGTGTCGCCGTTTTGGGGGCGCTTTTTTTATGGAAAAAGAGAAATACGGCGCCGAAGACGCAAAAGCGCTTCTGCGGGACGCCGCGGCGCGGCTTGCGGCGGACGGAGAGACGCGGTATCCGCGCCGCTCCGACTTCACGGACCGCGAGGTCGAGGCGATAAAGGCGCATCTCGGACCGTGGCCCCGTGCGCTCGAAGCTGCCGGACTGAAGCCGTCCCGCCCGTTTGACAGGATCGAGCGCAACCGTGAGAAGCGCGCCGCGGCAAAAAGGCGGCGGAGGGAAGAGAAAAAGTCAGGCGGGGAAAGCGAAAACGATAGGAGCATATAACGGTGTTTTGCCGATATATAGAAAAACAGGAAAGGAAAGTTTGAAGTGAAAAAAGTAAAAACATTGGCAGCGGCAGCGGCGGCGATATTTACCGTGACATCGCTCTTCACGTTCGCGCTCCCGCTGTCTGCGGACGAGGGCAGCAAGGGCGATGGTGCCGCGGAGGTTTATGTCACGATAGCGAACGGGGAGCTCATGCTCGCACGCGAGGAGGTCGCGCTCACAGACGCGGACGGGGATGGAAAGCTGACCGTTAACGACGCGCTGATCTCCGCGCACGATAAAAAATACGAGGGCGGCGCCGCCGCCGGATACGGCTCCGCAGAGACGGATTACGGTCTGTCGCTGACAAAGCTTTGGGGCGTCGAAAACGGCAGCGGCTACGGCTACTGCGTCAACGACGTGTCGGCGATGAGCCTTGCGGACGAGATCAAGGCGGGGGATCACATATATGCGTACGTCTACACGGACACAAAGAACTTCTCCGATACATATTCCTATTTTGATGTGACCGAGACGGACGAGTCGGAGGTAACGCTCACGCTCAAGGCATCCGGTTACGACGAGAACTGGGCTCCCGTCACCTCTCCCGTTGAGGGCGCCGTCATCACCGTAGACGGCGTTAAGACGGACGTCACGACGGATACGGAAGGAAAGGCGACGGTCAGGATCACAAAAGAGGGAAGGCACATTGTCAGCGCCGTCTCCGATTCCGTGACTCTCATACCGCCCGTGTGTATCGTAAACGTTGCGGCGGAGCCGTCAGTCACGCCGCCTCAGTCGACGTCCCCCGCGACGGGCAGCGGCGTTTATGCGCTCGCGGTCGCAGCGCTCATATCCGCCGCAGTCGGAATGACGTCATCGCGCCGCCGCGGCTGAAGAATAAAGACAAAGACATAGTGATATAGAAAAAAGCATGATCCCGAAAAAGCGGGGGAAGACCGTCCGATGAAAGGTCTTCCCCCGTATTATTTTCGGTTCCGCCGTGCCCGTTATGCTCCTGTTGACATTCTTGACATCTGGCGCTGTGCCATGACAAGACCGTAGTATATCCCGCGGCGGCGCATCAGCTCGTCGTGTGTGCCGACCTCGGCAACGGTGCCCTTGTCGAGGACGATGAGCTTTGTCGCGTTGCGCAGCGTAGAGAGGCGGTGCGCTATTGCGAGTGTTGTACGGTTCTTCGAGAGGGTCGCGAGTGCGTCCTGTATCTGCTTTTCCGTTTCCGTGTCGAGAGATGCGGTCGCCTCGTCGAGGATGAGGATGCGCGGATCGTGGAGCAGCGCGCGCGCTATCGCGATGCGCTGGCGCTCGCCGCCGGAGAGCGTGTGTCCGCGCTCACCGACGCGCGTGTTGTATGCATCGGGCATTTTCATTATGAATGAATGTGCGCCCGCGAGCTTCGCCGCGGCGAGCACCTCGTCGCGTGTCGCCGTCGGCTTCGCGTATGCGATATTCTCGTATATGGTGCCTGAGAAGAGGAACGTCTCCTGCAGGACGACGCCTATCTGCGAGCGCAGCGAGGACTGCGATATGTCGCGGATGTCGACGCCGTCTATCTTTATCGAGCCTTCGTCGACGTCGTAGAGACGCATGACAAGGTTTATGAGCGTCGATTTGCCGACGCCGGACCGCCCGACGATGCCGACAAAGTCCCCGGGCTCGACTGTCAGGTCTATCCCGTGCAGGACGTTGTTCCCGCTGTCATAACCGAACGAAACGTCGGAAAATTCGATCCTGCCCTTGATATCGAGCTCGACGGCATTCTCCTTGTCGTCGACGTCGACGTCCTCGTCGATAATATCGAAGATCTTGACGATGCTCGTCATCGTCCGCTCATAGCGGCGCGGGAAGTTCGACAGCCAGCGAAGCGGTCCGTAAATTATCGAGACATAAGTCGTGAAAAGCTGCATATCGCCGAGCGTCATTTCCTTTGAGAGTATCTTCGCGCCGACATAGTAGAGAAGGAAGAATTCACC
This sequence comes from uncultured Clostridia bacterium, assembly GCA_947624995.1. Classification (GTDB taxonomy): domain Bacteria; phylum Bacillota; class Clostridia; order Oscillospirales; family CAG-272; genus DTU064. The sequence continues at coordinate 46,285 of CANQMS010000002.1, forward strand.
GATTCCCATCAGGAAGCTCATCATCGGTGAGAATTTCGCGAAGAATGTCTCCGCCTTGATCTGCGCGCTGCATTCGTCGCGCGTCGCGCGGTCGTAGCGCTCCATTTCGCGGTGCTCCATGCCGAACGCTTTTACGACGCGTATGCCGCTGAAAATATCGTGCAGGATCGTGTTCGCGCGCGAGTTCATGACCCACTGGCGGTGGAAAACGCGGCGCATGAACTGGTGGAACAACCTGTTCGCCGCGATAACTATCGGGACGGGGATAAGTATCAGGACGGCGAGGCGCCAGTCATATGAAATGATTATGACGGAGACGGCGAGAAAGATCAGGATCTGCTCGACAAATCCGCCGATGTCGTTCATGATGAAATTCTGGAGCTGGTTCGTGTCGTCCGTGACGCGGTTCATCAGCTCGCCCGCCGTGCGCTTCGATATTTTCGATACGGAGAGCCGCTGGATCTTGTCAAAAACCATCCCGCGCAGCGCGACCATCATACGCGTGCCCGCCTCGATAAGCGTGAGCCCGCGGACGATCCCGAGCAGGCGGATCAGCACATTGACGCCGAGCAGGGAAAGTATGACGCCGAGAAAGCCGATGATGAATTCGGCTGTCTGCGAAAGTTCAAATGCGTTGTCGGCTCGGATGTAGTCGTCTATGAGGATCTTGTTTATATACGCCGGGAGAAGCTGGACGCCGGCGGAAACAAAGTACATGGCGATCGAGAAGAAAATGAAGTACCTGTAAGGCTTCGCGATCTCCCATATGCGTTTGAAATACCCCGACTTTGCAGTGCAGTGCGGGCAGACGTGGGACCCGGGCGGGTACCTGCGCCCACAGTTCGGGCATTTTACGTCGACGTCGTCCTCATATGCGTAGCTGTATGTTCCGCGCTCACGTCGGCGGTTGAGCTGCCACACGACAGACGCGATCAGGTCGCGGTGACCCATAGTCGCGCGGCAGAGCAGCATGTGCTCTCCTCCGTAAACGATCTCAGCGAACACGCAGCCGACGCCGTTCGTGAAAATATATTCGCTTATCTTCTCAGAGTCAAAATCGGCAGCCAGCCTGTCGTCCTCGTAAACATATACGTGGGACGCCGTGACGGCGACAAAGCCGTCAACGGGCAGATTTCCCTCCGGCATAAGGTCAAACGCAAACGCGACGATCACGTCGTCCGGCGAAACGCCGTCATTTATTCGGCAGAGGCGCGAAGTAAGCTCTGTCCGTTCACTCACACTCATGCCCTCCTTTCATTTTTTGCGGGTTTTGCAAGCGGCAGCATCAGAGATATAGCTCGATGCGCTTATAGCTCTTCCGGTCGAGCTCCTCGGTGTTTTTGATCTCGTATCTGTTTGAGTCATTGTCGGTGAGGAATACGTGCTCCGGCGTTACCTTGAGTATCGAGCGGAACGTGTCCCGCATCGTGAAGGAGAGGCGGCGCCCGTCATCCGCGATGACCTCCCAGTAAGAATAACCGTATCTCTCCTTGACGGAGAGTATCTTTTTTATTACCGGGGCAAAATATTTTCTGTCAAGCTCTGCGCGCAGCATGGCGGCAGTCTCGCCGCCGAACTCGTCGATGTCGGAGATGATGCCGATCTCGACGCTGTCACGGTCGAGCACCGATATATACCTGTACGGATGCTCGTACGGGAAAGAACGGTGCAGATAAATGCGCTCGTAGTATTTTTCGCCGCCTGTCATCTCCCCGTCGATCCCTTCTTCCTCGGGCAGAGTCACGCGGAGGGAGAGAAAGTCGCCCTCGCGGCGGAAAACGGCGTTTTCCTTATTTATATATGTGACGGACACAACGTCCGAAAGCGCCGTCGTTTTAAGCTCAGGCATGTTGGCAGCCCTCCTTTATTTTTGTTCGTGTTATTCTTTTTATTCTTGTTACTCTTGTATGCCTATGTTCCGCAGCGCTTCGAGCTGCATCCTGTAAAGCCCGTAGTAAATGCCCTTCTTCTTTATGAGCTCAGCGTGCGTGCCGAATTCGGGCATTTTCCCGTTCTCGATGACGATCAGGTGGTCTGCGTCGCGCAGGGTAGAGAGGCGGTGCGCGATCATTATCGTCGTGCGCCCCTTTATAAGCCGTTCGAGCGCCGTCTGTATCTGCCGCTCGGTCTGGGTGTCCATTGCCGCCGTTGCCTCGTCCATGATGAGGATGCGCGGATTTAAGAGTATCGCGCGGGCGATGGAGATGCGCTGGCGCTCGCCTCCGGAGAGGTCCTTGTAGCCGAAGCCGATCATTGTGTCATACCCGTCCGGGAGCTTCACGATGAAGTCGTGCGCCCCGGCGAGCTTTGCCGCCGTCATGACGTCAAGATCGGTCGCGTCCGGCACCGCGTAGCGGATGTTCTCCTTGATCGTACCCATGAAAAGATACGTCTCCTGCGAGACTATCGCGATGTTCCGACGCAGGTCGGAGAACGGGATGTCGCGGACGTTCACGCCGTCTATCCTGATCTCGCCGGAGATGACGTCGTACAGGCGGATCAGAAGGTTAGCGAGCGTCGACTTGCCGGCGCCCGTGTGACCGACGATGCCGATCATCTTTCCCGGCTCGATGTCAAAGCTGATGCCGTCGATGATCTTGCGGTTTTTCTCGTACGAGAATTCGATGTTGGAGAACTCGACGTGCCCCTTCGCCTCGCCGATGGAGACGGGGTGCTCGCTCTCGACGACGTCGGGTATCGCGTCCATGATCTCGGAGAGGCGGTTCATTGAATTGAGGCTGTCGGTCATCGTGTAGACGACGTCTATGAAGAAGCCCATCGGGCTGTATATCATGTTCATGTACGCGATGAACGTCATCAGAAGCCCGTAGGTGAACGTGCCGTCCGTATTCGTTATGACCATCCAGCCGCCGGCTCCGAGCACGATAATGTTTCCGATGAAGAGAAGAAAATTGACTATCGGGAACGCAGTCGTGTTATATACGGAGGCTTTCTTATCCGCCTCGGCAACGCGCCTGTTGCGCGCCTCGAAGCGCGCGCTTTCTTCATCTTCCTTTGAAAACGCCTTGACGACCCGGATGCCCGTCAGGACATCGGAGAGCAGAGAATTCATGGAGCGTGCCGCCGAAAAGCGCTTTGCATGGAACTTGTCCATCTTGTCGAACAGCTTTTTCATCAAAAAAGCCATGAGCGGGACGGTGATGAACGATATGAGCGTGAGCCTCCAGTTGAATATCAGCATTATGATCAGAACGCCTATGATCTGGAAGATGTTGACGAGGAAATAGGGAACGGTATCGCAGAAAAAGCGGTATATATTATTCGCGTCGCGGTTGACCTGCGTCATGAGACCGCCTGTCTGCCTGTTCGTGAAATAGCTGATCGACAGCCGTTCGATGGAGTGAAAGATCTCCTTTTTCAGATCGTACGTCACCTTCGCGGCAACGACGGAGGTGATATAGCTGTTAAGCATCGTGACGAGCATCGAGACGACGCGCGTCGCAAATATAATGCCGATGACGAGCATGAGCTGCCCGTAGAACTCTCCGCCCTCGGTCAAGACCTTGTCGTAGTAAAAACCGCTCGAAATATACGGGGAGAGGACGCCGAGCCCGCTCGTCAGAAGCAGCGTCAGGAAGACGAGCAGCAGCTCCGCCTTATACCGGAGGAAAAAGCCGGAAAAGCGTTTGAGGATATGCACCTTATCCATGCAGCGCGGGCAGATCTTCCGCTCAGGGTCAGCATATCTTTTGCCGCATTTCGGGCAGAACAGCTCCTCTTTTTTGTCGTCGTCCTCGTACGTGTGAAATTCCGTGTCCGAGGCGTTTTCCTTGCCGAGCCTGACGTTCAGCAGGCGGACGAGTTTATACGCCTCCGATTTGAAAGTGTTCGACAGATTTGCGATCAGGATCGTGTAGGGAAGGCCGTCCGCCGTCGGCTTAACGTGCGCGACGATGCGCGCGGAAGAGAGCATCTCCTCCACGTCGAATCTGTCGAACTGCGAAAGCTCGTGATAGCAGTATGACAGCTCTTCAAATCCGCGGTCCGTCCGCGGACGCCGCCACGGCGGCGCCTTCGGCGGAACGGCTGTCATGGAGCCGCCGAGGATGACCATCTCGCTGTCCGTCACGAATATGTAGTTGTCGCAGGGAACGCAGTCCCGGTCGAGGTCCGTTTTCGCAGCGATCTCGACCGTGTCATATGAGATCCCCTTGGCATCGAGCGCAGCCTTCACCTGCTGCGGAATGTCAAAAAGCTCCGTCAAAACCGGCTTTTCTCCTTTTTTCAGTCATGTGTGCGCAAATCGCGCGCATCTTAAATTATATTTGGTCGGAGAGAGGAAGTCAAGTTAAATTTCTATTAAGTTTTTCGCTTCAGTTCATATTTAGTTCATAATTTTCCATATAAGAACGATAAATTGCTCTAAAAAGTTTTAGGAATATACTTGACAGTCGCGTGATTGTATGCTATACTTATGGCAAAATAAGGATCACCGTGTTTATACGGTGCGGAACAGCGGAGGAAGAAATGGATAACGCCGGGATTGCGGAGCTTTCGGGAAAGATAATCGGGAATATAGGCAGCGTTATATACGGAAAGGACAGGGAGATCAGATATATAGTGACGGCGCTTCTCTCCGCGGGTCACGTGCTGCTTGACGATATACCCGGCACGGGGAAAACAACGCTTGCAAAGGCGCTCGCAAAGTCGATATCGGCGGACTTCAAGCGCGTCCAGTTCACACCGGACCTGCTGCCGTCCGATCTGACGGGGATCAACTTTTTCTCACAGAAGGAGAACGAGTTCATCTTCCGCCCGGGTCCCGTATTCACGAACATACTGATCGCAGACGAGATAAACCGTACGACGCCGCGCACGCAGTCCGCGCTGCTCGAATGTATGGGTGAGGCGCAGGCGACGGTAGACGGGGTCACATATAAGCTGAAGCCCCCGTTCTTTGTAATAGCGACGGAGAACCCGATCGAGTCTCAGGGAACTTTCCCGCTGCCGGAGGCGCAGACGGACAGATTTTTGATGAAGCTCGCCCTCGGGTACCCGGACCGCAAAAACGAGCTCTCCGTGCTCAACGAGTACACGCTCGTCTCCCCGCTCGACCGGCTCGGCGCCGTATGCGGCAGGGAGGACATCGTCGCGGCGCAGGAAGCCGTCAGAGGGATCAAGGTCAGCGCGCTCGTAAAGCAGTATATCGTCGACATCGTTTCCGTGACGCGCGAATCGGACAGGATCCGCCTCGGCGTCAGCCCGAGGGGGACGCTCGCGCTTATGCGCGCATCTCAGGCGTGGGCGGCGACGGACGGGCGCGACTACGTCCTGCCGGATGACGTAAAAGCGGTCGCGGTCCCGGTCCTGTCTCACCGCATTATCTCACGTTCGCAGGGGACCATAAGGCTGACGGAGTCAAACGCCAACATCATCGAATATATCCTGGACACCGTCCCCGTTCCCGTCGCGTGACATCCGGGAAGTCCGTATGCTGTTCATAGCTATACTTGCAACTCTTCTTATAATTTATATCGGTCAGGCGCGGCTCTTTTCAAAAAAGACGTTTGACAGCATTGATTATAAAGTCAAACTCAGCACCGAGGAAGCGTTTGAGGGCGAGGATATATTTATATACGAAGAGATAACGAACGAAAAAACGCTGCCCTTGCCGTACGCAAAGGTCGACACCTCTCTGCCGCAGGGGCTTCTGTTCCGGATAACCGAGTACGATCACGGCAAGCCGACGGATAAAATGCAGCCCCATGTCGTCTCCGTGTTTGTCTTAAAGAGCCGGGAAAAGGTCCGCCGCCGCTGGCGCGTCAACTGCAAGACGCGCGGGGTTTACTCGGTCGGCGGAGCCGTCGTCGTTGCGAACGACCTTTTCGGCATGAACCCGATCTCGAAGGGGTTCGCGTGCGAGCCGAGACCGGAAAATACCGTCGTCGTGCTGCCGCGCCCGGTCGATCTCGACGCGCATTTCACATCGTCATACTATCACAGCGGAGACGTCATAACGAATCACAGTCTCCTCTCGGACCCGCTTCTTATCGAGGGGACGCGCGATTACACGGCTCACGATCCGATGAACAGGATCAACTGGAAATCGACTGCCGCGCACGGCAGGCTAATGGTCAACAGGGAGAGCTATACCCGCCGCCACCGCTTCAATATCATGCTGAACATGAATTCGCGTGATATAGAGCGCAGCGAAACGCTGCCGAGCGACCCCGCGAGCATCGAGCTCGCGATAACGGTCTGTGCCTCGATCCTCGACCGGATCTCCGCCGAGAACGTTCCCGTGCGTATCATTTCGAACACGCCGCCCGAGGCGGTCTCCGAGGAGATGAGAGCCGATGCGGACGGAGTCGGATACGACATCCTGTTCACGCCCGCATATGAGGGCAAGCGCGACATGATAACGGCGCTGCGGGTGCTCGCCGCGATAAAAACGGAGATGTCCTGCCCGGTCGAGAGGATGCTCGATTTCGTTCTCGAACACAAGGACGTGTTCGCCGAGTCCGGCAATCTGATCGTGATCTCGGCTTACATCAGCGAGAGGATGATAGTTTTTCACGATGAGATGCGGCGTGAGGGCGTGAACGTCATTTTTTACGTCACGACCTCGAACCGGAATGCGTGGGTCATCCCGCCCGACGTCGAGGTTTACTATAAAACGCATTTCGACTGACATATCTTGACGCGAAATGCGCATATATGATAGAATAAAAACAGCAGTTTTTGCGGGATCCGTAAACGGAAGGAGGGTGTCTTGTGTCTTTTGCGGCTGACAAAAAACGCAGAAAGTATAATAAAATATTCAAGCTGCTCTCCGTTATCGCGGTCAGCACCGTCATCGCGGACGTACTGTATCTTTTTTTCGGAAATGCAGCGTTCATTATGTGGCCGATCATGCTCCTTCTCAGCTTTGCGGGATACGGTGTCGAGGCGCTTTCCGTAATGATCGTGTCGGGCAGGCGTGAAACACGTGTGGGCTATTCGGACGAAACAGGGTATGAGGAGTACGAGGACCCCTTCAACGTGCGGCGCGCGGTTTTTCCGATCACGCTGGGAGCTGTGCTTGCTGTCCTGACGTATAAGCTGTATGATCTATTGCTGCTCTACGCTTCAAGATCGGTGCCCGAGATCGTTTACACCGAAAACTCGCTCATTCCGTTCATCCTTTCGGGGCTGACATTTGTCGGATTCTGTTCGGGCGTCGTTTTGTGGTTTTATCCGGCGCACAGGATCATTTCGCTGCGCAGCATGTTCGCGTTCGTCCCCGCCTTCTGGATCGTGTTTTTGGTCAGTCTCTATTTCAACAGAGATTCGGCGCCGATGGCGGTGTTCCTCACCGTTTTTGCCTTCTGCTCATTTATCGTCCTGAACCAGACGCATATTCAGCGCAGCGTTTCCGATACCCTGACGGCGATAAACGGCAAGGGGAGGATCTACAATCTGAAGCTGATGCTGTTTATCGCCCTTCTGTTTTTGCTGATCCTGCTTGTCATGTCCGCGATCGTTGTCGGAATATCGAAGATCCTGAGATTCATAGCGGCAATCGTTCTTGCGGCATCTCTGAACAAAAGAGCGGAAAGTCAGGGATTTGACGGCTACTATGCCGACGTCGATGAAGCGAACGACGACATGATAAAGCTGCTGGGCGGCGAGCCTTTGGGCGAGCGGCTCCTGTTCATCCTGTTCATCCTGCTGTTCATCGGCGGCATCGCGTTTATTATAACGAGAGGCACAAAAGTGATGAGGCGCTTCTCTGCCGCGGTAAAGGAATGGTTCTCCGAGCTTTTCATGTTTTTCATGAACGCATGGCATTTTAACAGATTCGGCGCTCAGGAAGAGGAAGTCACGATCATGAACTACCGCGACGAGGAGATAAAGCTCCAGCGCGCGGATATAAACGAGTACGGGCGGAAAGTGCCGCCGACCACGTACGGGTTCAGAGATTTTATGTCAAAGCTGAATGCCCTCGGAACGACGGAGGAGCGCATACGGTTCGCATACACGACGATGATGGCGTCGTACAGGTCGCGCGGGATGGGAAACAGGGTAACGGACACGCCGCGCGAGGCGAGGGACACGGTCGCCGGAAAAGTCGCCGAAAACGCGATCAACACGGCGACTGACGCGATCGAGCAGATAGACTACATGGAGTCGGAGATCTCCGAAGAAGCGGGGACGCGCGCCATACATGAAATGTGCGGCGTCATAGAAAAGCATTTTAATTCATAGGGAGATTGGCAGAAAGGAGGGTGAGCACATGAGGGGAATAGACGTCCCGACGTTTGTCATTGTGCTGTGTTTCATATTCGGCGCGTGGCCGGTGGGCGTTGTGCTCGCGATCCTCAAGGGGATGAACAGCGATTATAAAAAGAAGCAGACGTACCAGCAGCAGATTCGGGTGGATCAGCAGGGGAATCAGGGACAGCAGAACCGGCAGTGGCAGCAGAACGGGAACCCTGCGGGGCAGCAAAGTTATTACGGAGCATCCGCGCAGAGCGGCACACCGTCCGGTCAGAGCGGCACGGGCGGCGCATACGGCAGATTTACAAATTACAGAACTTCATCACAGGACGCCGAGGGACCGAACGGTACAACGTACCATTACAGCTATGTAAAGAATAAGACAAGCACAGGGAATACGGGGAGTACAGCAAATACAGGGAATACGGGAAATACGCAGTACAGCGTCCCGCAGGGAAACGGTACATCCTACACCGGTTACGGCAGACCGAGGGTCGGCTATACGGTCGGGCAGACGCAGGCGCCGGCGCAGCCACGCCCGAAAGGCTTCAGGCGGTCGGCGGCGACAGTGCTGTCGACGGTGTTCATGGGCATATCGCTCGGGATCAGCGCGATACTGTTCCTCGTCGCCCTGTCGCTCATCCCGGCGATGGGGCTCGGCGGTGCCGCCGGCAATATAATGGCGGCGATGATATCGTCGAGCATCTCGGCGGTGCTGTATCTTTTCCGGCAGTTTTATAAATCGCGCGACTACCGGGTCATAAGTTATCTTTCCGCGCTTCACGGCGAGCGGTTTTACTCGATTGAGAAGCTTGCCGAAATGGCGGACGTTTCGACCGCGCGCGTAATAAAGGACCTGCACTATATGCAGTCGAAGGGGCTTTTGCCGGGTGAGGCGGTGATCGACCGCGGGCTCGGATATCTGATCCTTTTCAAAAGCGCGAGGGCGGAGGCGGAGGCGGACAGCCGCAAGGGCAAGCCGTCGGAAGAGAAGACCGCGCCGAAGACGAAGGAAGAAATCAAGGCGGAGATGTCGGAGCACGAAAAGATCCTCCACCGCATCCGCGAGCTGAACGACGATATAGACAACGAGACGGTTTCCGAGAAGATCGACACGATAGAGTCATTGACGCGAAAAATTTTCCGCCTTGTCGAAGAAAAGCCGGAAATGGAAGGGCAGCTCGACATGTTCCTTTCATATTATCTGCCGACAACGCTGAAGCTCTTGAATTCCTATGCGTATTTTGAAGAGCAGGGCGTCCGCGGCGAGAACATCGACACGGGGATGAGGAACATCGAGGAAACGCTCGACATGCTCATAGACGGATATAAAACGCAGCTCGACAAGCTGTTCGAGTCGGACACGCTCGACGTTACAACGGACATAAACGTCCTCGAACAGATGATGAAGGCGGACGGCTTCACGCAGAACAGTGATTTTGCGGACGGCGGCACGGCTGCCGCGACGGCACCCGAGAAAGAAGAAAAAGGCAGCTGATATGTACGAATACAAAAACGGAACGATAATGACGGAAAGGCTGATCCTGCGCCCTTTCACGCTCGGCGACGCGGACGACGTTGCGGCGATGTGCGGGACGGGCGTGATACAGAAGAGCGTGCTTTCACTGCCGTATCCGTATACGAGAGAGGATGCCGTGGCGTGGATATCAAAGCACGAGGAGCGGCGCAGATCGAGGAGCTGTTATGATTTTGCCGTGACCGACAGGGAAACGGGGACGCTTTACGGCTCGACCTCGCTCGTGCTTCATGTCAAAGACTCCCCGACGGCGGAGCTCGGCTATTGTATCGGCGAAAAGTATTGGAACCGCGGTTACGCGACCGAGGCGGCGCGCGCGATGATCGAATACGCGTTTTCGGAGCTTATGCTTCATCGCGTTTATGCCGGACATTTCGGTTCAAATATACCCTCCGGGCGTGTCATGCAGAAGGCGGGCATGAAGCGAGAGGGAGTTTTGCGCGACCAATTTTTCAAAAACGGGCGGTACGAGGACGAGGTCATATACGGCATCGTAAGTATGGACTACGACACATACGGCTGATGAAAATGAAAAAAGCGATAGTTATAGGCTGCCCCGGGTCGGGTAAATCCACGTTTTCGCGGCGGCTCCGCGACGCCACGGGGCTGCCGCTTTATTATCTCGACATGATCTGGCATCTGCCCGACAGAACGAACGTTACGCGCGAGGAATTCGACGCGCGCCTTGCCGATATACTTGCGCGGGACGAATGGATCATCGACGGAAACTACAATCGCACGCTCGAGGTACGTCTCCAAGCGTGCGATACGGTGTTCCTGTTCGACCTGCCGACGGAGGTTTGCCTCGATGGCGTCCGGCACCGTATCGGGACCGTGCGCGAGGACATGCCTTGGGTCGAGGAGGAATTCGACCCAGAATTTTACGAATGGATAGAGAACTTCCGCCGTGACCGGCTCCCGCGCATATACGAGCTGCTCGAAATGTACGGCGCGGGGAAGGACGGTATCATTTTCCACACGCGCGAGGAGGCGGACGCGTGGATAGAGTCGGCGCGCGGAGAGGGAGAAAATAAATGGACGTAACATTTGACACGGACGCGGGGAAATTCAATTACCGTGCGGCGGGGATAGTCATCGAGGACGGAAAGATACTCGCGATGGGATGTCAATGATACAATTACATAAAACAAAGTCCGCGTGCGAAATGACGCGGACTTTGTTTATTCGGAGCGGTTTTTACCCTTCCATGCACCTGTTGTTGAACATGGTTGCCTGTGGTTCCCGGATTGGAACGATTCAAGTGTCTCGTCCCTTCTTCCGCTGACATAAAAACCTATTTCAAGAGTTTTTGAAAAGAGAGGGGCGTGGGGGGAGAAAAACTTTTTCCAAAAAGTTTTTCTCCCCCCACTCAAAAATTCTCCAACCCTTATACCGGATGGACCTTGAGCTCTTTGTCGGCGTGGTCGGCGTCGAGGTGGTACTTCGCGGCTTTGCGCGCCTCGAAGAACTTTGTTGCGACCTGACCAAACAGCGCGTACGAGAGGACGTCCTCGTCCTGCTCGATGTACTGAGGTATCTCGGCGCGGAGCTTGTCGAGCTCCGGCTCGAGGTCGTCCGCCGGGCGGTACGTCTTAGGCTCGACGTCACCGATGATGGAGCGGCGGAATTCGGGATCTATCGGTGCCGGCGTTCTGCCGTAGTCTCCCTTGAGAATGCCCTTGAACTCGTTCGTACACATCTTGTAGCGCTCGCCGGTCAGGACGTTCATGACTGCCTGCGTGCCGACGATCTGAGACGTCGGCGTGACGAGCGGGATATATCCGGCGTCTGCGCGGACGCGCGGGACCTCTTCGAGAACGTCGTTCAGAAGCTCGGACTTGCCCGCGTTCTTGAGCTGCGAGATCAGGTTCGAGTACATGCCGCCCGGGATCTGATAGAGCAGCGTGTTGACGTTTACCTTGAGGACCTTCGGATCGAGAAGACCCGATGCGATATACTTTTCGCGCAGGGGCGTGAAATAGCGGTTGATCTTGTCAAGCTGCGTGAGATCGAGTCCGGTGTCATATTCGGTCCCCGCGAGCGCGGCGACGATCGGCTCTGTCGGCGGCTGGGACGTGCCCATCGCCATCGGCGAGATCGCGCAGTCGACGATATCAACGCCCGCCTCGACGGCTTTGAGCACCGTCATGGACGCCATGCCGGACGTGTAGTGTGTGTGCAGCTCAACGGGGAGCGAGCACTTTTCCTTTATCGCGCGCACGAGCGAGTACGCGTCATAGGGTAGAAGAAGACCCGCCATATCCTTGATGCAGATCGAGTCGGCGCCCATTTCCTCGAGCTCCTTCGCATAGTTCGCGAAGTACTCGTTATTGTGGACGGGGCTCGTCGTGTAGCTGATCGCAGCCTGCACGTGACCGCCCTCTTTGCGCGTCGCGTCGATCGCGGTCTTGAGGTTGCGCGAATCGTTCAGCGCGTCGAAAATGCGGATTATGTCAATGCCGTTTGCAATCGACTTCTGAACGAAATATTCGACGACGTCGTCGGCGTAGTGGCGGTAGCCGAGGATGTTCTGACCGCGGAACAGCATCTGGAGCTTTGTGTTCTTGACTTTTGCACGGATCTTGCGGAGTCTGTCCCATGGGTCCTCGTTTAAGAAGCGGAGGCACGAATCAAACGTCGCGCCGCCCCATGCTTCGAGGGCGTTGTAACCGACCTTGTCAAGCTCTTCGAGTATAGGCAGCATTTCTTCCGTCGTCATACGCGTCGCAATCAGGGACTGATGCGAGTCGCGAAGGACGGTCTCGGTAATTTTGACCTTTGCCATATTGATTTTTTCCTTTCAAACTGATTAGAGAGCGTAGAGCGAAAGCAGAACGCCCGCGGCGACGGCGGAGCCGATGACGCCCGCGACGTTCGGACCCATGGCGTGCATGAGCAGGAAGTTCGACGGGTCCTCTTTCTGACCGACCGTCTGTGAAACTCTCGCCGCCATAGGAACGGCGGAGACTCCGGCTGAACCGATGAGCGGGTTGATCTTTCCGCGCGTGATGAAGCAGAGCAGCTTTCCTGTGAGAAGACCGCCGATCGTCGAGAAGCAGAACGCAACAAGACCGAGGACGATGATGCCGAGCGTCTGCGCGGAGAGGAAATTCGAGGCGTTTGCCGTCGCTCCGACGGATACGCCGAGGAAGATCGTGCAGATGTTGATGAGTTCATTCTGCGCCGTCTTTGAGAGCCTGTCGGTGACGCCGGTGACCTTGAAGAGGTTTCCGAGCATCAAGAAGCCGATAAGAGGCGCTGCCGCCGGAACGACCATCGTGACGACGAGCGTGACGACGATCGGGAAGACAACGAGCTCGACCTTTGAGACGGGGCGAAGCGTAGACATCTTTATCGCGCGCTCCTTTTTCGTCGTCAAAAGCTTCATGAACGGGGGCTGAATGAACGGGATGAGCGCCATGTAGCTGTATGCCGCGATGGCGATAGCGCCGAGCAGCTGGGGGGCGAGTTCCTTTGTGACGAGGATCGCCGTCGGTCCGTCTGCGCCGCCGATAATTCCGATTGCCGCAGCCGCCGCGGGTGCGAACCCGAGGAAGAGCGCGCCGAAGAACGCGAAGAACACGCCGAACTGCGCGCCCGCGCCCATCATCAGCGAGACGGGATTCGAAATGAGAGGGGAAAAGTCTGTCATGGCTCCGACGCCCATGAATATGAGCGACGGATAAATGCCGAGCTTCACTCCGAGGTAGAGTATATCGAGCAGACCGCCCTCGTTGACGACCTCTTTGACCGTCTCAACGAGAGTGTGGTTGGGATCCTCGCTTATGAAGAATTTCATGTGGATGAGGTCTGCGCCCGGCAGATTTGCGAGCAGCATCCCGAATGCGATAGGTACAAGCAGGAGCGGCTCAAACTGTTTAACGACGCCGAGATAGAAGAGCACGCCGACTATCACGTACATGATGAGAGTCTTATAAAACTCCGGGTCGGCGATGAGCTGGGAAAATCCCGTCGTCTCAACGAAATTTTTTACGAATTCCAAACCGGTCACACTCCTTAAAGTATTATATCAAATCGAGAATATGATACTTATGAGAGCGCGACGAGCAGGTCGCCCGTGGAAACGGAGGCGCCGCTCGAAACGGCGACCGCCGCGACCGTGCCGTCCTGCGGGGCGAGGATCTCGTTTTCCATCTTCATCGCCTCGAGAACGCAGAGATTGTCGCCCTTCTTTACCGCGTCGCCGACCTTTACGTTGACCTTCAGGATGTTGCCGGGCATCGGCGCCTTTACTTCGACCGAGCCTGCCGGAGCAGCTGCGGGAGCCGCCTTCGGAGCGGGTGCGGGAGTCGCCGCCTTCGCGGGAGCCGCTGCCGGTGCGGGTGCTGCGGGTGCTGCGGGTGCTGCGGGTGCGGATGCGACGTTTCCGGCCTCCTCGACCGTAACTTCATAAACTGTGCCGTTGACTGTTACGTTATACTTTTTCATGATGGTTTATTCCTTTCCGAAAATTACTTGGATTTGTTCCACGGGGAGGCGTGCTCCGCGCGTCTGAATGATACGACTCTGAATCCGGAGGCGAACTCATCGTCGCCCTCCGTATATGCGGCTATCGCCGCGGTTATCGCCGCCACGAGCGCGCCGTTGTCCTCCTCGGGGGCGGCGGGCGCCTGTTCCGCCTTTGCCGGAACGGTCACGGGGACCTGAAGCGGCATCTGCGGCGCTTTCGGCTCCGCTTTTTTCTCGTGATAGAATATCACGCGGAAGAGCAGCAGCACGACCCAAAGTATCGCGAGGACCGCGAAAACGGTGGCAAGCCCGAGCGCCATTACCGTAAGACCTGTCGAGAGCTTTTCGCCCACGGTGGGCAGCTCCTTCAAGCCTTCGGCGTTGGCTTCAAGTAAAAAATTTACGATTCTCATTTATGCTCCTTTCGGATCAGAGCGGGAGGTTTGCGTGACGTCTGCCGACCTCTCCGGCGTTCTTCATCGAAAGCATTTCGAGCGCGGATGCGATGCGGGCGTTGAGCTCAGCCTCGGGGATGACGTCGTCGATCTCACCCCTGTACGCCGCCTCGACAGCGGAGCCGAACGTGGAATCCCACTCGGCGACGAGCTCGGCGCGGCGGGATGCCGGATCATCGGCGCCCGCGAATTTTTCATCCCAGAGCAGGGCGACAGCCGCCTCGCCGTCAAGCGCGCCGATCTTCGCGGTCGAAAGCGCGAGCGCAACGTCGGCGCCGACGGACTTGCTGCCGAGCACCGTGTAAGCCGCGCCGTAAGCGCGACCTACGACGACCGTGATCTTCGCGCAGGACGCGGAGGCGTATGTCGCGGCGAGCCTTCCGAGCTCGGAGGCGAAGCTGACCGAGTCTGCACGCTCGGTCGGCAGCCCCTTTGAGTCAACGAGCGTGACGACGGGGATGTTGAAGCTGTCGGCAAAGCCGACGGCGTGAGCCGCTTTTTTAGCGGCGGCAGGCGTGAGCGCGCCGCCGTTCTCGGCGGGATTGGACGCGACGACAAGGACCGCCGTGCCTCCGATATGCGCGAGAGCCGTCATGAGCTCCGGCGCGTACCTGCCGGTCAGCTCGATATATCTTCCGTTGTCGGCGACGGCGGAAACAAGATCTGCCGCCGTGTAATTCCCGGACGAAATGAAGGAGACGTCCGCGGGAGCTATGTTCACGCTGTCCGAGCGCACGGTGCCCTCGCAGTTGTTGTCGGGAAGGCAGGCGAGCAGCGCCTTTGCGCAGGATATCGCGGAGATCTCATCCTCGGTATAGACCGACGCCGTGTTTTCTTCGGCGTTGTCCTTGTTTACATAGAATTTACCTTCAGCCTCGGAGACGACGGTGAAGTCGAACATGGAGGCGACAGCGGCGGACGTGCCGACGCACGACCCGGCAATGACCGCGATCTGCGGTACGACGCCGGAAGCGGCGGCGACTGCCGACATTACGCGACCGTACCCCGCGAGCGCCGAAACGCCCTCGAGCACGTAAGCGCCGCAGCTGTCGAATATACCTACGACGGGCGCGCCGTTCTTGATCGCCATGTCGTAGAGCGCGCAGATCTTTCTTGCGTGTGCCTCGCCGACAGCGCCCTTGGCGCGGTAATAGTCCTCCGCGAAAGCGTAGACGAGGCGACCGCCGACCGAGCCGTAACCCGTGATGACGCCCTCGAAATCGTCATTCCCGACGGCGTCCGAGTCAAATTCCGTCGGGCGGCGCTTGATGAAAGCCCCCGTCTCAACGAATGTGCCCGTGTCATAGAGAGCGGAAAGCCGCGCTCTTGCCGTTAAGTGCTTTCCGGCGAGTGAGGACTCTTCGTTTTTTGCGTCCAGCTCGGAGAGAAAGTCTTTGATCGCGGCGGTCGACTTGTGCTTGACGCGCTTGAGCGCCTCAAGGACCGCCTCGAAATCTTTTTTCTGCATGTGATAACCTCCGGTCTTTATATAAGATAAATGCGGCAGGGAGGAGTCTTTTTCTTCTTCGCGCCCCATTTTGACCCATTATAAAATATTATACCGTTTCCGCGGAAATTTTCAAGAGGATTTTCAAATGTTTCGGTCCTTTGAATCAAATTTCGTCATTCTATATAATAGAATAAGCCCGGGAGCACACAAAATACAGTGTTTTTCGCGGCTCTGTCCGTCCATACGTTGTGTACCCGTGCCCGGGGACATCTCAAGGGCGGCGGGAAGTGCGGAGCAGGAAAAAAGGACCCCTGCGGGGAGTCCTTTTCAGCTTATGTTCATGATCTTCTGCTTTGCGCGCGCCGCCTCGTACGCGCCGCGGTAGTCGTCCGTCTTTGTGCAGCATTCCTCAAGGTCGTCGTAGATCATATATGACAGCATCGGTTCGGTACTGCGCGATATCAGGTCCTTTGCTTTTTTGAGTATGTCCGCGGCGTCTCCGAAGCTGCCGGCGGACATTTCCGCCTTGGCGGCGATGTGCAGACCGAACAGTGTGTTCCGGCTGAGCTCGTCACGGTCGCGGCAGAACTTTGCGTTCGACAGAAGGAACATATAAAAGTTCGCCGCCATCGCGCGGTATGAGGGGAGGGTCGCCGACGAAAACTCATAAGGGTCGGAGTCGAACGTTTCGTCCGAGAACCGGAATATGCTCATGACGATGTTGTATACGGTGTCCGTAATATCCGCGGACTGCTCGCAGTTTTCTTTCGCAAGGAGAAGGAGCTCACGCGGACTTTTCATCGACAAAAGCGAGCCGACAGCCAAATTCAGATAGCAAAGCGCGAGCATTCCGCCAACGTCCGACGCAGGCAGGGAAGAGCCGACGGAGATGCACTTCTCGTATTCGCCGTCGTTATAGAGGGATGAAAGCATGCTCTCGACCTCGCTCTGCGGCTTCTCCGACTCGTCAAAGAAATACGCGGGTGAGACGTCGAGCCTGTCGGCAAGGTACAAAAGCGAGCCGATGGACGGCAGAGCCGCACCGTTCTCGATGCGCGAAAGCATGTTCCGCGTGATCTCGTCTCCCGCGAGCTCGCGCTGTGTCATTCCGCGCGCAAGCCGCAGGGAGCGGATCTTTTTGCCGATGTTCAATCGCCCTCACCGTCCTCCGCCCCGTCGTCTGCCGCGAGCGTTTCCTCCGCAGATTTCAGAAGCTCGTTCAGCTTTGCTATCATTGACGTGAGCTCGCCCCGCAGCGTCGACATCGTTCCGTTCAGCGTGCTGCGCACCTTATCGTCCGCCTCGCGGACGATAACGGACGCCTCGGCGTTCGCGTTCATCAGTATCTCTCCGACCTGTCGGCTGATCTCGTCGTAGCGGCGGGATTTTTCCGTCGCCTCGACGTCCGAAACCGCGGCGACCTGCGATATCTCCCGCTGCGGCGGCGCCTCCTGCGCCTCCTCGTGCCTGCGGCGCAGGAGCGTATTTTCCGCCTCAAGGATCTCGATCTTTTTTTCGTAATCGCGCCTTTGCTTGACGAATGTGCGGTTCATCTCCGCGATATATTCGTCAACGTCGCGCCTGTTATATCCTTTAAACGACTTTCTGAACACATTTAAGGGCATGATAAATCTCCGATACGGTAAATCATATTTACATCTTCACGATATAATATACCATTTTTCAGAGCAAAATGCAAGTGGGAAACCGCGTTTTCGGCAGAGATAATCATGCACAATTTACTGTTGAAAAAAAGGGCGGCGCGTGATATAATCATATATTATTACAGCCGCCGCAAAAACGACGGACCGAAAGGATAAAATCAGCACAAATGGACTATAAATATTTATCGGAGCTCCTTTTCCCGGACGTAACGATGACCGAGGAGGAGCTCGAAGCAAAATATCCGCCGCGACAGCTCCCGGATGGGGCGAAGGTGACGCGGTTCGCGCCGAGCCCGACTGGGTTCGTCCACTTCGGAGGGCTGTTCCCGACGCTTGTCGGCGAGCGGCTCGCGCATCAGTCCGGCGGCGTGTTCTATCTGCGCATCGAGGACACGGACGCGCGCCGCGAGGTCGAGGGCGCCGCGGGCGCGCTCGTGAAGACGCTCTCACACTACGGCATAAACTTTGACGAGGGCGCGACTGCGGACGGCGAGCGCGGGGATTACGGTCCCTACAAGCAGTCAAAGCGGGCAGACATATATCATGTGTACGCAAAGCGCCTTGTCGCTGAGGGAAGGGCTTATCCCGTCTTCTCGACGGACGAGGAGCTTTCGGAGCTCTTGACGGCGGACAAAAAGGCGGAGCTCAAAAGCGTAAATTGGGAAGAGGACGGACAGGCGCGCCGCGAGGCGATGCTCGCGCGCAGAAACTTCACGATCGAGGACGTCGAGCGCGAGCTCTCCGCCGGGCACAAGTTTGCGCTGTTTGCGATCGCGGAAGGTGACGGGACGCGCAAGCGCAGGGTCAATGACCTTGTGCGCGGCGACCTTGAGCTGCCGGAAAACGACGAAGACGTCGTGCTTTTAAAATCGGACGGCATCCCGACATACCATTTTGCCCACGTTGTCGACGACCATCTGATGCGGACTACGCACGTCGTGAGAGGCGAGGAATGGCTGCCGAGCCTGCCGAAGCATTTGCAGCTCTTTTCATACATGGGGTGGAAGGCTCCGAAATATATCCACATCTCGCAGATCATGCGCCAGGACGCGGACGGCTCGAAGAAAAAACTCTCCAAGCGCGACATGGGCGCGAATCTCGACGATTACAGCCGCCTCGGCTACTGCCCGCGCGCCGTCATCGAATATGTGATGACGCTTTTGAACTCGAACTACGAGGAATGGCGCGCGCAGAACCCGGACAGGGACTACACGGAATTTCCGTTCAATGTCAAGAAGATGAGCTCGTCCGGCTGCCTTTTCGACATGAAAAAGCTCGACGACGTTGCGAAGAATGTCGTCTCCCGTATGACGGCGGACGAGGTGTACGCTCAGTTCAGGGTATGGGCGGAGTCATACGCCCCCGAATTTGCCCCTCTGCTTGGAAATGCCGACTACGCGCGGGCGATAATAAGCATCGGCAGGGGCGGAAAAAAGCCGCGCAAGGACTACGGCACGTGGGTCGAGCTCTATAACTACATGAAGCCGTTTTACGACGGAACGTTTGCGACCGAGGACGAATACCCCGACACGGTCGACCGTTCGGACATAAAAAAGGCGCTCTCGATGTTCCTTGAAACGTATGACAAAAATGACGATGCCGGAACGTGGTTTGAAAAAATAAAGGCGATCTGCGCGCCGCTCGGCTACTGTGCCGATATGAAGGAGTACCGCACAGCACCGGACGCGTACCGCGGCAGCGTTGCCGACGTCAGCATGATGATCCGCGTCGCCGTGACGGGGAGGCTTAATTCGCCCGACCTTTACACGGTCATGCAGATACTCGGCGCGGAGCGCTCGACCGCGCGCGTCCGCGACATGATAAACAGGCTTTGACCTCATTTGACCCCGGAGGAAAACAAAAATGGCTGAGAACACAAATTTCATACACGAGATAATCGACGGCGAGATCGCGTCCGGCAAGTACCGCGCGGACGAGATACACACGCGCTTTCCGCCAGAGCCGAACGGATATCTGCACATCGGGCACTGTAAAGCGCTGATGATAGATTTCGGCACAGCCGAAAAGTACGGCGGGCGATGCAACCTGCGCATGGACGACACGAATCCCGCGAAGGAGGACACCGAATACGTCGACGCGATAAAGGAAGATATACATTGGCTCGGCTTTGACTGGGGCGACCGTTTCTACTACGGCTCCGACTATTTCGCAGAGACATACAGGCTTGCGTGCGAGCTCATCAAAACGGGAGACGCATACGTCTGCGAGCTGTCTCCGGAGCAGTTCGGCGAATACCGCGGCGACCTCTCGCACCCGGCAATATCGCCCTATCGCGACAGACCGGCGGAGGAGAGCCTTGACCTTTTCGAGCGGATGAAGGCGGGAGAGTTTCCGGAAGGGAAATATACGCTCCGCGCGAAGATCGACCTTGCCTCCGGAAACTTCAATATGCGCGACCCGGTCCTCTACCGCATCCGATATATCGAGCATCACAGGCAGGGGACGGAGTGGTGCATATTCCCAATGTACGATTTCGCGCATCCGATACAGGACTGCCTCGAGGGAATAACGCACTCGCTCTGCTCGCTCGAATATGAGATACACCGCCCGCTTTATGACTGGGTGCGCGACCATGTCGCGCCGTTCCTCGATATGAAGGTGAAGCCGCGCCAGATAGAGTTCGCGAGACTTAACCTCACCTATACGGTCATGTCGAAGCGGTATCTCCGCCGCCTCGTCGAGGATAAGCTCGTCGACGGCTGGGACGATCCGCGCATGCCGACGCTCTGCGGTCTGCGCCGCCGGGGATATACGGCGGCAGCCGTCAAGGATTTTCTCACCCGAGTCGGCGTCGCGAAGACGGATTCGATGGCGGATGTCGAGCTGCTCGAGCACTGCGTGCGCGAGGACCTCGGCGCGTCCTCGCCCCGCCGTGTCGCGGTCGTCCGCCCGCTCAAGGTGATAATCGACAACTATCCGGTCGATAAGACGGAATATTTCGAGCTGCCGAACAACCCGTCCGACCCCGACGCGGGGGTTCGCAAGGTCCCGTTCACGCGCGAGCTCTATATAGAGGAGGACGACTTTGCCCTCGACCCGCCGCCGAAGTTCCACCGCTTAAAGCCGGACGGGGAAGTCCGGCTCATGGGCTCATACATCGTAAAATACGCCTCCGTCGACCGTAAAGATGACGGCAGCGTCGCCGCCGTACACTGTAAGGCGGATATCGAGACGGGCTGCGGTATGCCTGCGGACGGCAGAAAAGTCAAGGGGACGATACACTGGGTCTCTGCCGCATACGCACACGATGCCGACGTCGTTTATTATGACAAGCTGTTTACCGAGCCGAATATGAACGACGTCCCGTCCGAAAAGTACGACGAATATTTGAATCCGACCTCCGCCGTGACGTATCACGGCTGCAAGCTCGAGCCCTCCGTCGCGGACGACCCGGACGGCGTTCACTACCAGTTTGTCCGCCTCGGATATTTTATCCGCGACACGAAAAAGCCGAACACATACAACCGTATCGTCGGGCTGAAGGACAGTTTCAAAGCAAAATAATGCGCCGCGGGCGGAGATCCCGCTCTCACGGCGCGGACAAATATCCCGGTGCGGGAAATTTATCGGGGATAATATTGTAATGGGACAGATAAGCTTTACCGAAGATCAGATCTGCGGTGTTTTCACGCCGACACACTTTGCCGCCATATTTGTATATTTCGTACTTCTGGCGGCGGCGCTGTTCATCTTCAGGCATGCAAGCGAGCATCAGATCAAGATGCTGACGCTCGCCGCGGCGGCGACGGCGACCGTGCTCGAGGCGATAAAGATCGCTGTGCGCGTGTCGCGCGGTCAGCCGGGGGACGATTACATACCGCTCTATTTTTCAAGCCTTTTTCTTTACGCGTCTTGGCTTTCTCTCGCGAAAAACAGGATCCTTCAGAGGATGGGGCGCTGCTTTCTCTCCTACGGCTGCGTTATAGGCGGTTTTTTGTTCATATTCTATCCGTCGACGTCGCTGCCGAAGTTTCCGATCTGGCACCCGGCGTCTCTGCACAGCCTGTTCTATCACTGGCTGATGCTGTTTGTTGGGCTCACTGTCCTTACGAAGCTGTATAAGCCGGACATAAAGGATTTTATTTTCTATTTCGCATTCACGGGGACTGCATGTGCCGTTGCCGCCGTGCTGAATCCGATCCTCGGGACTAATCTCATGTATCTCGACAACCCGTTCGGGCTCGGATTCCTTGTCGCAATGCGGGAGTGGTCGCCTCTGTTTTATTCGCTGTTCGCGTTTTCGGTGCAGTCGGCGGCGCTGTATTTTGTGATGTACGGGATCCATGTGCTCGTGCTGCATTCAGCGTCCCGGAAAAAAGTCTCTGAGACGGTGCCGGTCGCCGCGCCGGAATTAAGTCGCCGAGACTAATACCGTGCCGGAGTCCTCGCGCCGTATTGCGATGACGGCGCCGCGTATCATGTATGCGGAGGGGTCGCCGAACGGTGAGGTGCCGACGCATTTGACAGTCGTGTTTTCGGTCAGTCCTATGTCGATGAGCCTGCGGCGCATTGAACCTTTTGTCAACAGCTCCATGACCGTGACGGTCTCACCCGGGCGCGTGTCGGAGAGGGCTTTCATTTCTTTCATGTTTTTTATCCTTTCATACGCCGGCACATCCGGCGTTTTTCCTTTGTGTAAGAAAGTTGGCGGTGGGAAACTTTCTATTGTCATGGTATTCACGCGCCCGTACACATGACACACGGCAAACCGTACTTGACAAATGACCTTTTTAATGCTAAACTGTATGCGTTCGCGGGTATGTAGCGTGGAAATTCCGCCATACCCGCATCCGCGGGGTATGTGGCGTGAGAATTCCGCCACACCCGCTCATAAAATTCGCGGGTATGGCGGAATTGGCAGACGCGTCGGTCTTAGGAACCGATGGGAAACCGTGCAGGTTCGACCCCTGTTACCCGCATCAAATCAATTTGATCCGAACCCGTTTCTTGTCGGAGCCGGGTTCGGATCATTGTTTTTCTTCAATTGATACGAAGATATCCGTTTCCGCGGCGTGACAATAAACAGAACGATATCCAAACCAAGGTAAGAAATAACTCATAAATGCAAATGATGAGGAGGACATATAGCGTGAAAGAAAAAACAGCGGGATAGAAAAAAGAGCACGACAAAAGAACTCCGCAAAAAACAAGAAATCGCGGAGCTAAAGTCACGAGTAAGGAATCAGGAGACAGTAAGACCCTGCTTTTGAAGGAATTTTGTAGCTTGATGTACAGCTTTGGCAAGCTGCTTTTCCTTAAGGGATTCAGGCATATCAACTTTGAAAAGATCGGTAGGATTCCAAACCTCGCCTGTAATCATCATCTGGTAGATAGCCGTAAGAATCATTCGAGCAATGGCAATAATAGCGCGTTTTTTGCCTCTGCGTTTAGAAATCTGCTCATATTTGAGACGGTAGTAAGAATTGTCAGTCGCTTTCACGGCTGCGTGTGCGACTTGCACAAGCGCAGGTTTGAGATAAACTCCGGCACGAGTAATGCGAACGGACTTTTTCTTACCGGCAGATTCGTTGTTGCCGGGCGTCAACCCCGCCCAACAGCATAAGCGTTTCGAGGAACCACACTGTGACATATCATTGCCGATCTCGGAAATGATCGTAATGGCAGAGTTACGGTCAACACCGGGGATGGTGCGCAAAAGCGAAATGAGGCTTTCGTGTTTTTCCACTATGGTGTCGATGGCAGAATCGACTTCGTGAATCAGATTGTCAATGTAGTTTAGGTGAGAGCGAACAATCCGCATACGCAATCTTTGCTCCGATGTAATAGAATAACCTTCAATGGATTCAAGCACGGAATCGGCTTTCTTTTTCAGCGAACGCTGTAAAAGAGAAACGCAGTATTCCGGATTGAAGGTATCCTCGGAAATTAGATAATCGGTAATGGCAGTAGCGGATTTGCCAAACATGTCCGAAACTACAGAGTCAAGAGCCACATTGCAGACCGTGAAAGCGTTTTGAAAACGATTCTTCTCGCTGCTTTTCATAGACACCAGCTTTGATCTGTAACGGGTAAATTCACGAAGAATACGAATATCCTTCGGCGGAATAAAGCTGCCGGGAACAAGACCCAATCGAAACAGATCACCGATCCATTTGGAGTCTTTGGTATCATCCTTGTTGCCCTTGACAGCTTTCACCCATTTCGGGTTTGCAATTGTCACACGGATCCCGCGTTCTTCAAGAATGTTGAATACCGGTACCCAATATTTCCCGGCAGACTCCATGCAGACATCAAGACAATTATTCAGGTGGTGCCAATCGGCAAAACGGCGAAGATCTGAATTGTAGGTGGAAAAGCGTTTCTTTTGGTAATTCGGCTGTATACCGTCGGTGGTAGAAACGATGGTTCCTATCAAAAAGGTTTTGTGGATGTCTACTCCACAGCAAATCGGATAAACAACTTTCACATATTCTTCCCCCAAGTAAAAAAGTGAGGAAGAAGGCATTGACTGAATCATCACACAATTTAACAGGTGCTAAAACAATTCTTAGCGTTCGGGCTTAAAAGCGCCACTTATTTGTGCTTGACCAGATGATTCTAACACTGATTAATATACTGTTTTCAACAAGAAGCGTATCTACGACTCCTCCTACCGTGCGTTGTAGTATGCCTTCTTCCTAAAAAAAGTATACAACAAATTTGTTACTAAATCGCCGCTTTTCAGCACTCTTTCATCCCTATTTGTGCTGACGCTCGCGGCAGAATGGAGATTAATATGAACTACAACATCATCAAGTACCCGAGGACGCCGCATCTGGAGGGGTCCCGGCTGCAGCCGGGGGATGAGGATCTCAGCCAGATACCTTTTTCCTGCATTGCAGGGCGTCATCTCGTAGTGGAGGAAAAGTGTGACGGAGCCAATTCGGCGATCTCTTTTGACGGAGAAGGAAATCTGCTCCTGCAAAGCCGCGGACGCTATCTTACCGGCGGCTGGGGAGAGCGGCATTACAACCTTCTGAAACAGTGGGCACAGATCCACAAAGAGGCTTTTTACCGTGTGCTCGGCTCGCGGTATATCATGTATGGAGAATGGATGTATGCCAAGCACACGGTGTTTTATGACAGGCTCCCGCACTATTTTCTCGAGTTTGACATTCTCGACCGGGAGACAGGGATGTTTTTTGACACAAAAACACGCCGTGAGATGCTGCGCGATCTGCCTGTTGTTTCCGTGCCGGTGTTGGCGGAGGGAGAGTTTACCGACCGGGAGGCGCTTTTAAAAAATCTCGGTCATTCCCGTTATATAAGCGATGACCCGAAAATTTCCTTCATTGATTCCTGCGGGAGGGAGGGGCTTGATCCGGAAAAGCAGAGCTTTGAAGACAGCACGTTTATGGAAGGACTGTATATCAAAATCGAGGAGGGCGGGCAGGTGACCGAGCGACTCAAATTTGTGCGTTCCGCCTTCTATCAGGCGGTGCAGATCTCCGATACCCACTGGCAGAGCCGCCCCATCGTGCCGAATCTGCTGGCAGTACCGATAAGCGATCTCTATTTGCCACACCTTCCGGGGAGGGGTATCTGATGGACGGTCTTTCAATTATAGCGGCGCTGACGCCGTCAGCACCTGAATGGCGTGTCGATTGGGACGCTATCTCCGGCTCCGACCTGGCTTTTTACGCCGGAGAGATGGCGAAAAAAACGCAAAACCCCGTCTACCACGGAGAGGGGGACGTTTGGACCCACACAAAGATGGTCTGCGAAGTCCTGGCAGGGCTGGAGACCTTCCGCAGCCTTGACGAGCGGGGACGGAGCATTCTTTTTACCGCCGCACTTTTTCATGATGTGGGTAAGATCCGCGTCACAAGGTGGGAAAACGGGACATATATCAGTCCCGGTCACGCCGCAGCAGGTGAGAAAATGGTCAGAGAGTTTATGTGGACGCGCTTGGGGCTTTGCGGCACACCGGAGAAACTCGGTTTCCGGGAGACCGTCTGCACCTTGATCCGCCGCCACTCCATGCCGGTGCATGTTATAGACGATCCAAACGCCGGACAGACGCTCCGCGCTGTCTCGGAACTTGGAACGAATATACCGGATTTTTCTTTAGAAAGGCTCTGTATTCTTGCGGAGGCGGACGCTGGGGGGAAAATATGTCCCGATATCGCGGAACAGTTGGAGCGCACACACCTCTGTGCGCTGTTGGCGGAGGAATCGGGTTGTCTTTCAGGACCCTATCCGTTCCCCGACAGCCACACGCGGTTTTCGTATCTCTCCGGGCGGAACGTACCGCCGGACTACCCGCTGTTTGATGATTGCTGGGGACCGGTTATTATGCTTTCCGGTCTCCCCGGGACCGGAAAAGATACATGGATAGCTCAAAACTGCAAGGATATGCCGGTGATCTCTCTTGACAACATCCGGAGGGCGCTGAAGATATCTCCTACGGAGAACCAAGGCCGCGTGGCGGAGGAGGCAAAAAGGCAGATGCAAGAATACCTGCGTCGGCGGGAGCCGTTCGTTTTGAACGCTACGAATTTAACGGTGGAGGCACGTAACAGGAATCTGAAATTCATCCACTCCTACAAGGCATGGACGAGGATCGTTTATCTTGAGACGGAACTCTCCGAAAACCTCAGCCGCAACGCCGGGAGAGCCGACAGAGTGCCCGAGGACGTAATTTATAAGCTTATCGGGAAAATTACGCCGCCGACTCCCAACGAGGCGCGGGAGGTTTGCTGGCTGTGTGTTTAACGACGCAGAAAATATTGCGGCAATAATTGTTGCTGCGGTCGGCTTTGTGTTGTTTGATACTCATGTAAAGCGCCTCTCCACTCCGGAAGGAGCGAATGGAGCAACATATCCGAGAAGCTCAAACACTGCGGCGCGTTCTTTTATAAACCCGCACGGCAAGCACAGAAAGCACGTGAAAACACGTGAAGCATGTGAAAACACATGCCGGAAGAATTTCGCATATAATGAATCCGTGAAAAAATAAGCGCGGAGCACTTCCGCGCGGATGAGAGGTACTTTTATGTGCGGCATTGCGGGGTTCTGCAATTTCAATGAAGACTATACATACAGCCGGGCGAGATGGGCGGGCGTGCTCGTCGACATGAGAAAGGCGATAGCGCACCGCGGGCACGATCAGACGGGGGAATATCTCGACCGCCACGTCGGGCTTTCGCATACGCGGCTGTCGATCCGCGATATTTCCGGGGGAATACAGCCTATGCGCAAATTTGTCGGCGGGTACGAATACGTGATCGTATATAACGGGGAGATATACAATACCGACGAGCTTTTGCCGGAGCTTGAACGCAGAGGATATGTTTTCGAGACGACGTGCGACACAGAGGTCATCCTCTGCGCCTATATCGAATACGGCACGGACTGCGCCGAAATGCTGAACGGGATATATTCCTTCGCCGTCTGGGACGGGAAGCTTGAAAGGCTTATGCTCTGCCGCGACAGAGTCGGCGTCAAGCCGCTGTTTTATGCCGAGCGAGAGGGAGGGCTCGTCTTCGGTTCGGAGCCGAAGGCGCTCTTCGCGCATCCGGACGTTTTGCCCGAGGCAGATGACGACAGCTTCCGTGAGATATTCGCGATAGGTCCGGCGAGGACGCCGGGGGTCGGCGTCTTCCGCGGAGTCAGGGAGGTCGTGCCGGGGCACTTCGTCATTTTCGACCGAAGCGGACTTTTGACAAGAACGTATTGGACGCTCAGGGCGCGCCCGCACGAGGACAGTTACGAGGCGACCGTTCAGAAAATCGGAGCTCTCGTCCGTGACGCGATACGGCGGCAGATGGTGTCCGACGTGCCGGTTTGCAGCTTTCTTTCGGGTGGGCTCGATTCGAGCATAATCACCGCCGTCGCCTCGCGCTGTATGCGGGAGAGCAGTGCGCTGCTGCACACGTTTTCGTTCGACTTTACCGAGAACGACACCTTTTTCGAGGCAAACAGCTTTCAGCCGACACGCGACAGACCGTTTGTCGACATGCTTCTCCCTCTGCTCGGAGTTGATCATACTTATCTTTACTGCACGGACGGTGAGCTTGCGGATATGCTGCCGCTTGCCGTGCGCGCAAAGGACCTGCCCGGAATGACGGATGTGGACGCCTCTCTCCTTTATTTCTGCGGGCTCGTGAGCGAGCACAACAAGGTCGCTCTGACCGGGGAGTGCGCGGATGAGATATTCGGCGGTTACCCGTGGTTTTACCGCCCGGAACTTTTGTACGCGGACGGATTCCCGTGGTCGCACGACATGGACGCGAGATGCGCGCTTCTGCGGGACGACGTTCGGGATCGCCTCAAATTGGACGAATACACGCGCTCCCGGTATTCGGACGCCCTCTCCCGCGTGCCGCGGCTGCCGGGCGAGGGTGCGGAGGATGCGCGCCGCCGCGAGGTGAGCTGTCTCAATCAGCGCTGGTTCATGCAGACACTGCTCGATAGGATGGACCGCACGAGCATGGCGCACGGGCTGGAGGTGCGCGTTCCGTTCGCGGATCACAGAATAGTCGAATATATGTACAATGTCCCGTGGAGCATGAAATTCCGTGAGGGCTCCGAAAAGGCGCTCTTGCGCGACGCGTGCGAGGGGCTCTTGCCGCCGCCCGTACTGCGGCGCAAAAAGAGCCCGTATCCTAAGACATACAGCCCCGGATATGAAAAAATACTTGCGGGGCGGCTCCGCTGCCTGCTCGACGACAAGGACGCGCCGATAAACGAGTTCATAGACAGGGAAAAGACGGAGCGCTTCCTCTCCTCGCCGAAGGATTACGGTAAGCCGTGGTTCGGACAGCTCATGGCGGGACCTCAGTCCATCGCGTATATCCTTCAGGTGAACGACTGGATGGAGCTTTACGGCATATCTTGACGGGAGCGCCGTTTCGCGGTATACTTATACCATGAAAACGGCGAACAGAAATAAAAAGATAGTCACAGCCGCCGTGTTCACGGCGGCTGTGACCGCATTTATAATATGGATATGGTGGGGAAACGTATCGGTCGCGGTCGACGTTTTTTCCGTGCCGGGCGCGCCCCGGCAGTTTGACGGATTCCGGATAGCGCAGGTCTCCGACCTTCACAACGCGGAGTTCGGGGAGGAAAACGGGACGCTCATCAGCCTAATCCGCGAGGCGGAACCCGATATAATTGCGGTCACCGGGGACCTTGTCGATTCGAACAGGACCGATATCGGCACAGCGCTTTCCTTTATCCGCGCGGTTGTAAAGCTCGCGCCCGTGTACTTTGTGAGCGGGAACCACGAGGCGATGATATCGGACGGCGAATTCGAGTCGCTCTTGTCCGGGCTCGCGGACGCGGGCGTCACGGTCCTTGACGGCGCCTCTGAGGATATAATCATCGGCGGCGGACAAATAAGGCTTGTAGGTGTGCGCGACCCCGCCTTCGGTCCGTTAGCTCTGCCGGATGGATTGAAGGATGACAGCATTTATACGGTCGTCCTTGCGCACCGCCCGGAGTTCTTTGCGGAATATGCGGCGGCGGGCGCAGATATCATACTTTCGGGGCACACGCACGGCGGTCAACTTCGTCTGCCGTTTGTCGGCGGCGTCATCGCGCCGGGGCAGGGGTGGTTCCCGAAATACGATGCGGGACTTTTTGAGGAGAACGGGGCGCGGATGATCGTCAGCCGCGGGCTCGGCAACAGCATTATCCCGGTGAGGATAAACGACCGCCCTGAGCTTGTCATCGTTGAGCTGAACGAAGCATAAGACCGGACGGAAATTTACGGATCAGGAGCAGATTTGATGTATAGGGTTTTCATAGTTGAAGATGACAGGGGCATAGCGGAGGCGATAGAGGCGCAGCTCTCGTCGTGGGGGCTCGATGTCATATCGGCGGTCGATCTCCGCGACGTGATGAAGGAATTCGCCGCGGCAGACCCGCAGCTCGTGCTGCTCGACATTGCGCTTCCTTTTTACAACGGCTATCATTGGTGCTCGGAGATACGCCGCATCTCAAAGGTGCCCATAATTTTTATATCGTCCGCATCGGACAGCATGAATATCGTCATGGCGATGAACATGGGAGCCGACGATTTTATAGCAAAGCCGTTTGACGGGAGCGTCCTCACCGCGAAGGTGCAGGCGCTTTTGCGCCGTGCCTACGATTTCGGCGCGAACGCAACAATGATCGAGCACCGCGGCGCGATCCTCAACACATCCGACTGCACGCTGACGTTCAACGGGGAGCGTGTCGAGCTGTCGAAGAACGAGTACAGAATACTCTCAACGCTGATGGAGTCAAAGGGGCGCGTCGTCAGCCGCGAGCGGCTGATGGAGCGGCTGTGGGAAACGGATTCGTTTGTAGACGACAACACGCTCACCGTCAACATAAACCGCCTGCGCCGCAAGCTGTCGGACGCGGGGCTCAACGGCTTTATCTCCACAAAGGTCGGCGTCGGCTATATCGTCGAGTAACGGAGGGGAACGGGGGAAAAATGTTTTTTCTGCGCTTTTTGAGGGACAGGCTCGGGATCATCGCTTTGCTTCTGTGCTTTTCTTTGATATTTACTGCGGTTTTCACGCTCTATTCTTTGCCGCTTGCCGCGGTCGCATACCCGGCGGCGCTTTGCGCGCTTTTGGGGATCATATATATGGGCGTTGACTTTTACCGCGCCTGCCGGCGCCACGCCGCGCTCTCGCTTACGGCTGAAGACATAGACTGCATCGCGTCTCTTCTGCCTCCTGCGGAAACGGTGACGGAGGAGGATTATCGGCGCCTTATATCCCTTGTCGCTGAGGCAAATGCAAAGATCGTCTCCGAGGTCGAGGAGAAGTACGCCGATATGATCGAATATTATACTGTCTGGGCGCACGAGATAAAGACGCCGATCGCCTCGATGCGGCTCTCGCTCGACGGAGAGGACAGCGAGCGCTCGCGCAGGCTTTCAGAGGATCTTCAGAGGATCGAGGAATATGTCGGCATGGTCATGACGTTTCTGCGGCTTGATTCGGACGCGACCGACTACGTCTTCCGCAAATGTTCGCTCGACGAAATAATAAGATCGGCGATAAGAAAATACAGAACGATGTTTATCCGCAGGCACATAGCGATAGATTATGTACCGACGGACACCGTCATCGTCACGGATGAAAAGTGGCTCTCGTTTGTGATAGAGCAGCTCATCTCGAACGCCATAAAATATACGCGCGAGGGCGGCGTGACAGTCACGGTCGGGGACGCAGACGGGGAGGTGGCGCTTTCGGTCGGCGACACCGGCATCGGCATCGCGCCGGAGGACCTTCCGCGCATATTCGAGCGCGGGTACACGGGATATAACGGCAGGACCGATAAAAAGGCGAGCGGGATCGGTCTCTATCTCTGCCGCAGAGTGTGCAGTCGGCTCGGGTACGAGATCAGCGCCGATTCCGAGCCGGGCGTGGGGACGAAGGTGACGGTTTCTATCCCGCGCGAACGGATCACGGTCGAATAGAAAACAGGGACCTTACAAAAATGTAAGAACAGAAGGGGGAAATGTAAGCCGATCAAATGGCGGGCGTTCCTCCTTTTCTGATATAATCGTGAGCGGAAAGCAGAAAACACGTTTTTAACGGAGGAATTTTTATGAGTATGCTTGAGGTCACGCACCTTAAGAAAACGTATACGACGCGCTTCGGCGGAGACAAGGTGGAGGCGCTGCGCGACGTCAATTTCACGGTGGAGAGCGGGGAATATGTCGCGATAATGGGCGAATCCGGCAGCGGCAAGACAACGCTTTTGAATATTTTGGCGGCGCTCGACCGACCGACCGGCGGCAAAGTCGTCCTCAACGGGCTCGATCTCTCGACCGTTAAGGAATCCGCTATGGCATCCTTCAGGCGCGACAATCTCGGATTCGTGTTTCAGGAGTTCAATCTGCTTGACACGTTTTCGATAGAGGACAATATTTATCTTCCGCTCGTGCTGTCCGGAAAGTCGCACGCCGACATGAAGCGGCGGCTCGTCACACTCGCCGAGCAGCTCGGGATAACGGACATACTGAAAAAGTATCCGTATGAGGTCTCCGGCGGGCAGAAGCAGCGCGCCGCCACCGCCCGCGCGCTCATCACATATCCGCAGATAATATTGGCGGACGAGCCGACGGGCGCCCTCGACTCAAAGGCGACGGACGAGCTTTTGACGCTGTTTTCAAACGTAAACAAAACCGGGCAGACGATACTGATGGTGACCCACTCCGTCAAGGCGGCGAGCCGCGCCGGGCGCGTCCTCTTCATACGGGACGGCGAGGTGTTCCATCAGATATACAGGGGCGAGCAGACGAGCGAGGAGCTGTACGCGAAGATATCGGACACGCTCACGATGCTTGCCGGAGGCGGTGAGATAAAATGACGGCGCTCATATATCCTAAGCTCGCGTGGAGCGGCATCTGGAAAAATAAAAAGCTCTATATCCCGTATCTTCTGACATCAATCGGCATGGTCGCGATGTTCTATATCGTTTCATCCGTATCATATTCGGAGGGAATACGCGGAATAAGCGGCGGGGATACGATAGTGGAGATAATGGGCTTCGGCTCCGGCGTCATGGCGATCTTTTCCGCAATCTTCCTTTTTTATTCAAGCTCGTTTCTGATGCGCCGGCGCCAGCGTGAATTCGGTCTTTATAATATCCTCGGCATGGGCAAGCGCCACATCGGCGTGATCATGCTGTTTGAAACGGTATTCACGTCTGTAATTTCTATTTTGCTCGGTCTGCTTTTCGGAATAACATTCTCAAAGCTCGCCGAGGCGGGAGTACATTATATCATGAAGGCGGAGGTCGGCTACGAGATGACCGTCTCGCCGGAGGCGATACTGCTGGCGCTGCCGATATTCGCGGTAATCTTTACCTTTATTCTCCTTGTGAATCTGTTGCGCGTGCGCCTCTCGAACCCGATAGCGCTCCTTCATTCGGAGAGCGCGGGCGAACGTCCGCCGCGTGCAAATCCTGTGCTTGCGATCGGCGGGGTCGTTCTGCTCGGGATAGCGTACTATATCGCCTTGACGACGGCGAACCCCATCATGGCGTTGGCGCTCTTCTTCATAGCCGTTATAATGGTGATACTCGGCACATATGCGCTCTTTATCTCCGGCTCGGTCTTCCTCTGCCGCGTCCTGCAAAAGAACAAGC
Source organism: uncultured Clostridia bacterium (assembly GCA_947624995.1). Classification (GTDB taxonomy): domain Bacteria; phylum Bacillota; class Clostridia; order Oscillospirales; family CAG-272; genus DTU064. Next base: position 79,201 of record CANQMS010000002.1, read on the forward strand.
GGTACTATTACAGGTCCGATCACTTCATATCGGTTTCGTCAATGGCGTTCCGCATGAAGCGCAACGGAGCTGGGCTTGCCTCGATATGTATACTTCTGACGATGGTGCTTGTGATGTTAACGGCGTCGTTTTCGCTCTATTCGAGCGAGGAGGACATTCTGAGAGCGTCATATCCGCGCTCCATTCTGTGCCAATCCGGGTTTAATACCTTTAAGGACTTTGAAAATGACGAGACTGCCGCATCGTTCCGCAAGACTGCCGAGAAGGCGCTTGAGGACGCGGGGTGTGAGCCGGAAAACGGGTATTTTTTCCGAATGGCGTATATGATCTGCGGGATGATCGACGGCTCGTTCACTTCATTCAATGACCCCTCGGTAAATATGGATGACTACTACTATCAGTCAGGCAGTAACAATATGTATAACCTTTATATGGTGCCTGTCCGTGACTATAACGAAATGTACGGCACGGACTATACGCTCGCAGACGACGAGGCGTTGATCTATACGGCGTATGAAGATTATAATGACAGTGTGGTGAATATCAAACACATCGGCGAATTCCGCGTCGTCGGTCACGTTGACGAAATGCTCGACTGCGACAAGATAATGATAAGCGCTTACCCGACTATTATCTTATTGGTGAGTAATACCGGCGAGAATCTCGAGCCGCTCGAAAAGTTTATGTCGAGGTACTATCATTACGGCTTCGACGTTGCGGACGGCACGGAGAGCGCGGCGCGGCAGGCGATATACAACATAGAGCTGACAGACGACGGTGAGCAAATTTATCCCGGTCTGTTTTCGTTATCGTTCTCGTCGAGGGAGTTCGACAGGATAGACTTCTTCTCGATGTACGGCGGGATATTCTTCCTCGGCGTCATGCTCTCGATAATGTTCATGCTCGCAGCCGTCCTCATAATCTACTATAAGCAAATTTCGGAAGGGTACGAGGACCGCGGCAGGTTTGAAATCATGCAGAAGGTCGGGCTGACGAAGAAGGACATAAGGCGCAGCATAGATTCTCAGATGCGGACCGTGTTCGTCCTGCCGATTGCGGCAGCGGCGATCCACCTTGCCTTCGCGTTCCCGATGCTGAAGCGGCTGCTTTTGATGTTCAATTTCAAGAACGGTCCGCTGCTCCTTATGACGGCGGGTGCGTGCGTTCTTATCTTCGCCGTGATATACCTGATCGTATATAAGTTAACGGCGGGCGCATACTACCGCATCGTGAGCAGCGGCGAAAGATAAAAACGGTCGGCGGGACATGGCGGGGCGGAGCAAGCCGCGGGCGATCACTTTTTCCCCGCACAAAAAGTAAGCGGCGGCGCGATGCTCCACTCCGCCATGTCCCGCCGAAAATATTTATTCGGAGAACGCTGTTTCGCGTTCTCCGAAATTTTTTGCGCCGGTTGAAATATTCGGGCGCGAAATGCGAGATATATTGTGTACGGGAACTATGATCTGAGAGGATTGTTTATGAAAAGGGTCGCTGCCGCTGCCGTCGCTGTTGTTTGCCTGCTTTTATTCGGCTGCTCGTGGGGCGGCGAATATGACGCTGACGGGGAATTCGTTGATTCAAATGCGGACGCGGTGATATACGGCGATACGCTCTATTACAATCGCACATCCCTAACCGAAAATTATCATTGGAGCGGGTTCGACGAGTGGGAGCCGATCGGGCTGCTCTATCAGGACCTCGGCAATGTCCATCCGCGCGGTGTCCCGCTCTACGGTGATGAATTGATGGGGAAGAGCGAAAACCCGTTCCGGACGATTTCGGAATTTAAAATGCTTGTTGACCCCACGGCAACGGAACAAAACGGCGGCGAGCCCGTGTTTATCCTCGCGCAGGATATGGGGTACGCCGAAGAAGATCCCGACCACCCGAACAGGACGAACAATCTCACCCGCATCATCTCGTATAACACAAGGACGAGGAGCTTCGGGATCATATGTGACGGCGTGATTGGAAGATTTCTCTCGTTCTCTCTCTGCGGCGACACGATCGTATACGAGACGCTCGATTTCGAAGAGGGGATCTCTCTATATAAAGTCGACCGCAGGGGCGGGAAACCGGTGTTTCTCGGAAAGGCAGAGGGAACGGAGCTTGACGTTGTAACGATATATGGCGGAAAGCTGTATTACACGCTGCCGGACTCGGGCGGGGTAAAGCTCTACACTTGCGACACATCGACCGCTTCACACGAGCATATAGCAGATATCCCGTGCGGCTTTCCTTCGTATTTTCTTGCAATCAGGAGAGGGGAGATATATTACAGCGCAAACAGGCGCGCTGTCGATACGCCGGACGGCATCTTTTCCACGACGGAAATATTCGATATCGTTAGAATCACAGATGACGGCGGGATCGGGACGGTTGTGACCGATGTCGAATCGGCAAAAATGTACAAAGACGAAATATATTATGTTCCGCATAACGGCAATGGGGCGAGCGGCGGGCGAGGTGAAATATCATTCCGCAGATATTGCCTTGACGGCGGCTCTGACGGACCGCTTTTCACATACAGATTTCCGGACGGACAAGAGCATTTCTTTTACGTGCTCGCCGTCTCGGACGAATATATTTTCTGCCGCGACAGCGGTCCCGAGGATGGGGACGGGGCAGGAGCTGTCAACGTCTGTATAGATAAACGGACGGGAAGCGCGATCCTTATTCCCGATGAGAAAATACAGTAAAGGGAGGTCGGAAGATGCTGAAGAATGCGGCGCGGCTCATACCATATGAGCTTGAAAAAGTGTTTTTGTCTCCGGCGATGCGGGCGGTATTTGCCGTTTTTCTCATCTGCAATATTATTTTATGCTTTTGCTCGTCAAGACCGAGCGACGCCGAGCGTGACCTCGGTATGTACCGTGACGCTGTGTACCGAATATACTGTGAAGACCGGGACAGGTTCTTCTCCGAATATGAACGCATTAAAAAGGCGGAAGCAGAACGGGACCCTATGTCGGACGAAAAGCCGTCGAGCATTTACGGCGGCGGAAGATTTTATGATATTACGCTTTTTAATTACGTATATGATCTGATAAACGCAAATGATTCTTATCACGGGCGCGTTCGGGACGTCATCGCTGTCTCTCTGGAAATAAAGGACAGCCTTGAAAAGAAGGGCGGCAGCGAGGGCTTTGTTTACAGATATGAATCGAGTGTCGCGTCAAGATATTCTTATCTTGATAAAAATGTGACTGTCCGGTGCGAGCCCGTAAACGGCTGGGACGAATACTTTTCATATAAGGCGGAGTTCTTCATTGTCATGCTGCTCTCATCCGTCATATGTATATACATATGCACCTTCGACCGAACGAGCGGATTTTTGCCGGTTGCGTTTACATGTAAATGCGGGCGCGCGCCGTCTTTTGCCGCGAAGTTTGCCGCGGTCACTATCTGCGCCGCCGTTATTTCAGCCGTATTTGCTGTATCATCGTTTGTGACCGCGGGCGTCGCGTGCGGCGGATATTCCGATCCCGCAAATGCGGTGCAGGCGCTTACATTGAAGTACAGTATATCGGATTTTGAGCTTTTTCCGCTTAAAATATCGCTTGCAGGCGCGGCTGCCGTAGGACTCATCTGTAAAATCGCATCCGCGGTCGTCTTTACATCCGCGGTCTTCGTGCTCTCATCCGTGCTGAAAAGCACTTTTGCCGCACCGGCGTCAGCGGCGGCTCTGCTCGCAGTTTCATATTTCGGCTTTGCCGGGATCGAAACGATTTTTACCGGTCAATGGAAATATCTGAGCGTTTATTCCGTATACGATATCGGTACTTTTGCGAATCATTACAGGGCGGTCGACGTGTTTGGGATGAGCGTCGGTCTTTCGTGGCTGCTCGCCACTGTATGCGTACTTGCCTTGACCGCCGCGCCGGCGATATCTTTTGCCGCGTATACATTCAGAACGCCGCCTGTGAAGCGGCGGCGCGGAAGAATAAACGCGTGTATTGCACGATTTTCGGGGCGGGATAAAAGGTACGGCACGACGCTTTTGTCCTTCGAGATTTATAAACATCGCGCCGCCGTACTTTTGCTTGCGTTTCTTTTTTTGATAAAGCTGTTTCTGTCCTCGGAATATTACCGCCCCGACGTGAACGAGCAGCAGTATGACAGGATATATCGGGAATATATAGAAAAGATCGGCGGGGAATATACGCCCGAAAAGGCATCGCGGCTCGAAAAGGAATACGGGAGATGTCTTGAAACGATAGAAATGTTCGACGTCGCCGAACGCGACTATTGGAGCGGCGCGATCTCCGGCGAATATTTCGGCAGGCTGTATGAATCTTTTGTCGAGGCGAGCTCAAAGGCGAAGGTGCTTGAAGACCTGATCGGAAGATCGGAATATCTGAAAGAGCTCTTCGAGACGCGCGGCATACGCGGGTATTATATATATGACAGCGGGTATTATAAGCTCGTGTCGCAGGGGACGGATTGGCTCCTGATCCTGTTTACCGCCGTATTTTCATGTAGGATCTGTTTATACGAATTCTCAAAGGGACCGTCCGGTGTGAGCACGTTTGAGCTGTTACGCGCGACGCCGGGCGGAAGAGGGCGTCTTTTCGGCGTCAAGCTTTCCCTGTGCGTCGGCGCGGCAGTGATTTTGTGGGCGCTGTTCCGCGGGGCGGACCTATATTTTTCATGGAGCGAGCTCCCGGCAGATATGAACGCGCCTCTGCTCAGTATGCCGAGATACGGCGGGTCGGCTTTGAATTTATCTGTCGTCGGATATCTTGTCATGTCGGCGCTGATGAGCCTTTTCGGCACGGTTTTGATCGCCGTTTTATGTTTCGGCATTTCGGCTTTGATAAGGCGCCCGATACCTGTATACACGCTGACGGCAGCTCTGCTGCTGCTTCCGTTTTTCGCATCAAGCTCCGGGATAGCACCGGCTTCATATTTCGATATCACGGCGCTCTATGATTTCGACAGGCTCTACATGATGTCGCCGGGAACTGTTACGCCGCCGGTTTTCTGTTTTTCCGCGCTGTCGTTTGCGGCGATCGCAGCCGCCGCAGCGGCGGCTGCGGCAATGCAAAGGATATGCAGAGCGTCAAAAATGTGATGAAAAAAATAATATGTTTCTTGCAGAAAAGGGACGGTTCAAACAATATAAAAATGCACGTGTTCGAGCAGCACATGCATTTTATTACACAATTTCCTGTTTTTAGGAGCACAGATATCGGATTAAAGTACCTAAAATTTACAAAAAACTATTGACAGCATTTTTAGACGAGCGTATAATATATTCATGCCTAAAATAACGAAGTCGATTTTAGAGGATTGTCTATGGAACTTGATGTCTACAAAAAATTGCCGGATGCCGAATTTGATGTGATGTGTGCGATCTGGAGCGTTCCGGCACCGACGACGACTCCTGTTCTTATGCGCGTTGTCGGAAACGAAAAGGGCTGGCGTGCGCCGACGCTCATATCGTTCCTTGTGCGCCTTGAAGACCGCGGATTCATCCGCTCCGAGAAGAACGGTAAGGAAAGGCAGTACTATCCGATAGTTGAAAAAAAATCGTATATGACCGAGTTTACAAGAAGATTTCTCGAGCAGTATCACGGCGGCTCGATCAAATCCTTTCTTGATACGCTTGCCGGAGACGGGGGACTGAATTCCACTCAGTTTGACGAGCTGCTCGGATGGCTCCAGTCGAAAGCCTGATGCCGTCTTCCGCGATAGATCTTACCGCCGTCGTCGACCGCCCGAAATTCCTTCTCATCTGTTATCGGCAGAATACGGAAAAAAACGAGGGCAACGGCATCGGGACGTTCAATGAAAAGCGGATACACTCCGTATTAAAAGAGTATTTTGACCCGGACACGTCGCATCACGAGGTACCGTATAAGGGCTACATAGCCGATATAAAAAACGGCGACGGAATAATTGAGATACAGACAAGTGCGCTCAACCCGCTTTATGCGAAGCTGAGCGCCTTTCTTCCCGATTCGAGGGTAACGCTTGTCCATCCGCTGATAGCCGAAAAGTCCGTTTCATGGATCGACCCCGCAACGGGAAATATATCTCCGCGGCGGACATCGCCTAAGCACGAAACTGCTTTTGACGGGCTGATCGAGCTTTATAATATAAGGAGCCATCTGGGGAGCGGCAATTTGAAGATCAGGTTTCCGCTGATAGAAGCCGACGAATACAGGCTTAAGGACGGGTGGAGCCGGGATAAGAAGAAGGGGTCGCACAGATATGACAGGATACCGGTGCAGCTCTTCGATATTATTTCGCTCGATTCTCCGGAGGATTACATGCGTCTCTATCTGCCGGATCCTCTGCGGTCAAAAGAATTTACAACGTCCGATTACGCATCCGAGGCACATGCCGGGAAACATGCCGCATACTATGCGCTCACTGTTCTCACTTTTGCCGGAGTTCTCGAAAAATGCGGCAAACGGGGAAATAACATTTTATACAAATGTATTTTATGAAGCTGTCTAAAACACCGTCTGCCGTTCGCGGTTAGACGGTGCTTTTCTTTGATGCGATAAAATTTGCCGTTTCGCAGAACCGTTCAGCCTCGAAAACGGTGTTGAACGCACCGAAGGAGGCGCGGACCGCTCCCGCCGGAAATGTCCCGAGCGTTCGGTGCGCAAGCGGGGAACAATGCAGACCGGCACGTAGACAAATGCCGTTTTTGTCAAATGCCGATGCCGCTTCGGACGGATCGAGCCCGTCTATATTGAAAAGAAGCGTTGATCCCGGCGACGTATTATAAATTGTTATCCTGGGAATATCTTTAAGACGGTTTATGATATGCGCACAGATCTTCTTTTCCTGCTCGCGTATGTTGGAAATTCCTCTTTCTCTTATAAAACCGATCCCGTAATATAAAGATGCGATCGCCGGTGAGGGAAGTGTCCCGGCTTCAAACCTGTCGGGCAGATGATCAGGCATGACGAGCGGAATAGATTCACTTCCGCTCCCTCCCTCGACGGTCGTTTTCAGATCCACGGCATCAATGTCGCCGAAAATAACGGCGCCGCAGCCTTGGCACCCGTAAAGTCCCTTGTGCCCGGGAACGCAGATTGCGTCGAGCATGCTTTTTCCTATGTCCACTTCCGTTGTCCCGGCGCTCTGCGCACAGTCCGCGACCGAAAATATCCCCGCCCCGCGGCAATACCGACCTATATCTTCAATCGGTAGCGTTCTCGGTATTATATTTGACTGATGGGTGCAGACGAGAAGTCTCGTTTTTTTGTTTCTCTTCCGCTCAATATCCTCGAGTATTTCCTCCTTGCTTCCGTCGGTACGGAAGATGTCATATGATGCACCGCGGTTGATTACGGCATCGTGTACGGGACGGAGAACGCTGTTGTGCTCCATATCGCTGATAAGGATATGGTCTCCCGGCTTTATGAGCGATTTTATTGCGAAGTTCAGCGCGTATGTCGTATTCATTGTGAAGGCGACAGACTCGGGCTGCGCGCCGTACAGCTCCGCCAGCGCTTCACGCGAACGAAATACCGCCTCTGCGGCAGCAAGGGACAGCGAATGTGAACCGCGGCTCGGGTTCCCGCAGCTTTTCCTCACATATGCGTCAAGCGCCCTATATACAGATAACGGCTTCGGATAAGTCGTTGCGGCATTGTCGAAATATATCCTTTTGTTCATTCCGTAATAATATCTCCGTATCTTATTCTCGCGTGCTTGAGCGCACGTTCTGCGCTGTCGGCATAAAGCGGCGGGATCTCTATTCCGTATGCGCATCCGCGGCGTGTGAGATCGGAACCGATTTCTACTATTTTATGCGGAATATTCGATTTTGTCAGTACCGATGAGCCGCGCTGTGCGGTCGTCATTGATAAAAACGGCAAAATACATCTCATAATATAAACATCCTTCTTTTTTGTCGGCATTGCGCTATGCTACATTATATGCCGGCAGGCGGCAAGTTGCAAACGGCGGAAAACAGCGTTGCGGCGGCTTTTTAAAAGCCGCCGCAACGATCGTTATTCAGATTTCGGACTCAGTATCAATGCTCCTTTTCAAGGAACCGGATCACCGGGCTGCACAGAACGCCCATATCGCGGATCTTGTACTCATAGCACCAGCCCTCGCCCGATGTCCGCCATTTGTCGGGACCGTACCAGTCGTTGCCGTAATCGGTCGCGTGGACCGCGCCGAAGCTGTTGTGGCGCGTGCCGAGGAGAGTCACGTATAAGGTGTGCTCTGCTGCCGAGGCTTCGCCGAGGGAGGCGGTGTAAGGCTCATAAGCGATGATGTGCTCGTCCCCGCCGTCTAAACGGACCGTGACCGCGGCTCCGCGATATGAGCTTACCCGCACGGTACACTCGCCGCCGGGAGCGGTGAAGGGAAGCTCGTATGTTATATTCCCCGAGTAGAACGGCATCCCCTGATCCGTTACGGAACCGAACCCGATAACGGGTTCTTTTTGCACTATGCATTTCCGGCACCCGCGGACCTTTACGCCGAAGTCTCCGAGCACATAGCACCATTCCGTCGCAGTACGTTCGCCGAGCGGAAGCGTGACGTCTATGATGTTCTCGCCTGCCAAAAGCTTCGGAAGAGCAACGGTTTTTATGGATTTGTCCGTAAAATATCCGATCGGCGCGGAGCATACTTTTTCGCCGTTGCACCTGATCTCTGCGAGCTCCGGATGTTCCGCCGCGAACAGCGCGCCCGAATATTCGATCTCGGAATCGAACGAAAATTCAAGTCTTATTTTGTGTTCGGGCGCTTTCTTTTCAATCGTCCACGGCTGCGCCGGGCGAGGATTGCGCCGCCCCATCCCAAGGGACATGCGGCAGATGTTGTCCGCGCGGAGTATTTCTTCCTCCCGCTCCGACAGCTCTTCGTCATCGACCGCGAACCTCGCTGTGTCAAGCAGCAGAACATTCGGCTCGGAGAGCGTGTATTTCACGGGACGTCTGAAATCGAGCTCGCCTTTGACCTCTGTCCGTGTCGGCGCGCCGTCCGAAACGGCGCATTCGTCAAGACAGCGGTCGAGCCGCAGCAGCAGCGAATCCTGCGCGAACAGAACACAGTCTATATATGTTTTCCCGTTCTCGGTGCGGTGATTTATGCTTTTGATCTCGCCTGTCAGCGTGTCGTACAGCAGAGGGGAGTACTCGTCATTGAGCGTGACCGTTATCCGCTGCGGATGCGGAACATCCGGGCATGACGGCTGCGTTATGTGAGCAATAAAAAGCCAGTCGCAGTCGTTGTCACGGCGCATCTGATAGATCAGATCGTCTGTCATTCTGCCGCCGGCATCGCGTACGGAGACGGTACGGACGTCGTCGAGCGCGGAGAGTATAGCGGTTTTCGAGAACTGCACTCTGCGGCAGTGCTCCGCGAGCTTTTCCGGCTCATCGGACGGCACGGCGTCGACATAGGCGGGAGGGTCGCCTGCAAAAATCAGCAAGCCGCCGTTGTCTGCAAATTTCGTTATGATCTCGAGCGTCGTGCGCCTCATCGTCTCCGGCGCCGGAACGATGACCGCGTCATATGTCATTTTTCCGACAGTCAAACCGGACGGGGAAGCTTTGTACTGATTCGGAAGCGTTGATTCGCATATGAAGTCGAAATCGACGGCTCCCGTGAGCAGCCAGCGCGTGATGTTCGAGAAGTTTTCCTCAAGCTGTGATTTATATTGGGACGTAAGATCGTTCGGACCGAAGCGCAGCCAATAGCTCTCTACCGGATGTATGACACCGACGCGCACCACGGGTTTTCCGCGCGTCAGCGCCGTATTCACACGCGCGAAATGATCCTCGACATAGGAGTATTTTTCAAACCACGGCGACTGATAATTTATTGAAGCCGGATAATCACGTTTTGCGTCGCCCTCCATCGAGACCCACGAAAGGTGATGTACGCGCACCGTTACGCCGAGCGCTGCCTGCCAGTCTCCCTGAAATTTGTGTCCCCTGAAGTCAAAGTCCCAGTTGGTCACACCGTACAGCTCGCTCGTCATTCCCTCACGCCCGTATTGATGGACCGCAGACTGAGCCTGCTTTGCCGTTGTAAGCTCGACTCTGTTGCAGAGCATGTCGATCCCGGGGAGCTGCATACAGCGATAAGAGCGCTGCGCATCGCCGACGGCGTGCGTCTGCGATTCGAGCGTCGGTTCCTCCATCAGATGACCTGTGAACAGAATACCGTTTTCAGCGCACCACGTCCCGCAGACGTCGTTGAACCCGCGAGTGAACATTTCGGCGACACAGTCGTGAAAGTCGTATCGCGCTTTCGAAACGCGACCGCCGGACAGCTCAAGTATGAGCTCGGGCAAATATTCAAGTATGTTATAACAGTATTTTTCTTTAAAGAACTCGGGCAGCGCCGGCGTCCACGGGAACACGGCGCGGTCACGGTCGCCCGCGCGGCTGTGAGAAAGCGTGCGCTTTGATGCGAACTGCGGCTCGTCGGTAAAGATCGCGGGGATAAGCTCGCCGAAATCCTTGCCGAAGCGGTCGCGGTAGACGTCGTAGGTGAGCTTCAAAAATGATTTTGCCGCATCGGGATCAAGCGTGTCTATGTATGCTGAGTTGTTGTACCATTCCGAAAAGCCCTGACAGTACGAGTTGAAGTACCAGCGGCAGCAGCCGTCACGGACTTTCCCGTTCGGCTCGACCGGTGTGTATTCCGTCATCTCGCCCGAATCGTTCAGCACAACGTCGAATACGGCAACGGTATAAGGCGCGCCGCTCGCGACGGCTTCATCCCGTGTCAGCGCGCCGTCAGGCGCGTGCAGCTCCGCCGTCAGCGTGCGCTGACGCAGCTCGGGATGCTCGCGCGTGACCTTGCCGCCGCACGAGCCGGACGGCCATCTGTCCTCGTCATAGAGCCATGCGCGCATTCCGAGCTCTCTCGCGCGCTCGACGCAGGCGCCGACAAGGTCGAGAAATTCCTTTGAAAGATACGGCGTTGCCATTCCCGTGCGTGAGTGCATATGAAAGCCGCCGAAACCCATTTTATGAAGGCAGTCTATCTGTCGCAGAAGCTCCTCCCGGTCGAGCTCGCAGTTCCAGCTCCAGAACGGGGCGCCGCGATATTCTGATGTGGGATTTTTAAACAGCTCGTCGTCAAGGTGAAAGTCTCGGTTTCGTTTGTACAGCATGGTTTTCTTTCTCCTCTTGGGTCCGCAAAGGGTCGTTTTCGGAGCGGATCCGCTCATGCCGAAAAGCCCCGTATTTTGATCTCGGTCATATTTTAACACATCATAAGTCCTGTGTAAAGTGTGCGCGATGTCTTTTCGTATTCTGTAATGAATGTCTGTTATCGGGGTCACGCATCTTACGGGGAGCAGATTTTTTCTTCATTTTAAGTCTTGACAACAAATAAATATTGTGGTATTATAATTGAGCGTGTGAGAAAGCCGCTATATGCGGGTGTAGTACAATGGTTAGTACGCCAGCCTTCCAAGCTGGATACGTGGGTTCGATTCCCATCACCCGCTATTTTATGTACCTGTAGCTCAGCCGGATAGAGCAACTGCCTTCTAAGCAGTAGGTCGCGGGTTCGAGTCCCTCCAGGTACGATATACGGTGGGTGTAGCTCAGTTGGTTAGAGCGTCAGGTTGTGGCCCTGAAGGCCGTGGGTTCGAGTCCCATCACTCACCTTTAATAATTGTATATAAAAACGCACCGGTCATGCCGGTGCGTTTTTAGTCTGTGAGGTTCTGGCGGTAGACCTCAAAGGCGATCACCGCGGCGGACGATTGGGCAGACAGTGCGGCGGGGAAGTCTCGCCCGTAATCTATCCGTACGGTGACGTCCGTCTTCGCCATCAGCTTTTTTGATATTCCGCGCATCTCGCCGCCGATCATGACAAAAACGGGTGTCCGCAGGGAGACGTCGTACATGGAAACCGCTTTTTCCTTCGCGGCGGCGACTATTTTATATCCGCGGGAGCGGAAGATATCTATCGCAAAGGACGGGTCGGCGGAAAAGAGCGGCGCCAGCTCGGAGGCTCCGGCAGACGAACGGCAGACGATCCCCGCGGCAGACATCCAGTTTCGCGGCGGAAGGATGATGCCGTCGGCGCCCGCGGCATACGCGGAGCGCACGGCGGAACCGAAATTGTACGGATCCTCGATCCCGTCGAGCAGGATATAAAAGCCATTCTCCGCAATGTCCCGGGCGGTCAGCTCCGGGACGGGGCGTTCGCCGCAAAGCGCGACAAACCCGCCGTGGCTCGTCCCGAGCGTAAGGTCTGATATGCGGTCTGAGTCTGTTTTTGTAAGCTCAAAACCGTATTTTTCCCGCATGCGTCCGAGCCATGATACCTCGCGCCGGCACTTTTCGGATCTCGATGCGTCGTAAAGCACCTCGTATATCTCACGGTCGGATATTCCGCGTTCACGCGCCTTGATTATCGCTCGGATAGAGGTAAGACCTTCAAAAACGTTTGACGGCAAATATTTTTCGGATTCGTTTTTCATTATAAGCGACCTTTCCGGAAGTTCATATTGTTTCGGGTTTCCTCATAAGATTTAGTAATCATCTACAAAAGGGACAGAGAGGAAACACGACCGAAGTGAGAGCAATCAAGGCGAGGCTTGACCTCGGAGGCAGAGACAGGGAAGAGCTGATAGGGGAATATATTATCGAGCACGGTGCAACCGTGCGAGGAGCCGCCGCATATTTCGGAATATCAAAGTCGACGGTACATAAAGATGTCTCCGTGCGCCTGAAGGACACGAACTACGAGCTATATTGCAGCGTAAAGAAGGTGCTTGACGTAAATAAGGCGGAGCGGCACATCAGAGGAGGCGAGGCAACGAAGCGAAAGTATATGATAAAAAGAAAGCTCAGAGAAAAACGCGGTTGTGGCGAAGTGTAAAATAGCCGAGCACCGCTTGACCGACAGTGCGCGTTATGAGCTTTAAATAATAGTCCGGATTCGCATACGGACAGATGTCAAACTTATCTCCCGAACCGAAAACGACCGTTTTTCCGCTGTCAATGAGGTTTTTGGCGAGTGAGCGCACAGATTTTTCGGAAAGATTGGAAAAGTTAATTTGATAAATCGCACGCGGTATCCTGTAAACGGAGGCTATCGCAGCTTCGGGGATCATGAGCGCCGCTTTTTCGATTTCAGTAATTACAGGAATAAATTTACAATTATAAATAATATTGTGCAGTTCGGATACGATCATATCGTTATCCGATGAAGGTGTCAAGGAAATAAAGAGATATCTGTCGGTTCCAGAGACAAGAGTGATCTTGTCAAGGTCTTTGAGGCGGGAGATGTTTTTGACGAGCGGAACGGAAGATACGGCTGATATCCTGACAGAGCTTTTGCAGCCGCGCACGGATTTCTCAAAATTTCGCCGCTTTTGCAAATGGATCGGTACGGATGTTCGGAGATCAAAGTCAAAGGCAAAAAACAGCCGTTTTACACACGAGGAGTCATAGAACGCAAGGATGTCGGAAAGACGCGACTGTTCAAGCGGAACATCGGGAGAAAGCCGCGTCTTTGCAAAATAATCGTTAAAGCCTAAAGATCCCATATCAATATCAAATAAGCATTTAAGCCGCCGATGCTGAGACAAAACTTTTATATAATTATATCACAAATTCGGGCATAACGATATTGCAATTCGAAAAAAAATAAGTTATAATTCAGGGAAGAGTGATAAATCAACAAGCGGTCATGACGGGACACTCCGAAAGTAGGCTCGCCGACCGCGCCGGTGGCAATTATACAAAATGCAAATTTTGTATAATTTGGGGAAACGGAAGGAGGAACGCGGGATGCTGTTGGCTGTTGATATCGGCAATACGAGCGTATCGTTCGGTTTATTTGATATGTCGGCTGACCGTGCGGCTGCGGAGCCGGTCGTGCTCTCTCGCACTGCCGTTCGCAAAAATGCGAGCGCGGACGAATATGCCGTTATGATCCGTGAAATACTCCGTCTCCGTCTTAACGGGACAGACCCGGTCATCGACGCGTCCGCCGTTTCTTCTGTCGTACCGAGTGCGTCGCTTTCCGTTGCCGGCGCTGCCGAATTGCTTTCCGGCAAAAAGCCCTATATCATCGGTCCCGGTATACGGACGGGCTTTCGTATAAGCATAAATGACCCGGCATGCCTCGGCTCTGATATCGTATCAAATGTCGCGGCTGCGCTTGACTGCTGTACACCGCCGCTCATCATCTTTGATGCAGGAACTGCCAATACGGTTACCGTGATAGACGAAAAATCGACCGTTATAGGCACGATCATCTCTCCCGGTCTGCGCATATCGGCGTCTGCGCTGTCGGAACATGCGGAGCTGCTCGATTCCGTACCGCTGGACGACGGTGCGCTGCCGATGGTCGGACGCGATACGGACGAGTCCGTCAGGTCCGGGATCATATACGGCAACGCTATGATGCTCGACGGATTCGTCAGGAGCATCAGAGAGACGCTCGCACCGAAGTCATCCGATAAAAAGCTTTCTCTTATGGCTACCGGAGAGTTTGCAACAAGGATCATATCGCATTGCAGGAATAAATTCACATTTGACGAGGCACTGACGGTCAAAGGCGTCGCTTCTCTTTACAGGCGAAACTGTCAATAAAAAATATTTTGTATAATTGACAGCGCATTTTTTGTATAATTCCGGCTACGGTCGTAATTATAAATCACACTGCGCCACACCGCCGTATTCGCGGGCGGCAGCACGGGTTTGAGTCCCGGAGGTAAAAAATGAATACAGTCGCAAAAAATCATGAGCGTACGCAAAAGCTCGTCGGAACCGCGGTTTTGACCGCGATCGTCGTCATTCTTCAGTTTGTAAGTTTGAATCTGCGGTTCACGCTGTTCTCGATCACGCTCGTTCTGATGCCGGTCGTTCTCGGCGCGGCGCTCTACGGAGTGGTGACGGGCGCATGGCTTGGCTTCGTTTTCGGAATCGTTGTCCTCGCAACGGGCGACGCTGCGACGTTCCTCGCGATCAGCATTCCGGCAACGGTTGCCGTCGTGCTTGTCAAGGGCACGCTTGCAGGACTCGTTTCCGGCGCAGCTTATAAGGCGCTTGAACGGTTCAACAGGTACGCAGCCGTCATCACGGCGTCCATACTCTCCCCCGTTACGAACACGGGCGTTTTCCTCATCGGATGCCGCCTGTTTTTCTGGGAGACGATAAAGTCATGGGCAGCAGCCGAAGGACAGTCCGTTGTCAATTATGTGATATTCGGACTTGCCGGCATAAACTTTATCATCGAGCTTGCAATCAACCTTGTGCTTGATCCCGCGATCGTTCGCCTGCTCGACATATTTAAAAAGCCCGAAAAGGCGGAGACTAACTGACAATTTTATCAGTCCTATTCGGAGCCGATCTCAAAAGGATCGGCTTCGATATTTTTTCTCCGAAAAATTTTAAAAAATTTGTGAAAACAGTTCAATTTGCCGTAAATCTATGATATAATGTGTTTATGGCGTAACAGCGGGCCTTTTCGCATTGGACTCGCCGCGCCGAAGCAAATATTTTTCGGAGGATCATACAAAATGAAAATGCGTGTTCTTTATTCGTCTGGCAACAAGAAGGTCGTTGCTTACGCCACAGCTCTCGGTGAGGCTCAGGATGATCAGAGATCTATCGCCGATACGATACCGCCCGCCTATTCATGTGACCGTGAACGCCTTGTCGTTCTCGTTCTCTCTGTCGGCGCCAAGCTTGAGGACAAGGTCCGTCTCTTTATCGGTGAGCTGACTCCCGCAAGAGCAATGAACGTTGCGTTCGTTTTCGAAAGCAAGGATAAAAAGAGGACGCCCGCGATGGATCAGGCGATCGACATAATCAGAGAAGCAGGCGCGAATGTTCTTACGGACAACATTTATTACGTTGCCGGCGGCAGTCTGTTCTCCTCGAAGCTCTCTGCCGAGGAGCGCCGCGATATCGTTGAATGGTGTGAAGGTATAAAGGCTTCCCTCAAATAAAGATATTGAAGAAGCTCCGTATATACACAGACGGTTCCTGTAAAAAAAATCCCGGTCCCGGCGGATGGTGCGCGATCCTTGTTTATAATGGGATTGAAAAAGTGATATGCGGCGGTGAGGCTGAAACGACCAACAACCGCATGGAGCTCACCGCCGTTATAAAAGCGCTCGAAGCGCTGCACGAGGCGTGCGAGGTCGAGCTTGTATCCGATTCACAGTATGTTATAAACGGGCTCACAAAGGGCTGGGCAGCCTCGTGGAAGAAGAACGGATGGCGCAAGTCGGACAAATCGCCTGCACTGAATCCGGACCTTTGGGACCGCCTGCTTGAGCTCTCGTCGGTCCACCGCATCAAGTGCGCGTGGACGAAGGGGCACGCCGGGCATGAATATAACGAGCGCTGCGACTCGATTGCTCAGGCAGAGGCGGATAAATACAGATAAAGCACCGTCATAACATTTACATATTATATTTGCATTATAAAGGCGCCCCGGTTTTCAGGGGCGCCTTTAAATTCTTTATACTGCCCTTGTCGCGTCGCTGTTGTAGTATTCAAACTCCACACCTGCAAATTCAAGCGATATAAGGCGTTCAAGAGATTTGAGTACCGGAGCTTCCGTGTTGTAATGTCCTGCTTCTATCACGTTTATTCCGTATTCGCCGGCATCTATATCGAGATTATATCCGCACCGACCGGTCAGGAACGTGTCAGCACCCGATCTGAGAGCAGGCATAAGATAGTCCTTGCCGTCGCCCCCGAGGATCGCTATCGTTTCGACTTCCCTCTCCGCGTCGACCGTTATGAGAGTATTTGCGTTGAGCGTGCTCTTTACCCGGCGGCAGAATTCGCAAAACGGCACCGCTGCGCGAAGATGCCCGATACGACCGATCTCTTCGCCTTCGGGACCGAAAGGCTTACTCTCTGCAACATCAAGCAATTTAACGAGCGTATCGTTGACACCGTATTCGTGCAGGGCGTCGAGCCGGGTGTGATATGAGAGAACGTTTATGCCGTTTTTGACGGCGTAGATCGCCGCGCGTGAAGAGCACGTTTCGGGCGAAAGGGACCGCAGAGGTCTGAAAACGAGCGGATGATGCGAGATGACAGTGTTGCATCCGCTAAAGTTCGCATATTCGAGTGTACCCATCGTCACATCGAGCGAAAAAAGAACGCGTCTGACCGGTGCGCCGGTATCTGCACAGACCATCACCCCGTCGTTGTCCCATTCGCAGGAGAGCGAGCGCGGTATCACGCTGTCGAGATAAGATGAAAGTTCGTGTATTTTTATTTCCATATTATTCCTCAAAAAGCATGGCTGAAAGTCTTTTCGCCATGTACTCTTCCTTAGACGTGTCTATACCCGAAATGCTCTTCCCTTTTATTGTGCGCCTGATCTTTTCAAGCTCGTGCGAAAGATAGCCTTGCCTGACCTTTTCATCGGGAAAGCGCTTTTTGTCAAAGTCGCCGTAGAGCGCGTCAAATTCAGCTTCCGAATCATTTTCACGGTCGTCATATTTGCGCACAGCGCCGTCAAAATCGGCACAGATGACGGTATAATATTTTCCGCTGTCAAAAAGAGTTATCTCTGACGTTATCTCAAAGCCGTTGCGCATCAGCGAACGGCGCGCCTCATCTTGCTTTGTCATCGGCTGTATTATCAGCCTGAAGCGCGGTGTTTTAATAAAGGCAGCCCTGTCAATTATTTCGGCAATTAGCTCGCCGCCCATGCCGCAGACAGCGGCATCCGTTATCCCCATGCCGTCAAGCGTGTCAAAGCCGGATGCGAGTACGCAGGAGATTCTGTCGGAGACCTCGTTTTGCGCTATGTTTTTCTCGGCACGCAGCAGAGGCGAGCGGTTTACGTCCGAAGCAAAGGCGCGAACGGAAAGACCGCTTTTGACTGCATAGATCGGCAAAAGCGCGTGATCCGTGCCTATATCCGCAAACACGGCTCCGTGTCTTATGTATGACGCCGCGGCACGAAGGCGCGGAGAGAGCATTTTTATAGGATCGTCCATTCTTTATAAAGCAAGCAAGGGGGCTTTATAAAAGCCCCCGGCGTAAGTGCTGCCGCTTATTTTTCCTTTGATGCGAGAAAATCGTTGATTTTCTCGACAAGTGCGTCTGCATCCGTTGCATGAACGGCGCATGCCTGTTCTATCGTTTCGCCCGCGGATGCAGGGCAGCCGAGGCAGTGCATGCCTATTTCGAAAAAGAACCTTGCGGTCTCGCGGTCTATTGCGAGCACATCCGTGATTATGGTGTCCTTTGTGACCTTCATTTTTTGTTCTCCTCTTTCTTTTTTCTTATCCTTATATTTTTATTGTATTCTTTTGTTTATATATTATCCGACCTTCAGTCGGTAACAGGCACTTTTTTAATTACGGCTCCGAGCCCCGTGAGCTTTGCCACGATATCCTCGTAGCCGCGCTCGATATATTTTATGTCGTATATTTCCGTTTCGCCCTCGGTCATAAGAGCGGCTATGAGCACAGCGAATCCTGCTCTGAGGTCGACTGCTTTGACTTTTGCGGGATGAAGCGATTTTACGCCTTCAATGATAGCTGTCGCGCTGTCTTCATTAACTTTTATTTTTGCGCCCATTGCCCGGAGCTCATGCACATAGCGGAACCTCTCGGGCCAAATCGTTTCCCTGATATTGCTGACGCCGTTTGCGATAGACAACAGAGGCGCCATCTGCGGGTGCAGATCTGTCGGGAACCCCGGATACGGTAGAGTCTTTATTGATGTCCTTTTATAGTGCTCGGCACCTGTGACGATAACGGAATCGTCAAGCATTTCGACTTCGGCGCCAATCTCCTCAAGCTTTGCCGCGATGGATTCGAGATGCTTCGGGATAACGTTGTTGATCTTTATGTGTCCTCCGGTAGCCGCGGCGGCGATCATGAAAGTACCTGCCTCGATCATATCGGGAATTATGGCATAAGTGCAGCCGTGCAGCTTCTCGACTCCGCGTATCTTTATCATATCCGTGCCGGCGCCTGTTATCCTTGCGCCGCACGTATTCAAAAAGTTTGCGACGTCGACGACGTGCGGTTCCTTTGCCGCGTTGTCAATCGTGGTGATGCCCTTCGCAAGGACTGCCGCTAGCATGACGTTTATCGTCGCTCCGACTGATATACCGTCGAAATATACGCCGTTGCCGCGGACACCGAGCGGTGCGTTTATTGTTATGTACTCTTCGTCTGTCTTAACTTCGCCGCCGAGCGCCTCAAGTCCTTTTATGTGGTAGTCTATCGGTCTGACACCGAAATCGCACCCTCCGGGATAGCCGACGTGCGACGTGCCGAACCTGCCGAGCTCCGCTCCGAGCAGATAGTACGAGGCGCGCATCTGCCCGACAAGCTGCCTGTCTGAGGTGGAGCCGACGAGATTTTCCGTGTCTATCTCTATTACCGAGTTTCCGATACGCGTTATCTCCGCGCCCATTCCGCGAAGTATCTCGAACGAAGTGGAAACGTCGCTTATATTCGGTATATTTTCAAGCCGGCATTTGCCGGAAACGAGAATTGTCGCATAAATGATAGGCAAAGCGGCATTTTTCATGGCGCTTACGTCTACGCTGCCACGAAGGGGCACACCGCCCTCGATGACAAGCTTATCCATAATTAATGATCCCTCCTTCGGGAATGTATATCCAAAGCGCACAAATATGCGCGGACGAAATTTCTGTCTTGTGTAAAGCCTCGGTCAAGGCATGACCATTCTATTATAACAGAATTAAGAAAAAAAAGAAAGTGTTAATTAAAACTTTTTATTTTTGTTCATAAAATTGCACCTTTTTGACACAGATATAAGGCTAATATGGGAGAAAGTATACACAATACACATAACCGTTTGCCTATACGCAAGACTATAAAACTATTATGATTATATTCTTCCCTCTCCGTTTGTGTGCGGCTCTATTTAAGGCTCAAACTTGAGGAAGCCTTCGACGTAGCCGATAACGGCGAGGTCCGCGACAAGACCGTAGCTGCGCGTCCCTGCCGTTCCCTGAAGCGTCAGATAAGTGTTGTTTATCGTTCCCGAAACGTCGGCGACGACGTTGTCCTCATATTTTTCGAAGAAATCGTTATACGCACGGATCTCGTTTATTACGTGCGGATCGAGCATATAAAAAACTTCGCTGTAACGCTCTCTGTCGGCGCGTGAAAGTGCCGAAAAAATGTATTCGAGCAGATTTTGCGAGCCGCAGTAACGTATATACGGATCGTCGCTCTCCATACAGATGAGGTATGCCATGAAGTTTGCCTCATCCTCCGGCGCGATCCCGCGCTGATGCGACATTTCGTGCGCCATCGTATACGGGAGAGTGTAGTCCGGGAAGTTGATGTTCACGTTCGCTTCACCGGTAAAGAACGTATACACACCGGCAATGTGCGTGTATGTCATCGGCTCGCTCAGCGCCACGGACTTTACGTGTGACCGCAGGGGCGCGATGAAGCTGTATTTTTTGCTTGCTTTGATATATGCGTCATTCAGCTTTCTGTTCAGCTCACCGACGGTATACGGCATGACGGATGAGCCCTCCTGATCGAAAACGATGTTTTTCGATTCTTCGTTTACTGCTTCAGTCAGAGCAACTGCCGTTTCGTACAGTTCGTCGGCGGTGATGCCGCGGCGCTCGAGTCCGAGCTTTTCGGTGACGGACGAGCCCTGATATCCGGTGCCGAGCGTTAAAACGAACATGATATATATAAAGGCGATGACGGACAAAAGAGATGTTACATAGCGCCAGCACCCCGCCCTGTCAAGCGACAGATTCGGGATTATGCAGAATACCGCGACGATCAGCATAACAGGGAGAGAAAGAAAGATCGTCTCGGCAAAAGAAAAAGGCATCCACCCGGTCAGAAACGCCATGACGGCGCGGAAGGCGGAGGCGATGTAGATATTGAAAAAATCCGCAAAGCTCTGCGAAAAAACGCTGATCACATGAATCAGCGCGGCTATCGGAAGAATTGAGTATATTATCATAGGTCCGAGCGGGACATATTTGTTGATCCTTCTAAAAGCAGCTTTCATTTTAAATCAATATACTTCCCTGTCAGTTTCATTATGTCGTCCGGCAACGGAGCCGTTACGGAAACGGCGCCGCCGGCTGTCGGAAACGATATCCTGTAAGAATGAAGAGCCTGACGGTTTATCAGCTCTCGGTGACCGCCGTACAGCTCGTCGCCGACTATCGGCGCGCCTATTGAAGAAAAGTGGACGCGAAGCTGATGCGTCCTCCCCGTCACGGGTTCCGCGGCAACGATACTGATGCCGTCACCCTTGAAAAGGCATGTGTATTCTGTTTTTGCATAGTCACCGCCGCCGTCCGGCGTGTTTGCCGACTCGCGCAGGATGATCGTGTCTGCCCGCCGCCGGATATATGAGACTACGGTATCGGTCTGCCCGCAGCAGAGCGGTATTTCGCCCTCGAGCACGGCGATATACGTTTTCTTTACTCTGCCGTCTCTTATTGCGGAAGAAAGCATATACGCGGTAAGCTTGCTTTTTGCGAGCAGGACGGCGCCGCTCGTATCGCCGTCAAGCCTGTTGACGGCGCGAAAGACGAACGGAAGACCGCGCCGCCTGTATTCGGCGCACATCGCATTTGCGAGAGTGTCTGTACGGTGCCCGTGCGACGTATGGGTCGGCATTCCGCTCGGCTTATTGACGACAAAAACGCCGTCATCCTCATATATGATGTCGACTATATCCTCCGACGGGAGGATATAGTCGTTTTCATCGTCAAATGTGTCCGAATCGTCTGCAAAGAGAACGTCGCCGTGCGTCACTCTTGCCCGTACCGTGACGTCACACCCGTTAAGGGTTATGCCGTGCGGGCGTGCCTTCATGCGCTTTATAAGCGTCCCTGACGCGCCGGAGGCACGGAGAACACCGTAAACGGTCATGCCGTCAAATTCCGGACCTATGTTTATATTCACCCCGCCGAGAACGAGAACACGGTCGTGTAGTCGTACGTTTCACCCGGGAAAAGCTCCGTTGACGGAAATTCGGGGTGATTCGGGCTGTCCGGATAGTGCTGTGTCTCGAGGCAGAGCGCGGCGAATTTGCGCTTCGGCACGCCGCCCTTGTAAGGCGCTTCCGTCGTGTCTATGCAGTTCCCGGTATACAGCTGGATAGCGGGCTGATTTGTATAGACCGTCATCGTACGCCCGGACTTCGGGTCGCGCACCTTTGCCGCAAGCTCGCACCTGCCGCCGTTGTCGAGAATGAAGTTATGGTCATATCCCTGCCCGTACCTGAGCTGAACGTCGTCGCAGCCGATGTCTCTGCCGACCGGTTTTGCCTTTCTGAAGTCGTGCGGCGTACCGTCGACACGGATGATCTTCCCCGTCGGGATCAGCTCTGCGTCGACCTCGCCGTACGCGTCGGAATTTATCATGACCTCGTGGTCAAGTATGTTCCCGACCTCATATCCGGCAAGGTTGAAATATGAATGGTTCGTCAGATTCAGGACGGTGTGTTTGTCGGTCACAGCCGTGTAGCGGATGGAGAAATCGCACGAGTTGACGGGCAGCGTATATATGACGTGGACCGTCAGCGTCCCGGGATAGCCCTCCTCGCCGTCCGGCGAAACATAAGAGAGGTCAACAGACATCTCCTTTTCATTGTCGGCAAGGACCGTGACCTCCCACATGCGGCGGTCAAAGCCGATCTTTCCGCCGTGCAGATGGTTGTGAACGTTGTCGTTTTTGTAAAGCGGATATTTTACGCCGTCGAGCGTAAATTCCGCGCCGCCGATGCGGTTGCAGAAGCGACCTATAATAGCGCCGGGATAACCGCCGCACGTAAGATAAGAATCGGGATCGTCATACCCGCACACAACGTCAGCCATGGCGCCGTTTTTGTCAGGGACGTTTATCGACACGACAGTACCGCCGAGGTCGATGAAGCGGACGCTCATCTTCCCGTTGTCCATCGTATATGACGTGACGGCGACGCCGTCACGCGTAACTCCGAAGCTCGATTTTGTTATGCTCATTTTTCAGTCCTCGTATCCGTGCGGATTGTTGATGACGAAATTGTATGAGTCGCGGCACATATCGTCGATCGTGAGCTCAGCCTCCCAGCCGAGCACTTCCTTCGCCTTTGACGGATCTGCGTACGATACGGCAATGTCGCCGGGACGGCGCGGCTGAATGCTGCGGGCGATCGTTTTGCCGCTCGCGCGCTCATACGCGCTTATGACCTCGAACACGGAGTACCCTCTGCCGCATCCGATGTTGTATGTTTCCCAGCCTGTCACATCTGCTGCGCGGCGCAGAGCCGCGATATGCGCCTTCGCAAGGTCGGTCACGTGGATATAGTCACGGACACCGGTGCCGTCCGGCGTATCGTAGTCCGTGCCGAAAACGGTGATGGACTCCCATTCGCCGAGCGCGACCTTCTGTATGCGCGGGATGATGTTGTTCGGAATCCCCATCGGATCCTCGCCTATAAGCCCGGATTTATGTGCGCCGATCGGGTTGAAGTAGCGCAGGCAGGAAACGCTCCACTCGGGGTCGGAGACGCAGAGGTCGGCGAGGATGCGCTCGATAACGATCTTCGTTTCTCCGTACGGGTTCGTCGCGTGTGTGATTGGGAAATCCTCTTTCATCGGAACGTGGTCCGGCTCGCCATATACAGTCGCCGAGGATGAGAACACGATGCGCTTGACGCCGTGAGCCGCCATGCTTTCGCAGAGAATGATCGTTCCCGCGATATTGTTGTAATAATATGTGAGCGGTATCTTTACGGATTCGCCGACCGCCTTGAGACCCGCGAAGTGTATCACGGCGTCTATCTTGTTTTCGTCGAAAATGCGGTCGAGCGCCGCCCTGTCGAGCATGTCGGCTTCATAGAACTTGAAGTCGCGCCCGGTTATCTTCTTTATCCTGTCGCAGACGCAGGGCTTGCTGTTGTAGAAATTGTCGAATACTACGACGTCGTAGCCCGCGAGCAAAAGCTCAACGACGGTGTGCGAGCCTATAAATCCGGTACCTCCGGAAACGAGTACAGTCATTTCAAGCCTCCCTTTATGCCCAGAGATCGTCGGGATAAACGCCTGCTTCAACAAGCGCGTTGATACCGGCGGCGACGGTCGGCTTGTCCTCGCGGACGGTCACACCGTACCAGTGCGCATCGCTCGTGAGCATGTCGACTTCGCATTTGTCTGCCTTTATCATGTCGAATATCGCCGTCGGAAGGAGCGCCTCGCACTTGAGCGGGTCGCGGTTCGGATCCGTGAGCGTCGAGACGACGTTTGCGCGCAGTTCCGGGAAGACGTCCTTCGTGAGTCCCCAGCAGTTCATGGAGACGATGGAATTTTCGTCGATTGGGACCCACACGTCGTTTTCAAACGATTCCGCGCCCTCGGGGATATCCGAGTTCGGGCGGAGCTTGAACGTCTCAACGATCGAGGTGAGCTTTCCTTCGTCGTTCGTTTTGCATATGCCGCGCGTGACTGTCCCGTTCGGAGACATCGTGTTCTTGAGGACATATCCGACCATGCAGTAGTGCCCCTTGTTGCCCGTTGCCTTCGCGCCCTTCAGGAATTCGGCTATTTTTATGTACATTTCCCTGCCGTAGAAATCGTCCGCATTGATGACGGCGAACACATCGTCGCCGACGACGGATTCGGCGCACAGCAGCGCGTGCGACGTACCCCACGGCTTTGTTCTGCCGTCCGGGACGCTGAGCCCAGCCGGAAGATCATCAAGAGTCTGATATGCGTATTCGACCTTTATCTTGCCGCGCAGGCGCGCGCCGATCGTCTCTTCAAAATCCTTCTCGTTTTCGGGCTTGATTATGAAGACGACGCGGTCAAATCCCGCTTTTATCGCATCATAGACCGAGAAGTCTATGATGAAATTCCCATGCTTCGTGATGGGGTCGATCTGCTTGAGTCCGCCGTAACGCGAACCCATGCCTGCTGCGAGTACAACGAGTGTCATAACAATACCTCAGTTCGTTTTGAATATATTCTTTGCCGCCGTAAGTGTGTTTTGCAGCAGCATTGAAATCGTCATTGGTCCTACGCCGCCCGGTACCGGCGTTATGTAGGAAGCGATGTCGGAGACGGCGTGAAAATCAACGTCTCCGCAGAGCTTGTCGTTTTTGTCCCTGTTCATGCCGACGTCGATGACGACGGCTCCAGGCTTTACCATATCCGCGGTCACAAAGCCCGCGATCCCGACCGCGGACACGAGTATGTCCGCTTCACGCGTTACTGCGGGCAGATCCGTGGTCTTTGAGTGGCAGACGGTGACGGTCCCGTCCGCGGCGAGCAGAAGGAGCGCTGTCGGCTTGCCGACGATGTTGCTGCGCCCTATAACGACGCAGCGCCTGCCGCGCACGGGGATGTTGTAGTACGAGAGCAGCTCCATTATCCCGGCGGGAGTACACGGCAGAAGCGTACCCTCTCCCTTCAGTATTTTCCCGGCGTTTACGGAGTGAAATGCGTCGACGTCCTTTTCGGGGACGATGCGCTCCGTAACGGCGGATTCGTTTATATGCTTCGGCAGCGGAAGCTGGACGAGGATGCCGTGTACATCCTCCGCCACGTTTAACCTGTCTATAAGCGCGAGAAGCTCAGCTTCCGGAGTTTTTTCCGGGAGCTCGTATACCCACGAGTTGAATCCGACCTCCTCACACCCGCGCTTTTTGTTGCGCACGTAGACGTGGGATGCCGGATCGTCACCGACGATGACGACGGCGAGCCCCGGCTTTTTGTCGAGCAGAGCCGTTTCCGCCTTGATTTTTTCGCGGACATCGGCGCTGACCGCCTTGCCGTCAATTATCTTTGCTGCATTTTCTTTCTGTTCAGTCGCCATGCTTGCTCCCGTCGCCTGTACTTTCTTCGCCGCTCTTGCTGCTGCCGTCTTCGCTATCTTCACTGTCTGCATTTTCTTCGCTGCCGCTTACGTTCTTATCCGTTTCGGCTTGCGCCGCTGCATTTTCTTCCGAAAGTTCAGCGTCCGTTTCCTCGTCGGCAGAAGCGGCCTTGCTCCGGAGCTTGTATCTCTGCACCGCAACGGTAACGACGCCCGCCACGAAGAGACAGAACGCGAGGAGCTGGGAGACACGGATCCCGGTCGAGCCGATATAGAGGCTGTCTGTGCGGAGCCCTTCGATCAGCATGCGCCCGAGCCCGTACCACGAGACGTACCACAGAAATATTTCGCCGTCGAACTTCTTTTTCTTCTGGAGTACGAAAATAAGTGCAAAACCGACGATGTTCCAGAGCGACTCGTAAAGAAAAGTCGGGTGGTAATAATGGGTTATGCCGAGGTCGTTCTTGATGCCCATGCGGCAGAATATGTCCGTCTCGGTGCCGTGCGCCTCGGCATTCATGAAGTTGCCCCATCTGCCGATCGCCTGCCCGAGCAGTGCCGCGTGACCGCCCATATCGAGGATCTTGCAGAACGATATCTTTTTTATTTTTGATACGACAATGACGGTGATGACGACGGCTATAAGCCCGCCGTATATCGCGAGACCGCCCTCCCAGACGGCGACGATATTATAAAGCGTCCCGAAGAGCCTTTCGGAAAAAGAACCCTCCGACACGACAAATCTGCCGATGCCGCTGAAAACGACGTAATAGAGACGCGCGCCGATCACTCCGAAAACGATGCAGAAGATAAAGTAATCGAGCATATCGTCAACGCTGATGCCGATTTTCTTCGATTTGAGAAAAATCACCGTGCAGACCGAAACGATCGCGAGCGTGACGATTATGCCGTACCACGCAATATTTCTTCCGAAAACGGTAAACGCCACGTTATTGACCTGAAACTCGCCTATACCGAGCCCCGGGAATGACAGCGTGTTTATATCGAGAAGCGTTCTGATCATCCGCTTGCCTCCATTCCTGCGCATCACAAAAGACGCCTTATATATTGTACAATATTTCGGCGTCTTTTGCAATAGAATCGGGGATTTACTTTTCGACTTTAAGGAAAATTTTTATTTTGTCTCCCGTCGGTTTTATTATGATCGGCTCTCCCGAGCGGACTGTTCTTACGTCACATCCTGCCTCTCTTGCCTCTTTTGAATACGCCGCGGCTTCTTTCTCGTCAAAGACCGTGACGGTCACCTCGCACCCGCCGGCTCGCACCGAGGCGGTATACGTGATGCCCGGCGGCGGTGCCGCGACGACCTCGCCGCCGCGAAGCGTTATGCCGAGATAGTATTTCATCGTTACGGTATAGAACCACGCGGCAGAGCCCGTATATCCGCTCCAGCCGCTTTTCCCGGTTAGAGAACCGCCGTAATATATATCCGCCGCTATGAAGTACGGCTCGGCGGTATATTGCCCTCCGATCCTCCCGCGCTCGTATATTCCGAGGGGCGAGATCGAGGAGAGGAGCTTTTTGCCGAACTCCCTCTGACCGAGCGCGAAATACGCTGCCGTACACCATACGGCGGCGTGCGTATACTGCCCGCCGTTTTCCCTTATGCCCGCCGGATATCGGCAGATATAGCCGTGCTTTTCCGTCTTATCGTACGACGGCGCAAACAGCCGCAGGATGCCGGTCTTTTCGTCGTAGAGGAGCTTTTTTACATTTGAAAGCGCGATCTTTGATCTTTCCCTGTCGCTCCCGGCAAAAACGGAGAACGCCTGAGGGAGCAGGTCTATCTTGCATTCTTCCGAACGCACAGAGCCGAGCGCTTCCCCGTCGTCATCGAAGGCGCGGACGTACCATTCACCGTCCCACGCGTTCATGTCCACGGCGGAGACGAGCGAGTCTGCGTCGTACATCAGCTTTTCGGCGAGGATCGGATCAATCCCCGAGCACCCGAGCATTTCGGAAAACCTCCTGTACACGACTGCGAAGAAAAACGCGAGCCACACGCTTTCACCGGCGCCGCGTATGCCGACCTCGTTCATGCCGTCGTTCCAGTCGCCCGTCCCTATTGGCGGGAGCCCGTGTACCCCGCGCTCGTAAGACGAATTTATCGCGGCGATGCAGTGCTCGAGCACAGTGGCGGTCCTGTCGGACACGTCCGCTGACTCGTACCTGTCGCCCTCCTCTTTGCCGAGAGGCTTTGACGTTATATACGGGATCCTGTATGAAAGTATTCCCGCGTCGCCGGTCGCGATGACGTATTCCGCCGTGACGAACGGGAGCCACATATAGTCGTCGCTGCACCGTGTCCTGAGCCCGCCTCCGTAAGGATATGCGTGCCACCAATGCTGGACCCTGCCGTCCTCATACTGGCGCGCGCACGAACGGAGTATCTGTCTTTTTGTCAGCTCCGGGCAGTAGTAAAGAGCCGCTATGCTGTCCTGGAGCTGGTCGCGGAAACCGTATGCGCCTCCCGACTGGCTGTAGCCGGAACGCGCGAGCATACGCACAAAGACTGCCTGATACGAAACGAAGTCGGGGAGCCCGGAGAGAAAGCACTCCGAGCCGGTGTATGCATTACGGAGAAGTATAGAGTTTACTCGGTCCCCGTACTCGCAAAACGCGCTCTTTATCAGATCTGCGCGGCGGTATTTGTCGCGTATATGGGATATGCACCGTTCGCTTCCCGGGAACGCCGCGACGGCAAATCCGCACTCGCCGCCCGAAAACGGGGAAACGGCGCGGACCCCAAAGCCGAGGTCGTCTAAAGAGCCGTGTATCTCGTCCGAAACGGAGAAGACGCATACGCGCGCCGCCGCATCGGACATGAGCGTTACGGTGCTGTCCGAGAGAATCGCCGGCGCCGGCGGGACATAGATGAGAGATGACCGGATATGCTCAAGAGACTCATCCTGTCCTGCGGAAATGCGGACGTGGAAGAGCTTTACCGGCAGCCTTGCGTCAACGCCGACGGACAGCTCGTATCCGATCCCGGCGACGCATCCGGTATACACTGCACATTCGCGCGTGAACACGGTCGAGGTCGACGAACGCGCGAGGTCGTACGTTTCGCCGCCGACCGTGATGCAGACGGTCTCCCCCGGCTCTCCGCGGAGAGGGTCCGTATGGCGGCGGCTGACGGTCGAGAGCGCGGAATTTGCGTACCAGCTGTAACCGCACGTCAGATTCGTCAAAAGAGTTCCGAAGACGGTGTTTGCGTATACCATAGAGAACGGCGTGCTGTTTTTCCCGTTTGTTATGCGCACCTCCCCGTTCTCGGTTTCAAACGATATCCCGTCATCCGGCAGAGGCGCTTTTTCGATGTGCGTTTCGGCGGGGACATCGGCTTTGGTGAGCGTAAATACGTGGTCTGTTCCGATATCGACGGTTCTGCATGAGCAAGCCGTAAAGATCAGCTCCTCCTCCGGCGTGAACGATTCGCGGTCGAGAACGAAAAAGCCGTTGTTTTTGCCGATCAGCCGCTCGGATCCGCTCTCCCTGATCATTTGGCGCAGCCGCCCGACGCCGCCCGAGTAATATCCCGTGCCGGGAGCTATGAAGACAAGGTCGAACCTGACGCCGGACACAAACAGAAACCGCTTTGCCGAGATGAGCTCCGATACGGCGAACGAGTCCGCCGCAGACGAAAGATCGCAGCAAAAGACCGTCACGATCGGCAAATCTCCCGAGATCCCGCGGCGCCACATTATGTCGCGCCTGTATTTGTGTTCCGGGCGGAACTGCCCCGGGCACGATATGATGCGGTCCCTTTTGCCGAATATCGCGCCCGCGAGCTCCATGGCGCACCGTACCGCCGCAGTGTCCGCTCCCGACAGCGCGGAGAATAATTGCAGCTGACGCTGCATGCCTATCCTTGCCTCATCCGCCTGAAGCTTTGCGCTCACAGCTCCCGTGCGGACAGTGATCCCGTTTTTCTGTTGTCCGCCGTCGGCGGTACCGGACAGTACGGCTGCAAAAACCGGGTGTACGCACGCTCCGCCGACCTCCGTCGGCGCATGGGAGAAGACGGCGCCTATCTCATGCTCTCCGTAACAGAAAGGAAGGATCGCGTCCTTTTTCGTGTGGACAGTGACCGTCTCGCCGCGCGAGTGCATGACGGTGACCGTGAGCTCTTCCCTCTCCCCGGGAGCCGTCTTCCTTGAATAAGTCACCGAGCCGTCGGGTGCCTGCGCGGCGGTTATGAAGAGATCGGAATACGACGGCGCGCTTTCGTATGAAGAGGCTTTATTCATAACCGGCTCGAACATATAGAGGACGTCATAGTTGCCGACGATGCCTGAAACGGTCAGTTCTGTCACCGCCGCGGGAGATGATGGCGAAACGGTAAGGATCAGCTCCGTCTTTATCAGGCGCTCGCCGAGAACGTATTCGTTTACATATGATATCGCGGTGCCGTCCGTTGAGAACTGCGTACGCTCCCCGGCGGTGCAGGAAAAGATCATGCCGCCGGCGCGCAAAAGCACGGTCACGCCCGGCGAGCCGCGCGAGATCGGCTGCGTGACCAGCGTCTGTCCGTCATATATGACTATCCCGCCCGATCTTATCGCGACTATTTTTTCGCGCCCGTTCGATACGATCGCGGAGTCGGATGAGATGGCGCTCCCGTCCAGCCTTCCGGTGAGCGGGATATGCTCCTTTGCCCTTATAAGGGACTTTTCCTCCGACCTTCTGCGGTTCGTGCCGACGGATTCGTAAAGGAGCGGAAGCGCCGCACGCACGGCGGGCGTCGCGCAGAATCTGCGGACATTTATGTCTGAGAGAAGCAGGTTTGCCGCCGATGTGATGCTCATACCGATATGATGAGACATATATATTCTCGCGACCCCGACGCCGTCTCCGACCCTTTTTCCCGTCAGATCAGCGGATTCATAAAAGCCGTATTTTCCGTAAAGCTCGCCGTCACGGTGCGCACCGAGGACGCGGGCAGCCTCCGGGTCGAACGCGGCGAGCATATAGAGCGAATACGGGGCAAAGACATTTTCTTCCCCGATGTCGGGGGAGATCGAAAGTGAATCGCATCCGTGTGCCTTATATGAATAGTTCACGCTGTCGTCAAAGTCGTAAAACGACGATTCGGAGCGTCCGTATATAGGTGAACCTCCGAGCTCGTCGGAGTCTTTGCGCTGGAGAAAGTTCGCCGCGGCAAGCGCCTCGTACCGGGCGGTACCCGGGGCGGCGGGCAGAAATATAGCCGGCATAAAGTATTCAAATACGCTGCCGCTCCATGAAAGCATCGCTTCTATACCGCCTTCATCGCTCCAGACGCGCCCGAGCGTTGACATGTGCCCGTCCGGGACTTTTCCTGTCGCCGCCGAGTAAAAGCTCGTTGTCAGGATCTCGCCCGCGTAAAGGTCGTAGACGTTGCGGTCAAATTCTCCTGCGGCGGAGTTGTAACCTATATAGAAGAGGTCGCGCTTTTTGTTATAGAGCGCGCCGAAGTCGGCGCCGTCGATCAGCGACGAGAGCGCATCGGCTATATCTTCAAACCCTTTGAGGCAGCCAACGGCGTTTCTGACTGTGAGCAGGCAAACCGTAAAGTTGCCGCTGTCGACGGTGGAAACGTACGCAGGATAAAGCACGTCGAGCGTCTTTATGTCGTACCAGTTATAGAGGTGACCGTTCCATTTTTCAAGCTTCATGACGGTTGCGAGCGTTTCCGCAAGGCGTCTTTTCAGCTCATCCTCGCCGATGATCCCGAGGTCGTGCGCGTTCACTGCGGACAAAAGGTACATACCGATGTTTGTCGGCGAGGTGCGCGCGGCGACGCGTTCTTCCGGCATAAGGGTCACGTTGTCCGGCGGAAGATAATTATATTTTTTCAGGGTGTTGTCCGAGAAGAAACGCCACATTCTGTCAACGTCGAGGAGAAGCCCGCCTAAAAGATCCGATATATCCGCCTTCTCCCCAGAACCCTTGCACGCGGGCGTGTCCCCGAGCCGGTGAACGTATATCGGGAAAGTGAACCACAGCGCGCCGTATATCGGCAGTATGAAGCGGCATAACCCTGTCGGGATCAGGGGCGCCGCGAGCGCTGCCGCGCCGATCAGGAGCGTAACCCACATGCGCCTGACGTAATATATTGCCGCCGACGTGTCCTCACTGTCGGATGAGGCTGCCGTCTTCCATTCGAGCAGCCGTCTCTTTGAGAATTTCATTCTGTAAAACGCGCGGTAAACGGCGTCTGCCGAGTTCGCCGCCTCGTCAGCGGCGGAGTACGCCGGGAAAAGGATCTCAAAGGCGGACACAGCATAATAGTTCGGAATGCCGGAGAAATAATTCCTGAACGGAACGCGGAAGGAGCCTGTTGCGATCAGGACCGCCCTGTATATTCGGTCCGACACCGAGGCGGCATAGATCAAGAGCCCTAGCGGCGTCCCGCCTATGAGCGGGAGCATGATCGCCGCCGGTCTTACGGCGGAGGTCAGCGCCGCGATCACGGGTTCGAGCATGATCAGCCTGCCCGTAACCGCTGACGGGTTTTTATATTTTTCACCGGACGCCGACGGTATGCCGCGTCTGAGCATGACGAGCGCCTGCACGTCCCCGCGGATCCAGCGGTGTGCCCTTGAGCGCTCGCGCATGTAATCGCGCGGGACTTCGTCATAAACGCGCAGATCGGACGCGTGCCCGCACCTGAGCCTTATCCCTTCCGCTGTGTCATGGCTCAGGATGCGCTCGCTCGGGAACGCGCCGTAAACGGTCTTCATATATGCGTCAACGGATATAAGTCCCTTGCCGCAGAACGAACCGATGCCGAAAAGGTATGAATATACGGAGAAAGCCGAGCGCTCGTATTCGCTCCTTCCGCCGTATGCGTATCTGTACGCCGTATACCTGCACCGACCCTTGGCGTTGGCGAGCGACACGCTCGCAACGGGTGCTATGACGCCGTAACCGTCTGTGACTATCGGGTATCCGCTTCCGCGCGAGATAACGGGCTCACAGCAGGGGTGAAGCGCTGTCGCAATCAGTTTTTTCACGTCTGAAAACAGTATTTCCGTGTCTGCGTCAAGCGCGAGGACGTATTTATAGTCGACAGGGGTCCCTCCGTGTACCGACAGCGCCGACGGGCGCCCGGATAGCAGCGCAAAAAGCTCCGCCTGTGCTCCGCGCTTTCTCTCCGCCCCGATAAACTTTCTCTCGGATCGTGACCATACCCGCCCGCGGTAAAAGAGATATGCCTCCCCGCCCGCGCTGTTTATCCCGTCGATAACGTCCGACGCCTTCGAGATCACCTCTGCGTCACTGTCGGTCGTTTCCGTGTCGGCGTCGGGAAGGTCGGCAAGTATGCCGAATCCGAGGTTTTCGCGTCCGTATGCCTGCGCGTATGTCGACAGGCGCTCATATATCGCGTTGTCGGAGCTGCCGCCGGAGAGGGACACCGTATATAATATCAGCGTCCTGCCCTCCGGCGGGATTTTGTCTAGCGTTATCCGCGGCAGGATGTCGGGGGCATCCTGCCGCGAAAATACGGACTCGAGGACAGCCTTCAGAAATGCGCGCAGCGGCAGATATGCGAGCAGCGCGCCGAAAAAGAGCGCGGTCCTGCCGCTTGTATACGCAAAGAGCGCGAGCAGACCGGAAAAGGCGGCAGGAACAAGATACAGCGCAGGAAAATACAGTGCGGCGGCGACGCCGTGCCGGGAATATTTGATTATGTGCCAGCCGACGTGCATTGCCCTGCCACCGGGCTCGGAGTCCTCGGCATTTTTGAGGATCAGTTTCGCCGTTTCGTATTCTCCCATGCCGAAGCGGCGGCTGATTTCCGCGAGCTTGCGCCTGTACATGCGCTTCGTCTCGCCGTCACAGCGCACGTAAACGCCGGCGGGGTCGCGTATCAGCACGGATTCCGAATACGATACGTTTTCGTATATGCGCTCAAAGTCAATGTCACGCAGCGCGAAAATGAGCTTTACCGCATCCTTGACGCGGAAAAGCGTCCCCGTACGTATGCCGTCGGCGATCACATCAATGCATACAAAATGAAAATACGAGCGCAGAAGCTGAAGCTCGCCGACTGTAAGGTATGTCTTGGTGCTTTGATATTCATTTATCCGCGATATTATCTCCTGCTCACCGAGCGAGAAAGACAGCTCTTCCGTGATAGCCCGGCAGACGGACATTATCCTCGCCTCGCCGTGCTCCGTCGGAAGTCCCCTTATTTCATGCAGCGACATGATCGCAGACTCGGTCAGCTTTATTATAAGGAGCCTGTTCTCAAACAGCCAGCGCTCATCCGCAACAGATGAAAACGACAGCGGCGACGCGCGCCGTATGACGGCTTCATTCCTCCTTTCCCTCCTCTTCAGCTTTGAAATGGCAGATGTACCCATAATTAACCCCGGAATGATGTAATATTCCTATTATCATCCGCCTTGTGGAAGTTTATTCATATTCAGGTTTGATGCAAAAAAAGGCTCCCCCGAAAAAGGGGAGCCCGCAATATTCCGCTTTGCTTTTTTAGACTTGATTTTGCCTGCCGGTCACTGTCTGCCGGCGGCGTTCCACTTCAGGTATGCGTTGATGAATCCGTCTATATCTCCGTCCATCACCGCCTGTATGTTTCCGTCCTCATATCCTGTTCGCGTGTCTTTCGCGAGGGTATACGGCATGAAAACGTATGAGCGAATCTGCGCGCCCCATTCAATGTTCGTTTTGACGCCCTGAATGTCCTCGATGCGTTCGAGGTGCTCGCGCTCCTTTATTTCCATGAGCTTCGCTTTCAGCATTTTGAGCGCCGTTTCCTTGTTCTGGAGCTGGCTGCGCTCGGTCTGGCACCCGACGACGATCCCGGTCGGCTTATGGACGATCCTTATGGCGGACTCGGTCTTGTTGATGTGCTGTCCGCCGGCGCCCGATGACTTGTGCGTCGTGATCTCGAGGTCGGCTTCGTTTATTTCGATCGAGCCGTCGTCCGTGAATTCGGGCATGACCTCGACGGACGCGAATGAGGTGTGCCTGCGCCCCGAAGCGTCAAACGGTGAGATGCGCACAAGGCGGTGAACGCCGTTTTCGCTTTTGAGATAGCCGTAGGCGTTCGTCCCCTCGATCATTATCGTTGCGCTCTTCAGCCCCGCTTCTTCCCCGTCGAGCCAGTCGATGAGCTTGACGTTGTAGCCGTGGCGCTCGCCCCAGCGGGTGTACATACGGTAGAGCATGAGCGCCCAGTCCTGAGCCTCCGTTCCGCCGGCTCCCGGATGGAAAGAGAGGATCGCGTTGTTCGCGTCGTATTCGCCGGATAGCAGGACCTCTATCCTCATCCTGTCCTCTTCAGCCTCGATCGCGGACGCCTCGGACGTGATCTCCTCTATCATCGACTCGTCGTTTTCCTCAATTGCCATTTCAGCCATCATGATCGCGTCTTCAAGGCGCTGGCAGAGATGCTCGTACGCTTCTTTTTTGTCTTTCAGCTGCTTTGTTTCCTTCAGGACACGGCTTGAATTCGCCTGGTCCGACCAAAAGTTGTCCGCGTATGTCTGCGCTTCAAGATCCTTGATCTTTTCGCTTATTTCGTCAATACGCAGAGCGGAGCCGAGGTCCTTGACGGGCTCCCTCATGCCGAGCAGCTTATATTTTGCTTCTTCAAGTGCGATTATCAATTTGTTTTCCTTTTTGATCTGTATACTCGATCGCGTTGATATCCAAATTAAGTATACCATATTAAAGTCACTTTGTAAAGCCGTTTTCGCGCCGTCAATGATTATTTGACCTTCCGCTTGTAAAATCTTCCCCGTTTATTCGGGCGGCACTTGACATACAATGGTGTTTTCTGTATAATTTCTGTGCAGATCCAACATTGGGAGAATTGAGAGAAGAATATGAAAAATCTGGCAGCTTCCGAAATCAAGAAAGTCAACATTGACAGGACCGGCTTTTTCGGGCGCTTTATCGACCTTGTGCGCGACAGTGTGATCCCGTATCAATGGGAAACGCTGAATGACCGCGTCCCTGATGCGGCGCCGAGCCATTGCATCGAGAATTTCAGGATCGCCGCAGGCGAGGCGGAGGGCGAGTTCTACGGATGCGTATTCCAGGACAGCGACCTTGCGAAATGGATAGAGGCGGTCGCTTACTCACTGATGAGCAAACCGGACGAAAAGCTCGAGGCTACGGCAGACGAGGTCATAGAGCTCATCGGTCGCGCGCAGCAGCCGGACGGATATCTCAATACATATTATACGGTCAGAGAGCCCGGGCGCCGCTGGACGAATCTGCGCGACAACCACGAGCTGTACTGTGCCGGGCACATGATGGAGGCAGCCGCGGCATACTATAACGCCACAGGCAAGCGGCGCCTGCTCGATATCATGACGCGCATGGCTCATCACATCGACTCGGTCATAGGTCCAGAGGAAGGAAAGCTGCACGGCTATCCGGGTCACGAGGAGATCGAGCTCGCACTCGTCTCAATGTACCACGCGACGGGCGACCCGGTCATGCTGAAGCTCGCACGCTATTTTATCGACGAGCGCGGACGCGAGCCGAGATTTTTCGATATAGAGGAGGAAAAGCGCGAGGGCGCCCGCCGCGACGGGTACCGTGACCCGGGCGACTACGCGCAATGGCACAAGCCGGTACGCGAGCAGGATGCCCTCGAGGGACACAGCGTCCGGGCGCTCTATCTTGCGACGGGAATGGCGGACGTAGCGCGCGAGACCGGAGACGAAACGCTGCTCGATGCATGCCGCAGACTGTACGACAATCTTGTACATCGCAGAATGTACATAACAGGCGGCGTCGGCTCTTCTCACTACGGCGAACGGTTCACATTTGATTATGATCTTCCGAACGGCACCGTATACGCCGAGACGTGCGCCTCAATCGCGCTGTGCTTCTTTATGCGCGCCATGCTCGCCGCAGATCCGGACGGACGGTACGCGGATACGATGGAGACTGCGCTTTACAACACGTGTATTGCCGGAATGTCGCTTGACGGTCACAACTTCTTCTATGTTAATCCGCTCGAGGTCTGGCCCGAGGCGAGCCGCAAGAGCCCCGAGCGCAGGCACGTGCTCCCCGTCCGCCCGAAATGGTTCGGCTGCGCCTGCTGTCCGCCGAATCTCGCAAGACTCATTATGAGCATTGGAAAATATGTATACACGACGGACGGAAGCACGGTATACACGAACCTGTACGTCGCCGGAGAAGCAAAAATAAAAACGGAGAGCTGCGAGGCAACGCTCAAAACAGAGACAAAATATCCTCTTGACGGCGCTGTGACCGTGACCGCTTCCGCCGGAAATTATGCGCTCGCATTCCGCATCCCCGCCTTCAGCCGCGAAAAATTCGGGATTACCGTCAACGGCGAACGGCTGAACGCCGGTGTCGAGCGAGGATATGCCGTTATTCGCCGTGAATGGAAGGACGGCGACCGAGTAGAACTGAAATTTGACGTATCACCTCGCCGCGTTTATGCAAACTATAAGGTGCGTGAGGATGCGGGAAAGGTCGCTGTCGCGCTCGGTCCCGTTGTCTACTGCCTCGAGGAGGTGGACAATGAAACGCCGCTTTCGGGCGTCACGCTCCCTGCCTCATCCGAGCTTTCGTGCCGGTATCTTCCCGATAAGCTCGGCGGGATCGTCGAGATCTCTGCGGACGGAACCGTCATGACGGACGACGGAGACGATTCGCTTTACCGCAGCACACCTCCGAAGAAAAAACCGACAAAGCTCACATTTGTCCCCTATTACACGTGGGCAAACAGGGGCGAGGGCGAGATGACCGTATACGTAAGAGAATCCTGATTTCGTGATTCCTACAAAAAAACGAGCCGCACG
>CANQMS010000003.1 GCA_947624995.1 uncultured Clostridia bacterium
GGTTCTCCTCTTGGCATAAAAATGCACCCCCTTGTTAGACATTATATCACATCGTCTAACTTTTGGGGTGCATTTCAGAGAGGCTCGGGGTTTATTTTATAGATATTGAAGACCTGTATTTTCCGAAGACGGACCCCGAGTATATCTATGCCGACCCGCGCACGGAAAGTGAGGTCGGCGAGCTGCTTTCCATTGAGATAAAACGGCACCGAAATTTTGTCCTTGCCGCGGGGACTTGCGAGCACTGGCGGGAGATTTATCCTTTTTTCCGGTGCGCGGTCCTGATCGACGCCCCGAAGGACATACGTCTATATAGGGTGAGGAGCCGCTCGCACGCCAAATTCGGCGAGAGGATGATGCCGGGCGGGGACTTATATGAGAGGGAGGAGGCGTTCTTCCGGCATATTGAGTCAAAAGACGAGTCCGCCGCCGAGAAATATGCAATGTCGCTCGGCTGCCCCGTACTGCGCGTCGACGGGACAAGACCTGTTCCCGAAAACGTCGATCTCATAACTGCACTGACGGAGAAGGCGTAAAAACCTCGCTTTACAAACACTGTAAAGACCCCTCTTTACGCCGCGCCGATTTTGTGGTACAATGTATCTGTTAAATCATCCCATACCGAAAAGTTTTGAAGGGGGCGCGGGGGTGACTTTTTCAAAAGTCACCCCCGCCTGTAACGAATGGATATCCTAAAAACACTGTCCGAAGAACTGAACATTCCGCAAAAGCAGATCGACGCCGCTGTCGGTCTCATCGACGAGGGCAACACGATCCCGTTCATCGCCCGCTACCGCAAGGAGGTGACGGGCGGGCTCGACGACACGCAGCTCCGCGACCTTGAAACGCGCCTTTCATATCTGCGCTCGCTCGACGCGCGCCGCGCCGAGGTCCGCGACCTGATAGCCGCGCAGGACAAGCTGACGCCCGAGATCGAATCTGCGCTTGAAAAAGCGACCATACTCGCCGAGATCGAGGACATATACCGCCCCTACCGCCCGAAGCGCAAGACGCGCGCCTCGGTCGCGAGGGAGCGCGGGCTTGCGCCCCTCGCGGAGGCGCTGTGCGAGCAGCGCCCCTCATATGACCCGCCGATACCGGAGCTCGCCGCCTCGTTCATAAACGAAGAGCTCGGCGTCCCGACGGCGGAGGACGCGCTTGCCGGCGCCGCCGACATAATCGCCGAGAACGTCTCCGACAACGCCGACTACAGAAAGCGCCTGCGCGAGCTGACGCGCGAGGGCGGCGTCATAGAGACCGCGAAGGCTGGGGATGACGACACCGTTTACTCCATGTACTACGAATTCTCGGAGCGCGTTTCGAAGATCGCGCCGCACCGCGTCCTCGCCGTCAACCGCGGCGAGAAGGAGGGGGCTCTCAAGGTCACCCTCACGCTCGACCCCGAGCGCGCGCTCTCGTACCTGTATTCAAAAGAGCTGAAAAAGGGAGACTCTCCCGCAAAGGAATACGTCCGAGCCGCAATCGAGGACAGCTACACGCGCCTCATCGCCCCCTCCGTCGAGCGCGAGATAAGAAACGAGCTCACGGACGCGGCTCAGGAGGGCGCGATCAAGGTCTTTGCCGAGAACCTTCGCCACCTGCTCCTTCAGGCGCCGATAAAGGGCAAGACCGTCATGGGGCTCGACCCCGGCTACCGCACGGGCTGCAAGCTCGCCGTCGTCGACAAGACCGGGCGCGTCGTCGACACCGCCGTCATCTACCCGACAAAGCCCCACGAGCGCATCGAGGAGGCGAAGAAAAAGGTCAAATCATTTATTAAAAAATATCACGTCGACGCCGTCGCGATCGGAAACGGCACCGCCTCCCGCGAGAGCGAGCGCTTCATCGCGGACACGCTGCACGAGATGCCGGACTGCGACTGCAAATACGTCATCGTCTCCGAGGCGGGCGCGTCCGTATATTCCGCGTCAAAGCTCGCGGCGGAGGAGTTCCCGGACTTCGACGTGACGCAGCGCTCCGCCGTCTCGATCGCGCGGCGGC
Organism: uncultured Clostridia bacterium; assembly: GCA_947624995.1. Classification (GTDB taxonomy): domain Bacteria; phylum Bacillota; class Clostridia; order Oscillospirales; family CAG-272; genus DTU064. The sequence goes on from CANQMS010000003.1 coordinate 2,002, forward strand.
TCCAGGACCCGCTCGCCGAGCTCGTCAAGATCGAGCCGCGCTCCATCGGCGTCGGTCAGTACCAGCACGACATGAAGCCCGCCCGCCTTGACGAAGCGCTCGGCGGCGTCGTCGAGGCATCCGTCAACGCCGTCGGCGTCGATATAAATACGGCGTCCCACTCGCTGCTCTCCTATGTCGCCGGCATAAACGCAACGCTCGCGAAGAACATCGTCAAGTACCGCGAGGAAAACGGCGAGTTCGCGTCGCGCGCCGCCGTCATGGCGGTCCCGCGCATGGGTGAAAAGGCATACCAGCAGTGCGCCGGGTTCCTCCGCGTCCCGGGCGGGGAGGAGATCCTCGACAACACCGGCGTCCACCCCGAATCCTACGAGGCGGCGAAAAAGCTGCTCCGCAAATACAAATACTCGCCGGAGGACGTGCGCGAGGGCGGCATTTCGCTTTTGCGACTGAAGATACGCCGCGACGGCGAGGACGCCGTCTGCCGCGAGCTCGGGATCGGGCTCCCGACGCTCACCGACATCGTCTCCGAGCTTGAAAAGCCCGGTCGCGACGTCCGCGATTCGTTCCCCGCGCCCGTTCTGCGCGAGGACGTGCTCGACATCTCCGATCTGGCGGAGGGCATGCAGCTCACCGGCACGGTCAGGAACGTCACCGACTTCGGCGCGTTCGTCGACATCGGCGTCCATCAGGACGGTCTTTTGCACGTGTCCGAAATATCGGACAAATTTGTCCGCCATCCGTCCGAGGTGCTTGCCGTCGGCGACGTAATCAACGTTAAGATCAAGTCCGTCGACCGCGCGAAGGGGCGCATCTCCCTCACGGCAAAGGGTCTCGGCAACCCGGACAGACGCGAAAAATAACGCAGGGATTTTTAATCTATTAAAACGAAAAGATTTTTTCAGTTCGAAAATCCGCGATTGCTTTTCCCGAGTTATGCAATATACACAAATGCCAATTGTGATTTTTGGAGAAAAAAGCTCTTTTCACAACGGAGGGTTTTTGATAAAATATATAAAAACAAAAGAATGGGTACGAGTCCGCAGGCGTTTTGCGGCAGTATCCCGATTTTAAGGAGGAACCATTCAAGAATGGCAAGCTTATCCCTGAAACATATTTATAAGAAGTATCCCGGCGGCGTTACGGCTGTGTCCGACTTCTGCCTCGAGATCAAAGACAAGGAGTTCCTCGTCCTCGTCGGTCCTTCCGGATGCGGAAAGTCGACGACTCTGCGTATGATCGCAGGTCTTGAGGAGATCTCCGAAGGCGAGCTCTTCATCGGCGATAAGCTCGTAAACGACGTGGCTCCGAAGGACCGCGACATCGCGATGGTGTTCCAGAACTACGCTCTGTACCCGCACATGTCCGTGTTCGACAACATGGCGTTCGGTCTTAAGCTCCGCAAGACACCGAAGGAAGAGATCAAGCGCCGCGTTGAGGAGGCTGCCCGCATCCTCGACATCACGCACCTGCTCGACAGAAAGCCGAAGGCTCTGTCCGGCGGTCAGAAGCAGCGTGTCGCTCTCGGACGTGCTATCGTCCGTAACCCGCGCGTCTTCCTTCTTGACGAGCCGCTCTCGAACCTCGACGCTAAGCTGCGCGCGACGATGAGAACCGAGCTTACAAAGATACATCAGAGAGTCGGCACGACGTTTATCTACGTCACGCACGACCAGACAGAGGCTATGACGATGGCAACGCGCATCGTCGTTATGAAGGACGGTCTCATCCAGCAGGTCGACACTCCTCAGAACCTCTACGACAGCCCCTGCAACCTCTTTGTCGCGGGCTTCATAGGCACGCCTCAGATGAACTTCGTCAACTGCACGCTGAAGCGTCAGGGCGAGGATACATATCTCGTATACGGCGAGAGCAAGATCAAGCTGCCGGCTGAAAAGGGCAACGCTCCCGAGCTGAAGGACTACATCGGCGAGGAAGTCATCGCGGGTATCCGCCCCGAGGCTATCCACGACGATCCCGCCTTCATCAGCCAGTTCCCGGACAGCGTAATCAACTGCGATGTTGAAGTCACGGAGCTTATGGGCGCCGAGATCTACCTCTACCTCGTTTCCGAGGAGCAGAACCTCATCGCGCGCGTCGCGCCGACCTCCACCGCCCGCGCCGGCGACAGCATCAAGGTCGCCGTCGATCCGACGAGGATCCACATCTTCGATAAGGACACCGAGCGCTGCATCGTTCACTGATAATACACTCGCTGATTTTCGGGGGGCTTCGCACGAAGTCCCCCGAATCGGTTTTGAAACATCTCTTTTTGTAATTTAGGAGGATCACTGATTTGATCTGCAAAAAATGCGGTTTTGACTGCAACGACGGGATGATGTTCTGCCCGAACTGCGGCGCGGAACTGAAAAAAGAACCGGAAAACGTCCCCTCCGGCGCCGCCGACACCGCCTATAATGCATACGGCGCCTCCGCGGCGGAGGACCGCACCGACATCGAATTCACTCAGGAAGAGGACTCGGACCGCACGGAGCTCCTGCCCGAGGATGCGCCGCCTCCCCCGCCCTTCCCGCAGCCGCAGTACCGCGACACTCAGCCGCAGCCGCAGCAGTATAATTATCCGCCGCAGTACCGCGACACGCAGCCTCAGCCGCAGCAGTACCGCGACACGCAGCCTCAGCCGCAATACGCAAGTCAGCCGCAGCAGTACCGCACCCCACAGCCGCAGTATGCCGATCAGGCTCAGCCGCAATACGCAAGTCAGCCCCGGCAGCAATATCCGAATCAGCAGCAGCCGTACGGATCGGCGTACGGACAGCAGGCGAACCCTTACGGACAGGCGCCGCAGGCGGGTAACGCCGGTGCGCCATACAGGCAGCCGATGCACTCATCTCCGGCAGCCGGAGCAGGGATCGCCGTTCACCGCGCGCTCAAGGAGGTCGGCTCCTCTCCCGTTGTGCTCCTCGCCGCGATATTCATGGCTGTCTCCATCCTTCTCGGCATCGTCGGTCAGGCAGTCACGGCAGATGATCCGTATGAAATGCTCGAGGACCTGTTTTACGAGTACGACATAGATGTTCCGGACGAGCTGTTCAGCACCGACACGGGCACGGCGGTAGTCACCGCCGTCATCTCCGCCGTCCCGAACATACTTATAGCAATCGGCGTTTTCGTCGTCTTCGCCTCGGCAAAGAGCAAAACGGAACCGACCCTCGGCACCGGCGGACTGACGCTCATCAACGTCATGATCGCGATCGGACTCGGCGTTATCTGCGTCTTAGCCCTTCTGGTCATCGTTATTATGCTTATGGGATCGGCGGCTCTTTCGTTCATAGGAGGCGCGGTTTCGTCATTTGAAGGCTCAGAATATGTAGGCACGGCGTTCGCGATCGTAATCGCCGTTTTTGCCGTCGTCTTCGCGTTCGTCATCTCATATTATATATGCCTTATCCGCACCGTCGGCGCGATCAAGAAGACGGCGCACACGGGCGTACCCGAGATAAGAGGCTCCGCCATGTACATAACCGTCCTCGACTTCATCTTCGGTTCGTCAACGATCCTCGGGGCGATCTCTTCCGTTCTCGGCGGTAACTTTATCGGGGCTCTCGGGAATATTTTTTCCGGCACGGCGGTCATTCTGTTCGGCGTCGCCCTAATCAAGTACCGCAGCCGCATGAAATCCGTCTCGGCTGCGGCGCCTGCCGCCGCATACGGTCAGCCGCCCGTCACCGTCTGCTCCCGCTGCGGCGCACAGTATCCGGCAAACCTCCCGACCTGCCCCCGCTGTGGCATGCCGAAAAACATGTACCGGTAAATATTCAGCCGGATGAGAGCGGAACTCATAAAAAAGAGCATATACCGTCCTTTGAAACGGCACAGCCTGCAAGCTGTGCCGTTTTTCAGCTATGTGAGAGCGGGGAATCGCTTTCGCCCCACGGCAGACTGATTCGGAATATTATTTTAAATGAGGCGGAACGAAAATTTGCCGCGATTTATAAGAACCGCGACTGCATATTGCATATGAAATATGCTCAAAAAAAAGAATATCTTTATAAAATCTTCAAAAAGAGCTGCTATCATGTTCTCATGATAAAAGGAAAGGAAAATGAGGATTAAAAAATATGGATCTGATCAAAAAAACAGCGGCATCACTTCTGGCAGTCTTTATTGTAATTATTTCTTTAGCGGGCTGCTCTTTAGGGGACAAGATCGAGAAATATTCCGCTAATAAAGAGCACTGTTTTCTGAACACGGAAAATGTAACACAATTTTCCTATATGGGAGCCGACTATACTATTTTAGATGACACCGTCCCAAACGGCGGGCTCGGAGAATGGATCGGATATATTCGTCGGCTTGCGGCAGTAGACGAAACAGGAAAAATACTGTTTCAGGACAGTATGCAAACCGCTGCATTTCAGACTCCGGCGGATCATGCGGCGATTGCCCAAAAAACCGCATATATAATTCCGTTCTTAAATGTGTATGCTGCGCCCAACACGGACGATTATCTGATCGTAGATGTAAACGGAGGATATCACAAAGCCATCAGGAGCGAAAAGGTTAAAGACACCGATCCCGTCTTTGACTTTAAGAGCGCGCCGTCTGTGACCGGAAAATTTGAGATTGATCCCGAAAACGCAACACGGCTTATCTGCGGCGGGGCGGTTTATCAGGTAACGTCAGAGCCCGTATCGGCTGATAAATTGGGAAGTTATATTGATATTATCGCAAAAAGCGTTACATTTGACACGGAAACGAAACGCCCCCTCTCTAAAAACCATTTGAATAAACTCGACCTGACAGGAAAGAGCGCCGGGCAGGGACGCGAGATGTGGTTTTACGCGGTTGTTTATGAAATTTACGGTACAGATAAAAAGGAGGCAGTCGCGGTAAAAATAAATAACTGCTGCTATATCGCAAAGCAGCAATGACAGCTTTCCCGCGCGCTCGGATCATGCTATAATAAAGAAACGGCAAAAGGAGGCGATATTATGGCTGATATCCTTGTGGTCGATGACGAACGGTCTATTTTAGAGCTTGTGAAAAACGGGCTTCAAAAAGACGGGCACACCGTTACTGCGTATACGTCTGCGGCAAATGTCCCGACAGATATGCTGAGCCGATTTAACCTGATCATACTTGATATAATGATGCCGGACATCGACGGATTTTCTTATTGCAGCAAAATTCGTTCACTTGCAGACTGCCCGATTTTGTTTCTGACAGCTAAAACAGCGGAAAACGATATCACATTCGGGCTTGGCTCAGGTGCAGACGATTATCTGACAAAGCCGTTCCGAATTGCAGAGCTGCGGGCAAGGGTCGGCGCGCATCTGCGCCGCGAGCGTCGCGAGCGGCACGCCTCCCTTACCTTTGATCGGATAAAAATCAATCTGTCCTCAAAAGAACTATACGTAGACAATATGCCTGTTCCGCTTACAAAAAGCGAATATCTGATCTGTGAATACCTTGCAAGGAACAAGGGGCAGGTGTTTTCAAAAGAACAAATCTATGAGGCGATTTTCAGCATTGACGGCAGGGGTGATGATTCCACGATCTCCACCCACGTCAAAAACATCCGGGCTAAACTGAGCAGCTCGGATATTCAGCCGATATCTACAGTTTGGGGGATAGGGTACAAATGGGAGTAAATAAACCGGCATCGCTGAAAGCGTTGTTCTGGAAATTTTTGTGTATGCTGTTGATCGGGCTGACAGGTGCGGTCGTCATTCCTTTCGGTCTTGTTATATTCGGAACAGGTGCGGGATTTATTACTTATGCCGACTACTCGGAGTTGAGCACAAAAAGTCTTGTTCCTGTCATTGCCGCGGCGCCGGAGTTTGGGGACGTGCGGCTGCCTGTGGGATGCAAATATTTACTTTTGGATAAGAGTTATCATGTGATAGACACGACACTTAAGGGCGGAGATTTAGACCGGGCCATGGAATATGCCGCAACCGGGAAGATAACCCGGAACCTCAACCGGCAATATTTGCTTGTTACCCGTGAAAATGAATACGTTGTGCTGCAATATTACATCGGCTCACAGTTTATAAACGAGTGGCTCTATGATCATTTTCCATCTCCGGAAATTTTGCTCTATATCCTTACGGGGATAAACTGTATCACGGTCTGCATTTTATTAACAGCAAAATTTGCAAAAAACATGCGTATACAGCTATCCCCGCTTTTTGATGCAACGGAACAGATCGCGGGGGAAAATCTTGATTTTGAAATGGGTCACTCAAAAATCAGAGAGTTTGAAGATGTGCTGCGCTCTTTCTCTTCTATGAAAGACAGTTTGAAAACTTCTTTGAAAAAGCAATGGAGAGCTGAGCAAATGCAAAGGGAGCAGATCGCGGCGCTTGCACACGATTTGAAAACACCCTTGACCGTCATCCGGGGAAATATCGACCTCTTAAGCGAAACAGAGCTTGACGGTGAACAGCAGCTATATGCGGGATATATTAAGGAAAGCGCCGAACAGATCGGCACATATATTAAGGCGCTGATTGATATATCAAGAACAGCAATCGGGTATCAGCTCAATTTGGAGGAAGTCGACGTTGTCGACTATATGGAGCAGATTGAGGCGCAGGCAAATTCGCTCTGCCTTACAAAAGATACGCAGCTGCACATGGAAAAAGGGGCGAATCTCGGCACATTCAAAGCAGATAAACTACTGCTGGAACGGGCAATTATGAACGCGGTAGACAATGCATCAGATCACTCCCCCAAAAGAGGAACGGTTTATATGGACGTGCAAAGGCGGGACGACTTTCTGCTGATTTCCGTAACAGACGAAGGGCGGGGATTTACACAAGAAGAGCTTCGCCGTGCGCGGGAACAATTCTTTACGGGGAATAAAAGCCGAACATCCTATATGCACTTCGGCATGGGTCTGTATATTGCGGACAGCATTATTAAACAGCACAGCGGTCAGCTCATATTGAAAAATTCCGACACGACCGAAGGCGCACAGGTCATTATAAAGATCCCGTGCTGAACCATTTTAAATTTAGCGGACGGTACTGCGTGGCAGTCCACAATGTTTAAGCCTTGTTGAAAATACTTTATGTCTTTCCCGCCGCATTTCCGCGCGCGGGAAATCTTTTATAGTCGCAAAACAGCACTTGAAAAACTTTCGCTCTTGTGTTATCATGTACCCGTAAAAATGGATTTTGCCCGGATAGGGAAAAATAGGGGATAATATATGAAGATCATCATCGTAGGCGGAGGAAAGGTCGGCATTTCCATCGCCGAGCGTCTCTCATACGAGGAACACGATATAACCCTGATCGACACCGACACCGAAGTCCTTACCGAGGCGCAGGAAACACTCGACGTCCTGACAATTGAAGGCAACGGCGCCGCGATCGACACACTGCGCCGCGCGGACGCCGGAAAAGGCGACGTCCTGATCGCGATGACAGACGCAGACGAAAAGAACCTGCTCTGCTGCCTGTCCGCAAAAAAGCTCGGCTGCCGCCATACGATGGCGCGCGTCCGCGACCCGCAGTATTCGCGCCACATCCAGTTTTTGCGCGACGATCTCGGGCTCGCTATGGCTGTCAACCCCGAGCACATGGCGGCAAACGAGATCTACCGTATAATTCAGTTCCCGTCATTTTTAAAGCGTGACTCGTTTGACAAGGGGCGAGTCGAGCTCGTCGAGATGAAGATCACCGAGGGCAGCCCGCTCGACGGCAAAAAGCTGTACGAAGCGTCCGGCATTCTCGGTCTGCGCGTCCTCATCTGCGCCGTCGAACGCGACGACACCGTCACCATCCCGAACGGCAGCTTCACGCTGCGCGCCGGAGACAGAATAACGGTCACGGCGGCGCGCATCGACCTCGCCGTGCTCGTAAAATCGCTCGGGCTCATGCGGCAGAAGATACGCGGCGTCCTCATCATCGGATGCGGCAGAATTGCGGAATATCTTACGGATGAGCTTCTGCGCTCCGGGGTCAACGTCAAGATCATCGAAAAGAACCGCGCGCGCGCAGAAGAATTCCAGCTCAAATTCCCGAAGGCGCTCGTCATAAACGGCAACGCCTCGCAGCGCGGCTTCCTCGAAGCCGAGGGGATCGAAAATTTCGACGCCGTCATAACGCTGACGGGCGTCGACGAGGAGAACCTCATCATCTCGATGTATTGCAGCCACATGGGCATAAAAAAGACGGTCACAAAGATCGACCGCAACGAGTACGTGCGCCTGTTTTCCGACCGCGACGTCGGCTCCGTCGTTTGCCCGAAGGAGCTGACGGCAAACGAGATCATCCGCTATATCCGCGCGATATCGAACAGCGGCGAGGACTCGATCCGCGCGCTTCACCGCCTCGTCGACGGGAAAGCGGAGGCGCTCGAATTCCTCGTCACCGACACGACGCCGCATATCGACATCCCGCTCTCCAAGCTCCGCTTCAGGCAGAACGTCCTCATCGCCTGCATCACACGTTCAAATCAGGTCATAATCCCGAACGGTTCGGACGCGCTTCACCCGGGCGACACCGTCATCATCGTTACAACGGCGGACCGCACGGTCGGGGATCTGCGCGACATCTTCGAGAGAGACGCCGTTAAGGATTAAGGGGGCGCGGCTCTTGAATTACAAGATCGTCTCAAACTATCTCGGAAAGATCCTTCTGCTCGAATCCGCGACGATGCTTCCGTCGCTCATCATGGCAATATTCGCGGACGGGCTTGTGCCCGCTGTCGCGTTTGCCGTTTCGATGGCTGTCGCCGCCGGAGCCGGGCTTTTGCTCGTATTCTGCTTTAAACCCGAAAGCCGCAACATATTCTCGCGCGAGGGCTGCGTTATTGTTGCGCTTTCGTGGGTTGCGATCTCGATCTTCGGCGCGGTCCCGATGACGCTTTCGGGCGCGATCCCGTCATTTATCGACGCCGTGTTCGAAACCGTCTCCGGCTTCACGACGACGGGCGCAACTATACTCACCGACATTGAATCTCTTCCGATGAGCGTACTGTACTGGCGCTCGTTCACACATTGGCTCGGCGGCATGGGAGTGCTCATATTCCTTTTGGCGCTCGGTCCGGCAAGCCGCGGGAGCGGAATGCCGTTCCAGATAATGCGTGCCGAGAGCCCGACGCCGACCGCGGGCAAGCTCGCGCCGAAGCTGCATCTGACGGCGCGTATACTTTATTCGATCTACCTCGGTCTGACCGTCTTGCAGATCGTCATTCTTATCTGCGGCGGGATGCCCGTCTTCGACGCGGTCACCGCGTCGTTCAGCACGGCGGGAACGGGCGGATTCTCGATCAAGAACGACAGCTTCGCTTCGTACAGTCCGTTCTGCCAGACGACGCTCGCGGTATTCATGCTGCTGTTCGGCGTCAACTTCAACATATATTTTCTCCTTCTCATGGGCGAGTTCCGCCGCGTCTTCAAAAACAGCGAGCTGCGCGCGTATCTCGCGATCATCGGCGTTTCCGTCGCCGCCGTGACCGTCAACGTCCTGCGGTTTTTCGGCTCCGCAAAGGAGGCGTTCCACCACGCGTTCTTCCAGGTCGTCTCGATCATCACGACGACCGGCGGCACGACGCTCGACTACGAGCCGTGGCCCGAATTCTCGCACACGGTGCTCCTCGTCCTGATGGTCGTCGGCGCGTGCGCCGGTTCGACCGGCGGCGGCGTCAAGGTCTCGCGCATCGTCATGATGTGGAAGGCGTTCCGCAACGAGATAAAAAAGCTCCTGCACCCGCACGCGGTCCCGACGATCGAGATGGACGGCGAGGTCATCGAGCGCAGCACGCTCGCGCGCTGCGGCGTATTCTTCTTCATCTACATGATCCTGGTCTCGCTCTCGACACTTCTGCTCTCGATCGAGGGCTGCGACCTTGAGACGAACCTGAGCGCCGTTCTCGCGTGCATAAACAATGTCGGACCGGGCTTCGGTCTTGTCGGTCCGGCGATGGCGTATACGTGCTATTCGCCCGTCGGAAAGCTCCTGCTCGCGCTCGATATGCTGATCGGCAGGCTCGGCATATTCCCGATCCTCCTGCTCTTCGCCCCATCCACATGGAACGCGAGAAAATAATATCGTGCCGAGGCTCAGCGGGGAGAATTTTTCTCCCCGTGATTTTTTCCGTCCCCGCCGCCCGGAAAAAGCAGGAAAGAAGAACTGAAAAATTTTTTCGGCACGTATTGACAAGCGGCTCCGTCTGTGATATCATTATGATATCACAAGAATATAAGAGGTGACAATCATGAATGAGATCGTTCTTTCAAACAAAAAGCACGGCATGGCAACGCTCATCGTCTGCATCGCGATCGTGCTCGCCGCCATCGCCGGGGTCATTTTCGGCGTCATCGGACTTGACGCGGCGGAGGAGAGCGGCACTACGGACGCCGTCTCGACCGCGCTTTTCATCGTCTCGCTGCTCGTTTTTTCAGTCGCATGGATCCCGCTCTGCGGGCTGCGCATCCTCGCCCCGAATGAGGCGCTCGTGCTGACGCTGTTCGGCAAATATATCGGCACGCTCAAGGGCAACGGGTTTTACGCCATTAATCCTTTCTGCGTCTCCGTCAACCCGGCGGCAAAGACAAAGCTGAACCAGTCGGGCGACGTTTCTTCGATCGCTACAGTCGTAACGGCGAACGGCTCCTCCTCAACGCAGGCGGAGTCCGTCTCGAAAAAGCTGTCGCTCAAGATCATGACGCTGAACAACAGCCGCCAGAAGATCAACGACTGCCTCGGCAATCCCATCGAGATCGGCATCGCCGTGACGTGGCGCATCGTCGACACGGCGAAAGCGGTCTTCAACGTCGACAACTACAAGGAATTCCTTTCCCTCCAGTGCGACAGCGCGCTGCGCAACATCGTCCGCCTCTACCCGTACGACGTCGCGCCGAACGTAGACACGACCGGCGACGGCATCGCGGACGACGGCAGCCTGCGCGGCTCCTCAGAGCTCGTCGCCTCCCGCATCCGCGACGAGATACAGGCGCGCGTTGACGAGGCGGGGATCGAGATAATCGAGGCGCGCATAACATATCTCGCATACGCGACCGAGATCGCAGCCGTCATGCTCCAGCGCCAGCAGGCGTCCGCCATCATCGACGCACGCAAGATGATCGTCGACGGCGCTGTCGGCATGGTCGAGATGGCGCTCGAACGCCTCGCGGAGAAGGGGACCGTGACGCTTGACGAGGAGCGCAAGGCGGCAATGGTGTCGAACCTGCTCGTCGTCCTCTGCGGGAACCACGACGCACAGCCCGTCGTGAATTCCGGCAGCCTGTATTGACATGGCAGACAACGAGAGAAACGAGAAAAAACAGGTTCCGCTGCGTCTGTCACCGAAGCTTTATGCCGCCATCGCCGCGTGGGCGGAGGATGATTTCCGCTCCGTCAACGGGCAGATCGAATACCTTTTGACCGAGTGCGTCCGCCAGCGGAAGAAAAACGGCAAATACGTCTCCGACGAGCTCGACGTCCCGCCGGAGCTCGACATCGAATAACCGGGCAGTTATCTGCGGGAAGGGGGACCTCCGAATAAGGAGGTCTCCCCCGACCCGTTTGCAGCCTGCCATCGGATAATTTGACCTATTGAAACGGACCTTAAATCAATGACAAACAAAAAACGCATACTTTTCGTCTGCCACGGGAACATATGCCGCTCCCCGATGGCGGAGTTCGTACTTAAAGACATGGTGCAAAAGCGCGGCGGGAGCGGGTTCCGCATCGAATCCGCGGCGACGAGCACGGAGGAGATCGGGAACGACGTCCACTACGGCACAAAATCAAAGCTGCGCCGCGAGGGGATCCCGTTTGAGCGCAGGGCGGCGCGGCAGCTCACGCGGCGGGATTACGGCGATTTCGACCTCATCATAGGCATGGACAGGTACAATATTTCAAACATTCTCCGCATAACCGGCGGCGACCCGGACGGCAAAGTCAAAAAGCTGCTCGACTTTACGGAGAGGCGGGGCGAGGATATCGACGACCCGTGGTACACCGGCGACTTTGACACCGCGTACCGCGACATCTCCGAGGGCTGCCGCGGACTTCTGGACAGCATCTGCGGGAAATAACGATCAATTATAAGGAGAACCGGATATGCCTGCTGCCATATTTGCTTTTTTACCGTGCTGTTCGTTATACTCGGCATTGTTTTCCGCACCGGGAAGGGAGGGTTTCTCATCGCCGGATACAACACCGCGCCGCTGTCACGAAAGAAACAATATGACGAAAAAAGCTCTTTAAATACATGAGCATAATCATGTTTCTGTGCGCGGCGTGCTCTCTTTTCGCCGTCTTTGCGTTTCTGCTCCATAAAATGATGCTTTTGTGGCTCAGCGTCGGGCTCATCGTCCTCGTGTGCGTCGGCGGGGTGATCTTTATGAATACGGGCGGCAGAGTGAAAAAACAGTAAGAGCACGGGGGAGGCTTTCGCAAAAGCTCCCCCCTTTTCTGTTGCCAAGACGGCGTATTTGTGGTAAACTTTAAAATAGAGAAAAATGCGGAGGCGGAAGATGGAATTCTGCGGCTTTGAAACGAAAACGGTGACATACCCGGACCCCGCCCCGGGCTGGGTCGACGGGGTCTATCACGAGAGGGGGGCGCGCACCGTCCCGGGTGGGGAGCATGTGTACGTGTCGCGGCGGTTCCGCGAGCGCGAAGAGACGGGATACGGCGTCTATGACTACGTCGAGGGAACGCGATTTTCCTTTCCCGCCGAATACGTGGACTGGAGGATAACCGTCCGCGTCCGTGCGGATGGGGGCTGTAAGCTCGACGTTTTCTGCGACGGGATGTGCGTCCTTTCGGGGGCGGAGGCAGAGCCCGACGGGACGGAGCTTTCCTTCACCGTCCGCTCGTGCAGCGAAACGTCCGAACTCGCCTTCGCGCCAGCCGCGGACGGGGACGCGGAATCGTCCGCCTCGCTCGCCGTCACGGAAATATCTCGTGAGCGCGTCCCCGTGCCGGAGGCGAAAAAAATCCCGACGCTGTTTTTGGCGTCGGATTCGACGGTGCAAACCTACGACCAATACTACTATCCGCAGACCGGCTGGGGCGAGGTGCTGTACAGATTTTTTACCGATGCCGAGCTCGTCCGCGAATATAGACCGGACGGCAGCACATATTCGCATTGCCGCGCCTACGGTCTGCCCGGAGTCGTCATCGAGAACCGCGCCATCGGCGGGCGCTCGGCGCGCTCGTTCTGCCTCGAGGGCAAGCTCTCGGAGCTTTTGTCCCGAGCCGCGCGCGGCGACTTTATGATGATACAGTTCGGGCACAACGACTGCACAAAGGCGCGTCCGAACCGCTACTCGGACCCCGATAATTATAAGTCATATATCCGCCGATACGTGAAGTCCGCGCTGTCGCGCGGGATCTTGCCGATCCTCGTCACGCCCGTGTCAAGGCGAAATTGCGGCGAGAACGGCGTTTTTTCCCCATCCTTTGCCGAATATTCCGAAAAGCTCTCGGAGCTCGCCTCCGAATTCGGAATCCCGCTCCTCGACCTCGGCTCCGCGAGCCTTGAAATTCTCAACATTCTCGGCGCAGACGACTCAAAGCGCCTCTATCTCCACACGGACCCGGGGCAATATGAGGGCGCGTACATCGGCGGCGCCGCCGACAACACGCACCTCTCCCGCACGGGCGCGCTCGTCTATGCCGGGCGCGTCGCGGACATGCTTTCCCGCTCCGCGGACGGACGGCTCGCCGCCCTCGGCAGCCTTGTCGACCGAAACCGCATTGATTATATTACGGAGGCGCTCCTTGGAAAACGACTTTGATCTCTGCTCGCCCGCCTTCGTGCGCGAGCTGATGGCGCGCTACGGCGTCGAGTTCCGGCACGAGTTCGGGCAGAATTTTCTCATAAACCGCGCGATCCCCGAGCGCATCGCGCGCGCCGCCGTCGGGGACGACGGTCACGCCTGCGTGCTCGAGATCGGACCCGGCATCGGCACGATGACGCGCGAGCTCTCGCGCCTCGCCGAAACCGTTCTCGCCGTCGAAATAGACGCATCTCTCATCCCCGTGCTCGACTACACGCTCTCCGACTGCGAAAACGTCACGGTGCTGAACCGCGACTTCATGAAATGCCCGCTCGGCGAGCTGACTCGCGCCGCCTTCGGCGACCGCGAATACCGCGTCTGCGCGAATCTGCCTTACTACATAACGACGCCGATAATAATGAAGCTGCTCGAAGAAACGGATCGGCGGCTGCGCTCGGTCACCGTCATGGTGCAGACCGAGGTCGCCGCGCGCCTCACCGCCGCCCCCAGCACCGCCGACTATGGCTCGATAACCGCCGCCGTCGCGTATTACGGGCGCGCAAAGCGGCTCTTTTCCGTGTCCCCCGGGAGCTTTATGCCCGCGCCGAAGGTGACCTCGACCGTCGTCTCGATTGAAATATATCGCCCCGAAGAGCGCCCCGTCCGCCCAATTGACGGGGAAACGATGTTCCGCGTCATCTCCGCCGCCTTCGGTCAGCGTCGAAAGACGCTGCCGAACGCGATCTCTGCGGGATTCCCCGACATTTCAAAGTCTGACGCCGCGGACATCCTCGCCTCCCTCGGATACGACCCGCGCGTGCGCGGCGAGGCTCTCGCCGTCTCGGACTTCGCCCGCATATCGGACGCGATATCGGCGGCAGAACATGAAAAGATTTCAGGGCATAAAGAATAGGCGTTGCTTTTATGGATAAATACGAAATTTTAAAAACATATTTCGGCTACGACAAATTCCGCCCCGGGCAGGAAAGGATCGTTGACGCGCTCGCCTCCGGCGGCGACGTTCTCGCCGTCATGCCGACGGGAGCGGGAAAATCCATATGCTATCAGGTCCCGGCGCTCATGGCGGACGGCATCACCGTCGTCATCTCGCCGCTCATCTCGCTGATGAAGGATCAGGTCCGGGCGCTCATCGGCTCCGGCGTCCCCGCCGCGTATCTGAACAGCTCGCTTTCCCCCGAGCAGTACGACTTGGCGCTCCTCCGCATGGATGCGGGCAGGTACAAGATCGTATATGTCGCCCCGGAACGGCTGCCCAGCCCGCGCTTTTTAGAGGTCTGCGCCCGCGTCGGCGTCTCTCTTGTCGCGGTCGACGAGGCGCACTGCGTCTCTCAGTGGGGGCAGGATTTCAGACCGGACTATCTGCGGATTGCCGATTTTATACGCGCGCTCCCGCGCCGCCCCGCCGTCGGCGCATTTACCGCGACGGCGACGGACCGCGTCCGCGACGACATCCGCGAAATACTCGACCTACGCTCGCCTGTGTCCGTCGTGACCGGATTTGACCGCCCGAATCTCTTTTTCAGCGTTATAGCGCCGGAGAATAAATCCGCAAAGCTCGCCTCGCTCTTGAACGAGCGGCGCGGGAGGTCCGGCATCATATACTGCGCGACGCGGCGCGCAGTCGAGGACGTCACCGAAATGCTCGCCCGCGAGGGGCACCCCGTAACGCGGTATCACGCGGGTCTTTCGGCGGAGGAGCGGCAGCGGAACCAGGATGATTTCGTCACGGACAGAAAGCCCGTCATCGTCGCGACGAACGCCTTCGGCATGGGCATCGACAAGTCGAACGTCTCGTTCGTGATACACTACAACATGCCGAAAAACATCGAATCCTACTACCAGGAGGCGGGGCGTGCCGGGCGGGACGGCGAGCCCGCGGAGTGCATACTGCTCTTCGGCGCCCGCGACATAATCACGGCAAAATTTCTCATCAACAACTCCGATCCGAACCCGGAGCTTTCCGCAGAGGAACAGGCGGCGGTGCGGCAGGAGGAGCTATATAAGCTTGAGCACATGATACGTTACGCGACCGGGACCGGCTGCCTGCGCGCCTATATCCTGCGCTATTTCGGCGAGCCCGGCGGCGACTTTTGCGGCGCGTGCTCGAACTGCCTTCACACATACGATGCCGCCGACATCACCGAGGACGCGAAAAAAGTCATCGCCTGCGTCTCGGGAACGCGCCAGCGCTACGGCATGTCGGTGATAGCGGAAGTTCTTCGCGGCAGCAAAAGCGAACGCATCACCGCGCGCCGCCTTGACCGCGAGAATACATACGGCGCCATGAGCGCGTACAGCGAAGGAAAGATAAAGGAGATCATAAGCGCGCTTCTGGCGGGCGGATATCTCGACGTGACGGACGCCGAATACCCGGTCCTCACGCTGACAGCGCAGTCCGCGGATGTGCTCGCCGGCAAGAGGCGCGTGGAAATGAAGGTCATAAACAAAAAGAAAAAGGAGGCTCCCCCGAAAAAGGAAGCCGCCTCAAAAGCGCCCCTTGATGCCGCGGACGAGGCGCTGCTCTCCGAGCTGCGCCGCCTGCGTGCAAGGCTCGCGCGCGAGGAAAACGTCCCCGCCTACATCATCTTCACGGATGCGACGCTCACCGACATGTGCCGCAAAAAGCCGCGCGACATGGTCGAGATACTCCGCGTCTCCGGCGTCGGCGAACGCAAGCGCGACAAATACGGTCCGCTGTTTCTCGATGTGATAGAGAAATATTTATGACCGCGTGCGCGCCGCCGCCCCTCACAGAAGCGCAAATCCGACGACAAGTATGACGGAGAGCGCGATGCGTATGATGTGGTGCTGTATGTGAAGCTGTCCGCTCTTTACCCCGTTCATGATCGCGGCGGCACAGATCGCGATACATCCGATCAGGGCGACGATGAAGTCCGCCTGCTGCCCCGCTGTGTTGCATATAACGGCGGCAAGCAGCAAAAGGGAGCCGGCTGTCATTATTACGGCAGGGACCGGCTTTTTCTCGTTTTTTGCCTGAACGAAAGCGGCGAGCATGGACAGCGCGCCGAAAAGTACGCTTACGGTACACAGTGCGATTTTCATTTGTACCTCCGGGATAGGGTCTGCGGCTCGCTGCGCGCTCGGCATACGAAATACCGTACCGGAGGCGCAAGCCCGCAAATATAAGTCCCCCGCCTCCGGCAGCCGCCGAAGGCGGGGGGCGCTTCTATAATTCCGTATTACCGCCTCACTCGGCGAGGAGCTTTTCGACGAGCGCGCGGAGCGCCGGGCACTTGCAGTCGGCGAAGAACAGCTCGCGGAAGCGGCTTCCGGAGAGCGCGCCCTTCACGAGCGCGGGGTCGAGCTCGGGGAGGATCTCCTCGAGCGGGCGGTAAGTCTTCGCCTTTACCCCGTCGAGTATCTTCTTGTTCGCCTTCTCGGGGACGGCGCGCTCGCGCGGATAGCCCTGCCCCGGTTCCTCGCAGAACAGCTTTTCGAATATGTATTCGAGGTTGAGATCTCCGCCCCAGCCGAAGCCCTTTGCGAACGGAATGGCGATAGCGTTCCCGTCGTTTATCTGTGCGAACGTGTACGCGTCGAGCGGGTCCTCAACGTGCCCGCAGATGACGCCCGGGAACGAGTTGCACGCGAGCATCGCGCCTTCTCCCGTGCCGCAGCCCGTGATGACGTAGTCGGCGGCGCCCGAATTGAGCAGAACCGAGGCGAGTATGCCGATCTGTACGTATGTGAGCTGGTTGTCGTCCGGCGAGTACATGCCGTAGTTGACGACCTCGTGTCCCATCGGCTCGACGACGCGGCGCAGCGCGCCCTCGATCACGGCGTTTTTCGCCGCCTGGCTGTTTTCATTGATAAGTGCGATCTTCATTTCTTTGCCTCTTTTTTAAAATTAAATTAGATTTTCGTATATCTTCGTATATCAAAGTGTTTTACGGCTGCTTGCCGATATATGCGAGGATGCCGCCGTCGACGTAGAGGATATGCCCGTTCACGAAGTCGGACGCCTCGGACGCGAGGAACACGGCGGGACCCTTCAGGTCGTCGGGCGTCCCCCAGCGCTCCGCCGGAGTCTTCGCGACGATAAACGCGTCAAACGGGTGCCTGCCCCCGTCCGGCTGAGGCTCGCGCAGCGGCGCGGTCTGCGGCGTCGCTATATATCCGGGACCGATGCCGTTGCACTGGATGTTATACTGTCCGTACTCGGACGCGATGTTCCGCGTCAGCATCTTGAGCCCGCCCTTCGCGGACGCGTATGCCGACACGGTCTCCCTCCCGAGCTCGCTCATCATCGAGCAGATGTTGATGATCTTGCCGCGCCTGCGCTCCATCATCGACGGGAGCACCGCCTTTGACACGATGTACGGCGCGACGAGGTCGATATCGACGACCTCGCGGAACTCGGACGCCTCCATCTCGTGCATCGGGATGCGCTTTATTATCCCGGCGTTGTTGACGAGGATGTCGACGGCGCCGAGTGTTTTTTCTATATCGGCGACCATCCGGGCGACGGCGTCCTCATCCGTCACGTCGCATATATACCCCTTCGCCTCGATGCCGCGCGCCTTATAATCCTTGAGCGCGCGCTCAAGGTGCGCCTGCCCGCGGCAGTTGAACGCGATCTTCGCGCCCGCCTCCGCGAGCGCTTCGGCTATTGCGAAGCCTATTCCGTACGCGGCTCCCGTAACGAGCGCGACCTTTCCCTCGAGCGAAAACATGTCCTTCACTTTTGTAAAGCACCGCCTTTTTTAACGATTATGCACTTTATCTAAAGTATATCAGAAAACGCGGCTGTTGTAAATGACTTATTGCGCTTTTGCACTTGAAAAACGGACGCGTTTGGTATATAATACACTTTACGGTACTCTTTTTCCGCGAAAGGAGGCGGAGCAATGCTCGCGGCAGTCAGGAATTTCGTAATAGCGTTTTTGATAGCGGCGCTCGTTTTCGGGCTGATAGCGTGGTTCATCACGATATTTATCGCCGACAACGTCATCGGCATTGCCGATTCGCCGGACACGGAGGGCGTCGGAGACGTCACGTTCCCGCCGGAGGAAACGCGCCCCGTCGACCCCGACGGACCGAAGCCGCCGTCATACCCCGACATCCCGGGCAATTCCTTTACGGTGCTCCTCGTCGGGACGGACTACCGCCCGGACGATTTCATTGATTATTTTGAGGATTTTGTCAACGGTACGGTCACGAACGCAAAGCTCGGGCTCCTGCAAAAGCCGATGCGCACGCAGAACGCCGACCTCATAATCCTCGTCACCGTCTCGGAGGAAACGCGGCAGATCGTGTTCGCGTCGATCCCGTCGAATACGCGCGTCACCGTCAACGGAAGCTACCGACTGCTCGGCGAGCGCTACGACAAGGGCGGAGTCGAGGAGATCGTGGACTTTGCGAACTACCTCACCGCAGTCCCGATCGACTACTACATCAAAGCCAACATCACGGACGCGGGCACGATAATCGACGTTATCGACGGTGTCTCCGTCAACGTTCCCGTCGATATCATGAACCCGTACTACAATCCCGACTGGACCGAGGAGGACGCCGAGTGGTCCGGGATCACCGGCGAGCGCGATCATGATACGCGCATCGCCATACACGCAGGCGAGCGGACGATAAATTCCTCCAACATATTCGCCCTCATGCACTACCGCACCGAATCCGCCTCGGTGAGCGAGCGCGACTTCGTCATCATGGAGCTTGCGCGGCAGACGCTGCGAAAAGCCGTCAGCCCCGAATATCTCAGCCGCGCGCCCGAGCTCTTCACGCGCATCCAGCGATATACCGATTCGAACATAACCGTCGACGACCTCAACAACAGCCTCGAGCTTTTCCGGCACTACAACGAGTTTTCGATCTCCACGATAACGTACCCCGGCAGCTACTCGACGCTCGACGGCAAGGACTGCTTCATCCCCGACCTCACGGAAGCATACGAGGCTTTCCGCGCATACAGGCAATAAAACCGAAAGGAAACAACAGATAATAAATGAACAATACCGAAAAGACAATGGACAAGATCGTCGCGCTCTGCAAGAACCGCGGCTTCATCTTCGCGGGCAGCGACATATACGGCGGGCTCGCGAACACGTGGGACTACGGTCCGCTCGGCGCGCGCCTCAAAAATAACGTCAAGGACACGTGGCGCAAGCGCTTCATCCAGGAGCGCAAGAACAGCTACGAGGTCGACGCAGACATCCTCATGCACCCGAGAGTCTGGGAGGCTAGCGGTCACGTTGCCAGCTTCTCCGACCCGCTGCTCGACTGCCGCGAGTGCAAGACGCGCCACCGCGCCGACAACCTCATCGCCGACTTCGACCCCGACGCTCATCCGGACGCGATGACGAAGGAGGAGATGTTCGAATACATCAAGGCGCACTCGATCCCGTGCCCAAAGTGCGGCAAGCACAATTTCACCGATATACGCGAATTCAACCTCATGTTCCAGACGTTCCGCGGAGTCACGAACGACTCGAAGAGCGTCATATACCTGCGTCCCGAAAACGCGCAGGGCGAATATGTCAATTTCCTCAACGTTCAGCGCACGATGCGCGCCAAGCTCCCGTTCTCGATCGGTCAGATAGGAAAGGCGTTCCGCAACGAGATCACGCCCGGCAACTTCACGTTCCGCACGATCGAGTTCGAGCAGATGGAGTTCCAGACGTTCTGCCATGAGGGGCAGGACGGCGAGCTCTACGACTACTTCAAGGAGTACGGGCGCAAATATTTCGAGGACCTCGGCATCGCGCCCGAGCACCTGCGCTATCACGACCACGAAAAGCTCGCGCACTACGCGAAGGCGGCGTGCGATATCGAGTTTCTGTTCCCGTTCGGCTGGGGCGAGATCAACGGCACGCACAACCGCACGGACTTCGACCTCACGCGCCACCAGGAATACAGCGGCACGAACATGAGCTACCTCGACCCCGAGACGAACGAGCGGTTCATCCCCTACATCATCGAGTCGACGTACGGTCTTGACCGCACGGTTCTGGCGCTTTTGTGCGAAGCATACGACGAAGAGGTCATAGACGCGGAAAAGAACGACGTCCGTGTCGTACTGCACCTCTCCCCCGCCGTCGCGCCGTACAAGTGCGCGGTGCTCCCGCTCTCGAAAAAGCTGTCGGACAAGGCGCTCGAGGTTTACGACCGGCTCTCAAAGCGCTTCATGACGGACTTTGACGAGACGGGCTCTATCGGCAAGCGCTACCGCCGCGAGGACGAGATCGGCACGCCGTACTGCGTCACCTACGACTTCGACTCCGAAAATGACGGCTGCGTCACGGTCCGCGAGCGCGACAGCATGGAGCAGGTCCGCATCCCGATAGGCGAGGTCGCGGAATACATCGAAAAAACGATCGGCTTCTGATGCCCGAAGGGAGGATGACCCGTATGGGGTCCTCCCTTTTCCTAACGCAAAACGAAAAAGAGGTGTGATCAGGTGAAAAGATCAATTCTCGTTATGGCAGCGGCACTCTCGGTGCTCGTGATGTGCTGCGTGCCGACGCACGCCGCGGACCCGGTCCCCGAGATCCCCGTCGGCGACAACGGCGTCGTGCCGACGGACGGCTATGACGGACCGCAGATAATAAAAATACGCGTCCTCAACGAAGCGCGCTTTCTCGAGATCTATTGGGACCGCTACGTCGACGAGGACGCCGCCGTGGACCCCGCGAACTTCATTCTGCGCGCCGGCGGCAAAACCGTCACCTTAACGCCTAACACTCTTTCCGCGGACGGCTGGACGGACACGATCTTTTTCGATCACGAAAACAAAACCGTCGCCGCCTCGGACGCGCACTGCATGAACAGACTCGACCCGGCGCTGCACATGTCGAGCATCTCTTTCCCCGAGTCCGAGCTGTCAAAGCTCGCCTCGGGCGAGCTGACGCTCGAGGTGAAGGGCGAAAAGATCACGGATAAGGACGGGAAGGCGACGAAGAACGCCGTTTACACCGGCGTCCCGCGCCTTGATTACTATACGCAGAAGGTCGTGACCGAGAGCGGCATAACGATAAAGGGCGACGACACCGTCAAGCTCTCGTCCCTTGAGCTTGCCGCAAAGCAGGTCGAAGTCGAGCTCTCGAAGCCCGGGACCGGAATCGCCGAAACGATGAAAAAGTGGGGCTGCTCGCTCGCCGTTTACAGTCCGCGCGAGAACGTATACATGATTCCAGAGCACCGCTACGGCTTCCGCACCTCGATGTACGACCTTGAGGGCTACGGCGGCAACAAGTGGAACGGCTGCGTTTCCTCTATCGCAGAGGTGAACATCACGCGCACGAGAAACTCGTCCGAGCCGTATGCGAACACGATGTACCCGAACGAAAACGTGCTCATACACGAGTTCGGGCACAGCATCAAGTCGATAGGACTTGAAGAAAACGAAGATCAGACGCTCATAAACGAATATTTCGCGGCGTACGAAAACGCCGTCGACACGGGACTGTGGCCGAATACATACGCCATTTCGAATTCGGACGAATTTTTCGCGACGATGTGCGCGATCTGGTTCAACAATATGGACGACGTTTCGAGCTGGGACGACGGGACGCGTTCCCCGCTCAACACGCGCGAGGAAATGAAGGAGTACGACCCGCAGACCTACGCGTTCTTTGAAAAAATATTGCCCGCGGACACGCCGCTTCCGGCGCCGTGGAGCACACATTCGCCCGACAACTATCACGGCGGTCTGATCCGTCCCCCCGTCGACAACCGCATCGCCTGCGACGAAGACAGCGTGAGCCGCGGCGTCTTCAAGCTCGAGACGCGTGCGCGCGGCACGACGTGGCAGGTCGACAGATACGCCGCGGACGCCTCCCGCCCGCAGAACGACCTCTGCCTCTGGACCCCGTACGGCACGGACGGCGACGCGTCCTCGATGATAAACGGACCGTGGCACGTTATAGTACATGACGACGGGACGGTCTCGCTCACCTCGGCGGATCTCACCGCCGCGCTCACCGCGACGGGAAAGGAGACGGTCGCCGTTTCCGGAAGGCGTTACGATGAAGACAACGAGGCGCAGAGATGGCTCTTTGTCGAGGACACCTCGACGGCGAACAAATTCGACGGCAGGCTCATAAACCTGAAGTACGGCACCGCTCTTTCGCACGACCCGCGCGCCGCGGACGGCGCGCCGCTGATGCTCGCCCCGGAGGCGGACGGCGCGCTCTGGATGCTTCGCAACACCTCGGAAACAAAGGGTGACAAGCAGGCTTTCCTGACGCCCGGAGACGGGAAGCTGACGCCTGAAACCGAGGCGCCCGAGACGGACGCTCCGACAGAGAAGGTGACCGCGTCCCCGTCCGACGAAAGCGACAGCGAAACCGGCGCGGACAGCGCCTCCGGCGGCTGCGGCTCATCTCTCGGAGCCGCGTCCGTCCTCCCCGCTCTCGCCGCAGGCATCCCGCTGTCAAAGAAAAAGCGCGGTGCAAAAAAATAAGCGCATGATATAAAATATCCCGCCCGGAAGAGATTCCCGGGCGGGGTATTTTTGCCTTTTCCACAGGCTCTTTTTATCTTCTCTTTTTTCCGAGAACGGCAGCTGCCGAGAGGACTGCCGCGATACATACAAAGCCGGGACCGCCTATCGCGGAGCCGCAGCCGCCATTTTCGGCGGGAGCGGTCTCCGTCGTCGGCTCCGTTTCAGCGGGATCCGCCGGCACGTTGATCTCCATCTCTACGTTTTCCGCGTTATTGCGATAGAACCTCACAAGATCGACGGCGCCCTTGAACCCGCCTCCCAGCGTACCGTATATCGCGCCGATGTCACGGGGGCTGATGTCCGTCTTCATGACGTCGTGCGTAATATCGCCCACGGTCAGCGCAGCCGCCCCGTCCGCAAATGTAACGTAAATATTTGTGAACTCCTCGACCGGGACCGCGGTCTTCGTTTTGAGCGTCACCTTTTCATCCCGGGTCCTCAGCTCAAATGTGAGCTTTCCGTCCTCGTCCGAGGTGAGCGAAAGCGACCCGTTTCTCCCTTCAAACGACAGGATCGTGCCGCCGTTCTTTCGCAGCATCGCGGAAAGGAATATCTGCAGCTCCGGTGACGAGAGCGCCTGCCCGTCGAGCGTGATGGTGTCCTCCGCGGTGAAATTATAAAATCCCATCGCTGTCAGGGCACCGCCCTTCTCCCATCTCGCGCCGTTGACCGCCGCGTATGTCGAGCCGTACTGCGGGTCTGCCAGAAATTCGTTGTCCCCTTTGTCAAACGTATAGCCGAGTATCAGCCCGTCCGTCTTGCGGAGCTTGTTTATATATTCGTTCTGAGCGCTCTTGTCGCCGAGCGACGGAAAATATCCGAACGCGGTGCCGGACGCAATCGTCAGCCCGCCGTCCTCGAAGAAATCCCCGTCTGCGACCGCGTCGCCCTTGAGCGCCCCGCTGCCGAGGCAGAGCGCGAGTCCCTTCGCGGTCGCGTTTTCATATACCTTGTAGTTCCCGGCGACATACGCCGATTCTATCACCCGCGCGTGCCCGTAAACGCTCGCATTCCGTGTCACAACGGCGCTGTCCCCGACATAAGCGTCCTTGCCGACGACGGCGTTTCCAGCCACAACGGCGCAGCCGTCTATGACGGCGTTGTCGGACACCTTCGCGTTCCCCATGACGACCGCGTGATCTTCGATCCTGGCGTTCCCGGTAACGGTCGCCGCTCCGAGCACCTTCGCGTCCGGACCGACATACACGCTCTCGCTGACTTTCGCGGTCCCGGCGACGAACCCGCCGCCGTTCGGATGCGGGGCGCCCGCGCCGCTGTTCGCGATCTCGCGCACCTTCGGCTCCGCTCCCTCAAGCTCCACGCGGAACGGATACCGCGGCTTTGTGCCGAAGGGAACGTCGTTTTCCGACTGGAACGCCGCGTACTTAACGTAGCTGTCGATTGCAGGCGTCGCAGCGACTGTCAGATACACTTCCTCTGCGCCTGACACGTCGACCTTTACAGTGTCTCCGTCCCCGAACAGCTCCGAATACTCCGTCCCGCCTTTTTTGACCGTCACGACGCAGGCGCGCCACGCTGCCCCGGGCGCATCCGTCATCCCGCGCAGCGTAACCGACACCGTGTCGCCGTCAACATTCAGCGGCGAGACGACATACGCCGCCTGCTGCGGCGCGCGCTCCGTCGGAACGGCGTATGTGTGCTCCGCCCCCGGAACCGCCTCGAGCGTCGTGTAAAACTGCTGCCAGAAGAAATCCTGATCTTTTACCGCGCTTTGCATATTCGACATATAGTTTTTCCGGTGCTCAAAGTCGAGCGTCGCCATGTGCGCGGCGAAATATCCGAGCATATCCTCGAGCTTTGCGTCGGCGTGCTCGGCGATCATCGTATATATGTAGCCGCTCGAGCTGCCGTTCTGCAACAGCTTCGCGACAAAATCGGGACCGTACCCGTCAAGTCCGTCCGGGTTTTCGGTCAGGTACTGCAGTATCGGCCACGCCTCGTAGTACGCGCGTCCGTTCGCCGCCGTCAGGCTCGATGCGCGCATGATGAGGTATGAAAAATCCGTCCGGGAGCCTCCCGCCGTATAGTAGTCGCTGTAAAGGTACTGCTCGCGGAACCAGTTTCCGATCGCCTCGTACCACGGACCGAGGTAATTGCCGGACGCCCAGCTGTTGTACCCCTGCGCAAAGTGCGTCACATGACCGAATTCGTGCGGCAGCGCCCATGAGTTCGACTCCATCGCACTGCGGCTGCACATCATATAGCCGTAGCCCTCGTAGTCGATGCCGCCGTATGCCGCCCACTCGTTCGGGTCTGCGGCGTTGTGGTAACCGGGCAGCCCCGTGCCCCAGACGACGACATTCACCTTGTAGTGCGTCTTCTGGTCGCCGTTCCTGTATGTACAGAGCGACGGCGGCTGCATACCGAGATCGTCAATATATAGCTTCCAGCACGCCTCATACATATCGAATATCGCCGCAATCCAGTCATCGGTGATATATGAGTTGTTCTGATCTCCCCACAAGAGCTGGAAGTGCTCGCTCTCCGCCGCGTGGTACTTCTCCGCGGAGATGACAGTCACTCCGTCGGCGTTTACGACCGGTCGGACATGATAGACGATGTCCCCGTCATTGCCGTCATTACCGTCATTGTTGTCATCCTCGCCTCCGTCCGCCGAAACGGTCAGCGGCAGGGCAGTGAAAACAAAGACGAGCACCAAAACGAGCGATAAGATCTTCGGCAGTCCGTGCTTCATTGTTTGCCTCACTTTCCCGATATTTTTTATTTTTTTGCCGCTGTCTGCGGCTTAATACATCATAACCGTGCGGCGTCTCATTCGTATCTTTCCGCGAGCTCGAGGACCGCCGCCTCCATGTCGGAAAGCGTCGCGGAGCGCATGATGCGGTCGCGGCACGCGGGCGCGCCCTCGATGCCGTGTATATACCACGCAAAGTGCTTTCTCGCCTCAAACACACCGACGCGCTCGCCCTTGTCCGCGACGAGCAGCCGCGCGTGAGATATGGCGGTGAGGCACCTCTCCCGCACCGTCGGCGGCGTGTATTCCTCATTTCGTGCGAAAGCGCCGATCTCTCTGAATATCCACGGGTTCCCGAGCGCACCGCGCCCTATCGCGACCCCGTCGCACCCAGTGACGTCGATCATCCTTGCGGCGTCCGCAGCGGAGGCTATGTCTCCGTTCCCGACAACGGGGACCCCGACCGCGCGCTTGACGTCCGCTATCACGGAGAGATCGACCGGCGGGGCGTACATCTGCTCCCTCGTCCTGCCGTGTATGACGATCAGCGAGGCGCCCGCCGCCTCAGCCGCCCTCGCCGCCTCCGGCGCGTTCCTGCATCCGTTCCATCCGGCGCGCATCTTCACCGTGACGTGTACGCCGTGCGGCTCCGCCGCGCGGACGCACGCCGAAACGATCCTCTCGATGAGCGCCGTATCCTTCATCAGCGCCGCGCCGTCTCCGTTTTTGACTATTTTCGGCGCGGGGCAGCCCATATTTATGTCTATCGCCGCGGGCGCGTGATCCGACGAGGAGAACGCGTATTCGCCGGACGCGGTCAGCCCCGCCGCCTTTGCCATCGTTTCCGGATCGTGACCGAACAGCTGTACCGCGAGCGGCACGTCTCCGTCACGGACGGCGGCGAGCGCCGCCGTCTTTCTGTCGCCGTACATCATCGCCTTTGCCGACACCATCTCGGTGACGGCATATCCCGCGCCGTGCGCCCTGCACACGGTCCGCATCGCGTAGTCGGACGCGCCCGCCATCGGCGCGAGCATCACGCCGTTCGGTATCACGGTATTGCCGAGACGTATATCCTGCATGAAAAACGTCCTCCTCCGAAATATTCCGCATACACCCGCACGGCAAAGCGGCGGCGTGAAAGAATTACATCAAGACAATTATATAATATTTTCCGGCGGATTACAATACCGCGGCACATCAAACGCCGCACGCTCTTTTCCGCTCTGTTTTCCTGCTTAATTTTTTTGCGCGCCGCTGTTTTGACACTTGAAAAATACGAGCATTTATGGTAGAATAAATGTGATTATGACCGAAGCATCGGAGGCTTGCCTTGAAACGTATAAAGGGCGTGATCCCCGCGGCGATCATTGCCGTTTTTTCCATCATTGCCGTATTTGCCGTCATGGCTGTCCCCGGGGATATGCCGAACGGATATGTTTTCGCGGAGGATGCCGCCCCGACCGAGGCTGAAGACCTCGAGATCGAAGTATACTGCCCCGGCGCATATACGGCGTCCGCGATCGACCGGAACGAGACAACGTTTGCGTACATCCCGGACAGTGTGGGCGTCACCGTCTCGTCCGGGAGCCCGATCTCATCACTTTATATAGAATTCGACCGCGTGTTCGGCAAGTGGTCGCTCTCGGACGGCAGCGTCTCCGTTGAGTGCGGGCAGAACGGCTTTCTGCACGAATATGTCGACGTCGCGGAAGCGTTCGGATATTCGCCGACATCGGTGACGCTTACGTTCTCGGGCGGCACGGCGACCGTATCCGAGATCTACGCGCTCAGCGCGGGCACCCTTCCCTCGTGGGTACAGGTCTGGGAGCCGCCGTGCGAGGAAGCCGACCTCGTGCTCTTCTCGACACATATCGACGACGAGCAGCTCTTTTTCGCCGGGATCCTCCCGTATTACGCCGGAGAGCTCGGATATCAGGTCGAGGTCGTTTATTTTACCTCGCCGTATACGTATCACGACAGACCGCACGAGCAGCTGAACGGTCTTTGGACTGTCGGCGTGCGGAACTATCCGGTCGAGGGCGAGCTCATCGACTCCTATTCCGAAAACGCCGCGGACGCGTACAGCCATCAGTCATACTACGGATTTTCCCGCGATTATATCGTACAAAAGCAGGTCGAGGCGCTCCGCCGCTTCCGCCCGCACGTCGTCGTCGGGCACGATGCGAACGGAGAATACGGTCACGGACAGCACATCATAAACAGCGAGACGCTGCGCGAAGCGCTGCCGCTCGCGGCGGACGAAAGCTACGATCCCGAAACAGCCGAGAAATACGGCGTGTGGGACACGCCGAAGGCATACATCCACCTCTGGCAGGAAAACGAGATCATCATGAACTGGGACATCCCGCTCGAAAAATTCGGAGGGAAAACGGCATTTCAGGTCACGCAGGACGGCTTTATGTGCCACAAATCGCAGCACTGGACGTGGTTTTACGGCTGGATATACGGTCCCGCGAACAACATCACGAAGGCTTCGGAGATATTGACGTATTCTCCCTGCCGGTACGGACTGTTCCGCTCGACGGTCGGAGCCGACGTCAAGGGCGGCGACATGTTCGAGAACATCCCGATGTCATACGCCGAGATCGCGGCGGAGGAGGAGCGGCAGCGCCTCGAGGAGAGCCGCGCCGAGTCCGAGCGCGTCAGCCTCGAGGAGAGCATCCTCGCCTCCGAGAGCGAAAGCATCGAGGAAAGCCGCCTCGAATCTGAGGCGGGCAAAAACACCACGCAGTCCCCGACCGGCATCACCGCCGTGCCTCCCGGCACGGAAGGCGCGGGGGGCAGCGGCAGCGGCGGAAACGGCGGCTCGCCGAAGATTGTCGGAATAATCATGATCGCGATCGCGGCAGTTGTCTGCGTTTTGCTGCTGCTGCCGCAGCTCAGGCCGAAAAAGGCAAAGAATACAAGAAACAATCAGATGAGAACGCCGCGGCAGGGACCGCGATAAAGCAGAAAGACTCATAAGATCCATGGGAAAGTACAACTTTACACTTGTAATACCGTCTCTCGATCCGGATGACAAGCTTACCTCCACCGTCGGCTCCGCGCTCGAGGCAGGGATCGACGATATAATCCTCGTCGACGACGGGAGCAGCGCCGGGCACAGGGCAGTATTCGACGAGCTCGCCGGCGCGCATCCCGAGATAACGCTGCTCCGCCACGAAAAAAACCTCGGCAAGGGAGCCGCGCTGAAAACAGCGTTTTCGTATTTTCTTGAAAACAAAAAAGACCGCTCCGGCGTCGTCACCGCGGACGGAGACGGTCAGCACACGACCGAGGACATCATCGCCTGCGCCGAGGATATGGAAAAGACCGACTGCGTCGTGCTCGGATGCCGCGATTTTTCGCTCGACTACGTCCCCAAAAAGAGCCGCTTCGGCAACCGCGCGACCTCCTTCGTCTTCCGCGTCTTCTGCGGGATGAAGATCTCCGACACACAGACGGGTCTGCGCGCGATACCGTCCGATCTGCTCGCGGATATGCTCGAGGTGAACGGGTCACGGTATGAATATGAGACGAATATGCTTCTATATATGGGGCAGAACAGCATCCCGTACCGCGAGCATCCGATCAGAACGCTCTATTTCGATGACAACAGCGCCTCACACTTCCGCCCGTTCAGGGACTCGGTCCGCGTCTACGGGCTGATACTCAAATATATGGCGAGCTCGATTTTCTCGACCGTCGTCGACCTGTTTATGTTTTTCCTGCTCGGGCAGTTCATTTTCAACGGCGGCGGCAAGCTCGACGTCCTTTATACGACGGCGTGCGCGCGCGTCATATCCTCGTCCGTCAATTTTCTCACAAACAAAAAGCTCGTATTCCACAACCGTTCGAGCCTCGGGAAGACGCTTTTCAGATACGTCTGCGTCGCCGTTCCCGTTATGCTCGCGTCATGGCTCAGCGTATACCTGATCTCCGAGCTGCTCGCGCTCGCCTTCGGCGTTGACGCGATAGCGCATATCGGACGCACCGCGGTCAAGATCCCCGTGGACGCGCTCCTGTTCCTCGTCAGCTTCAGAGCGCAGCGCAAATGGGTATTCGCCGAAAGATCCTCAGGCAGGAGGTAAATCAGAGATGAACGAAAATAACATCCCGACGGAAGGCGGCGCACCGAGACGCGTTCCGCGCCACGACGTCGTGAGAAGAACGCCTCAGCGCATAGCCGAGATACCGCCGCAGCAGCCGACTGACGCCGCGCAGCAGCCTCTCCCGGCACAGCCGGAAAACGCGGCTCCGCGCCAGCCCCGACCGGTACAGCCCGGCGATACAACACCGCGCCAGCCTCGCCCGGCACAGCCCGGCGATACGGCTCCGCGTCAGCCCCGACCGGCGCAGCCCGGCGATACGGCTCCGCGTCAGCCCCGACCGGCGCAGCAGGGAGATACGGCTCAGCGTCAGCCACGACCGGCGCAGCCCGGAGACACGGCTCCGCGCCAGCCCCGACCGGTACAGCAGGGAAACACGGCTCCGCGCCAGCCCCGACCGGTACAGCCCGGCGATACGGCTCAGCGCCGACCCCAGCCGGCGCAGCAGCAGCGTGCCTCTTCCGCGGACGGCGGCGTCCGCCGCCCGCCCGTAGGCTCTCAGGTGCGGAACATGACCTCCGAGGACGCGCCTACGCGCCGCGCGAAGAAAAAGCGCCTGAGCGCGTCCATAATCGTCGGGCGCGTCCTGCTCGTCATACTCACCGTGATACTTGTGCTTCTTTTCGCGGTTTTCGCCCTCTGCGGCACTCTCGTCAACGGACCGAGCGAGACCGTGCGCGATAAGCTCGTGCTCTCCGCGATGCAGGCGAGCGCCACAAAGTGGCTGCCCGGTCTGTTCCTCGACGACGAGGTCGTCCGCGACATCTGCGACCGCAGCGAGCAGCAGCAGCCCGTCACGGTTCCGATGGGCACGATCCCCGGCGCGAACACGCCTTCCACGGGAGAGGACACGGACACTCCCGGCACAGGTGACGATCCCACCCCGCCGGCTCCCACAGACGAATGGGCAAACGCCATCGACGGTATGATATTCAAAACGACTACCAAACCGACCTTCAAGGCGTATATCCTCCTCATCAAGGATCCCTCCCGCGTCTTTGTCGGCACCTCGTCCGACAACTATCAGACGGCGACCGTCGGGAAAAATATATTTGACACCGTAGCCCGTTACGACGCCCTCGCCGGAATAAATGCCGGCGAATATCTCGACATGGGCGGCGGCGGTGACGGCGCGCAGCCGCTCGGCATAACGTATTCGAAAGGCAGCTGCGTCTGGGATGACGGCACGTGGCGCACCTTCATCGGCTTTGATAAGAACAACGTCCTGCACGCCGTGGAGCCCTTGACAAGGGCACAGGCGGATGAGCTCGGCATACGCGACGGCGTCTGCTTCCAGAACGGCAACGTCCTGATCACCAACGACGGGGAGCAGGTGACGCTCCACTATTCCGAGGGCAACACGGGACTTGCGCAGCGCACCGCGATCGCTCAGCGCGCGGACGGTACCGTCATACTCGTCGTCACGGACGGGCGTTCTCCGTCGAGCCTCGGTGCGAACCGCAACGATATCATTGACCTTCTCGTCTCCGAGGGTGCCGTCGTCGCCGGTATGCTTGACGGCGGTTCATCCGCAATGATGTATTATGAAAACTACTATACAAAATACAACATTGACCCCGCGGAGCTCGACGACTACCAGAAGAAGGGGCTGACAAACAGATATAAATCATTTACCCTGCCGCGCACGATGCCGACGTTCTTCCTCGTCGGGCGCGAGAAATAAGCAAAGGGGGACTACTTCATGGCTATGAAGAAAAGCAACGCGCGCCGCGGCTTTCATATTCCGCGCTTTTACGTGATATATCTCGCCGTGACCGTATCGGTGATACTGATAATAATCGCCTCTCTCGGCATCGTTTCAAACCGTCTCGCCGAATACGAGGACGCGCAGCCGAAATATGTCGCCTCCGAGATATTCGCGCGCTATTTCGAACCCTCCGTCAACTATGACGCGCTCCTTGACGACGCACGCTACGACCGCGAGGCGGGGACGCGCGAGGCGCTGAAGATGTATCTCATAAACGAGATCGGCGAGAGCGAGGTCACATATTCCGCCTCCTCCGCAAGTGAAGACGAGATGAAATACATCGTCCGCGCCGGTTCAAAGCAGCTCGCCTCCATCATCCTCAAGGCGTCCGACGAGAAGACCGAGCACGGTTACACTCAGTATGAGTTCTCTTATATCGAGCTGTTTATCAATACGGCGGGCGGCAGCACGAACCCGCCCGAGACCGAGGAGCAGCCGAAAACGGTCACGCTCTATTTCGATGTTCCCTCGGGCTACACAGTCACCGTTGACGGCACCGCTCTCACCGGGGAAAACATTACCCAGAAACACATGAACAAGGACGCCATAATGTATTTCCCTCCCGAATCGGAAAATACGGAAGGGCTTGAATTCTCGATCTACATGCTGAACACGCTCGAAGCGCCGCCCGAAAAGGTGACCGTCACGGACGCCGAGGGCAACGAAGCCGAGGTCAAATATAACGCGGAAACGAGGACGTACACCGCCGGGCTCGCGTATTCAAAATCACTCGCCGACGAGTATTCCGAATTTGTGACGGCTGCGATGACGGATTTCGCCGCATTCGGTCAGGGCGCACAGGACAAGAGCCTTTTGGGAATGCAATACAGCGGTCACTTTGACCTGAACTCCACGGCGAACGAAAAGCTCATCACCCAGGCGGGCGCGCTTTGGACGATATGGGCGCCCTCGAGCTACGATTTTGCCGATATTGAGATCGGCGAATTCTACAAATTCTCGGACGACGTCTTTTCCTGCCATATTTCGTTCAAGCTGCTGCTCGAACGGGACGGTCAGAGCTTCAGCGAGATCATGGATTATTACGTGTTCCTGCACAATGTGGACGGGCAGTTCCTGATTTACGACTGGTTCAACGCGTAAAGGGGTGCCGGATATGAATGTAAGCGAGCTTGCAATTCTCGATTTCATCGCCGAGCACCTGCGCTGCCCCTTCCTCGACTTTCTGCTGCCGAAGATTACGCTGCTCGGAGACGCGGGGATATTCTGGATAATCCTCGCGATAGCGCTCCTGATCCCTAAAAAAACGCGCAAAACGGGGCTCATGATGGCTGTCGCCCTCATCCTCGGGCTTCTCGTCTGCAACATAACGATAAAGCCTCTCGTCGCGCGCGTCCGCCCGTATGACGTCAAGGGAATAATGCCGTATCTGTGCGAGGTGCAGAAGGACTTCTCCTTCCCGTCCGGGCATACGACGGCAAGCTTTGAGGGCGCGACCGTCATCCTCATCCGCCACCGCAAGTGGGGGATCGCCGCCTGCGTGCTCGCCGCGCTGATTGCGTTCTCGCGGATGTACCTCTACGTCCACTACCCCACCGATATCCTCGCCGGACTCGTGCTCGGCGTCCTCTTCGGCATACTCGGCGTCCTCATCGTCGACCGCCTCGACGCATACATACAAAAACACAAAACGCCGGCGGCGGAATAAATAATAACAGATGATTTATCCGGGGGGAGGAACCTTTGAAAAGGTTCCTCCCCCCGGTCCCCCCTCTTCAAAACTTTTCATTACTTGGTTTGGCTTACAGCGAGCGTGAGCACTTTTTCCACAGCTTTTTGCATGTAAAAAACAATGCTCCTTAAATTTTTCTTTTTCATCTTCATCCCAACCTTTTTGACGCTTTTGATGTCTATATAACGAAAGCTTTCAACGAAAGGAATTAAAAATGCCTCATTCTTCAAATTCGGACGGCACGCTCGTGCTCCTGACGCTCGCGGGTGACCCCGCCGCATATGACGAGCTGTTCCTGCGCCATGAAAAGCGCGTCCTCGCGGCGGCGTATTCCGTTATACGCAACGCACACATCGCCGAGGACGCTGCGCAGGACGCCTTTCTGGCGGCGTGGCTCAAGCTCGACCGGCTCCGCGAACCGGAAAAGTTCGGGATATGGGTCTGCCGCATCGCCAAAAACTGCGCCCGGAACATGGCGCTGCGGTTCAGGAACTATCTCTGCCTCGACGACGTCGAGGGGATAGAGTACATGCGCGCCGACGGCGGGGACCCGGAGCTGATGCTCATGACGGAGGAGGAGGCAGAACTCATGCGCCGCGGACTGCGCAGACTCCCCGAGCGCGCCCGTCAGGTCGTCTATCTGCACTATTACGAGGACATGAGCGCGGAGGACATCGCAAAGCTGATGGGCATATCGGTGGGGACGGTCAAATCGCAGCTCCACGACGGCAGAAAGAAAATGCGAAAGGAGCTATGCGCAATGGATGAAAAATTAAACGACACGCTTCTTCTGAAGATCAGGAAAAAGATCGACGAAGTAAAAAGCTGGCAGTACAAAAACTCAAAGGAGGGCTTTGACAAGGTCTATCGTGACGTTTTGAAGGACATCGACACGATGCCCGAGTGCCGCGAGAAATATCACGCCTTGGCGGACGTTCTGATGCGCGGGTACTGGTGGCTGCCGGGAGAGAAAAACGACTGTCTGCTCGGGCGCATACGCGAGGCGGCAAAGCTCGGCAAAAACAACGAGGTCATGAGCTATGTGCTTGTCCGCGAGGCGGCAAAATATTGGGGTGATGAAAAGCGGGAGTACATCAAAAACGTGCAGATCCCGTCCCTTGATCCCGTCGATTTCCGGCTCACGCTCGCGGACAGGTGGTGCGCCGTCGGCGACTTGACAAAGCCCGAAAACTTAAAGGACGGCACGGACGCCTTTGACAGCGCGCTCGCGCTCCTGACCCCGGCAGACGTTTTATACCATCACGCGCTTGAAATGAAAAAAGCCTTTCTGGAGTCGGCAGAAGAGAAATTCATAAGCGACATTAAGAACCGCAAAAACGTCTGTGTGACTTATGAATTCGTCATGTCGGACGGCTTAAAAATAGCCCGAGACGAATACTACAGCTTCGGCGGTCTTTACGCGCTGAACTATATGTGTACGCAGCTGTTTGAAAATCTTTTCAGGTGCGACGGGGAAATGACGGCGGATATAGCGCCGGGCGAGAGCGTCACCGCCTCGGACGGCTCGACGCTCACGTTTGAATCGGGGGACGAGACGGTCACGGTCCCGGCGGGGACGTTTTCCGGCTGTGAGGTCTGGGTGTCGCGCTTAAAAGCCGGCACGGTCAGAAGCTGGCTCAAGCGCGGCGTCGGACTCGTCAGGCAAGAGATGATCTGCGAGGGCGTCAGCGACATCAAATCACTGAAAGCCTATAGCGTCTCCGGCGATGAGGGGCTTTTGCCGTTGTCTGCCGGCAACGTTTGGGAATATGAGATGGACTGCGACCCCGCGTCGTTTTCCGCGCCGACGCGGATCAGGGTTGCGTGGTCCGACGGCGAGCGGGCGATCGTTACGGAGAATACGCGCGTCGTCCGGAGCAGGTATGACGAGAACTCATGGCTCGATATGATCCTGAAGACCCGCGACGATTACTGCACGAGGAACCCGGAGAGGATCGCTGACGTAAGACCTTATGCACGGCGCGCCGTGGAGCTCGCGAAGACTCCGTTTGAAAAGGCGCACGCTGAGGCGGCTTATTCCGTCGTCAAAAGGATAATCGAGACGGACGAAGAATTCGATCCCGAATGCGAGGCTGTGGGGCTCTGGAACTTCTTCTCCCGCAATACGGTCGAGCATGCTGACGGAAAGCTCTGCCTTATCAGAACCGGCCGGAGATTTGACTTTGAGTGGAAGAACACGGACGACACCTCGCTGTGCAATCGCCTGCTCTCAAATCACATCTATTCGATTTTGCACGACGTAACAGGCTGTCTCTTTGACGAGAGGTGGCAGCCCGGGTACAGTTCAGAGGAATCGAGGGATTACGGCAGCAACAGCATCATCAGGACGCGTATAAGCTGCGCGGACGCGGGAACGGTCACCGTATGCGCCGGGAGTTTTGATAACTGTCTTTCCGTCGACACATACTGCGGCGGGTTTGACAGCGGCCACAGCTACCGCGGCGGCAGGAGGACGTATTATTTCGCGCCCGGCGTGGGACTCGTAAAGGTGGAGATATACACGGGCGCCGGTTCCGTGAGCGCGTATGAGCTGACCTCATACGAAGGCACGGGCGAAGGGTATATGCCCGCAAAAGACGGGATGAGGCGCAGATACGAGGGCCTCGGGCTTACCGACGGCTACGAGGGCGCGGCGGAATACACATACGCTCTTGACTGCGAGGGCAAGCTCGTGATCTTCTCGGACTTGACGGGTATCAGACATAAGCCGAAAAAGATCACCCGCTATAATTCGACCGTAGGCGAGCTTGAAGAGGCGTGCCTCGCGAACACGGAAAACTATGACGGAGCAAACCTTGAGTCCGGATACAACGCGATACTTCTTCTTCTGCACCAAACGTCAAAGAGAGACTGCCACTACAGCGACCCGCTCACAAGGGCGAGGAGATTTACCTATTACCTGCGGCTGCTCGAGGCGGCGGGGGACGGCAGCGTTCCGCCCGCGTTCCTTGCGAAAGCGTCACGGATATGCCTTTTGGCATCGCTCGCGTTTTTCGGCGGCGGCGAGCACGAGAACGGGTACAAATATCTCGAGCTTGCGCTCGACTATGCCGAGCGGTGGCACGCGATACCGGACGGCGAGGCGCTCTCCTTCGGCGACGAGGCGGCGTTTGACAACATCCGCTATATCAAGGGGCAGTCGATAATAGAGCTGCCGGACGGCACAAAGCGCGAGATCGACGCCGACGGCACGATCGACGGCTGGCTCTCCGACAGCGGGATGATATACCGCGCCATGACGTCGACACAGCGGAGCTGGGGCTGGTTCGACCCCGCGAGGGAGGACGAAAGATATAAAAAGCTCACAGAAAGGGCGAAAAAGCTCACGGAATAACGCACACGTCTTTCGGGCAAAAATACCGGGGGAGGGACCTTTTTGGGGGTCCCTCCCCCGGCGGTTTTTATTTTGAATTTCATTCCCACCTGTGCGGCAGGTCGGGGCACGTCTGCATCTTTTTGGCGGCGCGGACCTCGACAAAGCAGCCGCAGAGCGAGCACATCCCGTCCGATAGGCGGTCGCACGCGCGGCATATCCTGAGGCGGGACGCGTACTCGTCCGCCCCGCACCTGACCGCGTCGTCGAGCGAGGCGAGGTATTCGAGCACCGTTTTATACACCCCGTCGCGGTCGATCTCCGAAAGGAGGCACCGGCGGCAGCGGGGCTGCGAATAATCTCCGTCCATTACCGCTTGACCGTTATCCTCGCGACAGAACATTCGGGCAGCGTGAACGAGATACCGTCATCCGTGAGCTTAATGCCGTCAAAATGCTCTGCCCGCACGTTTTCCGGGGACTCGAACGTGTTGAACGCGTCCATTCTGCCGGTCACGATCTCGCCCTCGACCGAGGCGGGCTTATATCCGACAAGGATCGCGTCGATATCGTGAGCGTCCGTGCAGGAGAGATTGCAGACCGTGATGTTGAGGTTGCCTTCGGCGTCAATTGATGCAGACTCGGAGAGGTCGTCGGCGCGGACCTTGTCCTCGATTCCTATCTTCGACTTCTCGATAAAGCTGCCGACGAGCGTCGCGTCCTGATGCGGCGCGTACATTTTGAAAACGTGGTAAGTCGGCGTCAGTATCATGCACTCGCCGTCCGTGAGAATGACGGACTGGAGCACGTTTACGAGCTGCGCGATGTTCGCCATTCGAACGCGCGCGCTGTGCTTGTTGAAAATATTGAGGTTGACGCCCGCGACGACAGCGTCCCGGATCGTGTTCTGCTGGTAGAGGAAGCCGGGATTCGTACCGGGCTCAACGTCAAACCAGTTGCCCCACTCATCGACAATGAGCGCGACGCGGCGGCGCGGGTCGTAGCGGTCCATGACGTGCTCGTGTCCGGTGATTATCTCCTCCATCTCGAGCGTTTTCTTCATCGTGAGGTACCACTCTTTTTCGTCAAACGCGGTCGCGGAGCCCTTGTGGTTCCAGTCGTGGCAGATCGTGTAGTGGTGGAGCGACAGCCCGTTCATCTGGTGCCCCGCCTGCTTCATCAGGACCTCGGTCCAGTTGTAGTCCGCGGAGCTCGGTCCGCACGCGATCTTATATAGGCGGTCCTCGCCGTAATTGCGGCAGAAGTTCGCGTACCGGCGGTACTCGTCCGCGTAGTATTCGGGGCGCATCATGCCGCCGCAGCCCCAGCTCTCGTTGCCGATGCCGAGGAAGCGTATACCGAACGGCTCCGGGTGCCCGTTTTTCGCGCGCAGATCCGCCATCGGGGACTTGCCGTCAAAGTTCATGTACTCGACCCACTCGGACATCTCCTGAACGGAGCCGCTGCCGACGTTCGCGTTTATGTAGGGCTCGCAGCCGATCTGGCGGCAGAGCTCGAAGAACTCGTGCGTGCCGAAGCTGTTGTCCTCCGTGACGTCGCCCCAGTTCGTGTTGACCATGAGCTTTCTGTTTTCCTTGGGACCTATGCCGTCCATCCAGTGATATTCGTCCGCAAAGCAGCCGCCCGGCCAGCGGAGCACCGGCAGCTTCATGTCGCGGAGCGCCTTCACGATATCGGTCCTCATGCCCGCTACGTTCGGGATCGGCGAATTTTCGCCGACATAAATGCCGTTATATATGCATCTCCCGAGGTGCTCGGAGAAATTACCGTAAATATTTTTGTCTATACGGCTCCTTTTGTCGTATGTGTTTATAACGAGTTTGCTCATAAAAAATCCTTCCTGAGCGAAAAAAGTGCGCCCCGCGCCACCGTACATTGTAACCGATGGAGCCCCGTTTGTCAACACGAAAAGCGCGCATATTCCGATAAAAAACAGTCATTTTTCGTCTGTGAGTTTCGAAAGTAAATTCCGCAGCGGAATTTACTTTCGAAACTCACTCAAAAATTTTCGTTCCGACGCAAAAAGCTATTGGCGTTCCCGTGTTTTTGTGGTATCATCTATGGTGCGGATAAAAAATCAAGTTATGAAAGGATATAGAATTTGTCAGAATTTTTTGAAATACTCTCCCGGCTGTCTGCGGCAAGCTCGCTCGTCGGTCACGAGACTGCCGACAGCGGCGCTCTCACCGATCTTTTGTCCCCGTACTTTGACGACTGGCGCGTTGACAGCGTCGGGAACCATATTTTCCACCGCCGCGCGTCGGAGCCGGGCGCGCCGCGCCTTATGATAGACGCGCACTATGACGCGGTCGGTCTGCTCGTCACCGATATAACGGACGAGGGGTGCCTCCTCGTGACGCGGCTCGGCGGCGTTGACCGCCGCATCCTCCCCGCCTCCGAGGTGACCGTATACGCGCGCGAGCCGATCTTCGGTGTCGTCGCCTCGACGCCGCCGCACCTGATCTCCGGCGACGACCGCGACAAGGTCGCCCCGATAGAGGAAATGCGCATTGATACGGGATATTCGAAATCGGAGCTTGAGGCGCTCGGCGTCCGCGTCGGCACGACGGTCGGCTACCGCGCGCCGTTTACAAAGCTGCTCGGCGGCAGAGCCGCCGGCGTCGCCTTTGACGACAAGGCGTGCCTCGCCGCGGCGATATGCGCCGTAAAAATGATGGGGGACGACCGCGGTCGCTTCGACGTCTATGTCGTCGCCTCCGCCGAGGAGGAGACGGGCATGTCCGGCGCCGAGAAGGCGGCGTTCGCGATCACCCCCGACCTCGCGCTCGTGCTGGACGTCGGCTTTGCATCCGCCCCCGGCTCGCCGGAGGAAAACGGGACATCTCCTCTCGGCTCCGGCGTCATCGTCTCATTCTCCGCCGTCACGAACGTTAAGCTGACGCGCCGCGTCATGCACATTGCCGACGACGAAAATATAAAATACACCGTCTCGGCGGAGCCCTCCGGTACCGGCACGAACGGTGACGACGTGACGCTCGCCGCGGGCGGCGTTCCGACCGTCGTGCTCGGGATCCCGCTCCGCTCGATGCACACTCCCGCCGAGGTCATAGACGAGGCGGACGCGCTCGAGCTCTCAAAGCTCGTCCTTGCCGTGATGAAAAACCGTGAACTGGAGGTGTGGTGCCGTGAGTAACAAATTATCCGGTATCGAGCTTTTGCGCGAGCTCTCGCTCACGTTCGGACCGACCGGGTGTGAGGACAACGTCTCAGACCTCGTCCGGGCGCAGATAAGCGACATTGCGGACGAGGTGAGGCGCGACAAAATGGGCAATCTGACGGCGGTCATATACGGCGCCGACCACGGGACAGACCGCGAGCGCCGCGTCATGTTCTCCGCCCACATGGACGAGGTCGGGTTCATGATAAAGAACGTCAACTCCGACGGGACGCTCTCGTTTATGAACCTCGGCGGCATCGTCGGCTCCGCGCTCCCCGCGCGCCGCGTCACCGTCGGCGACGAGAACTGCCGCGTCCCCGGCGTTATCGGCACAAAGCCGATACACCTACTGAAGGGCGACGAGCGCGAGGCGATGCCGAAGCTCTCCGAGCTCTATATAGACATCGGCGCGAAGGACAAGGATGAGGCGGAGGGATACGTCAAGCGCGGCGCGTTCGCGACGTTTGACTCCGAGTTCGTCCGCTTCGGCAGCGGCGGCAAATATATAAAGGGCAAGGCGCTCGACGACCGCTTCGGCTGCGCCGCCTTAATCGAGCTTGGGCGCGCGCTCCGAGAGGCACAATACCTGCCCGGGCACGACACGTATCTCGCGTTCACCGTGCGCGAGGAGGTCGGCAAATCCGGAGCGGAGACGACGGCGTACGCCGTCGACCCGCACATGGCGTTCGTCCTTGAGGCGACCGCCGTCGCCGATAACTCCGGTGCGCTCCGCGAAAAGCAGGTCGCCCGCCTCGGCGAGGGACCCGCGATCTCCTTCATGGACCGCTCGACGATATATCTGCGCGAGGTCTATGACTTCGTTCTCAAAACCGCCGCCGCGCACGGCATAAAGGCACAGCCGAAGCGCTTTGTCTCCGGCGGCAATGACGCCGGGCATATCCACAAAACGCGCGCCGGAATAAAAACGGCGGCGATCTCCGCCCCCGCGAGATATATCCACACCGCCTCCTGTGTCATCCACGAGGATGACTTTTACGAGACGGTCCGTCTGCTCACCGCCCTCTCCGAGGACATAAAGCTCTGAATCCGGAAGAAATAAAGAGGAAAAGATATGTATACACTGCTGAAAGATCTCATAAAGCCGCTCGGCGTCTCCGGGCGTGAGGGCGCTGTCCGCGCCGTGATCGAAGAAAAGATCTCGCCGTACGTCGACGAGGTATATACGGACGCGCTCGGCAACCTGATCGCGCACAAGCGCGGACCGGAGGGCGCGCCGAAGCTCATGTTTGCCGCCCATATGGACGAGATCGGCTTTTTCGTCACCGACATCGACGACGGCGGCAGAGTCTGTTTCTCCGCCGCCGGAGGCATCCGCTTTGACGCCGCCGCATACGGCGAGGTCGTGTTCGAAAACGGCACGCACGGCGTT
Source organism: uncultured Clostridia bacterium (assembly GCA_947624995.1). Taxonomy (GTDB): domain Bacteria; phylum Bacillota; class Clostridia; order Oscillospirales; family CAG-272; genus DTU064. Next base: position 43,414 of record CANQMS010000003.1, read on the forward strand.
CTCGTCGCGAATGACGACGCGAAATCTCCCGCCGCGGACTGCTGCTACGTCGATATCGGCGCCTCCTCGCGCCGCGACGCCGAGCGCCGCGTACGGACGGGGGACACGTTTGCCGTCGCGTCCTCGCTGCGCCGCATCGGCGCTCATCTCGCCGCGGGCCGCCCAGTCGACGACCGCATAGGCTGCGCCGTCCTGATAAAGACCGCGATGAGCGCAAATTCGCCGAGATACGACGTTTACTACACGTTCACCGTACAGGAGGAGGTCGGCTGCCGCGGCTCGAAGACAGCCGCATACGCCATCATGCCGGACATCTCCGTCGCCATCGACATAACGAAGACGGGCGACACCCCCGGCGCGCCCAAAATGGCGGTCCGGCTCGGGGACGGCGCCGCGATAAAAGTGAAGGATTCCTCCGTCATCTCCGACCCTGCGCTCGTCGAAGAAATGGCAAAACTCTGCCGCGAGAGGGGAATAAAGCATCAGTTCGAGGTTTTGACCCGCGGCGGGACGGACACGTCCTCGATGCAGTCCGCCGGAGCGGGCAGCCGCGCCGGATGCATCTCGATCCCGACGAGATATTCGCACACGCCGGTCGAGATGATCGACCTGCGGGACGCTGAGGCGTGCGCCGCGCTCGCGGCGGCGCTGGTCGAAGGATAAAAAAGCCGCAAAAAAGCTCCCCGGCGCCGCAAAACGCGGCGCCGGGGAGCTTTCTATCACAGTGATACGCGGGGAAACGCTGCACGCACTGTCTTATTCAATGTCGAGCCTTCTCGACTCGGGGAGCACTGCCTGCTTTTTCGGCATCGCCAGCCTGAGCACGCCGTTTTCGTACTTCGCCTTTATCTTCTCCGCGTCAACGGACGAGATGTCGAACTGGCGGCTGTACTGTCCGTAAGAACGCTCGAGGCGGACGTACTTGTCCTTTTTATCCTTGTCCTCGTGCTCGGAATGGCGCTCCGCATTTATCGTCAGAACGTCGCCCGATATGTCGAGGTGGATGTCCTTCTTGTCAAATCCGGGCAGGTCGGCTTCGAGCAGATAGTGGTCGCCCTCGTCCGAAATGTCCGTTTTGAATTCCGCTATGTCGCCGCTCTCAAAGAAGCCCGTGAACGGCTCCTCGAAGAAGCGCCTTTCGAATTCCTCCATCTCCTTGAAGGGGTTGTAGGAAATGCTGTTGTTCTTTCTGTGGTACGGTCTGAGTTCAAACATAATAAAACCTCCGAAAAATAATTATTCTGTCCGCCCTTTGTTTTTTGTTCCGATGGGGTAGGCGGGGAATCGGTCAGTTCGCTTTCAGATGTTCATCATACTCGCCTCTTTCTTTTTACGGTTATATTGTAGCCCGAATATATGAAAAATATGTGACGGAACCATGAAGTCGCGCTGAAACTTTAGCACTCTTGTGCCGAGAGTGCTAAAAGCATTTTCTACATCTTTTTATACTATTTATACTATACACCGATTGACACGCGGGCGGCGGGGTGATATAATCAAAAGATACAGAACTTATGTTTGCGTAACGCGGACAGGCGCAAAAATACGGGGAGGCAGGGGCAAAATGGCGGACAGACACGATATTCCGGACGATTTTTGGGACCTCTCGTCCCTTTTGCCGAAAAAGCGTCCCCCCGTCATGCGCGAACGCAAGCCGGACGTTGAGACGGTCCCGATAGATATCGGCGTGCCGGACAAGAGCGCGCGCGGTCACGTTATAGGCTCGCTCTCCGTCCGCTTCCGCGAGGTGGACGGCTCCAAAAGCCGCGCCGATGTCACCGTCCGCATTGAGGTGGACGGCGCTAAAAACCGCGCCGACGTCTACGTCCGCACGAAGGATGACGCGCGGAACACGCATAAGGACACGTCCACGGTAACGGTCGCGTCCGCGGGCGAGCCGCACAGCGACGACTCGCTCCGCCTCCCGCCGAGGGAGTCCCTGCGCTCCGCGCCCGCGGCAGAGCTTATTGACGAATACGAACCGGAGGGCGGACTTCTCCGCCGCGTGCGCGTCATGCGGTGGCCGTCGCGCTACAGCTTTTACGAACAGTTCCGCCACGACGCAAAGCGGTATTTTTCCGTCTCCGGCACCGAATCCCCCGCCGTCGACTTTTTCTCATACACGCCCCAGTACAGGCAGATGACAAAGACGCAGCTCGCGTATTACTTCTGGTGGCGCGAGAACGCCGTCCGCGGCGTGTGGCTGCCCGCCTCGTTTTCATACATTCTTCTTTATATCTACGAAATAATAAATCTTCACGAGGTCATCCCGCCGCCGGAGGGGCTGCGCAGGCTCGTCGGCGTGTGGCTCGCGTGCCGCGACAAGCACCGCGTGCTCGACAAATATCTCTCCGAGTGGGTCGCGGACTACTGCCTGATCCACCGGCTGCCGCCCCCGCGCGAAGAGCTCGCGCCGATAATGTCCTCCGTCATGGAGGCGGCGTCGTTCCGCGAATTTTATATGTCCGGCGGCAGCGACGGGATCACGGTAGAAACGCTCATCGACCTCTCCTCCGACTACAACTGGCGCAAAAGCAAATTCGCCGTCGAGGACGGCGGCGTCGCCGCCGCATATGCGCGCCACATCCCCGCCGCCGTCGCATACGTCGCGGACAAGAGCGGGGACGCGAGATTTTCGACGGGCGGAATGAGCTCCGCCGTCGTCTCGCGGGACGCGTTCTGCGGCTCGCTCTGCGCACACAACGTCAAGTGCCGCATCGACATCGAATACCTCTCGTACACCCGCTCGCGCGAGCTGCGCTCGCTTTTGACGGAGCTTGTCAAATACTGCGAGAACAGGCTGCGTGCGGCTCTCGGCATACGCGCGCGCCTGCGCGTCAACGGACTTGACCCCGCCATCTCGGCGCTCGCCGACGAATACTTTGACCGCGAATTTCCGGAGACAAAAAAGCCCGTCAAGCTGTCAAAAGAGGAGCAGCTCGCCGCCGAGGAACGCAGATACGACGCCGAATATGACGCACTCTCGCACGGCTTTGACTCGCGCGGAGCCGCCGAAATAGAGCGCGCCTCGTGGGCATCTACCGATATACTCGCACCCGAAGACGAGCCGTTTGCGGCGGAAGAGACAAACGACATGCCAAGGGATCCGCAGGATGTCCCGCCCGCCCCCGTCGCAGACGAACAGGTCGGGCAGGACGCGCGGGACGGCGGGATCTTTTCCCGCCTCGACGCGGATGCCGCAGAATATCTGCGCCTCTCGCTCTCGGGCGGCGGCGCCGGCGAATACTGCCGCGCGCACGCGCTGTATGAGGACGAGCTCGTCTCCCGCATAAACGAAATCTCCGCCGACGTCATCGGCGACATAATAATCGAGCCCGACGGCAACACTTACCGCATCGTCGAGGACTACCGCGACGACATAAAATAAGGAGGACAGGATGGAATATATAAACACCGAGGCGGCTGCCCGCGTGCCGAAGCGCATACTATCCCAGCTCATGAGCTCGCTTTCGGCGGGCGTCGTCCCGCGCGCCGGCGCGCCGTACATCGCCATCGGGCGCACGGAAGAGATCGCGGCGCTCACCTCCGACCTTTCGCGCGTCGCCGAGGGGGAGGGCGCGATGCGCTTTCTCATCGGGCGGTACGGCTCCGGCAAGAGCTTTCTCATCCAGCTTTTGCGCGGGTACGCGCTCGAGCACGGCTTTGTGACCGCGGACTGCGACCTCTCGACCGAACGCCGCCTCTGCGGGACATCCGGCTCCGGTCTTGCGACGTATCGCGAGCTCATGCGCAATTTAGCGACGAAATCGTCCCCGGACGGGGGCGCGCTCCCCCAGCTTTTGGCGCGCTGGATCTCCGATATCAAATCCTCCGTCGCCGCCTCCGGCAAAGATGTCGGGAGCGCGGAATTCGACCGCGCCGTAAAAAAGCGCATCTTCGACGTTATCCGCGAGCTTGAGGGAGGCGTCGGCGGCTTTGACTTTTCGCTCGTGCTCACAAATTACTATGACGCGTGCGAGGACGGAGACGAGGACAAAAAGAGCGCCTGCCTGCGCTGGCTGCGCGGCGAGTTCTCGACAAAGACCGAGGCAAAGGCGGCGCTGCGCGTCGGCTCCATCGTGAACGACGACAACTGGTACGACGAAATAAAGCTGACGGCGCGCCTCGCCGCCGGTATCGGCTACAGGGGGCTCGTCGTATTCATCGACGAGTGCGTCAACCTATATAAGATCCCGAACCGCATCTCACGTGAGAACAACTACGAAAAGATCCTCTCGATGTATAACGACACGCTCGAGGGCAGGGCGGAGCATCTCTGCCTCGTCTTCGGCGGGACGCCGCAGTTCTTGGAGGACCGCAGGCGCGGGCTCTACAGCTATGAGGCGCTGCGCGGCAGGCTCGCCGAGGGGAGATTCGACAGCGGCGAATACAAAAACATGATCGGTCCCGTCATCCGGCTGCGCCGCCTCTCGGACAATGAGCTGTTGGCGCTCGTTCTGCGCGTCACCGCGCTGCACGCGCGCTACTATGAATGGACGCCGCGCATCTCCGACGGCGACCCCGAGGCATTCGTCCGCGCGTCCCTCGAGCTCGCCGGGGCAAACATCATGATAACGCCGCGCGAAATAATCCGCGACTATATCTCGATACTGAATATCCTATATCAGAACCCCGAGGCAAAGTTTGCCGACATAATCGGCACCTCGCTGACGCTGACGCCCGCCGCCGGGCAAAGCGACCCCGACGAGACCGCCGCCTCCGCATTCGATCCTAACGACATAGTCATATAACCGCTCCCGCCGTAAAATTTTTTGAAAAGAGAGGGGTGTGGGGAGAGGAAAACTTTTTTATAAAAAAGTTTTCCTCTCCCCACATGAAAAAAACTACATGAGAAACGCAGAAGAGGTCATCGGGCGGTTCGCGCCGTTCATACAGGAATACATTTATTCTCACGGCTGGGACAGGCTCCACGAGGTACAGCTCCTCGCCGCGGAGACGATTTTCTGCACCGACAACAACCTTCTTATCACGTCGGCGACGGCGTCCGGGAAGACGGAGGCGGCGCTTTTCCCGATACTCTCCGAATTCTGCTCCGACCCGCCCAAAAGCGTCGGCGCCGTCTACATCGCGCCGCTGAAGAGTCTCATCAACGACCAGTTCGCCCGCATCGACGAGCTCCTCGACATGACCGGCATCCCCGTTTACCACTGGCACGGCGACGTTGCGCAGTCACACAAATCAAAGCTCTTAAAATCGCCCGCCGGCATACTCCAGATCACGCCGGAATCGCTTGAATCTATGCTGATGAACCGCCCGAACGACATCCCGCGCCTGTTCGGGGATCTGCGCTACGTCATCATCGACGAGATACACACTATGACGAACACCGACCGGGGCAATCAGGTCATCTGCCAGATAGAGCGCATCTCGCACGCGATAGGGCGCCGCCCGCGCCGCATAGGGCTGTCCGCGACCGTCGGCGACCCGGAAACGGCAGCGCGCTGGCTTTCGGGCGGGGACGACCGTGTCTGCGACATACCGCGCGCGCCCGAGGCGCCGCTGCGGTGGCGGCTCGGTCTTGAGCACTTCTTCCTCGCGGATGAGGAAACGCTGCACACCGGGACGCACGAGATACGCAAAACACCGTCCTCCGGCGACCTCGCCCTTGACCCGGAGGACGCCCCGACCGAGATAGACCCCGGGTACGAATACGTCTACGACTGCGTCAAGGGCAGGCGCGCCCTCGTCTTTTCGAACTCGCGCGAGGAGACCGAATACGTCTGCGCGACGCTGAGGCAGATCGCCGAGAACCGGCGCGAGCCGGACATCTTCCTCATACACCACGGGAACCTCTCCGCCTCGATACGCGAAGAGGCGGAGCTGCTACTGAAGAGCGAGGAGGAGCGGATGGTCGCGTGCGCGACGGTCACGATGGAGCTCGGAATCGACATCGGCAAGCTCGAGCGCATCGTTCAGATCGGCTCGCCGAACTCCGTTTCGAGCTTTCTTCAGCGGCTCGGGCGCTCGGGCAGGAGGGGCGACCCGCCGGAAATGATGATGGTCTTCCGCGAGGAGCCGCACGTCCCGAACACGCCGCTGCCTCAGCTCATGCCTTGGGAGCTTTTGCGCGCGATAGCGATAATCCAGCTCTATATCGAGGAGCGCTTCATCGAGCCGCCCTCGACGAGAAAAATGCCGTTTTCGCTCCTGTTCCAACAGACGCTCTCCGTGCTCATCTCATCGGGCGAGCTCACGCCGAAAGCCCTTGCCGACCGCGTCCTCTCGCTGCCCCCGTTTGCATCCGTTGACCGCGAGGATTATAGGACGCTGCTCGTTTCGATGATAAAAAACGATTTTCTTGAATACACCGACGAGGGCGGGCTCATAATCGGAATAAAGGGCGAACGGCTGACGTCCGGGTTCAAATTCTACGCCGTCTTCAAGGATTCCGAGGACTACACCGTCCGCTGCGAATCGGACGAGATCGGAACGATCTCGGAGGCGCCGCCCGTCGGCGACAGATTTGCGCTCGCGGGCAGAGTCTGGGAGGTGGAGGAGCTCGACCTTGCGCGCAAGCTCATATATGTCAAGTCCGTCGGCGGTAAGATGGAAATTTCGTGGCCCGGCGAGCTCGGCGAAATACACACGCGCATTCTTGAGCGCATGTACCGTGTCCTCGCCGAGGACACGCAGTACCCATACCTCAAAAAAGGCGCCGCCGCCCGCCTTGACGCGGCGCGGCATGTCGCCCGCAACACCGGAATGCTCGAGCGGCCGCTTGTCCCGCTCGGCGGGCTCTCGTACTGCATGTTCCCGTGGCTCGGGACGCGCTCGTTCAGGACGCTGCGCCGGTACCTGTCCAAGAACGCGCAAAAATATAAAATCTCCGGCATCGAATACGAGGGCTGCTACTTTATCGAATTCAAAATGGAGCGCGGCGACGCCGCCTCCCTCATGGACGCAATAAACCGCGACTTTTCCGCCGGTGTCGACAAATACTCGCTCGTCGGCGACAATGAAACGCCCGCATTCGACAAATACGACGACTACGTTCCCTCGGAGCTTCTGCGGCGCGCCTATACGGAGGAGCGCCTCCGCACGGACGAGATCGAATACCGCGCAAAACACGGCTGGATGCTCTGAACAAGAAATATAAGGAGTTTGGCGGAGGATGAAGATAAACTACGACGCGGAAACGAATACAGTCACCGTCGCTGTGCGCGAGCTCGTCGACTTTCTCTGTCGCTCCGGCGACATAGGCGGGCGCGCCTCAGTCACCGCGGAGGAGGGCAAGCTCGCCCACAAACGCGCCGAGGACGGGAGCACCTCCGCGATGCTCGAGGTCCCGCTCGAGCTTTTGACCGAGTATGACGGCATAAACTACCGCCTTACGGGTCGCGCAGATATGATAACGCCCGGCGACAGCCTCGACACGGTCGAGGAGCTGAAAACAACGCCGTCGGCGTTTTTCGGCGGCACCTCCGACATCCCGCCCGCACACATAGCCCAGTGCGTGCTGTACGCGTTCATGTGGTGCTCCGGGACCGGGCGGGATTCCGCCGCCGTGCGGATAACGTACATCCCGAAAAACGGCGGGCGCGAGCGGAGCTTTGAATGTGTCTTTTCCGCCGACGAGCTGCGCGCGGAATCGTCTGCGCTGCTCGCAAAATATGCGCGCTGGGCGCGCCTCTCCGTCGAGCGCGCGCGCAGCCTCCCCGCCTTTGTTAAATCCATGCGCTTCCCGTATGGGGAGCCTCGGGACGGTCAGGTCGAATTCATGACCGCCGTCATGCGCGCCGCGCGCAAGCATGAAACGCTGCTCATAGAGGCGCCGACAGGCATCGGCAAGACGATGGCGGCGCTCTACCCGTCCGTAAAGGCGCTCGGCGCCGGTTATGCCGACAGGATCTTTTACCTAACGTCCAAGACCTCGATCCGACTCGCCGCCGAGGACGCCGCCGGGGCGCTGCTCGCGTCCGTCCCCTCGCTGCGCGCCGTCTCCATCCTCGCGCGCGAGCGCGTCTGCCCCGAAGCGGAGGCGCTGCGCTCCGGCGCGATCTGCTCCGCCGAGCTCTGCCCGCGCGCGCGCGGACACTACGAGCGCGTCGAGGGCGCGCTGTGGGAGCTTGTCGGCACGCTCGGCGCGGGAAAAACGCTCACCGCCGACGACATCTCCGCCGTCGCCGAGCGACACCGCGTCTGCCCGTATGAGCTTTCGCTCGACGCCGCCGAATTCTGCGACATTATAATCTGCGATTACAATTACGTCTTTGACCCGCGCGTTTATCTGCGCCGCTTTTTCGGTGACGAGCCGGACGGGGGTCACCGCGAGGAAAAATATATTCTGCTCTGCGACGAGGCGCACAACCTGCCGGACAGGGCGCGCGATATGTTCTCCGCGTCAATAAAGCTCTCCTCCGTCGAGCGCCTGCTGCCATTGACGGAGGGCGCGTCCGACGCGCACACCTCTCTCGTCTCCCTCGCCGACTGCATACGCGACCTGCGCGCGCGGTTCGAGGATATCACGCTCGACGGCAAGGGGCGCGAGCGCGGATTTTATCTCGGCAGCGAAGCCTTCGCCGACATCGTCGCCGCCGCCGCGAAGGCGGCGGACGAGTGCGGACGGGAGGCGTTCTCCCTGCGCGGGGCGGGGACGGAGGACGAGCGCCGCCTCGCCCGCGAGCTTGCCTCCGCGCGGCGCGCGCTCTCCGATTTTGCCTCGTCCTCCGAAGGATTTGACAGGCGGCACGCCGCCTACGCCGAAATATTCGACGGCGATATCAAATGCTCGCATATCTGCCTTGACGCCTCCGAACACCTCGCCGCCTCGATGCGCCGAGCCTCCTCCGTCATAATGTTCTCGGCAACTCTCGAGCCGCCGGACTATTTTGCGCGCGTGCTCGGCTGCCGCGATTACGGCTCGCTCGCGCTCGAATCCCCGTTTGACGAATCGAATCTCTGCCTTTTGGCGGCGGACAAGCTCAGCACGCGCATGGCGGACCGCGAGGCGAGCGCGCCCGAGGTCGCGGCGATGATATACGCGGTCGCGATGGCGAAGACCGGCAACTATATCTGTTACTTCCCGTCGTACCGTTACCTTGAGCTCATCTGCCGCGAGTTCGACCTCCGGTACGGGCACGAGGAGATAGACATCGCCGTGCAGAAGCAGCACATGACGGAACGCGAGCGGGCGAACTTTCTTGCCGAATTCCACCCCAATCCTCGGCGGACAAAGGTCGGCTTCTGCGTGCTCGGCGGCGTGTTCTCCGAGGGCGTCGACCTGCCCGGGGACAGGCTCTCCGGCGCCGTCATCGTCGGCGTCGGGCTGCCGCAGCTCTCGGCGGAATCGAACCTGCTCCGCGACTACTACGAGCGCGTCTGCGAGCGGGGGTACGAGTTCGCATACGTTTTCCCCGGGATGAACAAGGTCTTACAGGCGGCGGGGCGCGTCATCAGGAGCGAGCACGACCGCGGCGTCGTTCTGCTCATTGACGACAGGTTTGCCTCGCACGAGTACAGGGCGCTCTTTCCCCCGCACTGGCGCGGGCTGCGCTACGTCGGCGACAGGCGCTCGCTCGGGATGGCGCTCGCCGCGTTCTGGAATAAAAAGTGAAGGCGGCGTACCATAAAATTACATTTTGCTTTTTCGGGGGCATATTGTGCCCGAAAATTCCCCGCGCTTGTGTTTTTACACAGTAAAGCGCCCGATATCGGCTTAATAATTGTGAAAACGGAGACAGCTTCCCATATTGATTTTTCCCGGCGAACATAATATAATATAGGAGCTGTCCTTTTGAAAATGAATTTATAACGTCCGCAATGTTGCAAAACAGCGGCGCAGAAAGGATCACACGATGGAAAGAAAAGACATAACGACGGTACGGTCAATCTTCGCCTCTCCCGAAAAATTCGCGGATCGCGAGCTCCACGTCGCAGGCTGGGCGCGCAAGCTGCGCGCCTCAAACGCGTTCGGCTTCATCGAGCTGAATGACGGGACGTACTTCTCGAACCTTCAGATAGTGTTTGAGTCGGGCATCGTCCCGAATTACGACGAGATCGCGCACCAGAACATCGGCTGCGCGCTCCACGTCCGCGGAAAGCTCATGCTGACGCCCGACGCAAAGCAGCCGTTCGAGGTCCACGCCTCCGAGATCCGCGTCGAAGGAACGTCGACCCCGGACTACCCGCTCCAGAACAAGCGGCATACAATGGAATATCTCCGCTCCCTCGCGCACCTGCGCCCGAGGACGAACACTTTTTCCGCCGTGTTCCGCGTCCGCAGCGAGGCAGCATTCGCGATCCACAGCTTCTTCAACGAGCGCGGCTTCGTCTATGTCCACACCCCGATCGTCACCTGCTCCGACTGCGAGGGCGCGGGCGAGATGTTCCGGCTCACGACGCTCGACATCGAAAACCCGCCGCGCGGCGAGGACGGTCGCGTCGACTACACTAAAGATTTCTTCGGCAAGCCCGCGAACCTGACCGTTTCCGGTCAGCTCAACGTCGAGACCTTCGCCCAGGCATACTCGAACGTGTACACGTTCGGTCCGACGTTCCGCGCCGAAAACTCGAACACCCCGCGCCATGCCGCCGAATTCTGGATGATAGAGCCCGAGATCGCATTTGCCGACCTCGAGGACGACATGGAGCTCGCCGAGGCGATGATAAAGCACATCATCAGCCACGTGCTGAAGACGTGCCCCGCCGAGATGGAATTCTTCGACAAGTTCGTCTCCCCCGGCAAGATCGCGCAGCTCAAGGCGCTCGTCGAAAGCGACTTCGGCAGAGTTACGTACACCGAGGCGGTCGAGCTGCTCAAAAACTCCGGCGCGGACTTCAAATTCCCCGTCTTCTGGGGCATGGACATGCAGACGGAGCACGAGCGGTACCTGACCGAGAAAATTTTCGGCAAGCCCGTCTTCGTCACCGACTACCCGAAGGAGATCAAGGCTTTCTATATGCGCCTGAATGACGACGGGAAGACAGTTGCCGCCTGCGACATGCTCGTGCCGGGCGTCGGCGAGATGATCGGCGGTTCCCAGCGCGAGGAGCGCCTTGACTATCTGCTCGAGGCGATAAAGCGGTGCGGGCTGCGCGAGGAGGATTACTCGTGGTACCTCGAGCTGCGCCGCTTCGGCAGCACGAAACACGCCGGGTACGGACTCGGCTTTGACAGACTTCTTATGTATATGACCGGTATGCAGAACATACGCGACACGGAGCCCTTCCCGCGCACGGCGGGGAGCGCCGAGTTCTGATATCCGGCGAAAGGACGATATTTTGAACGAATCAGACCTCTCGGCGCTCAGGCGCCGCTATGAAGATATAAAAAGCAAGCACTACGCGCTCGACTTAACGCGCGGAAAACCCGGAAAGCCTCAGCTCGACCTCTCGATGGGCATGCTCGACGTCGTGAAAAACAGCGCCGACTGCTCCGCCGAGGACGGGCTCGACTGCCGCAACTACGGTCTGCTTGACGGGCTGCCCGAGGCAAAGCGCCTCTTCTCCGACCTGCTCTCGATCCCCGCGGAAAACATCCTCGTCGCGGGCAATTCGAGCCTCAATTTGATGTACGACTGCATAATACGCGCGATGCAGTTCGGCGTATACGGCAGCGAGCGCCCGTGGGGGAAGGAAAAAAGCGTCAAATTCCTCTGCCCCGTTCCGGGATATGACCGCCACTTCGCGATCTGCGAGTCCCTCGGGATAGAGATGATATCCGTCCCGATGACGGCGGAGGGTCCCGACATGGACACCGTCGAGCGCCTTGTCTCCTCGGACCCCGCCGTCAAGGGTATATGGTGCGTGCCGAAGTACTCGAACCCGTCCGGCATAACGTACAGCGACGAGGTCGTCCGCAGATTTGCGTCTCTCAGACCCGCGGCGCCCGATTTCCGCATTTTCTGGGACAACGCATACGCTGTCCACGACTTCTACCCGGAAAATAAAGCGCAGCTCCTTGACATATTCTCCGAGGCAAAAAAGCTCGGACCGAAGAGCGAAAATATGATAATGTACTTCGCCTCGACCTCAAAGATCACGTTCCCGGGCTCCGGCGTCGCGATAATGGCGGCGAGCCGCGACAACCTCGAACAAATAAAAAAGCTGATGTTCTATCAGACGATAGGCTACGACAAGATAAATCAGATGCGCCACGTCAAATACTTCGGCTCGGCGGACGGCATCCGCCGCCACATGGAGGAGCACGCAAAGCTGCTGCGCCCGAAATTCGAGATCGTATGCGAGACGCTCGAGCGCGAACTCGGCGGAAAGGGCGTTGCCGAATGGACGCCGCCGCTCGGCGGATATTTCGTCAGCCTCAATGTCCTGCCCGGCTGCGCGCGCCGCGTATACGAGCTGTGCCGCGACGCCGGAGTCAAGCTGACGGAGGCGGGAGCTACATATCCCTACCACCGCGACCCCGACGACCGCAACCTGCGCATCGCGCCGACATTCCCGAACAATGACGACTTACAGCTCGCGATGGATATCCTCTGCCTCTGCGTCCTGCTCGCGTCGGAAGAGGCAAAGCAATAAAAGCTGACAATATGTACGCGGCGGAGCGGCTTTTATAAAGTCGCTCCGCCTCTTTGGAAGCGCTGTAATTGTTTTCCGGCATGCAAAAGCAAAAAAGGCGCCGCGCGTGACCTTTTGCCGCGCCGCTTTAAAAATATCGGAGGTTCTATTTATTATGAAAGACGGATTTCTGAAGGTCGCGGCAGTAACGCCGGATATAAAAGTTGCCGACCCGATATATAACAGGGAACAGCTTGTCAAAGCGACTTTTGACGCCGCCTCTCTCGGCGCAAAGCTGATCGTGACCCCGGAGCTCGCCATGTGCGGATATACGTGCAGCGACCTGTTCTGGCAGGAAGCGCTTATACGTTCGTCAAGAGAGCAGCTCGCGGCGTTCGCCGCCGAAACGCGCGCCGCCGACGCGCTCATCTTCGTCGGGCTGCCGTTCGAGCATGAAAACAAGCTCTATAACGTCGCCGCCGCCGTGTGCCGCGGTGAGATCCTCGGCTTTGTTCCGAAAAAGCACCTGCCGACATATAACGAATTTTACGAATCGCGCCACTTCACCCCGGCGGCAGATGAGACGGCGTACACCCCGTTTGAGGGGCGCGAAATTCCTTTCGGCACAGATTTGCTGTTTTCGTGTACACACCTCCCGCACCTCACCGTTGCGGCGGAGATATGTGAAGATCTGTGGGTGCTCTCTCCCCCGAGCGTGCGCCACGCGGAGGCGGGCGCGACCGTCATCGTAAATCTCTCCGCGAGCGACGAGGCGGCGGGCAAAGACGCATACCGCCGCGAGCTTGTCAGGATGCACTCCGCCCGGCTCATCTGCGGCTATGTTTACGCCGCCGCCGGGACCGGAGAATCGACGACCGACCTCGTCTTCGGCGCGCAGAACATGGTCGCCGAAAACGGCGTCATCCTCGCCGAAGCCGAGCGATTTAAAAATGCACCCGCCGTAACGGAGCTCGACCTTGACAGGATCGTCTCCGAGCGCCGGAGAATGACGACGTTTCCCGCCGCCGACAGGCGCGGCTTCATAACCGTTCCGTTCGACCTCAATATAGAAGAAACGCCGCTCACGCGCACGTTCGGCAAAATGCCGTTCGTCCCGTCATCGTCCGCCGACCGCGGGCAAAGATGCGACGAAATCCTGATGATGCAGTCGATGGGGCTCGCAAAGCGCCTCTCGCACATAAACTGCCGCGCTGCCGTCATCGGCATATCGGGCGGGCTTGACTCGACGCTCGCGCTCGTCGTGACCGCGCGCGCGTTCGACATCTGCGGCTTGCCGAGGAGCGGCATTCTCTCCGTCACAATGCCGTGCTTCGGGACAACGAGCCGAACGCACGACAACGCCTGCCGCCTGACCGAGCGCATCGGCGCGACACTGCGCGAGATACCGATCTCGGACGCGGTTCGCCTCCACTTCCGCGACATCGGACATGACGAGACCGATCACGACGTAACTTATGAAAACTGCCAGGCGCGAGAGAGGACGCAGGTTTTGATGGATCTTGCCAACAAGACGGGCGGGATCGTCATCGGCACCGGCGACCTTTCGGAGCTCGCGCTCGGCTGGGCGACATACAACGGCGACCATATGTCCATGTACGCGCCGAACGTCTCCGTCCCGAAAACGCTCGTCCGGCACCTGCTCGCCTACTACGCCGACACATGCGGCGACGGCGCGCTCGCGGAAACGATCCGCGATATACTGAATACTCCCGTCTCCCCCGAGCTTCTGCCGCCGGAGAACGGCATCATATCGCAAAAGACAGAGGACCTCGTCGGTCCCTACGAGCTGCATGACTTTTTCCTTTACTACATGCTCCGCGCCATGTTCCCGCCGAAAAAATTATACCGCATCGCGTGCCGCGCGTTTGAGGGCGATTTTTCGCCTGAGGAAATACTCCGCTGGATGAAGGTCTTCTACCGCCGTTTCTTCGCGCAGCAGTTTAAGCGCTCGTGCCTTCCGGACGGACCGAAGGTCGGAAGCGTCGCCGTTTCTCCGCGCGGAGACTTGCGTATGCCGAGCGACGCCTGCGCCCGGATATGGCTTGAGGAACTGGAAAATTTATAATAGCACGTTATCAAAGCAAAAAAATTTGCCGTGGAACGGTCGCGACCGTTCCGCGGCAATTTTATATTTCCATCTCCATACCGTCATACGCGGCGATAAAGCCGTGCTTTTTCCCGAGCACCTCGGCCTGCTCGTGCGTCATCCTCCCGTTATGCGAGAAGTGATTCGCGACGAACACCGTTTTTTCGCCCGCAAGACCGAAGTCGCGCAGCTTTTCCATAAAAATGAGGTCGCGCTCGACATTCATGTGCCCCCTATAGTCGATGTGCCGGATGCCCTCGTTGCAGTCCATTGAAACAAGGTCGAAGAATGCGCCGAGTGCTTGAAGCTTCCCGAGCGTTCCGTCCGGCAAAATGCCCGTGTCGTGCGCGTAGAGGATCGTTTTACCAGAGCGCGAGATCGCGTACACGAACGGCTCCCCGGTCGAATGGATTGCGGGGATCGGGATAACGGTGTATTCCCCGACCGCCGCCGGTTCAAACGCATGCAGCCGACGGAACAAAACGCTGCCGTCCTCGGTCACCTTTCCCCCGCCATAGCGCACAACGGCTTTTTCAACACCGCTGCCTCCGTATAATTTGAGCGGGCTCGCGTCCGGCGGCAGATTTGCGAGTCCGCGGCACCTCGTCCCGATATCGTCGACATACAGATGATCGGAGTGTGCGTGCGTTATGAGACAGTGCTCAAACAGCGTTATGTCGATCGAATCCCGCAAAAGGTGCAGATATGTGTCCGGTCCAAAGTCGATCAAAAGCCCGTCGTCTATGATCGCCTGGCAGCGCGTCCTGATCTCTTTGCCACCGATGCTTCGCGCGTTTTTGCATATTTCGCAGCTGCAAAACAGCGCCGGCGTCCCCTCGCTCGCCGCCGTTCCGAGATATTTTATCTTCACAAAAGACCTCCCTTTTTAAATCTGCCCGCTCGGAGCGCGGCAAATCCGCTTTTCAAAAAATTTTGCGCGGGGAGAAAGTTTTTTCCTTCTCCCCGCGTTTTCATCCTAAATAATATTCACGCCCTCGCGACGCCTTCGGCTCTCGCCGCCTCGCCGACCGCCTTTGCGACAGACGCGGCAACGCGCTTGTCAAATGCGTCCGGGATGATGTAGTCTTCGGAGAGCTCCTCGTCCGAGACTATCGAGGCGATCGCATACGCCGCGGCAAGCTTCATTCCCTCGGTGATGTCCGTCGCCCTCACGTCGAGCGCGCCGCGGAAGATGCCGGGGAACACGAGCACGTTGTTGACCTGATTCGGGAAGTCCGAGCGCCCGGTCGCGATGATGCGCGCGCCGCCGCGCTTTGCCTCGTCCGGCATTATCTCCGGCGTCGGATTCGCCATAGCGAACACTATCGGGTCCTTTGCCATAGTTTTTACCATTTCCGCCGTCATGACGTTCGGCGCGGAAACGCCGATAAATATGTCGCGCCCCTTTATGACGTCCGCCAAAGTCCCGCGTATGCGCTCTTTGTTCGTGATCTCCGCCATTTCCGCCTGGACGGGATTCATCCATTCTTCGCCGGGGCATAGCGCGCCGCGCCGCGCGAGCAGCACGATGTCGCCGAATCCGGCGCTCATCAAGAGCCTGCATATCGAGATACCGGCGGCGCCCGCGCCGTTGATGGCGATCTTCACGTCCTCCGGCTTCTTGCCGATCAGTCTGAGCGCGTTTTTCAGCCCCGCCGTCACGACTATCGCCGTTCCGTGCTGGTCGTCGTGGAACACGGGTATGTCGAGCTCTTCCTTCAGCCTGCGCTCGATCTCAAAGCAGCGCGGCGCCGCGATGTCTTCGAGATTTATGCCGCCGAACGTCGGAGCGAGATATTTTACCGTCTTTATGATCTCTTCCGGGTCCTTCGTGTCAAGGCATATCGGGAAAGCGTCTATATCGCCGAACGTCTTGAACAGTATCGCCTTCCCCTCCATGACGGGCATTCCCGCCTCGGGTCCGATGTCGCCGAGCCCGAGGACCGCCGTCCCGTCCGTGACGACGGCGACGAGATTCCCCTTCGCGGTATAGCGGTACACCTCGTCCTTGTTGTCGCGTATTCTCCGGCAGGGCTCAGCGACCCCCGGCGTATACGCCGTTGAAAGATCGTCTCTCGTGCTGACGCCGACCTTCGAGACGACGCCTATCTTGCCTTTGTGTTCTTCATGCAGCCGAAGCGCAAGTTCATTGTAATCCATTGTCCTGTCTGTCCTTTATATTTGTGTTTAAACCATTTCTTCCGGGCGGAAGACCTCGTCGAAGCGCTCCGCCGTCAAAAACCCGAGCTTTACGCACGCTTCCTTCAGCGAGATGTTCTCGCTGTACGCGAGCTTTGCCGTCTTCGCGGCGTTCTCGTAGCCTATGTACGGGTTCAGGCACGTGACGAGCATCAGCGAGCGGCGAAGATTTTCCTCCATCTGCGCGCGGTTCGCGCGGATGCCTACGGCGCAGTTGTCGTTGAACGACACTATCCCGTCCGACAGGAGCCTTACCGACTGGAGAAAATTGTATATCAAAACGGGCATGAACACGTTGAGCTCGAAATTTCCCTGTGACGCCGCGATACCGACGGCGGCATCGTTGCCCATGACCTGGACCGCGATCATCGTCACCGCCTCGCACTGGGTCGGATTGACCTTTCCCGGCATGATGGAGCTGCCCGGCTCGTTCTCCGGGATAAATATCTCGTGCAGCCCGCAGCGCGGTCCGCTCGAAAGCCATCTGACGTCGTTCGCGATCTTCATCATGTTTGCCGCGAGCCCCTTCAGCGCCCCGTGTGCGAACACGAGCTCGTCCTTGCTCGTTAACGAGTGGAACTTGTTCGCCGCCGTCCTGTACTCGTGCCCCGTCAGCTCCGAGACCGCCCTCGCGACCTCCGCGTCGAATCCTGCGGGCGCGTTAAGCCCTGTCCCGACGGCGGTCCCGCCGAGCGCGAGCTCGGAGAGTCCGTCGAGCGACATACATATCATCGCGCGCGATTTTTCGAGCATCGCGCGCCAGCCGGAGATCTCCTGAGAGAACGAGATCGGCGTCGCGTCCTGCAAATGCGTCCTGCCGCTCTTGATTATCCCTCGGTTTTCTTCCATCAGCCGCGCAAACGTCGCCGACAGTTTGTCTATCGCCGGCAAAAGCGCACATTCTATCGCCGTCACCGCCGCGATGTGCATCGCGGTCGGGAACGTGTCGTTCGAGCTCTGCGACATATTGACGTGATCGTTCGGGTGAAGTATACGTTCGCCCGCAAGCTCGCCGCCGCGGTTCGCGATCACCTCGTTCACGTTCATGTTGGACTGCGTGCCCGACCCCGTCTGCCACACGACGAGCGGGAAATTGTCATCGAGCGCGCCCGACATTATCTCGTCACACACCCGTGAGATGAGACGGAGCCGCTCCCCGTCGAGCCTCCCGAGCCTGTTGTTTGCCGTCGCGGCTGCCTTTTTGAGAACCGCGAACGCGCGGATGATCTCGCGCGGCATGCGCTCCTCTCCGATTTTGAAGTTTTCGTAGCTCCGCTCCGTCTGCGCGCCCCAGTATTTATCCGCGGGGACGTTTATCTCCCCCATCGAGTCGTGCTCGACCCTGTACTCAGCCGCCATCAGTCGTCCGAATCGTAATCGCCGCGGTCAAACGTGTCTTCCCTGAGCTCGGGCTTGAGCGCGGAGAAGATCATCACAACGATGTCGAGCAGCGCCACAACTATGATAGACACGGCGGTGAAACGCCAAAGCGTCATCATCGCGCTGAAGGGATGCGCGAAGATGATCACCGCGAACACGAGCGTCAGAACCGCATTTATAAGCGAGAGCACGGAGCCGCGGCGCTTCAGTCGCAAGAGATCGACCGTGCCCTGAAGCTTCACGAAGCCGAGTATCAAAAGCGCGATCGCGTATATCATCGTCAGAAGCGAGAATGTCCCGATGACCCAGTCTGTACCGAACGCACAGAGCGCGCCCGCCGCACAGAGAAAGAGCCCCGTAGACAGATCGTGCTCGCGCATTGCGAGCTCGGGCTCGAGGCGGAAGTAGCGCAGCACGTACCAGACCCCCGCGACCGCCATACCGACGCCGGCGGCAATCACTATCCACGACGTGAACTCTTCGGGATTGATGAGCAGCACGACGCCGAGAAGGATCTCCGCGATATACGCGACAGTCCTTCCCAGATACTTCACGAATTTTTTCATTTGTCATGTCCTCCGTTTGTGATTTATTTTATTTTTCTTCTGCTTTTTTAAGATACTCCGCAAGCGCCGCGTAGAACGCTGGATATTCGCGGTCGAGCCTGACTATTCCGCCGTCCTTCGTCAGAAAACAGTGCTCGGACTCCGCCGTGCAGACGACCGCGCCGTCCGCGCCGCGCATCTCGTACGCTATCGTCATGCGGACGGGTCTCAGCTCCGCGACGGAGAGCGAAATATATACGTCGTCGTCAAACGTCGTCGGATGCCTGTATTTACAGCTCACCGCCATGACAGGCGAGACGATCCCGAGCTCTTCGAGCTTTGCGTAATCCCACCCGATGCGGGCAAGAAAGTCGACGCGCGCCTCCTCCATCCAGCAGATGTAGTTTGAATGATGCGTGATCCCCATTTTGTCCGTCTCGTAATACCGGACCTTGTGATGATATCCTTCCGTAAGCTCACCCCCTGTCACGGTATATTATACAATAAGTGAACGACAATTTCAACCGTATAAATATTTTAGCGCGCAAAAAAGCGGGAGGCGGTCGGCATTTTTCCGACCGCTCCCGCTATGATCGCAAATAATCAATAATTCTCCGCGTGGATCTCGAAATAGCTCTGCGGGTGGTTGCAGACGGGGCATACCTCGGGCGCCTTCGTGCCGACGATGATGTGCCCGCAGTTGCGGCACTCCCAGACCTTGACCTCGCTCTTTTCGAATACCTCGGCGGTCTCTATATTGTGCAAAAGCGCGCGGTAGCGCTCCTCGTGATGCTTCTCGATGGCGCCGACCATGCGGAACTTGTGCGCGAGCGCCGTAAAGCCCTCTGCCTCAGCCGTCTTCGCGAACTCCTCGTACATGTCGGTCCACTCGTAGTTCTCGCCGTCCGCTGCGGCGTTCAGATTTTCAACCGTCGTGCCGATGCCGGAGAGCTCCTTCAGCCACAGCTTCGCGTGTTCCTTTTCGTTGTCCGCCGTCTTGAGGAAGAGCGCAGAGATCTGCTCGTAGCCCTCCTTTTTTGCGACAGACGCGAAATACGTGTACTTGTTCCTCGCCTGGGATTCGCCTGCGAACGCCGCCTCGAGATTCTTCTCCGTCTGTGTGCCCGCGTAGATGTTCTTCTTTTCTGCCATTGTTTCAGTCTCCTTTTTTTCGTTTTTATTTATTTCGTATTTTACCATGCTTCTGCCTGCATGGGGTATACCGGTGTATTCCGCGATGTCGCGGTCCGTCGTCACAAGGTCGGAAAGCGAAAGGTCGTGTACCGACGAGTGACCCGTGATCCGCGAAAACGTCTCAAGCTCGGAGTTTGAGACCTTGAGATAGTTCGCGACGCGCGCCGCCGCGGCATCGACATTCAGGCGCGCGCGCAGCTCCGGGTCCTGCGTCGCTATCCCGACCGGACAGCGCCCGCTGCCGCAGATCCGGTACTGCTGGCAAGCCGCCGCGATCAGCGCCGCGGACGCGACGGCAACGGCGTCCGCCCCCATCGCAAGTGCCTTCGCAAAATCGGACGACACGCGCAGCCCGCCCGTTATCACGAGCTCCATATCGGAGCCGACCGAGTCAAGGTACCGCCGCGCGCGCGAAAGCGCGTATATCGTCGGCACCGTCGTCGCCTCTCTGAGGAAAAACGGGCTCGAACCCGTCGCGCCGCCTCTGCCGTCGACCGTGACGAAGTCTGCGCCCGCGAAGACGCACGCCTCAAGATCCGCTTCTATCCTGCCCGCCGCGATCTTTATTCCTATCGGTCTGCCGCCCGAGCGCTCGCGCAGCATGTCGACGGCGGCGCGGAGGCCTTCCTTTGAATTTATCTCCGCGAATTTTGACGGGCTTTGTATGTCCTCACCGACTTTTTTGCCGCGGATCGCCGCGATTTCCGGCGTCACCTTGCTGCCGGGCAGATGACCTCCCATTCCGGGCTTGGTGCCCTGCCCGATCTTGATCTCTATCGCGTCCGACGAGCGGAGGTTTTCGTCCGTAACGCTGTATTTGTTCGGAACGTATTCGAATATGTACCTGAAAGCCGCCTCCCTCTCTTCCGGGAGAATTCCGCCCTCGCCGCTGCACGTCGCCGTTCCGGCGGCGGCTGCGCCCTTTGCGAGCGCGATCTTCGCCTCACGCGAGAGCGCGCCGAACGACATGTGCGAAATATATACGGGTGAGGCGAGCCTCATCGGCTTTTTCGCGTGCTTGCCGATTACGGTCTCGGTAGAGACGCGGCAGCCGTCATCCTTCGGGAGGGGTGAAAGCTGCGCTCCGAGCAAAAGGATCTCGTCCCACCCCGGGCACGCCGTCCGCGTTCCCATCGCGGCGCTTACAGTCTTCCCGCTGACAGCCATCTCGTGTATCTCTTCCATATACCGCGCGTCCGGGTCCTCGCGCGCAAACTCGCTCGGGTAGGCAAGGCTCCCTTTGTATGTCACCGTCTGCGTCGGCGCCGGCGTCGGCACCGCGGGCTTTTTCTCCCCGTTCTTTTCATCCGTTCGGACGAGCTTTGATATCGGCTGCCCGCACACGGGGCAGACGTCAAGCTCCGAGATGGGGCGTCCTTCCTTTTCCTCGTCGTACACGTATCCGCACACGCTGCATCTGTAAACCGCCATCGTGATCTACCGTCCTTCCTTCTCTCTGCATTCGGGGCACACGCCCTCAAATATCGTTCTGTGGCGCCCGACCGTAAAACCGGTCGCCGCGGCGGCGCCCTCGTCAAGCTCGTCTCTGTACGGGATCGGCGCGTCGGCAACGCGACCGCATCGGAGGCAGAACATGTGGTAGTGCTTCTCCGTCCGCAGATCGTACCTGTCCGCGGCGGGGACCCTGACGTGCATGATCTCGCCCGCGTCGGCAAGCACGCTCAGGTTCCGATAAACGGTCCCGCGGCTGATCTTCGGATCGAGCCGCCGCACGTCGATATAAATATCGTCCGCGCTCGGATGGTCGCATCTCGCCCTCACCGCATCGAGCACGAGCCCGCGCTGTTTCGTATTTCTCGTCTGCACCGATGCTCACCTCCGTTAACGCTATTAGGACTCTGTCTCATTATAGCAAATATCATGTGTACTGTCAACGGAAAAATGCGGAAATATTTTCTTTTTTCTTTTCTTGCTTTTTCCGCTTTTTTGTCATGTTTATTCCGCCGCGCGATTGATTTTCCGGCTGAGCGATAGTATAATAAAGTCTGAGGTGATATTATGACCGGGCGAATACTTTTCACATCGTTTGAGCCCTTCGGCGGGGACAGTGAAAACGCGTCTCTAAACGCGGCAGCTCTGCTGCCGGACACCATCGGCGGCTTTGAAGTCTGCCGGATGACGCTGCCCGTCGCCTTCGGACGCGCGGGGGAGCTCGCGATATCGGAAGCGGAGCGCGTCGGCGCGGATATCGTTCTTTCCGTCGGACAGGCGGCGGGGAGATCTGCCGTCACGCCGGAGGCGGTCGCCGTCAACATACGGTACGCGCGCATCCCCGACAATGACGGCGCGTGTCCCTGCGACACCCCGGTGATCACGCACGGGCGCGAGGCATTTTTCTCATCCCTTCCCGTCCGGCGCATGGCGGAGGCGATCTCGGAGGCGGGGATCCCCGCAGATGTCTCATACTCAGCCGGGACATACGTCTGCAACGACGTATTTTATCTTTTGTCCGCGCATTTTTTCGGCACAGCCGTGCGCGTCGGATTCATACACGTACCCGCGGCGGGCTCGCTTGACGCGCCGCGCGCCGCTCTCGCGCTGACTCGCGCGGCGGAGGCGGCAATAACCGCGGTCAAGGCGATTTGACAGGAGGAAAAGACATGGAAGAATGGATCAACACGACATGGGAAAAGCTCGACCGCAAGCTGCGCGCTTCCGCCGGGCGAAACGGCGACAAGCTGCCTTACACGGTACACGGCGGCAGGTTTGACGACGCGTCGAAGCCTAACATCACATGGTGGACAAACGGCTTCTGGCCGGCGCTCCTTTGGCTCATGTACGACGGTACGGGCGAGGAAGTCTACCGCCGTTCGGCTGAGAGCTGCGAGCGCATACTCGCGGGTGCGTTCGCCGAGTGCGACCGCCTCGACCACGACGTCGGCTTTCTCTTTCATCTCTCCTTCGGCGCAGACTACAAGATAACAAATAGCTCCTCCGCCCGCAGATACGCGCTCTACGCCGCGAACCTGCTCGCCGGGCGCTACAACCCGAACGGCGAATTTCTGCGCTCGTGGAACGGCAGGGACAACGTCGGCTGGGTCATTATTGACTGCATGATGAACATACCGCTCCTCTACTGGGCATCGGAGGAGACGGGCGACCCGCGCTACAAATACATCGCGATGAAGCACGCCGATAAGGTGCTGAAAACGCACATCCGCGCCGACGGCTCCGTCAATCACATCGTCGAGCTCGACCCGGACACGGGCGATATCATCCGCTCATACGGCGGGCAGGGCTTCTGCGAGGGCTCCTCGTGGTCGCGCGGGCAGTCATGGGCGCTGTACGGCTACGCGCTCTCATACGTCCACACCGGGGAGCAGCGCTATCTCGACGCCGCCAAGCGCGTCGCGCACTACTATATCGCCTGCGTTTCGGCGACGGGATACGTCCCGCGGATAGATTTCCGCGCGCCGGAAGAGCCCGTCCTCATAGACACGACATCGGGCGCCATTGCGGCATCGGGTCTTTGCGAGATCGCAAAAAGCGTCGGTGAAAACGAACGGGGAACGTATCTTTTCGCCGCCGAAAAAATACTTTGCGCGCTCGCGGAGTACTGCGACTGGGATCCCGAAACGGACGGCGTGCTCGGCATGGGTTCGGAAGCATACAACCCCGGCAGCGACAAGGGACATCACATGCCGATCATATACGGCGACTATTTCTTCGCCGAGGCGCTCTACAAGCTGCGCGGCGGCAGGCTGCTCTTCTTCTGACGGCGGCAGGCATAAAAAAGTGGGGGGAACCTTTCATGGGTTCCCCCTGTTTTTTGATCTTTGCCCGGTCGAGCCCCGGGATCGGTCGCTGAGCCTTTTTGAGGCGCCCTTTTCAGACGGAGCTGCAATACGCGAAAACTCCCTTTGACGCGGGGAGGCTGATCTCCGCCTTTTCGTCGGGCGCGAGCTCCGTCTCTGTCTCCTCCGTCTGCTCCGGCTTCATGATCGAGAGCCCGAAGTCCTTGACGCGGAGGAAGATCTCCCCGCATTCGCGCACCGACTGCCACTCGTATATGTGATAGTCGGAGGAAACGCCGTACGCGTCTATGCCGAGCTCGCCCGCAATATAGAGCGCGCGCGGGAGCTGGTACTCCTGTGCGACAATGACGATGCGGTCCGCGCCGAACAATTCCTTTGCGCGCAATATGCTGTCATACGTCGACTCGCACTCGAGATCGGTCAGGATGTCTCCGGACGGAACGCCGGACGCGAGCGCGTAATTTCTCATCACTTCGGCGGCGTCGTGGTCGCGTTCATGCTTCTCACCGCTCATCAGAAGCTTGGGGGCTGCGCCGTTTTCGTAAAGTCCGACGCCGCAGTCGAGCCTGTCTTCGAGCATATCGTCTACGGTCCCGTCGAGCTTTGTCTCGCAGCCGAGGACGACTATGCAGTCAACTCCGTCGAGCTCTGCCGCCTCGGCGGAAAGGATTATGCCGTCGTCGCCCTTCGCCATGACGTATACGTTTATACCTATGACGGCAGCCGCCGCGATTACAACGCATATCGACGTTGCGGCAGCCATGCGGCGCCGGCGCCGCCTCTCGGCGTTCGCGGTCCGCATATCCGCTTCCTCACACTTCAGCTTCTCGACGGAGAACGAGTGCTTTATGGGCTTCCAGTCTATTTTGCAGACGAGCGCCGCCACCGATATCGGCACGTAAGTGAACATGAAGAGCGGGAAGGTGAACATAAAGAAGAGCTTCTTCCACGCGGATGTGTGTATGTGCTTCCATTCTGTCAGCGTCGTGAACGCGCCGAACGAGAAGAGCGTAAAATACAGGCTCGATGCGAGCTGCCCGACAGCGCCCAGAACGACCATCATGTCGTCCCCCATCGCCGTCCCCCTGACGCCGAGCGCGATGTTGCAGAGCGCGGAGATGATCGAGAGAACGAACGCGGGCATTATCGTCATCGTCATGTCAAAGCAGGAAAAGCTCCCGCGGAACATGCCGCGTATCAGCTTTGCACCGTAGCCGCGGAACACCTGTATATATCCCTTCGACCAGCGCAAACGCTGCCGCCACGACTGCGAAAATTTCACGGGCTGCTCGTCAAAGAGCTCCGCCGTCGGGCAAAAGGCGATCTTTCGCCCCTTCAGTATCTCCTCAACGGAAAACTGGATGTCCTCCGTCAGCATATGGTACGGCCAGTTGCCTATCTCGTCCGCGACCTTGCGGCTGAACATGAAGCCCGTTCCCGAAACGGCACAGCTCGAACCGAGGAGGAAGCGCGCGTGGTTCAGATAGCGGCTCTCGCGCAAGAACCAGAGCGCGTAACCGGCGCTGATCCAGTTCGTGCCGAAATTCTTGCTGTTTCGGTAGCTCGTTATAACGTCGTGACCCGCCGTGAACGTGCGGTTCATCTCTTCAAAATAGTTCGGTGAAAGGATGTTGTCCGCGTCAAAGACGAAGTATCCGTCAAAGCCCTCGGGGTAGTCCTCCCTGAGATGACCCATGAGCTCCGTCAGCGCGTAACCCTTGCCTATCAGCTCCGCGTTCTGCCGCGTATAGACGACGGCGCCCGCCGCCTCCGACACCTCTTTTGTGTTGTCGGTGCAGTTGTCCGCGAGCACAAAGATGTGGATGAGGCTCTGATCGTAAGTCTGGCTGCGTATACTCCCTATGAGGTCGCCGATGACCTCCGCCTCGTTTCTGGCGCAGATGAGCACCGCGAAGTTGTGCGGTTCGCTTTTTGTGTAAACCTTCTTTTTATGTAAGAGCCAAACGAGCGGTATAAACAGAAACTGATAAGCGTAGCAGACAGAAAACACTATGGTAATTATATAATTGATATACCGAAGCGTTCCCACGATACCGATCTCCTTCTCCCGGCAAAAACATTTTTACCAAATCGCGGGCGCGTCAAAAGGACAGCCGAAAACCCGCTTTTGTAAATAATATAATAGTATGCCGTCGCTTTTTTGTCAAGAGTTTTGTTTCTTTTTTATTTGTACAGATTTCATAAAATTACGCGTCCCGCGCCGCCGCCTGATTCGCACATACGCGTGATCATGCCGTCAGCGCACGAACAGGTCGACCTCACGGTCGTCCGGTCTCTCGAAGCGGTCGAGAAATTTTGCCGTGAGGCCTTCGTCAACGAAGTAATCGTCCGCCTCCCCCGCGGCGACCGCGGCGTTCCGCCCGGCGACCCTCCGCCGCCACGTTTCGCCGTCAATGTCGATAAAGTGCAGCTCGCACGGAATGCCGCGCGAGGCGAAAAGCGCCCGCGTCCCGCTGCGTTCCGCCGCCGTCCAGAAGCCCCAGTCGAGTATGACGCCGACGCCGGCGCGCACCAGCTGTACCGCGAGCCCCAAAAGATATTTTTTTACACCGGCGGCGTATTCGTCGTGGCGCTCGCCCGCGTCTTGCCCGAACACGGACAGCATCACCCCGTCGACGGAAAGCGTGACCGCGCCCGTCCTCTCCGAAAGGGCTCGGGCATACGTCGTCTTCCCGCAGCAGAGCCCGCCGCATATCAGCGTAACACCGGCATTTTCCATGTTCTCCCCTTCTTCCCCTTTAAAGCGCACCTATCGCCCTGTCCATCCATTCGAATCTGTTTCTCATATATTCGCGGAGATACTCGAGCTGACCCGCGTATGTGTCGATCGCGACGGTCCTGTCGTCCTCAAGATGTATCTTTTTCCCGAGGATGTCCCAGCGCCTGAAGTTTTCGGCGGCGGACGGCGAGACGTTTTTCTCCGCGTCGTCGACCGTTTCGAGCCCTCTTTTCAGCATGAGCTTTCCGACCTCCGCCCACCGCGCCTTGACCCGCCCGACAAACGCCTCATCTTCGAGAAGATAATCGAGTATATTGTCCTTAATATAGTTGTATTTGTCCGTCATCGGCGTCCCGACGCTGATCCACTCCGAAAAGCTCTCCGAATCGAGCACAAAATTGCCGAACGCGTAGTCAAAATCCCACGGCGTGCAGAATATGAGCTTCCCGCCCTTTTCCTTCAAAAGGAAATCGCTGCGCCTGAATATCCCGTCGGCGTTATACGAAAATTCGTACAGCAGAAACCAGTCGACGAGCGAGTCGACGTCGATCAGGGATCCGTAGTCCCCGCCCGTCTTTACGGCGTCCTCCACAGACTCTATGTAGGAGCTTATGTATTTATACTGTTTTTTCGTCAATACATCTTCATCCGGGCTTTTTATCAGGACGTACCTGAACAGCTCATGCGAGAAATTTGCGTACCCGAAGTCGGTCTTTTTCATCTCGCCGCCTATTTCGAGCAGGTAGTCGGTGTCGACCTCGGTCGAGTCCTCCTCCCCGGGGACGCGTCCGTCGTTGATCTCGACCTGCTCGCTTATCTGGTACACTCCCGCGTATTCGCCGTTTACGAAAAGGTCGACCTCGTACGCGCCCGGTACAAAAACGAAATTGCCGAGCACATCTGCTATCGAATACGCGAGCCTGTTCCTTATGAGAGAGCGGTCGACGTGATTTGCGATCAGCACCCACTTTTTCGCCTTTTTCATGCCGAACAGCTTGACGCCGCTTTCAAACTTTATCTTGTACGGCTTTTTTTCAAGCTCCCATGAGGAATTTCCCCTGCCCCTGACCGACATGCGCGCGTCCGTTATCCCCTCGTATTCAAAAGCTCCGTTATAGTCTATGGAGAACGTGCCGCCGATATATGTTTCCTTCGATTCGATCGCGGCGCCCCCGTCCGTCGTAATATGCACGACCGGCAGCCTGTATTCCGGCAATGAAAGCTCGACCATGTAGCCGCGCACGCCGCCGCTCCCGTCGGTGACGGTATAATAATACGTGTCCCCGACGCGAGACAGCTCCCCGCTTCCGCTGCCGGACAGCTCCGCTCTGAATTCGGCGCGCCCGAAGTCTATGTTGTCCGCGTAGCCGAGCATGACTTTTATGACGTTTCCGTCGACCGTGAAATCGACCGACCTCTCCCCTTCGGCGACCGAGCCGTATACGACCCCGACGGTGCCCGCGCCGCCCATGTGCGGGTCCGTCTCCTCGCCGTTGTAAAAAAGGACGTTCATGTGCCGCCCGACATAGTCCGCGTCGGGCTCGCCGCCCCGCCATGAAAGCCGGCAGTTCGGCGCGTCGACCCTTATCTTTTCGGAAAGCGCCGTGCCGTTCCCGGTGCAGTCGACGGATATGTCCGCCGCCTCCGCCGTCTTTACGATCAGTCCGACGGATATTTTCACGTCGCCGGAGAACGACAGCGACATAGCCCGCGTCACCGTGCCGCCCTCGACCGTGAGATCCCCCTCGCAGACGAGCCTTTCCACGTGCTGCGGTACATCGAGCCGCCCGTCCGGGAATATTGCCCGCCAGTCCTCCTCCGTGTCGACGTACACCTCGCCGCAATCAATGCGTTTGCCGTTGACGGTGCGGGCGTAAACGCTGAACGCCCGTTCCTCGGTAAATCCGCCGAACGGCGACCTGACCGTGAAATCCCATCCCGGCGCGTCACAGAACAGGCGCCCGCAGCGTATCTCGCCCTCGCCGTTTACGATCTTCATCTCGCCACAGGCGTCCGAGACAAACGTAAGCGCGCCCTCCGTCGAGAACGTGAACCCATTCGTTATCCACGAAAACGGCTCGCCGAAAGCGGCGCCGTCCGACGCGGCAATATCGGAGATCATGACGACCGTGTCCGCATATCCGCCGAGGAGCGCATTTGCGGAGGCGGCATACAGCACCTCCCCGCCGTCCGTCCCGAGCAGCACCGAGCAAGTGTATTCGCCATTCAGGCGCGATGTGTCAACAGTATCCGCGCCGCCATCAAACGAAAGCGCGGCGCGCTCGGTCCCGCCCGTCCCGTCCGCGCGGTCTAGCAGCAGCTCCGCCGCGGCGCCCGGGATATCGCACCTAACGGTGAGCTCGGATTCCGCGTCAAACACCGGGGACTGCGCCCCGGGATCAAGCGTTGAAAACAGAACGTCCTCCCCCGCAAAAACCGTCAGCGAGCCTGTCTCCGGCGCCGGTATATCCGTGACCGGCGCCGTCGAAGAGACCGCCGCATCCGTTTCCGTGGGCGTTCGCGCGGCGTTCACGGCAACGACGACGCACAATACCGCCGCGATCACGGCGGCAAGCGCCGACACGGATATCGCGGATATTATAATTATCTTTTTTCTGCGCTCCATACCGCCCTCCCGCGCCGTTATTTACATACGCATTATATCAATTTTCGGGCGCTTTGTAAATATCCCCGGCGCCATCCGCCGTTATGTTTAAAAGGGCGCGGAAAGATCTTCTCTCCGCGCCCCGCGCCTTTTATGTCCAGAGCTCGCGCCAGTCGGACGCGCCCTCCCACAGGAACACCTGACCCTTTACAAGGCGGCAGTTTTTGTCCGCGCGCCTTATCGTCTCCATTTCGTCCGCCGAGAGTGGGTCTCCGCACACGCAGTCGAGGTTCGACCTGTACTGCGCCTCCTTGACCGAAAACGGTATCGGCGCCGCCCCGGACTGCACCGCCCACTTGAGGCAGACCGCCGCCGGATGTACACCGTGCGCCTCCGCGATCCTTTTGATCTCGGGCATCTCCATCGCCGCGATATCACCGTCCGCCCTGTCGCGTTCGGGTCTCGACGGCGAGCCGAGCGGGCAAAATCCTATCGGGCGGATGCCTTTTTCGAGCGCGAACGATAATAGCTCCGGCTGCTGGTGCGCCGGGTGCAGCTCCGCCTCGAGCGCCGCCGGCATGATCTCCATTTTCGGCAGCGTCTTTTTGAGCTTTGACACGGTCATGTTTGAGACGCCTATCGCGCGGATCAGTCCCTCCCTGTAAAGCTCCTCGCACTGTCTGTACGTATCCATGAATTCCTCGACCGAAAACGGCACGGAATCCGGGTTTCTCGCGTCCCCGGCGCAACCCGGAGCGTGGTAGTTCGGGTACGGCCAGTGAATAAAATACAGATCGAGATACGAGAGCCCGAGCGCGGCGAGGGACCGTCTGCAAGAGGTCCCGACCTCGCGGTGATGATCGTTCCACACCTTGGAGGTGATAAACAGCTCGTCGCGGCTGACGACGTCCTCGTCAAACAGCCTGCCGAGCGCGCCGCCGATCTCCGCCTCGTTCCCGTACACCTCGGCGCAGTCTATCAGCCTGTACCCGTACTTGACGGCGCCGTATACGGCGGCGGCGATCTCCGCTGCCGTATATTTATCGGAGCCGAACGTCCCGAGCCCGATCACGGGCATCTGCCGCCCGTTATTCAGCGTATATGTCGGTGCCTTCATCGTTTATTCCCCGGGAAATGTGACCGCGACCTTGCCGCACGCGCCGGACGCCATGAGCGCATACGCCTCGCCCGCCCTCTCTAGCGGGAACTCGTGCGTTATCAGCTCCTCCGGGTGGACTCCCCAACGAACGAGCAGCTCGACGAGCTCCTCCATCTTCCAGAGGCTCGTCACCCATGAACCGTATATAGTCTTCTGACCGTGGATTATGTCCGGGCTCGGCGTAAACGAGCATGTTCCGCCCTCGCCGACGAACGCGATCTTGCCCCATTCGCGCGTCCCGCGTATGGCGAGCACGCGCCCGGGGTCGGAGGCGGAGGCGTCTATGGCGCGCTCGCAGCCGTGCCCGCCCGTGACGGCGAGGATGTTGTCGAGCGCCTTTTCGTCGGACTTGAACACGTAGTCGGCAAGCCCGAGGCTGCGGCAGAGCTCGATCCTGTAGTCGGAGAGCTCGACGCCTATGAGAGTCTTCGCCCCCATCGCGCGGCAGAGCATCAGCGCCGCGAGCCCCACGGGACCGAGCCCCGTCACGAGCACCGCGTCCGCACCGGAAACGCCTATCTTGTCTATCGCCTCGTATACAGTCCCGAAGCCGCAGGCGACCTGCGCGCCGTCCTTATACGTGAGCTCATCGGGCAGCGCGATCAGGTCCTTTTCGTCGCAGAGTATGTACGGCGCCATGCCGCCGTCGCGCTGCCAGCCGTATGCGGCGCGGTATTCGCTCTTGCAGGATATGTAATATCCGCGGCGGCAGTCGTAGCAGACGCCGCAGCCCGATATGTGGTAAACGATAACGCGGTCGCCGACGCGGAAACGGCGGCAGCCCTCTCCCGCCTCGACAATGACGCCGCACGGCTCGTGCCCCGCGATAGTGCCGGGGATATAGCCCTCGGCGCCCTTTCCGGTGTGCTCGCGGTATATGCAGCGGATGTCGGAGCCGCATATCGTCGTCGCCCTCGTCGCGACGAGGACCTGTCCGTGACCGGGCGTCGGCACCTCGAACTGCCGCAGCTCTACCGTTGAATTCCCGGGCAGCACCGCGCCCGTCATCATCTTCGGCACTGTGTTTTCTTTTTCCATGTCGATAACTCCTGCTCTATTCATTTTTCCCGCCGAACGCACCGGCGGAGATACGATACCGATATAAGTATAACACGCCTCGGCACACGGTGCAAACGGTTTTTCACTGTTTTCTTTCGAAAAATATTGTATTTTTACGAAACGGCGGAAATAAAAAAAGGAGCGGACAAATCCCGCTCATTTCACTGACCGACCTTTTTCACTTTTCAATGTTACATCTTCACTTTTCGTTTTTACTTCTTCACTATTCACTATTACCTATTACCTCCCCCAAAAATCGGCTCAATCGGGCGAAGTGAATAGTGAAAAGTGAAGAGTGAATAAGTAAAAATCGGCAAAGCTCTGGCGAGCCTTGCCGATTTTTGGGGGAAGGTGGATTCGTAGGAGACCACACATCGGTTTGCAGAGCAAACCGATGAATAGAATGTGCTCCGCACATTCTCCCGCGGAACTCCTCATCCATCGTTGTCCCAATAACAAAGGAGCGGATAAATCCGCTCCTTTGTTATTGGGGGAAGGTGGATTCGGACCACCGAAGTGAAAGCACAACAGATTTACAGTCTGCCCCCTTTGGCCGCTCGGGAATTCCCCCATATTAATTTGCAGCGTCATAATCAAACGCGAAGCTGGTGATCGGAGTCGAACCAACAACCTGCTGATTACAAATCAGCTGCTCTGCCATTGAGCCACACCAGCACAGGTGCCGTTTCAATTGCGGCGAGAGCTATTATATCATACACACCCGCGTTTGTCAACTATATTTTTCGAATATTTTTTGCCTTTTGCCGCCCGAGACAGGGCGCGGGGGAGGCATGCCTCCCCCGCGAATAATGTTCCCTTTTCTCAATATGAAATGCCCTGCCACAGCATAGCGTCGGCGACCTTCTGGAAGCCGGCGATATTCGCGCCCGCGACAAGATTGCCCGCCATGCCGTATTCGGCGGCGGCGCCCTTCGCCGCGGCGTATATGTTCTTCATTATGCCGTGCAGCTTCTCGTCGACCTCCGGAGCCGTCCACGACATACGGATCGAATTCTGTACCATCTCGAGCCCGCTCGTCGCGACGCCGCCGGCATTCGACGCCTTTGCGGGAGCATACGCGAGCCCGTTTGCGAGGAAGCACTCGACAGCCTCGGGCGTCGAGGGCATGTTCGCGCCCTCGGCGACGGCGAAGCAGCCGTTCTTCACGAGCGTCTTCGCCTCTTCTCCGTTGATCTCGTTCTGCGTCGCGCACGGGAGCGCGATGTCGCACGGGATGGACCAGATGCCGCGGCAGCCCGCCGTATACGTGCTGCCCGGGACGCGCGCCGCATACTCGCTGATGCGGAGGCGCTCGACCTCCTTGATCTGCTTCACGACGTCGAGCTTGATCCCCTCGGGATCGTATACGTATCCGCCCGAATCGCTCATGGCGACGACCTTTCCGCCCATCGCCTGCGCCTTTTCGCACGCGTAGATGGCAACGTTGCCGGAGCCGGAGATGAGTATCGTCTTGCCGTCGATGCCGAGCCCGCGGTCGGTCAGCATCTCGTCCGCAAAGTAGAGAAGCCCGTAACCCGTAGCCTGCGTTCTGACAAGAGAGCCGCCGGAGCCGATCGCCTTGCCGGTGAGGACGCCCTCAAAGCGGTTCGTGAGGCGCTTATACTGACCGAAAAGATATCCGATCTCGCGCCCGCCGACGCCGATGTCGCCCGCCGGAACGTCCGTGTCGGGACCGATGTGGCGGAAGAGCTCCGTCATGAAGCTCTGGCAGAAGCGCATGATCTCGCCCTCGCTCTTGCCCTTCGGGTCGAAGTCGGAGCCGCCTTTGCCGCCTCCCATCGGCAGCGTAGTGAGCGAATTCTTGAATATCTGCTCAAACCCGAGGAACTTTATGACAGATGCCGAGACGCTCGGATGGAAGCGGAGCCCGCCCTTGTACGGACCTATCGCCGAATTGAACTGAACGCGATAACCGCGGTTTACCTGCACGTTGCCGTTGTCGTCTACCCAGCTCACCCTGAACTGCACGAAGCGCTCGGGCTCGACGATGCGGCTGAAAACGCCCGCCTTTATGTAGTCGGGACGCGCGTCCGCGACGGGAGACAGAGATTCGAAGACCTCCGCCACTGCCTGAAGAAATTCCGGTTCGCTCGCGTTCTTCGCGGCGAGCGCGCCGTAGACTTCCGAAAGATGTTTGTTTTTGATTTCCATTCTGATTCGTAAACCGTTTCCTTTTTTTGCTGTGTGCCCTCTATTATATTACATTACGGCAAATAATGCAAGATTTTTTTGAAGAAGATTCAATAGCTCCCGCTCGCGTCCGCATCACACACGAAACGCATATGCAAAAAAGGATGGGGAGCTCCGCTTCCCGGAGCTCCCGTCCTCTTTTTTCATCTTCCGAACTTTTCAAAGATACTTCTTCATGCGCTCGATATTCCGGTTCTCAAAATCCACAAGCTCCGAGCACAGCTTATATGCGTCGGTCGCCTCGGATATGCGCGTCTGACCGTGCGTTGCCTCGTTCTGCGAGCGCGTTATCGAAACGATATCCGCGCCGCTCCCCCGTATCATAAGCTCCGCTATATGAGACGCGGACGTGTCAAACATCGTTTCGGCGGCGATACCCGATTTGGCAGCGAATACCTTGGACTTTTTTTCTTCCTCCGGCACAAAGTGCCCTTCCGCGAGCCCGCACTTCGCGCGTTCCGCGAAGGAACCGTAGCCGTTCATCTGTGTCACCATGTCCGCCCGAAGCTGCTCGTTTTCAACCTTCGGCATAAGCGCGAGTATGGACTCGGTGCCCATGGTCGAGCTGCGGTAAACCTCGGCGTACATTTCCTTGTCGGATCTGTTCATAGTTTCAGCCTGCCCCGTATCTCTCTTTTTTCCGTTCTTGAATCTTAAAAATCGCGGTCGTTTGCCGCAATAACAGTGTGCCCCGGCAAAAGCTCATATATCAGCGGTATCTTTTGGTCACCTGCGCGGAAAACGAAAAAAAATTATCTGATTTTATGCCGTCTTTGTGATTGACAACGCGCGCCCGCGGGAATAAAATTATATGTGCCTAAACAATTAAACCGGAAGGTCAAATAAATGCAGAACGAAAAAAAGCGTCCCGATGTGCGCGCCATCGTGACGGAGACGCTCTCGATCCTGTTCGGAAGCGTCATATACGGGCTTGCCGTCGCGCTCTTTCTCGGTCCGTCCGGGACCGTTATGGGCGGCGCGACCGGTATCGCGACAACGGTCAACATACTGTTCCCCAACATCCCGATAGGAACGATGATCCTTGTCGCAAACATCCCGATCCTTCTGTTCGGTCTTCTCTTTTACGGCTGGCATTTGCTGTGGCGCATCGTTATCGCCGTCTTTGTCACATCCCTCGCCACAAACATAGCGGAGCTTTTGCCGGTCCCGATGATAACGGACGACCGGCTGCTCGCCGCTATCATGGGCGGGCTTTTGCTCGGCGTCGGCGGAGGTATGCTGCTCTCGCGCGGCTATAACACGGGCGGCAGCGACCTTGCCGCGGTCATGATAAAGCAGAAGCTTATCAAAACCCTCTCTACCGGACGCATCATATTCGGGCTCGACCTCTTCGTCATAATCGGCTCCGCCATCCTGACGCACAGCTTCAGCGCCATTTTTTACTCGATCGTCTCGACGTACGCATACACATTCGCGCTCGATTACATCATCGACGGCAACAAGTCCGCGAAAATGACATTTATCATATCGGATAAATTTAAGGAGATCGCGGCGGCGATATCGACAGAGCTCGACCGCGGCGTCACGATCCTTCACGGGCTCGGCTGGTACTCGCAGCACGACAAGGACGTCATCCTCTGCGTCTTCAAGCCGCACGAGCTCTACCGCGCAAAGGTCATCGTCAAGAGCATCGACCCGAACGCCTTTATGATCCTCACCGACGCGAAAGAGGTCATGGGCGAGGGGTTCGGCGCGCCCGACATCTGATTTCCCGCATCGGTCGCCGATTATGTGCCGATTATGCGCAAAAAAAATGCCGTTAGGCATTGTTTTTACCGCGATAATGTGATAGAATAAACGGCAGTTTGAAAATAAACAGCAAAGACAAGAGACAAAAAAGGAGAAACCCTATGTCCGCACTTAAAGGCGCCGCCATCATCGGTCAGTCCGGCGGCCCGACATCCGTTATCAACGCAAGCGCATACGGCGCTATAAAAACCGCCCTCGACAGCGACGTCATCACGCACGTTTACGGCGCCGAGAACGGGATCAAAGGCGTACTCGAAGACAAGCTCATCGACATGGCGATGGAAGACCCGGAGGAGCTCGCCCTCATGAAGTTCACGCCGTCGAGCGCGCTCGGCTCCTGCCGCTACAAGCTCAAGGACCCCGACGTTGACGACACCGACTACCGCCGCATCCTTGAAATATTCAAAAAATACGACGTCCGCTACTTCTTCTACAACGGCGGAAACGACAGCATGGATACGTGCAACAAGATCAGCAAATACTGCCTCAAAAACGGCTACGAATGCCGCGTCATGGGCATCCCGAAGACGATAGACAATGACCTCGCCGTCACCGACCACTGCCCCGGATTCGCGTCCGCGGCAAAGTATATCGCCACCTCCGTTATGGAAGTCTACCGCGACGCCCGCGTCTATGACACGGGAATGGTCACCGTCATCGAGATCATGGGCAGAAACGCCGGCTGGCTGACCGCCGCATCCGCGCTCGCCGCCTACAAGGGGAACGGTCCAGACCTCATCTATCTGCCCGAGGTCGATTTCGACCTTGACTCGTTCATCGAAAAAGTCAAGGCGCTCTACGAAAAGACCGGCAAGGTCATCGTCTGCGTTTCCGAGGGCATCCACGACAAGGACGGCAAATATATCGCCGAATACGGCTCCGACCTCGCCTCCCAGCGCGACAGCTTCGGTCACGCGCAGATGGGCGGTCTCGCCTCGTATCTTGCAAACGTCGTTAAGGAAGCGACCGGCGCGAAGGTCCGCGGCATCGAGCTTTCCCTGCTCCAGCGCTGCGCCGCTCATTCCGCGTCGCAGACGGACATCGACGAGAGCTTCATGTCCGGCAAATGCGCCGTTGAATACGCAGTCGCCGGGATGACAGACAAGATGGTCGGTCTCAAGCGCACGTATGACGAAAACGGCAAGTACGTCTGCGAGCCCGAGCTTGTTGACCTCTCCGTCGTCGCAAACACCGAGAAAAAGGTCCCGCTCGAATGGCTCAACGAGACGCGCGACGGCATGAACGAAAAGTTTATCGAATACTGCCTGCCGCTCATTCAGGGCGAGACGCAGATGGTAAAGGAAGACGGTCTCCCGAGATTCGCAAATCTCAAAAAGGTTCGCGCCACCGTCTGAAAATAACGGAATTTAAAAAAAGTTCGTGGGATGTGCCGAATGCGCATCCCACGAGTTTTTTTCGTTGATATTATTCGATCACGCCCTCGTGGCGCAGCAGCCACAGCTTTCGCTCCATGCCGCCGCCGTAGCCGACCATGCCGCCGTCCGCGCCTATGACGCGGTGGCACGGGATGACGATGCTTATCGGATTGTGTCCGACGGCGCCGCCGACCGCCTGAGCCGACATCACGCGCCTGCCGAGCCTTGATGCCGCCTCCCGCGCAATATCGCCGTATGTCACCGTCTGCCCGTACGGAATGCGGCAGAGTATCTCCCATACAAGAAGACGAAACGGCGTTCCCTCCGGCGCGAGCGGCAGCTCATCCGGCGCGGGCTCAAGACCGGCGAAATATCTGTCGAGCCATCTGCCCGCAGCCTTGTTTATCAGAAGCCCCGTGCCGTCCGCGGTCCCGGAAAAGTCGGGGAGGTACCGCTGACCCGCCATATATATCCCGGTGACGGCGCGCCCGTCGCTCGCGACGGTCAGCCGCCCCACCGGCGAATCATAGTCCGTGATATATGTCATATTCTCACCACTTCCCCGCAATTTTTGCCAATTGCCGCACAAATGCGCACCACGTGTGCGTTTTATCAGTCAAGAAAGTCTTTCCTGTACGAGACGCCGAACGACTCCGCGAGCGCGCGGAGCTCCGGGTCACGTATCGTGTTGACGCGCGGCTTTCCCGCGGTAAGCACAAATATCTGTGCCGCTTTTTCCACCGTCTCAACGAGACCGAACGCCTCATCCATCGACTTTCCGGCGCAGTAGAGACCGTGCATCCCCCAGACGACGGCGCGGTACTCCTTCATTTTTTCGGCGGTGGCAAGCCCTATCTCGTTCGTGCCGCACACCATCCACGGCAGAACGCCGACGCCCTCCGGGAACACGACGATGCATTCGGTACACATCTGCCAGAGCGTGTGCGTGAACGACCTGTCGTCGAGCTGGTGTATGTAGTTCATCGCGAGCGTGTACGTCGGGTGGCAGTGCATTATGACACGATTTTCTCCGTCGACAGAGAGGCGCGCCGCGTGGCTCATCATGTGCGCCGGGAACTCGCTCGTGAACTTCCCGCCGTCCGAGAACCCCCACAAGAGCTCCGCCGCCCTGCCCCCGTCCGCGACGCGGACGATGCCGAGCGTATTTTCGGGGTCCGCGGCGACATGGCGGAAGTATTTTCCCGTCCCCGTGACGAGAAAATATCTTCCCGTCAGCTCCGGCGCTTCAAATCCGGTCGGGATCGTGCGCAGCACGTGCGTCACGTCGAGGTATGGCGCGATCTCGTCCTCGCCGAGCAGGACGCTGATGTTCCCGCCGTTGCGCTCGTTCCAGCCGAGGCGGTACATATTCGACGTTATCTCCGCCACCTCGGAGATGAAAGGGGAATTCAGGATATCGTTCATAAAACAGTCCTCGCTTTGATTTGTCCGTTTCTTTCATTCCCTTATTATATCAGCTTTGCCTCGCCTCGGCAATATATGAAAAGGAAAAATCCGAAAAACCGCGCGCCGCGTACGGCGATCTACATCATCGGCGCCGCCCGATCTGCACTATTATGCCGCACGCTATCCGCTCGCCGGAATTGCCCACGGGCTGCGAGGTGAAATCGTCGGGGTCCCCGTGGATGATCACCGTGCGTCCGATCACATCGGACACCGAGAACCTATCCGTCAAAAACAGCGAGAGCGCAAGCCCGTCGTTTCCGAACAGCGGCGGCATGTCTCCCGCATGGTACGGATGCGCGCCGCCGTCCGGGTCATAGTTTCCGCCCGCGTCCGAAAAATCGCCCCGGCACAAGTCGCCCTCGTGGATATGAAATCCAAAAATGCGCCTGCCCGTCGGCAGCCCCGTGACCTCCGTATACACGATAACGCCGCACGGCGTCTGATAAAATCTTACAATGCCCGAGATCTCGGGGAACGCCTCGCCCCCCGAGATCTCCGCCGCCGCCTGCGGTCTCGAGCGCAGCACGGACGCGAGCCTTATGCCATATTGCGGTGAACCGTTCATAAAAACCTCCGAAAACCTTTTAGGTCATTATATTCAACGCGCTTTCAGCGCGTGAATAATATATTCATAAACAACCGCCCCGCGGCTCGTATATTAAACACGTCGCGCCTCATTATTGACATTTAATGAATGTCAATACCCGAACAATTACAACATATAATATTTTTGTGTCAAGCACTGAATGTCAAATGAGGCTGCAATGTTCATAAACAAATCGGCGGACGGGAAAAACAATATCTGCGGGGAAACGATAGCAAGACTGCGCAAAGAGCTCGGGATATCGCAGCGTCGGCTTGCCGACGGTCTTCAGCTATCCGGTCTTGATATCGACAAAAACGCGATACAGCGCATCGAGGCGGGCAAGCGCTTTGTGACAGACATTGAGATATCGGTCATCGCCGAATTTTTCGGCACAACTCCGAACGACCTGCTGTCGGCAAAATAAAAAACGGATGAGAATGCCTTCCGCGACGTTCTCATCCGTTTTTTTATTTTAAAAGTTTAGAAAAGGAGCGCGAGGGAAAACCTTTTCAAAGGTTTTCCCTCGCACAAATCTTTACTATACCGATCTTACTTCAGCTCAATCGCCGCTTTTGCTTTTGCGGCGACGTTTTCGGCGGTGAGACCGAAGAGCGTGACGAGCTCCTTTGCGGGGCCGGACTTGCCGAACACGTCGTTGATACCGAGCTTAACGACGGGGGTCGGACGCTTTTCGGAGAGCAGCTCCGAGACGGCGCCGCCGAGACCGCCGATGACGGTCGCCTCCTCAGCCGTCACTATCGCGCCCGTTTCAGCGGCGGCGCGAAGGATGATCTCCTCGTCAAGCGGCTTTATCGTGTGGATGTTTATGACGCGCGCCGAGATGCCCTCGTTTGCGAGCAGCTCGCGTGCGCGCAGCGCGACCTCGACCATCATGCCCGTCGCAACGACGGTGACGTCACCGCCGTCCGCCATCTGTATGCCGCGCCCGAGCTCAAACTTATAATCGGGCGTATCGTTTATGACCGGAACCGCCATTCTGCCGAAGCGCATATAAACGGGACCGTAGTAGTTGATCGCCGCCTCGACCGCCGCGCGCGCCTCAACGGCGTCCGACGGATTTATCACCGTCATGCCGGGTATCGTCCGCATAAGGGCGATATCCTCAAGGCACTGATGGGATGCGCCGTCCTCGCCGACCGTGATGCCGGCGTGCGTCGCGCCTATCTTGACGTTCAGGTGCGGATAACCTATCGAATTTCTGACCTGCTCGAACGCGCGACCGGACGCGAACATCGCGAACGTGGACGCGAACGGGATATATCCCGCGGTCGAAAGCCCGGCGGCGACGCACATCATGTTCGCCTCCGCGATGCCGCAGTCAAAGTGACGGTCGGGGAACACCTTCTTGAACGTATCTGTTTTCGTCGCGTTCGCGAGGTCCGCGTCGAGAACGACGAGCTTGTCGTATTTCGCGCCGAATTCGGCGAGAGCTTTTCCGTAAGCCTCTCTTGTAGCAACAGCTTCTGCCATTTCAGTAAACCTTCCTTTCCGTCATATC
The DNA here is from genome assembly GCA_947624995.1 of uncultured Clostridia bacterium. Lineage (GTDB taxonomy): Bacteria > Bacillota > Clostridia > Oscillospirales > CAG-272 > DTU064. The sequence goes on from CANQMS010000003.1 coordinate 83,584, forward strand.
GGTCATATCGACGCGCGCAGAGCGAGGAGCTCCGCCTTTGCCGTCTCGTACTGTTCTTCGTTCGGCGCCTTGCCGTGCCAGCCCGCCTGATCCTCCATGAAGGAGACGCCTTTCCCCTTCGTCGACTTGGCGATGACGGCGGTCGGCTGCCCCTTGTGCTCGCGCGCCGCCTTGAACGCCGCCTCGATCTCACCGAAATCGTGCGCGTCTATGGATATGACGTTCCAGCCGAAGGCGCGGAGCTTTTCGTCATGCGGCGTCGGATTCATAACGTCTGTGATCCTGCCGTCTATCTGAAGCCCGTTCCAGTCGATGATGAGCACGAGATTGTCGAGATGATAGTGCGCGGCGAACATAGCCGCCTCCCAGATCTGCCCTTCCTCGCTCTCGCCGTCACCGACGGCGGTGTAGACTCTGTAGGACTTGCCCGAGAGCTTAGCCGCGAGCGCCATGCCGCACGCGACCGAGAACCCCTGACCGAGCGAGCCCGAAGACATATCGACGCCGGGGACGCCCTTCATGTCCGGGTGCCCCTGGAGGTAGCTGCCCGTGTGGCGGAACGTCTTGAGGTCTTCGACCGGGAAATAGCCGCGGTTGGCGAGCGTCGAATAAAGGGCGGGCGAGGTGTGCCCCTTTGAAAGCACAAAGCGATCGCGGTCCTCCCATTTCGGATTTTTGGGGTCGATGTTCATCTCCTCGAAGTAGAGGTACGTCATAATGTCAGCCACCGAGAGCGAGCCGCCCGGATGCCCGGATTTCGCATTGTAGACGGCCTCTATGATGCCGAGACGCACATCCGCCGCGTGAAGGCGCAGCGATCTTTCTTTTGCCTGATCCATAGTTTTATGTCTCCTTTATGTAAATTTAAAACAGTTTCTACCCTATATTTTACTATGGCGCGCCAATATTGTCAAGATTGCCGCCGAGACTTTTATACGATATATGTTGACGCGCGAATTTTAAAAGCGTAAAATTTATACGAAAAAATCTCCTTTACCCGCTGACACCGTCACGCTTTCCCCGACTATATGGGTGAAAGCGCCGATCGACCGCAATCAAAAAAGGAAAAACAAATGAAAAAGTCCCACCTGACAACGGAACTCGACCAAAAGCTGCTCGATTCCCTCTACGGCTGGTGTTACGCGAGGACGAGCGGCAGCACCGAGGCGGAGGAGCTCTGCTCAGACATCACGTTCGCAATAGTAAAGTCCGCGAACCGTGACCCGGACGCGGAGCTTGAAAACGCTTACGCGTTCATATGGCAGATCGCGCGCCGCGTCTACGCCGATTTCTCCGAGAAAAAGCATCGCACCGCCGCCCGCACATATAACGGCGACCCCGACCTTGCGATCTTGAACATGGAGGACGCGGACACTGCGGCGGACGTGGACGATGCAGACGCCGAGGCGCTGTCGCTCATCCTGCGCCGAATCGCGTTTCTGTCGCGCATTTACCGCGAGGTGATGATATCGTTTTACCTCGACGGGCTGCCGGTGGCGGAGATAGCGCGGCGGCAGCACACGAGCGAGGGCGCGATACGCGAGCGGCTGAGGTCGGCACGATGCAGGATCAGGGACGAGGTAAAGGAGATCATGAACATGGAAGAAAAAAGCACGAAAACAATGGACAAGCCGACAGCGCTGCGGAGGATAGACCTTTCCATATGGGGTAACGGAAACCCGACGTGGAGCGACCCGAGAAAAGATATTGAAAGGCAGCTTTCGGTCCATGTCCTCTGGCTGTGCCGCAAAAAGCCGCGCACACCGAAGGAGATATCGGACGAGCTCGGCGTTCCGATGATGTACGTCGAGGAGGAATGCGAGAGACAGGTATACGGCGAGAACGGCAAATACGGCGCGCTGCGCCGCGTCGACGGCGGGAAGTATATCATCAATTTTCCGCTCTTAGACCGCGACGAGTTTGCGCGCGGATGCGATATATACGGAGAGGTCGTCCCCGATGCGGTCAAGGCTGTAAAGGCTTACGTCGGCGAGCACGTGCGGGATTATCTTTCTTTCCCGTACAAAAACAAAACCGTGACGCTTCCGCTCGTTATGTGGAGGCAGGCGCCTCATATAGGATATTCCCTCGGTCTTGAAGTCGAGCGGGTACTTGACGAGGAATATTTCAGCGACACAGAAAAGCCCGACCGCCCGTTCTCCGTATGGGGATTTGAATGCACGGGACAGAACGTCGGCTGGGGCAACGACACAGCGGCAGTCAAGAATTTCTGCGGTTACAAACTCGTGGAAATTTCCAATATTTATCACAACCCGGACATCATAGCGAACTTCTATTGCGACTACAACATCGCAAATGACGAGGCGCTGACGCTCGCGGTGCGCGCCGTCGACGGCATAGAAGTGAACGCGCTCTCCGAAAATGAGCGCGAGCAGGCGGCGCGCGCGATCGAGGAAGGGTACATATACCGCGACGGCGACACGCTCTATACGAAGTTTTTAGTCATCAACGGCGAGGATAAATCGAGACTGTACGAGGTATCGGACGGGCTGTCCTCTATCCTTCACCCGTTTGCGAAGACAATAGCGGAGAGGACGGCAAAGCTCCTGCGCTCGGCGCTGCCGCCGCATCTTTACGGCGAGTACCATCGCGCAAATTCGCTCTTCTCGGGCTTCGCGTGCGATGCGGTCGTAAACGCGCTCATCGACTGCTGCACGCTCCCGCCGCCCGAGGACGGCAGGCTCCGCGAGTACGCGTACATGATGACGCTGCATAAATAAAAGATCTGCGGGGGAGGCACCTTTGAAAAGGTTCCTCCCCCGCGCCCCCGCCTCTAAACTTTTATTATTTATATTCCCAAAAAGTTCTGAAAGAGAAGGGGGTCCGGGGGAGGAGGAAACTCTTTCAAGAGTTTCCTCCTCCCCCGGCTTAAATAGTTATCAAATAGCTTACAGCGCCTTCGTCTCGACTTCGGTTTTGGCGGAGGAGATGAAGTCGGAGAGGGACATGACGATTGCCTTGTTCTCCTCTTTGCGGGAGCGGACGGAGACGGTGCCGTTTTCGCGCTCGCGGTCGCCGACGACGAGGACATACGGTATCTTCTGGAGCTGTGACTCGCGGATCTTGTAGCCGATCTTCTCGTTTCTGTCGTCAAATTCGACGCGGAATCCGGCGTCATAGAGCTTTTCGTAGACCTCGCGCGCATAGTCGTTGATATCGGTACGGATCGCCGTGACCGTCATCTGCACGGGGGCGAGCCAAAGCGGGAACGCGCCCGCGAAGTGCTCGGTCAGGATGCCGATGAAGCGCTCTATCGAGCCGAAAACGACGCGGTGGATCATGACGGGGCGGTGCTTTTCGTTGTCCGCGCCGACATAGGTGAGATCGAATCTCTCCGGCAGGTTCATGTCAAGCTGGATCGTGCCGCACTGCCACGTTCTGCCGATGCAGTCGCGGAGATGGAAGTCTATCTTCGGTCCGTAGAACGCGCCGTCGCCCTCGTTCACAACGTAGTCGACGCCGAGATCGTCGAGCGCGCCGCGCAGACCGTCCGTCGCCATCTCCCACATTTCGTCCGTGCCGATGGAATTTTCCGGGCGAGTCGAAAGCTCGACGTGATACGTGAAGCCGAACAGCTTGTAGACGCGGTCGATCAGGCTGTAAACACCCTTTATCTCGTCCCTTATCTGATCGGGGCGCATGAAGATGTGCGCATCGTCCTGCGTGAAGCAGCGCACGCGCATCAGCCCGTGCAGCGCGCCGGAGAGCTCATGGCGGTGAACGAGCCCAAGCTCGCCGCAGCGAACGGGCAATTCCTTATAGCTCCAGATCTTGCGCTTGAAGACGAGCATTCCGCCGGGGCAGTTCATCGGCTTGATTGCGAAATCCCTGTCGTCGATCTTCGTCGTGTACATGTTATCCTTGTAATGGTCCCAGTGACCGGAGCGCTCCCAGAGCTCGCGGGAGAGCATTATCGGCGTTTTGATCTCTTCATATCCCGCGCGCCTGTGCTCCTCGCGCCAGAAGTCCTCGAGCAGGTTGCGGAGCACCATGCCCTTCGGGAGGAAGAACGGGAACCCCGGACCCTCGTCGTAGATGTCGAAGAGGTCGAGGTCGTGACCGAGCTTTCTGTGGTCGCGGCGCTTTGCCTCCTCGAGCATGTTCATGTGCTCGGAGAGGAGCGTCTTGTTCGGGAACGCAACGCCGTATATGCGGCGCAGCATCTTGTTCTTCGAGTCGCCCTCCCAGTATGCGCCCGTCAGCGAGGTCAGCTTGAACGCGCGGACGGCGCCCGTCGAGAAGAGGTGCGGTCCGGCGCAGAGGTCGACGAACTCGCCCTGCCGGTAGAAGGATATCTCCTCCCCTTCCGGGACTCGCGCTATAAGCGCGACCTTGTAGGGCTCGCCGCGCTCCTCCATGAATTTGACCGCCTCGTCTCTCGGCAGCGTGAATCTTTCGAGCCTGTAATTTTCGTTCACGATCTTTTTCATCTCCGCCTCGATCTTCGGCAGATCCTCCTGCGTGAACGGCTCGTCGCGGTCGATATCGTAGTAGAACCCCGTCTCAATGGCGGGACCTATCGTCAGCTTTGACTCGGGGTAGAGGCGCTTTACCGCCTGCGCCATGATGTGGCTCGCCGTGTGGAAGAACGCGTGCTTCCCCTCGGGATCGTCGAACGTGCAGAGCTTTACCTCGCAGTCCGAATCGACCGTGTGCGTCAGGTCGACGGTCTCCCCGTCGAGCACTGCGGCGATTACCTCGCGCGAGATCAGCCCCGCCTCTTTAGCGGCGTCGAATACCGATATCGGGGACTCCCCCTCGTATTCTCCGCCTCCCGTAAATCTTACTTTGAACATCTTCTTTTTCTCCTTTTGCTTTTCATAATAGTGTTCGCATATAAAACAAAACCGACAGAAAACGCCAATAAGGCATTTTCTGTCGGGGTGCGCCAAAACAACGCACGGTTCCACCCGCGCTTTTAACTTTTAAATGTATTCGGATCGGATCCGGCTCTCTGTTGCCGGGGAAAGAGGGCGGTGCCCGGCGGGAGGTTTTGGGCGGCGCGGTCCCAGCGGCGCGGCAAATGCCGCGCCCCGCGCCTTCTCTGCTGCCGACCTCGGGACGGACTTGTTCCTCTTTCGGGGATAAATTTATTGCGTTATTATGTTATCGCGCGCGCGATATTTACGCTGCGCTTTCTGCGGTTGTATTCCGAATGCGGGTTCACGAGCTCGCGCCAGTCGAGGTCGCCGCGCTCGAGCGCGTGGACTATCACCTCGGCGGTCGCGATGTTGGTCGCGAACGGAACGTTATGAACGTCGCACATGCGGAGCAGATTATATTCTGCCTCGTCAAATTCGGGCTTCGGATTCGTGGAGCGGAAATATAAAAGAACGTCTATCTCGTCGCACGCAATGCGCGACGTTATCTGCTGGTCTCCGCCGTGACTGCCCGGCAGGAAGGTTTCGACATTGAGCCCCGTTGCCTCGGAGAGGACGGTCGCGGTCTTCGCGGTTGCACAGAGATTGTGTTTCGAAAGCGTTCCGCAGTATGCGATGCAGAACTGTATCATGAGCTCTTTGCGCGTGTCGTCAGCGATGATTGCTATTTCCATTATTGTATTGACCCTTTCTGCGGGACCTTTCGGACCCGCGTCGTGGCGGCACTCTAAATATTGATATGAATAAACAAGTTAATCCGTGAAAAACAAGGTATCAATATAAATAAATAAAATGCGTCTTTGTTCTCCTGCTTATTATTTTTAGTGACTCAGAAATTTATGACCGACAGTCCCTCTCCCCCGTCGGGGGAAGGAGGATGTGAGGTCAACCGCCTTTTCCCGCGGATTCGCATCCCGTCAAAGAGCGGGACTTCAAAGCCGCGCAGGCGCATGGCAATGTTGTAAAAAGCGCGCGGACAGACCGAATCCTCAACGGCTGCCGCAGGCATACCGAGCTCCTGACCTCGTCTCATCGCCCCGTCATACGGGATCACCCCGAGCAGCGGGATGCGAGTCTCGTCGATCACGTATGTGACCGGAGAGTTATCCTTATCGGTAAATTCGTTGATGATAAGGCGCAGGTTCCTGACTCCGTGGTGCGAGAGCTCCGCCCCCGTCCTTTCCGCCGCGCGAAGCGCGGGACCGGACTGCGTCGAAACGATGATCGCATCGTAAACGACATCGGGGTACATCGCGAGCGGGAAATCTATCCCGCCCGACGTGTCCACGATGAGACAGTCGGCTCCGACCGCATCGGCGCACCGAACGGCGGCGCGCGCCGCCCGTGCCGGGTCGATCACCTCCCCGGAAGGCGGAGTCGTACAGTAATAGAGACGCTCGCAGCGCGGGTCGCGGAGGATCGCCTCCTCCGGGGCAACGCGCCCGTCGGCAACGTCGGACAGATCGAACATTCCGACGCCGTCATACCCGAGCATCAGGTCCGCAGTGCGGTTTTTAGTGTCGCAGTCAGCCAAAAGGACAACGTCGCCGGTGAGCGCCATCGCAAACGCAAGGTTGACGGCGACAGTCGATTTCCCGACGCCGCCCTTGCAGGACGTTATCAGATAGATGCTTCTGTCCGCTCGCATAACGGTTCCTCCGGACAATACGGCACTTTACAATTGGAGTATAACACAATTTCCTCTTCTTGTCAACAAATATAATGTATATATTGATGAAAATGTGCCTGTTTTTTTAATGACGGGGAAAATTTTTGTTTTTTGTTGTATTCGGGTCCGCGATATTGTATAATATCCTCGGAGCGGCGGTGCTTTTCGCCGCCGCAAAAACCGCAAGTGGTGGGTGACACATGATCGGAGTTTTTGACAGCGGTCTCGGCGGGCTGACCGCGCTCTGCGAGCTCGTAAAGCTCTTGCCGGGCGAAGACTTTGTATATTTCGGAGACACCGGAAGGGTGCCGTACGGCTCCAAATCCGCCGACACCGTTATAAGATACTCAACCGAAATAATGCGATTTCTCTCGGGCTTCGGCATAGACGCCGCGCTCGTCGCCTGCGGCACCGCCTCCTCGGCGGCGCTGCCGACGCTGCGGCGCGAATTCCCGATCCCCGTTTTCGGCGTCATAGACGCAGCTGCTGCTGCCGCGGCGGCGGCGACGGTCACGCGCCGCGTCGGCGTCATAGGCACGGCGACAACGGTGCGGCTCGGGGCATTCGAGCGCGGGATAAAGTCGCTCGACCCGGGCATATCCGTCACCTCCGTTGCCTGTCCGCTCTTCGTCCACCTCGTTGAGGACGGATTCACGGACCCCGACGACCCCGTGACGCTCGCGGCGGCGGAGCGATATCTCTCCCCGCTGCGCGGCACCGGCATCGACACGCTCATCCTCGGCTGCACGCACTATCCCATAATAAGCTCGGCGATAGCAAAAACGCTGCCCGGCGTCCGCCTCATCAGCAGCAGCAAGGCGGCTGCCGAAAAGCTCGCCGAGTCCTACGGCACGGGAACTGCCCACGGCGCCCGCGGCACGATACGCTGCTTCGTCAGCGATACGCCGGAGGGTTTCGAGTCGGCGGGGCAGATATTCATGGGGGATATCCCGCTCGGGCATGCCGAGTTTGTGGATATAAGCAAATACTGAAAAAAGGACAACGAAAGTCATGAACAAAAAGATCGCCTCCAGCGCCGCGCTGCCTTATACGCGGGCGGGAGCGGGGAGGCTCCGAATATGACCGCAAGGGGACTTGTTTCCGTCACGTTCCGCTCCATGAGCCGCGAGGGCGTCGTCGCCGCCGCGAAAAAAGCATCGCTTTCCGAGATCGAGTGGGGCGGGGACATACACGTGCCGCTCGGCGATCTCACCGCCGCCGCGGACGCGCGCGAGCTCTGCCGAAGGCACATCATTGATGTGCGCTCATACGGCTCGTATTACAGATTCGATTCGGATTTTTCTCCCGTCGCCGACACCGCGCTCGCGCTCGGCGCCGACTCGGTACGCGTCTGGGCGGGATCGAGCGGCTCCTGCGACACGGACGTAATGACGTATTCGGCGCTCGTCGCGCGCCTCTGCGGGGACGCGGAGGACGCCGCCGGGCGCGGGCTGTCGCTCTCGTTCGAGTACCACCCCGGCACGCTGACGGACTGCTCCGCGAGCGCCATCCGGCTCGTGCGCGACGCCGCGCACGACAATGTCCGCCTGCACTGGCAGCCGAACCAGTACAGGGACGCAAAATACAATTCCTCGGAGCTGCGCCGCGTCGCGCCGTATGTCGACACGGTCCACGTCTTCGCGTGGGAGGGGGAGCGGCGGCTGCCGCTCTCGGCGCACGCCGACGCGTGGCGTGAATATTTTGATATACTCGGCTCGTTCGGCGCACCGCGCACGGCGCTGCTCGAATTTTTGCCCTCCGGTACGGAGGACGAGCTGCTCCGCGACGCGGAGGTGCTCGCGCGCCTGACAGAGAACTTATAAAAAGGGGGACCGGGGAGCATTTTCACCCGTGATGAGCCATGTCCGAAAAGTACAGATTCACTTGCGGCACACCGGAAGAGCTGTCGGCAACGGCGGGAACGGTCGGCGCCCGCATTCCCGTGTCCGCCGACACAAAAATTCTCGCCCGCCCCGCCACGCTCGGCGGCGTCACGGCGAAAAACAGCCTCGCCGTCCACCCGATGGAGGGTTTTGACGGCACGCCGGACGGCGCGCCCGACGAGCTGACACGCCGTCGCTATGAGCGGTTCGCGTCCGGCGGCGCGGGGCTTTTCTGGTTCGAGGCGACAGCAGTCTGCCCCGAGGGGCGCTCGTCGCGGCGGCAGCTGTACATAAACGACGGCAACCTTGACGTTTACAGCCGCCTCGTCGAGCGGATGCACGAGCTTTCGGGCGGCGCGCCCGTCATCTGCCAGCTCACGCACTCCGGCAGATTTTCAAAGCCCGACAACACGCCCGCCCCGATGATCGCGTACCACAACCCGTATCTGAACGAAAAAATGGACATCCCCGCCGACTATCCCACAGTCTCCGACGAATACCTTGACGCGCTGCCGGACAAATATCTTCACGCCGTATCGCTCGCGAAAAAGGCGGGATTTGACGGCGTCGACATAAAATCGTGCCACCGGTACCTCATGTCCGAGCTTCTGTCCGCGTACACGCGCCCCGGAAAATACGGCGGCTCATACGAGAACAGAACGCGCCTCCTGCGCGATACCGTCGGCGCCGCCGCCTCCGTTTACGGCGCGCCGGACTTTCTCATCTGCACGCGGATGAGCGTTTCGGACTGCATACCCTACCCCTACGGCTTCTGCACGCGCGAGGACGGCTCCGTCGACCTCGCCGAGGCGATCCGGCTGCTCACCGAGCTTCACGGCGCGGGGCTTTCGCTCCTGAATCTTTCGATGGGGACCCCATATTATAATCCGCACGTCAACCGTCCATACGACAGCGGCGGGTATGAGCCGCCCGAACACCCGCTTTTCGGAGTTGAACGCATGATAAACGCGGCGGCGGAGATAAAGTCCGCTATTCCCCCGCTCAAGGTGATCGGCACCGGGTACTCGTATCTGCGTGCGTCCTCGCCGTTCGCGGCAGCGGGCGTGCTCTCGTCCGGGATGGCGGACATGGTCGGCTTCGGCAGAATGGCGTTTGCATACCCGGATTTTGCGCGCGACATGATAAACGGGCAGTTTGACAGCAAAAAAACGTGCATCGGCTGCGGCAAATGCGTCCAGCTCATGCGGCGCTGCGCGACGGCGGGCTGTCCCGTCCGCGACAGGCTCTATACCCCGATATACATTGAAAACTGCGGCGGCAAGCCCGCAATGTTTTAAAGGCAGGATATTATGGAAAACGGATACGTTCTTGTGACGGGCGGCGCGCGCGGCATCGGGCGCGCGATATCGCTGCTGCTCGCCGAAAAGGGCTTCACGGTCGCCGCTGTCGGAACACGACCGGAGGATGCGGTCGGTGATTTTCTCCCGGAGCTCCGCGCACTCGGGGACAGAAACATCTATATCCGCGGGGACATCTCCTCGCACGAGGACAGGCTCCGGATAATAGACACGTTTTACGATCGGTTCGGCAGGCTCGACATCCTCGTCAACAACGCCGGGGTCGCGCCCGCCGTGCGCGCAGACCTGCTCGAGATGACGGAGGAGAGCTTTGACCGCGTGCTCGGCGTCAACCTGCGCGGCGCGTTCTTTCTTACGCAGTATGCCGCGAGCCGCATGGTCGCGGACGAGCCCGGGACTGCCGCCCGCATGATAATCACGACGACGAGCATCTCCGCCGAGACGTCGAGCACGAACCGCGGCGAATACTGCATCTCAAAGGCGGGGCTTTCGATGGCGGTAAAGCTCTTTGCCGACCGCCTCGCCCCCTACGGCATAAACTCATACGAGATCAGGCCCGGCATAATCGAAACGGACATGACCGCCGGCGTACGTGACAAATACGAGGCAAAGATCGCCTCGGGCCTATTGCCGATAGCGAGAATGGGAAAGCCCGAGGACGTTGCAAAGACCGTTTACGCCCTCGCGCGCGGCGACCTTGCCTACACGACCGGCGCCGTCATCAACGTAGACGGCGGTTTCACGCTCAGCAGACTGTAAATTCAAGCACGGGGAAGCCCTGTACAAAAGCTTTTGGAAAAGGGGTCCGGGGGAGGACCTTTTCCCGAAAAGGTCCTCCCCCGGAAAGGACGTCACACATGAAAACGACACCGGTCAAGGGAACGAACGATTATCTCCCCGCCGAGGCGGCGCTGCGCGACAAGCTGCAGTCCACGATCCTCGACGTATACAAAAAGCACGGCTTTGAGCACATAATCACGCCCGCGCTCGAGGACGCCGAAAACCTCGACAAGAGCGACGGCGGCGACAACCTCAACCTCATTTTCAAAATACTGAAGCGCGGCGAAAAGCTCGAGCGCGCGCTCGCGGAGGGCGGCGAACTCTCCGACATGGGGCTGCGCTATGACCTTACGCTCCCGCTCTGCCGCTACTATGCCGCGAACCAGTCGCGGCTGCCGACCCCGGCAAAGCTGATCCAGTGCGACCGCGTCTACCGCGCCGAGCGCCCGCAGAAGGGGCGGCTGCGCGAATTTATCCAGTGCGACATCGACATCATCGGCTCGACCTCGCCGGACTGCGAGGTCGAGCTCATCACGACAACGGCGAAGGCGCTCACCGCCATCGGCATCGGCGGCTTCCGCGTCAAGGTCAATGACCGCGCTCTTCTGCGCGGCGTGCTCGTCAAGACCGGCTTCCCGGCGGATATGCTCGACACCGTCTCCGTCAGCTTCGACAAGCTCGACAAGATCGGCGCCGACGGCGTCCTCTCCGAGCTCGCAGAAAAGGGATTTGACCCCGGCGTGATCGAGAATTTCCGCTCGTTCCTCGCCGCTTGCCCCGTCGATATCGACAGCGTCTCCGCCTATACGGACTACACAGAGGCGGTCGGCAGGCTCAAATACATCATCGGCTCCGCCCGCGAGCTTTCGGGCGGCGGCTACGACGTCGACTTCGACATTTCGCTCGTGCGCGGGCAGGGCTATTATACCGGAACCGTGTTCGAGGTCGAGAGCGTCGACTTCAAGGGCGCGATCTGCGGCGGCGGAAGGTACGACAACCTGATAGGCAAATTCACCGGCACACCGACGCCCGCCGTCGGCTTTTCGATCGGATTTGAGCGCATTTTCGGCATCCTTGCGGACGCGGCACCCGAAAAAACGTCTCCGCGCGTCGCCGTTCTCTACGACGACGGCGACTTTATCCGCGCCTCCCGCCGCGCCGACGAGCTCCGCGCCGAATACGACGTCGCGGTCTATGAGCGCGCAAAAAAAACGGGCAAGCAGCTTGCCCGCCTCGAAGAGCGCGGCTTTTCCGGCTACTCCCTGCCGGACGGCGAGCTCTGCCTCTTCGACAAATAATGCGTCTTTGCCTGTAATAAAAAGCTTTGAAGACAGGGGTTCGGGGGAAGTGCCTTTCGGGAAAGGCACTTCCCCCGAATTATTTTTATTTTCCCGCTATGAACAGCACGCCGAGCGTGTTCGGACCGCAATGGCTCGATATGACGCCGCCCGCGCGCGTCTCGAGGACCTCCTCGAAGATGCCGAGCTCTTCGAGCTTTTTCTTCGTCTCCTCGACTATGGACTGCGCCTCGCCCTGCATCGTATGCGTCACGAACACGCGGCGGCGCTCCGCATCCTTGAGCGCGGGCATAAGATCTTCGACGTAGCTGCCGACGACGCGACCGATCTTCCCGCGGTACTTCCGGCTGACGTCCATCTTCCCGCCCTCGACGACTATCATCGGCTTGAGCGAGAGCAGATTCGCCGCGAGCGCCGTCAGCGGCGAGCAGCGCCCACCGCGCTGAAGGTATGTAAGCGTATCTATGACGAAGCTCGCGCGGACGCGCGGGGACACCTCGTCGAGCGCCGCGCATATCGCGTCAAACGGCTCACCCGCCGCAGCCATATCGGCGGCGTACAGGATCTGGAGCCCGATCCCGGTCGAAAGATTGCGCGAGTCGACGATCTTTACGCGCTCGCAGCCCGCCTCCTTCGCCGCGAGGCGCATCACGTTGTTCGACGTGCTCATCTCGGACGAAATGCTGAACGCGATCACCTCGCGGTCGCGATACCTGCAAAACAGCTCCGTCGCCTCCTCGAGAGACGGCGCCGCCGTCTTCGGCGTCTTCCCGGCGCTGTCCGCCCATGAAAACAGCTCCTCCTGCGTCAGCTCCCCGTCGCGGACGCTTTTGTCGTCCATCAGTATCCCGAGCGGGAGTATGTCTATATCGTACCTCTCTTTCAGCTCCGGCGAAAGATCGCACGTGCTGTCGGCTATGATCTTTACCATTTTATCCCTCTTTTTGCAGCGACGCGTATGCGTCGATCCGATCCCGATTTTAATAATTGTATCATATTTTTTCCCGTTTGTCATCAACTGACGTTGATATTTTCCGATTTTTTCCGTTTTTGTGCCGTCCCGCGCCGCCCCCGCGGCGCGTTTTTTCGCGCGTTTGTTTATTAACGGCTTAATTTTGCTTGCATTTGACATGCTTTTGTAGTATTATTGTTATATAAATACTGTTTTTATTCCGAAAGGCGACAGAACATGAAGACCGGCAGCGCAAAAAAGATCATCTCGCTCATCCTGTGTCTCGTTATCGCTTTGTCAATATTGTCAACGGCGGCGTGCTCCCCTGCAGGCGTCGGGAGCGACAGCGGCAGCGGCGGCAGCACGGCATCCGCTCCCGAGACCGTCGACCCCTCCCTCATCGTAACGCCGGACAGCGTGAAGATCGACACGACCGTGACCGTCTCCCCGCTGAACGCCTCGACAAACAACGGCGGCATATTCGAAGGCTGGGGCACGAGCCTCTGCTGGTGGGCAAACAGGATCGGCTACTCCGACAAGCTCTCGGAGAGCGCCGCCGAGCTCTTCTACGGCGAGGACGGTCTGCGCCTCAACATAATGCGCTACAACATCGGCGGCGGCGACGACCCGACGCATCATCACATAACGAGAACGGATTCCGCCGTCCCCGGCTGGCTCGTCTTCGACAAAGATACGGGCGAGTACGTCTACGACTACGACGCCGACAAGAACCAGTTAAACGTCCTTGAACGCGCCGTCAAGGCGGCGGGGGACGACGCGCTCGTCGAGGTCTTCTCCAACTCGCCGCCGTACTTTATGACGAACAGCGGCTGCTCGTCCGGGAACTATGACGCGAACGTGAACAACCTCAAGTCGGGCTCCTATGAAGAATTCGCCGAATACCTCGCGCACGTCACGGACTACATACAGAACACGCTCGGCATAAAGGTCGCGAGCGTCGCCCCGATGAACGAACCGAACACGAACTACTGGCAGGCAAACAGCAACAAGCAGGAGGGCTGTCACTTCGACAAGGGCTCCTCCCAGTCAAAGATAATCACGCTGACCGCCGAGGCGCTAAGAAGGTACGACCTTGACAACGTCATAATCTCCGCGAGCGACGAAACGAGCACGTGGAAGCAGATCGAGGAATATTACGCCTACTCCGAGGACGCGAGGTCCGTCATCGGCAGGATAAACACGCATTCCTACGACACGAGCAATATAGCCGAGCTCGGTCAGCTCGCGAAGGACGAGGACTTCGTCCTCTGGATGAGCGAGGTCGACGGCAGCGGCACCGCCGGTCAGAACGCGGGCGAAATGGGCTCCGCCATCTGGTTCGGCGAGAAGATCATCTCCGACATAAACGGGCTCTCCCCGTCCGCGTGGATAATGTGGCAGGCGATAGACAATCATATCTCCAAGAACGGCTACAACGGCAACCGCGACTCCGGCATGGTCGACGTGAACGGCGGCTTCTGGGGTCTCGCCGTCGCCGACCACGACAGGGAAGAGATCATACTCACGCAGAAATATTACGGCATGGGTCAGTTCACGCGCTACATCCGCCCGGGCTATACGCTGATCCCCTGCGGGTCGGACACGCTCGCCGCATATGACCGCGAGAGCGGGACGCTCGTCGTCGTCGCCGTCAACCCGGCGGCGGCGCCGAAGAACCTCTGCGTCGACCTCTCGCAGTTCGAGAGCATCGGCGACCGCGTCCGCGTCGTCCGCACGAGCGGCGGCTCGAAGGTCGGCGAGCACTGGACGGAGCTCGAAGACATATACGCATACGACGGGGGCTTCGTCGCAACGCTGCGCGCGAACTCCATCACGACATACATCATGGAGGGCGTGACGATGGGCGAGATGTCGCTCGAAGCCGTCGACATCCCCGCCTCCGCCGTGACCGGCTCGGCGCCGTGGAACAACGGTGCCGACGTCGCCGCGAAAGCCTTTGACGGCGACTACGGAACGTTCTTCGACGGAGTCGAGGGCGGCTGGCTCGAGGCGGACCTCGGAGCGGAGACGGAATTTGACGTCATCGGCTTTGTTCCGCGCTCCGGCTACGAGGACAGAATGAGCGGCGGCATCTTCTACGGCTCCGCAGACGGCGAAAACTGGGATGTGCTCTATACAGTCCCCGGCACGCCGGCGGGCGGGATGACATACGCGTTTATGAAGGACGGCTGCCGGTACCGGTACATACGGTACTCGGGACCCGACGGCTCGCAGAGCTTTCTCTGCAACATCGCCGAGGTGGCGCTTTACAAAATCAAGGGCTGATGTCTTTGCTGATTTTGAAAGCATTTTTGCTTCACGGCACAACAGATCAAAAATAAGGAAAGCGAAAGCACGGTATGCACGAGGATCACAGAAAACGAGTTCGCTCACGTTTTTTGGCTGAGGGTCTTGACAGATTCGAGCCGCACAACATTCTTGAATTTTTGCTCTTCTATTCGATACCGCGTCAGGACACGAACGAGACCGCGCATCTCTTGCTCGACAAATTCGGCAGTCTGCGCGCCGTCTTCGAGGCGGACCTTGACGACCTGACCTCGACACCCGGCGTCGGCGAGAACTCCGCCGTCCTTCTGAAGCTGATCCCTCAGCTCGCGCGGCGCTATTTTCTCGACTGCAACTCGGGCGAAAAATTCTGCCCCGGCAGGACCGACGCGGCGCGGTACCTGATCCCGTTTTTCGCCGGGAGGACCGTCGAGACCGTATATCTGCTCCTTCTGTCCGGCTCGTTCGAGGTGCTCGGCTGCGAGCTCATCTTTGAGGGCTCCGTCAACTCCGCGCATCTCACCTCCCGCGCCCTGATAGAGCGCGCGATCTCGAAGCACGCCTCCATGGTCGTGCTCGCGCACAATCACCCCGGAGGGGTCGCGGTCGCGTCGTCCGACGACATCTCGACGACGCACGCGATGATACAGGCATTTTCCCTTGTGGACGTCGTGATGATCGACCACTTCGTCATCTCCGGGGAGCAGTTCCGCTCCGTTCTCAAACCGGACGGCATGTGCCTCTCGCAGGAGCTGCTCGAATCCCCGGAGCTGCAATATTTTTATACGCACTGACAGTGAACGGGGGAAGGCGCCTTTCCGAAAGGTCCCTTCCCCCGGACCCGTTTTTTCAAAACGTTCAAGGCAAAAAGAAAGGAGGCGGCAAAATGCCGGCACCGACTCTGCTCCGCACCGACCGCGGGCGCTCGATCCCATATCACGTCATCGAGGACTTACAGCTCCACCGCATTTTTTCCGATGACACCGCGCACATGCTGGCGCACCCGTGCTCAGCCGACGTGATCCTTCTGCGCCGGGACCTCTTTTCGCTCCTGTCGGACCCGGATGTGCGCGAACGGTTCTCCGCGTTCCGCAGGGCGCTCTCGGAGCTTTCACGGATCAACGCGATGTATAAAAAGGCGCCCGAGTCCACCTCAAAATACTTCATCCTCGCCTCGCTCGAGGCAAAGTATGCCGCCGCGGTCCGCATGATACCGCGCCTCGGCGGCTGCACGCTGACGGACGAGCTCGCCGACTATTGGGAGGACGGCGCCCGCGCCGTCGGCGCGATAGAGGACGCGCTCCGCCGCGCGGAGCCGCACCTCACCGCGATGTCGCGCGCGACGGCATCCTTTCACGAAAAATCGTTCATCATGCCGGACGTCGAGGGAGAAGCATATATCGAAACGATAGAAAAATGCGCCTCCGCGCTCGGACTTTTGCCGGAGGGCGCGCGCTCGCACGCGCACCGCGAGGCGCTCCCGCTCGGCGCCGCGGCAGACGCGCCCTTCCGCGAGCTGTTCGCCGAGCCGCTCGGCGCCCTCCGCCTCATCCTGCCGCCGTACGGGAGCCTCGAACTGCACGAGCTGCTTTCGCTCGCCACTGAGGTCTCGTTCTGCCTTGAGATCTGCGAATTTACGGACAAAATGACCGCCCGCGGGCTGCCGCTCTGCTGCCCGCGCGTCAGCAGCGAGCGCCGCTATATCGCGCGCGGCGCCTGCGACTTCACGCTCACATACAAAAATATCGTCAATATCGTGCCGAACGACATCGAATTCGAGCCGCCGGACACCTTTTTCTTTCTTCTCGGCGCGAACGGCGGCGGAAAGACGACGTATCTGCGCGGCGTCGGCGCGAATCTGCTCCTCTTCCTCTCCGGCGCGCCGATATGCGCCGCCGACGCCGAAATATACCCGTTTTCTTCCGTTTTAACGCATTTTCCCGCGGACGAGCGCGTCTCCGACGTCGGCAGGCTCGACGACGAGCGCCGCCGCGCGGACGCGATGCTCGCCGCCGCCTGTCCCGACAGCTTTCTCATCTTCAACGAGACATTCAGCGGCACCGACGACAAATACGGCTGCGAGCTGACGCTCGCGACCGCCCGCGCGCTGACGGAGCACGGCGCCTTCGGCATTTACGTGACCCACTTTCACGAGCTTTTGTCGCACGGCGAGTTCGCCTTTCTCGAAGCAGTCGTCGACGCGGAGAACGGCAACGCCCGCACATATAAAATAGTGCGGCAGAACGCGCGCCGCGGCTCCTACGCCGCCGACATACTGAAAAAATACGGTCTTGACCGCGCCTCGCTCGAGAGGAGGTACAAAAATTGTCCGTAACGCTTTTAAAGACCGGCGCGGGCGAGGTCGGCGACAGAACATTTTCCCGCATCTCCCTCGACATAACGCTCTCCCTCATCATAAAAGACGGCGCGCGCCGCTCGTGCCTGAAGGAGGTCCTCTCCGCTCCCCTGACCTCGCCCGACGACATCGCCGAGCGGCAGGCTGTCATAGCGGACTTTGATTCTCATCCCGGGCTGCTGTCGGAGCTCTCCGCCCTGTCCGAGCAGCTCGACGCGATCCGCTCCGCATGGAACGAGTACCGCCGCTCGAAGCTGTCGGGCTCCGTCTCCCCGAAAATGTCGCCTCTCCGCGCGGCGGAGGAGCAGTGCTCCGTCAGCTCCGTAACGCTCGGAAAGCTGTTGTTCTTCGTCCGCGACGTCAAGGAAACGCTCGAAAAATACCGCCCCGCCTCCGCCCCGCTGCGCGCCATGCTCTCGGACGCGAGGGCTGTCGCCTCCGGTGACGGCTTTGACGCGCTGCTCGCCGTCACCGGCGAGCTCTCCCGCCGCGCCCCCGCCTCCCCGGTCGATATGCGCATCACGCTTGACGCGCTCGGGCGCGTCGCCTCGGCGGAGCTTTTGGATCACAAATATATGAAGCTCCCCGGCTCGGGACCTGCGCGCCGCTCATTTTTCAAAAAGCCGCCGGAGGATGTCCCCGGGGCGCCCCTCATCCCCTCGCGCGAGGAGGCGGATTCGCTCCTGCCCCTGCCGTTTTCGGAGCTTTCGCGCGTGATGGACGACATCTCAAAGGAGCTCTTCGGGCGCTATTCCGGGCTCGGACGCGCGCTTTTGTTCTATTCCGCCGCCGTCGATTATATCGCTTTTTTGCGCAGGCGGGGCACAGACGTCTGCTATCCCGCGTTCACCGGCGGGGAGCTCTCGGTGCGCGGGCTTTACGACGCCGCCCTGCTCGCCTCGGGCGCAGAGGACGTCGTCCCCCATACGCTCGCCTCGCCGGGCGGCACCCCCGGCGCCGTCGTCTGCGGCGCGAACGGCAGCGGGAAAACGACGCTTTTGCGCTCGCTCCTGACCGCGCATCTCCTCGCCCAGTCCGGGCTCCCGGTCCCCGCAAAGGAGGCGCGCTTCCCCGTCTTTGCCGCCGTTTATACGCAGTTTGCCGAGTCGGAGCGCGAATTTGCCGAAGGGAATGACGCCGGTCGGTTCGAGCAGGAGGTCCGCGAGCTCTCCCGGATCATAGACCGTGCGCCGCCCGGCTCGCTCATCGTCCTGAACGAAACATTTCAGTCGACCTCGTATGACGAAGGGTCGGAGGGGCTTTATCACATCCTTTGCTGCCTCGAACGGCGCGGGATCTTTTATATCATAGCGACGCATATGGAGCCCCTCCGCGATATGCTCCGCGGCAGGGCGCTGTGCCTCCGTATGAACGAACGCCGCGAGCCCGTGAGGGAGGAGTAGGGATCATATATTTTCGCGGAGGAAAACTTTTCAAAGGAAAAGTTTTCCTCCGCACCTCTTTTCAAAAGTTTTTTACACCTTTGCGGCTTCGGCGGGCAAACGGACGGATGCAAAAAAGCAAAAAATTTTATGACAGATGATGCGTTTTCGGACGGATCGCAGTAAATTAAATATGAAAGAAAAGACCCGTCAGGACACGAACAGCGAGGTGAGGCGGTGGAAGACCTATATATAATAGAGCGCTTTTTTGACCGGGACGAGCGCGCGATAGAGTACTCGGTCAAAAAATACGGCGCATACTGCACCGCCATTGCACAGCGCATCCTCGGCGACCGCCGGGATGCCGAAGAATGTGTGAACGACACGTGGCTGCGCGCGTGGAACGCAATACCGCCGGAGCGCCCCGCGTGCCTGCGCGCATTTTTCGGCAAGCTGGTGCGGAACTGCGCCATCTCGCGGCTGTACGACAAAAACCGCAAAAAGCGCGGCGGCGGGGAGGTAACGCTCGTGCTTGAAGAGCTCGAAGACTGCATCGCGGACAGTGACAACGTAGAAAAAACCGTCGAGCGCCGCGAGCTCGTGTCCGAGATCAACGCGTTTTTGCGCACGCTCAGCGACCGCGACCGGCTAATATTCGTGCTCCGCTATTTCGACACAATGCCGATACGCAAGGTCGCCGCCATATGCGGCGAGCGCGAGAACTACGTCCGCACGGTCCTTTTCAGGACGAGAGAAAAGCTGCGCAACTATCTTTCGGAGGTCTATGAACATGAAAAATAAAGATCTGTATCTCGCCATGGGCGATATTGACGAAAAATTCGTCGAGGAGGCGGCGAAAGCGGAGGAAAGGCACCGGATGAAAACGCGCGCCGCCGTGCTCCGCCTCGGGACCGCCGCGGCTTGCATCGCGCTCGTCGCCGTCATAGTCCCGGTCACACTTCTCTTCCGCCGTGAACCGCCCGCGCCGCCCGCCGATGTTCACACCGACGCACCCTTCACAGACACACATGCACCCGGCACAGGCGCGCCCGATACCGACGCGTCCGGGACAGACACTCCCGGTACGGACACGCCGGGCACAGTCGTGCCCGAGCCGGAATTCGTGATAGAAAACGGCGTTTTGTGGAATTACAACGGCGACGACACGGACGTCGTCATACCGGACGATGTGATAGAGGTCGCCGGGACAGCGTTTGAAAACTCGCCTCAGGTCGAGTCCGTCACGCTCGGCAAAAACACCGAATACGTCGCGCCGGAAACGTTTCTCTGCCTTATGGCGCTGAAAAACGTCTATGTTCCCGAGGAGAACACGTTTTACGAATCCGTCGATGAAACAACGATAGTGAACAAGGGCGACCTTCTCAATTTCGAGTCGATAAACCCGTATTCGAACCGCCTGCCGGATTATGATCAGATCACCGATTCAAACAAAGAGTTTGAAAACTATCTCAAGGAATCAATGAACAAAAAGATCGGCATCAACCGCCTCGGGAGGTTTTCCGTCGGCGAGGCTGTGTTTGAAACGGAGCTCATCCCTACGAGCCCGAGCAGCGCCGATAATAACCTTTTGCTCACGGCGGTCACGGTATACGGGCGCAGGATAGATTTCGAGAGGTTCCGTGAAATGTACGGCAACGAATACGGAGAGGCCTACTTCCATATTTACGGCAACCTATACTTTCAGGCGTTTTGGGCGGGCGACGTTTTCGTCGTCTCATGCTACTACGGGTCCGGATTCAGCATAATCGTGACCGAAAACGATCTGTTTGTCTGCACGTGCGGTAAAGAAAGCGACAACGCCAAATATGAAGATATCCCGGAAACGTGCCGCCTTTTCCCCGATTCATACTGTACCCTCATGTTCTATGAAAAGGACGGCGTCCTGCACTATGAAAGAATACCGACAAAATACTCGTCCCGGCAGATCGTCGGCGGCTGGATAAGATACTGCGCGGGCAGAGACGAGCTCTATCAGGAAACGGGTCGGGTCATGATCGAAGGCGGAACGGTCAAGACCGTGCCAGAAACGAAGGTAACGATATCCGAGGTCATCGACCTTGAAAAGGAATACGCCGACTGGTGCAACACTATCTGCAACGCCGGAGGTCTCGATCCGGAAAAAATCTCCCTTGACGAATATCTGTCGCGGAACGGTCCAGATGCGCCGTGGGCGCAAAACAGAAACGACCTCGAATTCAACTACCTCTTCCAAAAAGAAGAGTGATCGAATTTTCACTTGCGCTTAAAAGGCGAAATATGTTTTACCTCCGCGAAAGGTCCCGCTCCGGCGGGACCTTTCGATTTTTTTTAAAATATGTTATACTATAGTGTTGTAAAACGCTGCCGTTTCACGTCTATATAGGTGAAGGGCAGCTAAGACGAAGCGAGGTGAAGCAGATGACGGATGACGACCGCATAATCGAACAGTTCCGCGAACGCGACGAGCGCGCGCTCGAAAACAGCATCAAGAAATACGGCGGCTACTGCCGCGCCATCGCGAACGGCATCCTCGGGAACGCCGAGGACACGGAGGAAATTCTGAACGACACATGGCTGCACGCGTGGAACGCGATCCCACCGGCTCACCCCGAATCCCTGCGCGCATATCTCGGCGTGCTCACGCGAAACCTCGCGATAACGAAGAAAAACACCATCACGAGCAAAAAGCGCGGCGGCGGAGAGGTGACGCTCGTGCTCGACGAGCTTGCCGAATGTGTCGCCGCGCCCGCCGCCGTTGAGGACGAGGTCGAGGAGCGCGAGCTCGCGTCCCATATAAGCGATTTTCTGAAGTCCCTCTCCCTGCGCGACCGCGCCGTTTTTGTCGCGCGCTGCTTTGAGGGACTGCCGACACGCGCCGTCGCCGACCGCTACGGGCTCGGCGAGCGCCACGTCTGCACGCTCCTTTCCCGGATGAGGAAAAAGCTCGCAAAATACTTAAAGGAGGTTTACGGAGATGAAAAATACTGATATTTACCGCGCGTTTTCATATATTGATCCCGTGCTCATTGCCGAGGCGGTCGAAAAAGCGCCTGAAATAAAGCGGGCAGCAAGAGCGCGTCTTCTCCGGATCGGTACAGTCGCGGCGTGTATCGCGCTCGTCGCCGTCATAGTCCCGGTCACACTTCTCTTCCGCCGTGAACCGCCCGCGCCGCCCGTCGATGTTCACACCGACGCGCCCGGCACGGACACACATGCACCCGGCACGGACGCGCCCGATACCGACGCGCCCGGAACGGACACGCCCGGGACGGACCCAACCGACACGGACATTCCGGGCACAGTCGTGCCCGAGCCGGAATTCGTGATAGAAGACGGCGTGCTGCTGGATTACAACGGCGAGGACACCGACGTCGTCATCCCGGACGATGTGATAGAGATCGCCGGGACCGCGTTTGAAAACTCGCCTCAGGTCGAGTCCGTCACGCTCGGCAAAAACACCGAATACGTCGCGCCGGAAACGTTTCTCTGCCTTATGGCGCTGAAAAACATCTATGTCCCCGAGGAGAACAAGTCTTACAAATCGGTCGACGGCAAAACCATAGAAAGCACGGAGGACATCCCGAATTTCGAGTCGATAAATTCGTATTCGCAGCGCCTGCCGGATTATGACTGGAGTGTTCATTACAGTTACGTGTTTGAAAACTATATCGAGGAACTGATGGCAAAGAGGATCCGCATCGCCCGTATCGTAAAATTTACGGTCGGAGACGCCGTTTTCGAGGCAGAGCTCACACCCTGGTCCGGGAAAAATGATATAGAGCTCAAGGCGGTCACGGTACACGGGCGAAGGATAGATTTCGACAGATTCCGTGAAATGTACGGCGACGAATACGGAGACGCTTATTTCAATGTCTACGGCAACCGATACTTTCAGGCATTCTGGGCTGGCGACGTTTTCGTCATCTCAAGTCTCTTCTACAACACCGGGTTCCGACTGCTCATTACAGAGGATGACATTTTCGTATGCACAGACGAAGACGGCTATGACAACATCCCCGAATCTTGCCGACTGTTTCCCGGCTCCTATTCCTCGTATACATTTTATGAAAAGGACGGTGCCCTGCATTATGAAAGAATACCGCTCAAGTTTAGTGCAAGATACTGTTATGCTGTCGGTCAAAAAATACAGCACTGTGTTTCAAGAAACGAGCTCTATCAGGAAACGGGTCTTGTCATAATCGAAGGCGACACGGTAAGGACTGTTCCCGAAACAAAAGTCACAATTGACGAAGCAATAGATCTCGAACAGGAATATATTGACTGGTGTGGAAACGTCGGCAGCTCCGTCGGTCTCGATCCGGAAAAGATATCCCTTGACGAATTTTTGGCGGGGAACGGTCCCGATGCTCCGTGGTATTGTTGGGGCGGAAGCGAGGAAGACTTTCTCTTCCAAAAAGAAGAGTGAAAAAAACAACACAATAACGCACCCGGCATAAGAAAGCGCCCGACAGGTTAGTCGGGCGCTTGTGTCCTTAATTTTCCGCAAAATGGCGAGCTTTCTTTTGCGCGGCGATTGAAATCTTTCGCACCGTGTTTTATACTGTATACGGAACCTGCAAAAAAAGACCAACTATGAAAAGTCAACCCCTACGTGAAAAATATTTTTCACATAGGGGTTGATGGAAACGCAAGC
>CANQMS010000004.1 GCA_947624995.1 uncultured Clostridia bacterium
GAAGCGCGCAGTGTGCCGATGGTTTGCGATTCCTTCGTGATCGTATTGCTGATCGTAACGGCAAAGATAAAGGCGATAATCACAATGAGAATATCAAGCAGCACGCCGCCAATCGCCATATCTCCGCCCATGTCGTCGGCGGCAAAATTGACAGCCGGGTTTGCGTAGGCGGGAAGATAATCGGTAAGCTCATTTTCCGCGGTAACAGTTTGGGTGAGTACAGCCTTCAGAAAATCGTCCGCCAGCTTCTTCTCTTCCGTTTCATCCTCCGGGGAATTTTTATACTGCCACGCATAGGCATAATGAATCGGCTTTTGAAGACTGTCAAAGCCTTCCTTTGTCGTCATCGCCACATTGAATTTCAGCGCGTCAAACATCACATCTGTGCTTTTTTCGTGAAGCGTGGAGTAGTTGACATAGGCGAGAAGACCCACGACCTTCCATTCCTTTTTGCCGACTGTAATGGTATCTCCTACCTTCAAACCTACATTGTCGGCGTGCATACGGTCGATGGCGATCTCGTCGTCGTTTTCGGGAAAACGGCCATCCATCAGGCAGGCTAAATTCACATCGTCCGTTTTAACGTATACGCGAACAGAGCCGTCGGTCACGCCGTCATTGTTATGGTCCTCCTCTTCATCACGATAGAAATTCTCATAGAGACTGACGGGAACAGGGCGGAAATCTGCATCGTTCAGCTTGTATTTTTCCTCTGCATCGGCGTATTTTTCATTGATCTCAGCAAGGATCTTGCTCCACGCTTCGTCGTAAGCCTTTTGGTAGGCTTCATCATAGGCGGATCGGAACGCATCGCTGTAAGCGGCATCAAAAGCGGTCTTATATGCGCCGCTTTCCTTTGCCTGCGCGATTGCAGACGGCAGAGCGACGCTCACAGACGCTTCATCCAGACCTTGTGAAATTAAGGATTCTTTGATCTGCGCTTCAAAGGATTCCTCAAAGCTTTTCGTAAATTCCGCGTCAAATTCTTCCGTAAATTCAGCTTGAAATTGTCCTTCAAAGGTGTTGTCAAGCTCTGATTTTGCCGTTTTCAGATAGTAGCCCTTGACGTCCACTTTTTCTCCCGATGCAATCGCATCGAGAAGCTCCGGATTCGCTTTCTCATCAAGCTCAAAATGCCCATCTTCCAATTTGTATTTCTCCGCACCGCTGTTTGCCGCTGACAGCATACTTTCGTTCGCAACATACATTCCCGATACGAATCCAATGGTAAGAATCAGAAAAAGGCTGACCACCAGATACTTCCGCCAGTCTCCGATCAGCTCTCTTGAAATGCGCTTCGTAAGCGGATTTTTTGTTTTTTCTTTCATACCGCCACGCTCCTCACCATTCAATCTCATCGGCAGATACCCTGTGCGTGTTTCTTTCGTTCAGACGCACCCTGCCGTCGCGCAGCTTGATCACATGATCCGCCATATTTTTGATCGCCTCATTGTGCGTAACCATAATAACGGTGGTTTTGTATTTCCGATTGATCTCCGAGATCAGCTTCAAAATTTCCTTTGAGGTTGTATAATCCAGCGCGCCTGTGGGTTCGTCGCACAGCAGGATATCCGGATTTTTCACGATGGCTCTGCCGATGGACACGCGCTGCTGCTGACCGCCGGAAAGCTGATTCGGCAGCTTATGGCGATGCTCGTAAAGCCCCAGCGTATGAAGCAGTTCGTCTGTATCCAGCGACGCATCGGAAAGATACGCTCCCACCTCGATGTTTTCCCTGACATTCAGATTTGAAATAAGATTATACTGCTGAAAGA
This sequence comes from uncultured Clostridia bacterium, assembly GCA_947624995.1. Taxonomy (GTDB): domain Bacteria; phylum Bacillota; class Clostridia; order Oscillospirales; family CAG-272; genus DTU064. The sequence goes on from CANQMS010000004.1 coordinate 1,776, forward strand.
CATAGCCGAGATGACGGCGGCGGTACTGCGTCAGGCGTTTTTCTCCCAGTTCCTTCAATTTATCGCCGCCGATAGAGATATAGCCGGAGTCGGCGCTGTCTATCCCTCCGATGATGTTCAGCAATGTGGATTTACCCGAACCGGAAGGACCGAGAAGCACGCAGAATTCTCCCTTTGTCACAGAGAAGCTGACTCCCCGAAGCACCTCCTGTTTGGTATCTCCGCTGCCAAAGGATTTTGCGAGGTCAACGATCTCTAAAAAAATTTCACCTTGCTCTGACATATGTAAAACCATTCCTTTCTTATCTGTGAAACAGCGAAAAGCCTTTCTTTTCGTAAGGCTCGGTATGTATTCCTGTGACGGTGTATCCGGACTTATCAATGATTTCTTTCAGCTTTGCATGATCAAGCGGAATTTCAGCAAGGATTTCCGTTTTACCTTTGCTATGGGAAGATGTAACTTTTTTGACTTTGAAATTCTGACGTACTGCGTCATTGATATGCGCCTCGCACATACCGCACATCATACCGTCGATTTTGACTGTGATCTTAACCATCGTCTCACCACACCTCTTTCCAGAACGCCAGCGTCTTTTCAAAAGCGTCCATGTCGCTTTTCCAGCACTGCTCCGGGTATTTTCTCTCTACCCGGAACATCTTTACGGAGCTTGACCGGATCGGAACGAGCATATGACTTGCGTATTTGTAGCTGACGCACTTGCAGGGATGGGCAAAATTCTTCTCTTTCAGCCGCGCCCTGATTTTCTCCGCCGACAGCTCGGACGGCCACATGACATCATACTCCGGGGAAATTAGAAGCAAAGGACCGCCGATGTTTTCCACCTTGATCTGCGTTTCCTCCGGCGCGTGGAGTACCGCGTCCTCGTAGCAGGAGCGAAGGCAAACGCTCCGTTTCCGCAGGCTGTCCCGGAGAATAGCGGTCTTCGAGAGTTTCAGCCTTGCCCAAGGGAGCTCCTCGCCCCGCCGGCTGAAGGCGGAACATTCAACCGGCTGCACGCCTTTTTTCTTGACAAAGCCCTGAGAGCAGATGTTCGTCGGGCATACAGCCGTCACGCAGGAGATCAGCTCCGGCATCAGGCTGCCGGCAAGCAGCGCCAGCTCCGCGCCCATGGAGATCCCCCACAGACCGACCTTTTCAATGCCGTGACCGCGCAGCCACAACGCCGCTTTCTCAACAGGTTCCATCGGGACCTTTTCAAAGCCGTCCGGCAATCCCGGCTCGTTCCAATATGCAAGCGCAAGAACGGTCATTCCGCGCCCCGCATACTGCTCTGCGATCAGCTTCGTGAGGTTGTAAATCCCGTCGCTGCCGCCGAACATGACGACGGTCTTTCCGGGAAATTCGTCTCTCTCCGGCTCATATAACGCGCCGATAAATCCGTCAGCGTCAAGCGAAAATTCGCGGTTCGGCGTCCGTTTTAAAAGAGCCGCCGCTTTGTCTTTGCTCCGTTTCATTGTTTTGCGTCTCCTTTTTCGATTAGGTTAGTCCGGACTAACCCATGGGCTTAAATTTAAGCCGTCTTTCCGGCCTGTCATGTTCCGATCATTGCGTTGAAATGTCTACAAGAAGATTTATAGGGTTGTTAGCCTCAGCTAACCCATGTCGCAAAAATAATAAGCCTTTCGGCTCTAATGTAGGTTAGCTGTCGCTAACCTCGGTTATTTTAACATACCCTTTCTGATTTGTCAAGGGGGAAAAATTTAAAAACCGAAACGGAACGGCTATATCTCTTTGGATACTATCGAAAGCATCTGCCGCGCACCGGAATGCGGCGCGGATCATATTCCGGAATTTGTACCGGATAATTCGGGGGGCAATGACGGATGTGGTCGAAGTGGTCAAAAGATATTCGGAATTGTTAAGAAAGTTAGAAAAAATGTAGAAAGTAAGCAGCTTTTGACAAATAGGGATCGAAAACATAGCCGTTTTCTGATATCATTCATTTTGGGATTTGACTCTTATGTCAAAGCTTACGGCAAAGTACTGTCCTTGCAAAAAAATAACCGCCAGATCCCCATCCGTTAAGCGAAATCGGTCCCGACTCACGCTCTGTCAAACGCGAGATAAAACCGGCTATGGAGGTTGCCGATGAAAGGGCAAATCAAATTGATCTACATATTGACCGCGCTGTTTTCCGCGGTCATCATTGCCGTACTGGCTATCAATGTCATTTCGACCTATCAGCTTGCCTCCGGGCAGACGGAAGAAATGGGTCGCATGAGGATCGAGATCATCACCTCCGACATGCAGGAAACATTGAGCGAGGCGACGCACTCTCTTGATCGGAGGGGAGCCGTATATAAGCTCGGTTTATAAAGACGCCTTTACCGACGGCATGTGCTTTACAGTCTCGAAGATACTGGGCGACGGAGAGACGATCGTCGGTATCGACTATTCTATGTCCGCCATACAGGCATATATTGTGAAAATGAACTCCATGGATTACGGTCAGGCTATGATCGTAAACAGGGACGGTCTGATCGTCGGCTGTTCCGACCCGGATCTTGTGGGCGAGCGGCTTTCTGAGGAGTATGAGGACTACCGTTCCGCCTTCACTCTTGCAAACTCTCAGGACACCAACGGCAGCATAGCGGTAAACACGTCTGACAACGGCACGATCTTTTGTTCCAGAACCGAAAACGACTGGTATCTCATGCTCATGGTCCGCAATCAGGACCTCTATCGGGACGGTTACAGGCAGCTCATCGTAAGCTCCGTCGCCCTTGCCCTTAATAAGATGATCCGCTGGCAGAAGACGGCAAACGAAAACCTCAGCCGCACCGTTGAGACTGCCACCGCAGCCGACAAGGCAAAATCAAAGTTTCTGGCGCAGATGTCCCACGAGATCAGGACTCCGGGTCGGTCTTCAGCTTTGATGTAAAGCAGGAAGCCATATCAGACGAGCCCTTCGGCGACTTCACCGCCCGTCGGCAGGCGAGCCTCATGGCAGACAAGTATGACGATTATGTTTTTGCCCCGGACGCCGATATTCTAATTGTGGATGACAACGAAATGAACCGCCGTGTCGCCGTTGGGCTGATGAAACGGAACGGCTTCGTGCCGGATACGGCGGGCAGCGGTCGGGAGTGTATCGAACTTGTTTCCAAGCGGCATTACAACATCATCTTCATGGATCATATGATGCCCGAAATGGACGGAATCGAGGCACTTCACGCGCTGATAGACGGCGGTCTGATCTCCGGGGACACGGCAGTCATCGCCATGGCGGCGAACGCGATCGTAGAGGCAAGAGAGGAGTATTTGCAGGCAGGGTTCACAGACTATCTGTCAAAGCCCATAGTTGTAAAAAAACTTGAGAAAGCGCTGGAAAAGTACATCCCGAAGGAGAAGATTTCCTATATGAACAAGGATGCCGTACAGAGCGCCGATACTGTCGAACCCATAGCCAAAGCCCACCCCGAAAAAAATGAAACAAAGGAGAATGAAACCGTGGCAGCGCCCCCTCAAAATCCCGGCGTAAAAGAGAGATTTTCCTTTCTTGACACAGACACCGGCATTACCTACTGCGCCAACGACGAGGACTTTTATCTTGAGATGCTCGGCACTTATTTTGAAAGCAATAAACTTGCGGACATTGAAAAATGCTTCGCAGAAAAGGACTGGTCGAATTATCGGATCCTTGTCCACGCGCTGAAGTCCTCCTCCCTGTCAATAGGCGCGGCGCCGCTATCCGAAAAGGCAAAGGCTTTGGAGGCGGCGGCAAAGGAGAGCAACGCGCAATACATAGAAGCGAATCATGCAGACTGTATGGCGGCATATAAAACACTGCTTGCCGGAATCGACGCGGGTCTGCACGGTAAAGCCATTCCGACGGAGGCGGCAGCTGAAGACGCCGCCGTCAGAGAGCACATACTTGTCGTTGACGATGACAGGATGAATCTCAAAATGGCGGAAAGGCTCCTGAAAAGCTCATATGATGTGAGCTGTGTGCCGTCCGGAGAAGAGGCGCTCGGATTTCTCAAATCGAACCGTCCGGATATGATCCTGCTGGACCTGCATATGCCCGGCATGGATGGGTTCGACGTCCTCAAGCAAATCCGCTCGGTTCTTGGTTTTGACGATATTCCCGTCATATTCCTGACCGCGGACGACGACCAGAAGGCGGAGATCATGCTCAAGCGAATCCAGAGAATGTCGGAGCTGTCCCGCCTGCGGCATAATCTGGAGGACGAGGTCCGCAAGCAGACAAAAACGGCAGAGGAGCGCCGCGAGAGGATGGAACGGCTCTCCGAAGAGGCTGTGCTCTGCCTTTCCAAGGCAATCGACGCAAAGGACAAATATACGAACGGTCACTCAGAGCGCGTCGCTAAATATTCGCGGGAGATTGCACGCCGTGCCGGCATGAGCGAAAGCGAACAGAAGGACATATATTTCATGGGTCTCCTCCACGATGTGGGCAAGATCGGTGTGCCTGACACCGTTATCAACAAGCCCGGGAAACTCACCGATGAAGAATTCGCCATGATCAAAAGGCACCCGGGCATGGGTTATGAGATCCTAAAGGACATCACGGAAATGCCCGGGATCGGTCAGGGTGCGCGCCGGCACCATGAGCGCTACGGCGGAGGCGGTTACCCTGACGGGATCAGCGGCAAAGACATTCCCGTTTACACCCGCATCATCGGCGTGGCAGACGCCTATGACGCCATGACCTCCAAACGCAGCTACCGCGGTGTGCTGCCGCAGGATGTTGTCAAAAAAGAGGTCGAAAAAGGAATAGGAACTCAGTTTGACCCCGTTTTCGCAAAGATCATGCTGGAAATGATCGAAGAAGACACAAATTATGAGCTCCACGAGGCGTAGGATGAACGTCTGACGACACCCTCGGCGCGTGTGACGGGTATATGGTATATAATAAATCAAAAAATGACCGTGCAAGAGCGTTTTGCCTTGCATGGTCATTTTGTATTTGCCCCGCCGAAAGATCGTCGGTTTAGATCCGCTTGCTTATACAAATTTTTATTTTAAACTCCCGGAAAGAGCAGCCCGATTTGTTTTTTCCTGTCCTTATTGCAGCAGCCCCATACATCGAACGTGTAACAGCCATCAAAGCCAAATGAGCCGAGGGCAAAAGTGCAGCCATTCATATTTTCCCTAAAAAATGACTATATAACAAATCAAACCTCACTCGGTCGATAATTAAAGACCGTGCAGTTTTTAATTTAATCAGATCTTTCGTGAATTCCGGTCCTCATTCTCTCTCACATTTCCACATTCTGTTATGGATAAATCCTCACTTCCGAGTAAACAATAACCTTGTGAATAAATCTCTCACAAAAAAATTACGCCGCCCGAACGGGCGGCTGGGACAATATAAAGAAAGGTTCGGTTTTATCCTATGAAGGCTACCGGAATAGTACGGCGCATCGACGATCTCGGACGCGTCGTTATACCGAAAGAGATCAGACGTACCATGCGCATCCGCGAGGGCGACCCGCTTGAAATATACACAGACAGAGACGGGGAGGTCATTTTCAAGAAATACTCCCCGATCGGCGAGCTGACGACTTTTGCGGCACAGTACGCAGAAACGCTGCACAAGACGTGCGGACTGTCCGTCATTATCTGCGACCGCGACACGGTCATCGCGTCTGCGGGCGTCTCAAAGAAAGAATATGCGGAGCGCAAGCTCTCGGGCGAGCTCGAATCCATAATCGAGTCACGCCAGCCCTATAAATATAACGAATTCTCCGGCGATTCGAAAAAGCTATACGTCACGGACGGCGCCGCGCACCATATCCGCGTTGCGGTTCCGATAATCAGCGAAGGCGACCTTGTCGGCTGCGTCGTTTCCGTATCGGTCGGCGACGCCGGGACGGCTCCCGTCGACGAAGAGATCGAATCCAAGCTCATAACGACTGCGGCTTCTTTCCTTGGCAAACAGCTTGAAGCGTGACATCGAAAACGGCACTCCGCGCCCGACAGACTCAAAGCAGCGCCCCTCTCCATCCATGCTCGTCGAGCATGAATGCAGGATGCGGCGAGAGCCTGTTCCCGCCGTGCGCCACAGAGACGGCACCGTCCGGTGCGTCTGCGCCGGATGCTGCTCCGACTGCCGGGACGGCATGCTCTGAGCCGTAAACAACTGTACAACGGTACAACAGTGCATCAAATACAGCGCATAACTGCCGAAGAGGCGGTGAAAAATCACTTTTTTCACCGCCTCTTTCATTTTGCACTCTTGCGCATTTGCGTCGATGGGAGCCTTTGATCGGTCCCGACGGCATCATCTTTCATTTTGCGCCTGTGTACATTTACATCCGCTGCATCCCCGCTCCCGTATCAGGCAAAAAACGCGTGGTTCCCTATTGACAAAAGATACGGGCGGGCGCGTCCCATCCACGATGACGGACGGACAGCCTCCGTGCAGAAAAACAGCATCTCGCTGTTGTATCTGTACCCCTCCATGCACAGCTTGGCGGCGATTACGCTCTCCTCTGTCGGCTCGCGGTATATCTCCGCCGTGTACGCCGGCGTGAACTGCACGCCGTACTTCATGTCGAAGATGACATCATAAACATTGTCCGGATAAAGAGGGCTGTCGACCCTGTTGTATACGACAGCGCCGACGGCGAGCTTGCCCAAGAGCGGCTCGCCGCGGCTCTCGGCGCTTATCAGACGCGACAGCCAATAGAGCTCGACCGTGTCGTAAAAGGAATCCGCCGGCGCTATCGGCGACGCCTCGCCCGTGACTGTCACGCGCCGTGTCTCGCCGTCCCACTCCACGTCAACTCCGAACGCCTTTGCCATCGGTCGGACGGCGACCATCATCGTCCCGTCCTCGATATAATTATCTCCGATGCAGTATATGGCGCGGTCGTTCGCGATTATGTACGGATCCCCTGCCCTTGCGGTCACAGTCATGCCGCGCCAGCTCGCGGAAGCCGTCGCGGTATCGCCGTCCCAGCCGACGACTGCCTCCCCGCCGGACATCACTCCGCAGAACATGCGGAACGGAACGCGCGTCACCGAGTCGACGATGATGCACTTATCCTCCGCGAACGGCTCGCCGTTCATATATACGCCGACATCCCCCGTCTCGGCGGAGACGCCGATGGTGAGCACCGACGCGCAGATGACCGTACACACCGACGCCGCAAGCATGCGGCACAGCTTTTTCACTTTCATTTTTCTTTTTGCTTCCTTTCTTATTAGACTGTTTTATCGCTTTTATTTTACCGCACCTGTCGCGCGAAATAAAGACGAGCTTTATGGAAGTGTGCCCGACAAAATGCAGAAAGCGTCCGTTTCTGCACGATTGCGGCATAGGGACCGCTATTTCCCGCGATGAACGATCGCGTCGGGCGGCGAGACGAGACGGCGCATCATGAGAAGGCAGATGACGTTCACCGTCGTCATCACGCCGACCGTTATGTCCGAGGCGAGCCAGACGGCGGGCGGCGCCATGACCGAGCCGAACAGTATCATTATTATATACGCCGCCGTAAACGCACGCACGGTCCCCGCGCCGCCGCCGAGATACCGCAGCGCGACGCGCGCATAATAGTGCTGCGACAAGAGCGTTGCCAAAACGAAGACGAACACCGAGACGGCGAGCGCCGGCTCCGCCCATCCTCCGAGGATCGACGAAAACGACACGGTCGCCGTCGACATCGCATCCCCCGCCGGAATGAGCGCGCCGCCTCCCGCCGAGAGCACGGCGAACGCCGTAAGCGTGCAGATGACTATCGTGTCCGCGAAGACCTCGAAAATGCCGAGGCAGCCCTGCGCCTCCGGCGAATACGCCTCGGCGCAGGCGTGCGCCGTCGGTGACGTGCCTGCCCCCGCCTCATTCGTTATGACGCCGCGCACGACGCCGTATCTGACGGCGGAGGCGATCATGTACCCGCCGGCGCCTCCGGCGGCGGCACGGAGCGAGAATGCGTCCTCAAAAATGCGCCTTACGACCTCGGGCAGCGAGTCCCGGCATATGACGATGACGGCGGCGCACATGAAAATGTACAGCGCCGACACCGCCGGGATCATGTAAACCGTCGCCGCAGATACGCGGCGCGCGCCGCCGGTCACGGCGGCGGCTGTCAGCACGGCGAGGACGGCGCCGACCGCGAGCGGCGGCACGGACAAGAGCTCGGACGCGGAATCGGCGGCGGCGTTCACCTGCAGGACTCCGCCGACCGTGAACGAATTGAAGACGCAGAGCACCGCGAAAAATGCGCCGAGCCTGCGCGCCGCAGTCCGCCCCACCGGCAGCCCGTCCGCTATATAATACGGCGCGCCGCCGTACCAGCGCTCGCCCGGGGCGCCGCCGCGGCGCCTGTATGTGACGGCAAGCGCCGTTTCGGCGTATTTTACCGACATTGCCGCGGTCGCCGACACCCACATCCAGAACACGGCGCCGGCGCCGCCGGAAGCGATCGCGGCGCAGACGCCCGTGATGTTGCCGACGCCGAGCGTCCCGGCGAGCGCCATCGTCGCCGCGCGGAACGGCGAGATCCCGTCCCCGCCGCGCTTCGACATCAGCCGCAGCGTCCCCACCGGATGGAGGATATAGAAAAAACGCAGGCGGAAGGCAAAATATACGCCGGAGATCAAAAGCAGCGGCACCATAACGGCGCCGAGCGCCGCGGACATCGCCTCGAAAAAAGCCATACGCACCCCGCTTTCGCAGTTCATACTGTTTCACATATACTTATTCGCCGCATTTGACAAATATTACACTATTTACCGCATATTTTTGCCGATTAATTTGGCAATAATAAACATACATCCGTTTTAATTGTAAACTAAATGTGAACATTATAAAATGGTCTTGATTTTTCCGCCGGACTTATATAAAATAGTAGCGTGAGATTAGCACTCCCACTCGTCGAGTGCTAAAACGCACATCTTAAAACACGGTATTCTTACATATCTTATGTAGAAGGAGGACATGAAAATGAAAATCAACCCGCTTTTTGACCGTGTGGTCGTAAAGGCAACGGAGGTCGAGGAGACGACTGCCGCAGGCATCATCCTTCCCGGATCCGCAAAGGAGAAGCCGCAGATATTCGAGGTGGTCGCCGTCGGACCCGGCGGTGAGATCGAAGGCAAATCGACGACGATGGTCAGTTCTGTCGGCGACCGCGTCATCGTCAGCAAGTACGCCGGCACCGAGATCAAGATCGACGGCGTCGAGTACAATATCGTCCGTCAGGGCGACATTCTCGCAAAGATCGACTGAAAATAATCACTAAGGAGAAAAAGCATTATGGCAAAGAACATTCTTTACGGAAGCGAAGCGAGATCCGCGCTTCTCACCGGCGTCGACAAGCTCGCCGACACGGTCAAGATAACTCTCGGACCGAAGGGCAGAAACGTTGTTCTCGACAAGAAATACGGCTCGCCGCTCATCATCAACGACGGCGTCACGATCGCGAAGGAGATCGAGCTTGAGGATCCGTCCGAGAACATGGGCGCACAGCTCGTCAAGGAAGTTGCGACAAAGACGAACGACGCCGCCGGAGACGGTACGACGACGGCTACCCTGCTCGCTCAGGCGTTCATCCACGAAGGCATGAAGAACGTCACCGCCGGCGCGAACCCGATGGTCCTCCGCCGCGGCATACAGAAGGCTGTCGCAAAGGCGACCGAGTGCCTGAAAGCGAACTCCTCCAAGGTCAAGGGCTCCGCAGACATCGCGCGCGTCGGCACGATCTCCGCGGGCGACGAGGTCATCGGCACGCTTATCTCGGACGCAATGGAAAAGGTCACCTCCGACGGCGTCATCACCGTTGAGGAATCGAAATCCGCCGAGACATACTGCGAGGTCGTCGAAGGCATGCAGTTTGACCGCGGCTACCTCTCCCCCTACATGGCGACCGATATGGATAAGATGGAAGCCGTCATCGACGATCCGCTCATCCTCATCACCGACAAGAAGATCTCGAACATCCAGGAGATCCTCGAGCTTCTGAACCAGATCGTCCAGTCCGGCAGAAAGCTGCTCATCATCGCCGAGGACGTCGAGGGCGAGGCGCTCACGACGCTCGTGCTCAACAAGCTGCGCGGCACGTTCACGTGCGTTGCCGTCAAGGCTCCGGGCTTCGGCGACAGGCGCAAGGAAATGCTCCGCGACATCGCGATCCTCACGGGCGGCGAGGTCATCACCTCCGAGCTCGGGCTCGAGCTCAAGGACACGACGATCGACCAGCTCGGTCACTGCCGTCAGGTCAAGATAGACAAGGAGAACACGATCATCGTCGGCGGCGCCGGCGACCCCGCCGAGATCAAGGCGCGCATCGGTCAGATCAAGTCCTCCATCGAGACGACGACCTCCGATTTCGACCGCGAAAAGCTCCAGGAGAGGCTCGCAAAGCTCTCCGGCGGCGTCGCCGTCATCAAGGTCGGCGCGGCTACCGAGACCGAAATGAAGGAAAAGAAGCTCCGCATAGAGGACGCGCTCAACGCGACGCGCGCCGCAGTCGAGGAAGGCATCGTCCCCGGCGGCGGAACGGCATATATCAACATCATCGACGACGTTGCCGCTTTGCTCGACACGACAGAGGGCGACGAGAAGACGGGCGTTTCGATCGTTGTCAAGGCGCTTGAGGCGCCGCTCCGCCAGATCGCGGAAAACGCCGGATTCGAGGGCTCCGTCGTCGTCAACAACGTCCGCTCGAACGGCACGAAGGGCTACGGCTTCGACGCTGCGACCGAGAAGTACGGCGACATGATCGAGGCGGGCATCGTCGACCCGACGAAGGTCTCGAGATGCGCTCTTGAAAACGCCGCGTCCATCGCCTCCATCGTGCTGACGACAGAGGCTGTCGTCGTCGAAAAGCCCGAGGAAAAGGCGGCTGCTCCCGCTGCGGGCATGGGCGGCATGGACGGAATGTATTGATTTTCCATATCTGAAAAAACAATACAAACACGATACAATATTAAAAAACGCGCGCGGCAGATGCCGCGCGCGTTTCCGCATCTCCGGAAAAAGGTCACAGCCCCGTATTTCTCACCGCTCCGGATGTATTAAACGCTGATTCCGTGTGGAATACTGTTACCGTACCGTGTGATTGCACGTCGATTCACTACTTGTCCAAAATGGACAAAAACCGACTTTTGCAAGATATTTTTTGCATTACTATTGACATATCCGCACATCAAGGGTATAATATAATCGAATCTTTTAAAAACACTTCTTTGGAGGAAGAAAAAATGAAAAAGATCATCTCAATTGTAATGGTGGTAGCCATGATAGCAGCTCTCGCCTTTACAGTATCCGCTGATGACACGGCAGCCGCTCCCACGGACGGGCTGCTTGCTCATTTCACTTTTGATGATGCTGAAACCGGTCTGACCGGCAACGGCGCTAAGGCTACTCCCTCTACCGTTACCGCTACCGAAGGCGAAGAGAGGAGAATCCTTGCCATCGAAACCGGCGCGACTGCTTCGATTTCCGAAGACGCTGCGATAGGCGGCGGTGCTTACCAGTTCGACGGCACGTCATTCCTTACTCTTACGAAAGAGGACGGAAGCGGTCTGCTTGACGGTGTGGACTCCCTTACCATCTCCTACTGGGCAAAGACCGACACGACCACGCAGTGGCCCTTCTTCGCAACGCCGAATTTTGAGGGCGGTCCGAAGTCTCAGATTTATCTGAAGGAGACCTACTTCGGAATCCTTGAGAACAACGGGACACACGCTGAGCTTTACAACAGCCCGGCGAACAACAACCAGAGAAGCTACTCTACCTCAACTCCTACGGCAACGATCTTCAACGGTGAATGGCATCATGTCATCGTCGTTGTCGACACCGACAATGAGGATGAAACGCTGAGAAAAGTCACTGTCTACGTTGACGGTTACTTTGACAGCGAATCCACACAGATCACTATCGAGCAGCACAAGCTCTCCGAGCTCCTCGGCTCGGATTACTCCGTAATGCTCGGCTACGCTCCGTGGGGATACAATGACAACCCGGCTCATGAGGGCGAATTCTCCAACAGCCTCCTTGACGATGTTTACATCTACGGTCGTGCTCTCAACGATGATGAGGTAAAGGCTCTCGACGCGGCTTCCGCAATGCCTAAGGAAGATCCGCCCGAAACGGATGCTCCCGGCGATGATACCGAGAAAGCTCCTGCCGGCACCGATAAGACTCCCGCAGATACGAATAAGCCCGCTGACAATTCCACTGAAACGTCTGCTCCCGCTGATGAAGGCGGATGCGGCTCGACACTCGGCGCTGCTGCCGCTGTCGTAGCTCTCACGGCTGTGTTCGGCTGCGCTATCGTTAAGAAGCACTGAGCATAGTATAAACAAAAAAAGCTATCATAAAAAAGCGCCCCACGCGGGGCGCTTTTTTTACCTTTCGCGGTTTTGGCATATAAAAGATATGCCGCCGAGGCGTGTCGGAATATAGTACGGCGGCGCCGAAGCACGCCGCAGCAAACGCGAACAAAAATAAAGGATATAAAAGGCTCCGGGGAAAGTTCTGCTTCCTTCCCCGGAGCTGATTTTTTTCTTTATAGGATTAGAATGATCCTCGCCGCCGTTTTAAACCGCCGCGAACTGGCTCTCCCAGAGGTGCCGGTAGAATCCGCCGCGCGCGAGCAGCTCCTCGTGCGTTCCCTGCTCGATTATGTCCCCGTCCCGCATGACGAGGATGAGATCGGAGCCGCGTACTGTTGAGAGTCGGTGCGCGACGATGAACGCGGTGCGCCCCGCCATCATTTTTGTGAACGCGCGGCTGATCCGCGCCTCCGTGCGCGTATCTATCGAGGATGTCGCCTCGTCGAGGATCAATATCGGCGGGATCGAGAGCATGATGCGCGAGATCGAAAGAAGCTGCCGCTGCCCCTGCGAGAGCGATTCCCCGCCCTCTCCGAGCATTGTGTCATACCCGTGCGGCAGGCGGCGTATAAATCCGTCCGCGTGTGCGGCGCGCGCCGCCGCAACCATTTCTTCATCCGTCGCGTCCGGTCTTCCGAGCTTGATGTTTTCGCGTACGGTGCAGGACTTGATCCACGTGTCCTGGAGCACCATGCCGTATGAGGCGCGCAGGCTGTGCCGCGTTACGGAGCGGATATCGTGCCCGTCGACGGTGATCTTCCCACCCGTCACGTCATAGAAGCGCAGGAGCAGGTTTATGAGCGTTGTCTTCCCGCAGCCGGTCGGTCCGACTATGGCGATGTGCTGACCCGCGCGGACGTCGATGTTTACGTCGCGTATGAGCGGGCGCTCGGGCGTATACGAGAACGAGATGTGATCGAACGAAACGTCCCCGGCGGCGTCCGTCAAGGTCACCGCTCCGTCCCCGTCCGGCGCTTCAGGCGCCTCTCCCGTCAGCTCAAGCAGGCGCGCCGCGGAGGCGAGGGACGCGCCAAGCTCCGTCACAACGCCGGATATTTCATTGAACGGCTTTGAATACTGGTTTGCATATGAGAGAAAGCTCGTCAGCATCCCGACGCTTATGCCGCCTCCTATCGCCGTCAGCGCGCCCGTGAGCGCGACGGCGGCATACACGACGGCGTTCAAAAACCGCGTCGTCGGATTCGTCAGGGACGAGAAGAATATCGCCGAAACGGAACATTTCGTGAGGCGGTCGTTGATCCCGTCGAATTCTCCGAGCGTCATCTCCTCGCGGCAGAACGACTTCACCGTTTTCTGCCCCGCGATCATCTCGTCTATATACGACGTCATCTCGCCCCTCACCTCGGACTGGCGGCGGAACATCGAATACGTCCGCCCCGCGATGAATTTCGCGACGAAGATCGACATCGGCGTCAGCACCGCGACGGCAAGCGTGATCCACACGTTTATCGTCAGCATGAACAAAAGCGTCCCGATCACCGTCAGCACGCCGGTGAAAAGCTGCGTGAATCCGAGCAGGAGCCCGTCCGAGAATTTGTCCGCGTCCGCGACGAGGCGGCTGACGATCTCGCCAGCCGGGTGGCTGTCGAGGTACGAGAGCGGCAGCGTCTGTATGTGCCTGTGCGCCGCGCAGCGTACGTCGCGCACGACGCCGTATACAACGCGGTTGTTCAGCATCCCGGAGATCCACTGTGCCGCCCCGGCGACGGCTGCCATTATGACGGTGCCGTACAGTATCGGCATGATCGCGTCAAAGTTGACCTTGCCTTCGCCGATGATATTGTCGACGACACTGCCTATCCTTATAGGGATCAGGAGCGTCAGGACGACCGTGACCGCGGAGAGCAGCACGGACGCCGCGATGTGGATCATATACGGCTTTATTGCCCGGAAAATAAATTTCCACGTGCGACTGTTTTCAGCTGTATTTCTGCTCTTTTTCATGCGGACGCCTCCTTTCTCTGCGAGTCGTGTATCTCGCGGTAGACCGCGCACGACGCGAGCAGCTCTTCATGCGTCCCCATGCCGACGCACTCGCCGTCGTCAAGGACGATTATCATGTCGGCGTGCATTATCGAGGAGGTCCGCTGCGAGACGACAAAGACCGTCGGCTTCGGTTCGAGCGCGGCGAGAGAGGCGCGGAGCGCGGCGTCCGTCGCAAAATCGAGCGCGGAGGAGCTGTCGTCAAGAATGAGTATGTCCGCGCCGGTGACAAGCGCGCGCGCTATCGTTAAGCGCTGGCGCTGCCCGCCGGAGAAGTTGACGCCGCCGCGCTCGACAGGCTCATCGAGCCCCCCGTCCTTTGACGCGATGACGTCCGCCGCCTGCGCGGTTTTGACGGCGCTCGCGACCTCCGCATCCGTCGCGTCCGGTCTGCCGAAGAGGATGTTGTCCCGTACGGTCCCGCGGAACAGCGGCGCGCCCTGACTTACGACGGCAACGCGGCGCCGCAGCGTCCCGCGGTCGATATCGTTGACGTTCTCGCCGTAAACGCGGACAACCCCCGCCGTCGCGGGATAAAACGCGGGGATCATGTTTACAAGCGAGCTCTTTCCGGAGCCCGTGCCGCCGATTATGCCGACAGTCTGCCCGCGCCGGACGCGGAACGATATGTCGGAGAGCGCGTCGCTGCCGCCGTTTTTATATCGCAGAGAGACCCGGTCGAATTCGACCGCGTACTCCGCGTTCACATCAAGCTCAGTGACGCACCCGTTCTCTTCCTCCGGCAGCATGATGATCGACTCGATGCGATTTGCGGAGGCGACGGAGCGCGTCACGTTGATTATGAGGTTCGCGAGCTTGACGAGCTCGACGAGGATCTGCGACATGTAGTTGTAGAGCGCGATGACCTCGCCCGTCTCGATCATTCCGGCGTCGACGCGCAGCGCGCCGACGTAGACGAGGACGACGGCGGCAAGGTTTATCAGCACGAACGTTAACGGATTTAAAAGCGCCGATATCCTGCCGACAAATCGCTGTGACGCGGCGAGCGCGTCTCCGCGCTTTTCAAATTCCGCGATCTCGTCCGCCTCCCTGCCGAACGCGCGCAAAACGCGCACCCCGAGCAGGTTTTCCCGCGCGGAGAGCAGGACCTTGTCGAGCGCCTGCTGCACTTTTTTGTAGAGCGGTATCGAGACGAGCATGATCGCAAAGACGGCGAGTGCGAGCACCGGTATCGTCACGGCGAAGACAGATGCGGCGTGCGCGTCTATCGTGAACGCCATCACCATCGCGCCGAAAACGACGAACGGCGAGCGCAGAAGCAGGCGCAGTGTGAGGTTCAGCCCCGTCTCGACCTGGTTCATGTCGCTCGTGAGCCTTGTCACCATCGTTGAGGTGCCGAGCCCGTCGAGCGTCGAATAGTCGAGCTTGCCGATGTGCCGGAACAGCGCGCGGCGCAGCTTTGAAGTGCAGCCGACGGACGCCTTTGCGGCGAAATATTGCGCCGCGACAGTACACGACAGCCCGATGACGCCGAGCGCGACCATCAGCACAGCCATCCACACGATGTGAGTGCGGTCGCCGTTTTTTATGCCCACGTCGACGATATCCGCGACGACGAGCGGAACGAACAGTTCAAACGTCGCTTCGAGCAGTTTGAACAAGGGACCGAGCAGGCTCTCCTTCAGATATGAGCGTAAATAATGAAATACCTGACGCAAATTATTTCTCCGAAAAGCAGATTTCAGCTATATTATACTTTATAGTGACGGATAAATCAAGAGCCGCCGGCAGCCGGGAGCGCAAAAAAGGGAGGGACCTGTAAAAAGTCCCTCCCGAGATTTCAGCCGGTGAACATCTGCGTCCAGTAGTTCCCGTCCGCGACGTAACCGATGCCGATGCGTCTGTATCGTCTGTCTAAAATATTCGCGCGGTGCCCGGGCGAATTCATCCAGCCGTCGACGACTGCCTCCGGCGTTCTGTAGCCGTATGCGATATTCTCGCCCGCAGCGCGGTATGTAATGCCGAATGATTTCATCATGTCAAACGGCGAGCCGTATGTGGGCGAGGTGTGATCGAAGTAGCCGAGGTCGTGCATGTCCTGTGATTTCAGTCTCGCTATCCGTGAGAGCTCCTCATCGAATACGAGCTCGGAAAGTCCGTTTTCGCGGCGTATCTCGTTGACAAGCCTTGCGACCTCGCGCTCAAAGCTGCTCCGCGTCGGCACGTCCGTTTCGGGAGCGCTTGTTCCGGGAGTGCCCGTCTCGGGTGCGCTTGTTCCGGGCGTGGTCGTATCGGGAGCGCCCGTATCGGGAGCGCCCGTTTCGGGAGCGGTCGTATCGGGAGCGCCCGTTTCGGGAGCGGTCGTATCGGGCGCGCTTGTTCCAGGCGCGGTCGTGTCCGGCGCTGACGTCTCGTTTGAGTGTGCGTCGCGAACTGCGCCTTTGTTACCTTCCCCGTCTGTCGGGTATTCGGCGTACCCCTCCCCCGCCGCCGTTTCGCCGTCCGTCGGCTGCGCCGTATTCTCATCTGCTGCCGCCTCCGTATTGAAAGCGCCGCCGGTCACCGTATCGCTGTTCCGCGCCGGTCGGGCGGATGCATGTTCGCCGCATCCGGAGAGCGCGATCGCGAGCGCGGATATAATAAGGGTCAAAAGTATTGCGAGTTTCTTCATTTCCGCACTTCCTCCTGCCGTGTGAATTTCGTTTACGTCTCAATTGTACATCAGGAGCGGCAAAAAGTAAACCTGTAAGTCTTGGCACCTTTTCCGGTTGATTTTTGCTCTGCTTTATGGTAAAATATCCGGGACAGCGCAAACGTGCGCAATATATCCAAAAGGGACATTTTTATGAGACGCCAAAGCGGAGTTCTGCTCCACATTTCATCCCTGCCCGGCGACTACGGCTGCGGCAGCTTCGGCAAAGACGCCGAACGCTTTATAGACAGGATCGCGGACGCCGGTTTTGCATATTGGCAGGTGCTGCCGTTCTGCATACCCGACTTCTACGGCTCACCGTACAGCTCGGTATCGACATTCTCCGGCAATCCGTTTTTTATCGACCTCGACACGCTTTGTGCCGACGGTTTTTTGACAAAGTCCGAGCTTTCGCGCGAGCTATCCCCCTCCCCCTATTCGTGCGACTTCTCCGCCCTCTCGAAGACGCGGCTGCCGCTCCTCCGCCTCGCCGCCTCTCGCGCGTGCAAGGACGAAAAAACCGTCCGCGCCGTCGACGAATTCATGAGCGAGCACGAGCGCGTCGGTGCGCTCTGTCGCTTTATGGCGATCAAGGAAAGGCACGGCGGCGCGCACTTTCTCAAATGGGACGATGAAAGCTATGACGAAGACGCGCTCTTCGCATGGCGCTTCATAGAATATGAATTCTTCCGCCAGTGGGCAAAAATACGCGACTACGCGCACAGGCGCGGAGTCAAAATAATCGGCGACATTCCGTTTTACGTTTCGCTCGACAGCAGCGACGTATGGAGCGAGCCCGAGCAGTTCCAGCTTGACGGGGAGCGCCGCCCGACTTTGGTCGCGGGCGTTCCGCCCGACTATTTCTCCGCGGACGGGCAGCTCTGGGAAAATCCGCTTTACGATTGGGAGCGCATGGGGCGCGACGGCTTTTCGTTTTGGCGCGACAGGCTCTCGTTCATGCTCTCGCTCTATGACGGCGTCCGCATCGACCATTTCCGCGCGGTCGAGTCGTACTACCGCGTCAAGGCGGGCGAAAAGACGGCGAAGAACGGCGAATGGGTAAAGGGTCCGGGTGAGGCGTTCGTCGACATGATCCGCGACGTCGCGGGCGACAAGCTCATAATCGCCGAGGACCTCGGCGACATCACGGACGATGTGCGTGAGCTGCTCGATTACAGCGGCTTCCCCGGAATGAGGGTGCTCCAGTTCGGCTTCCTCGGCGGCGGGGACTCCTGCCACCGCCCGCACAACTACATAAACAACTGCGTCGCCTACACGGGTACGCACGACAACAACACGATGCTCGGCGCCATCTGGGAGATGCCTCCGCATATGCGCGCGGAGCTCTTCGATTACTGCGGCTGCCCGGACGACTGGAACCGCGCGCGCGAGCGCGTTGTCCGGACCGTCATCGCCTCGTCCGCCGGGCTCGCGATAATCCCGATACAGGATATCCTCGGTTACGGCGCCGACACGCGGATGAACACCCCGGGCGTCGCCGAGGGCAACTGGCGTTTCCGCGTCACGCGCGAGCAGTTAGCGGGAATAAATGCCGCCGCATACCGCAAAATGAACGAGCTCTACGCGCGCTACATGTGACCGAGCGTGATATTCGGCGGAAAGTTTTAAAAAAAGTCCGCCTAATATCTTGACAAGCGTATAGCGTTATGATAAAATATGAGGGCTGTCGGAAAGTCGGTTTGATCCGGCGCGGCAGCCCCATATCGTTTTGGAGAAGTCGCCTAGTTGGTCGAGGGCGCGCGACTGGAAATCGCGTAACCGCCAAAAACGGTTCAAGAGTTCGAATCTCTTCTTCTCCGTTAAAAATCGGCAGAGCGCAGCTCTGCCGATTTTTACCTTTTCACTCTTCACTCTTCACTCTTCACTCTTCACCGCGTGCTCTCCTTGCCGCTTTTTGGAAGTAATAGGTAATAGTGAAGAGTGAAAAGGTGTCGGCGTTCGCAGCACGGGAGAGGTGCGGTTCTGAGCTAAAAAATTCGCGGAAATTAAAAAATTTCTTCTGCTGCCTATTGCATTTCCGATTTTCTTATGATATAATACCTTTGTTCGTGATTTGATGATGATTTATTCATATATTTGGAGGTGTATCTCTATGGCAAAATGCTGTATCTGCGGTAAGGGCGTGACCTTCGGTCACAATGTTTCTCACTCCGAGCGCAAGACGTCGAGAACGTGGAAACCCAACATCAGAAAAGTTCGCATAGATGATAACGGCACTCACAAGACCGTTAGCATTTGCTCTCGCTGCCTTCGCTCCGGCAAGGTAACGCGCGCCGTCTGATCGTTTTAGTAAACGCGCAGGGGCAGACTTTTTCACAAAAGTCTGCCCGTTTTTATTTCTTTTACGCGCCGGAGGTATAATTTATGGGCGTTCTGCTGCTGTCACACAACACGCCGGACGGCATCGTCTCCGCCGCGCGGGAGCGCGGCTTTGACATTGTTATAATGCCGCCGATGGCGGATTTGCCGGAGCCCGTCGCCTCGCACCCGGATATGCTTTTGTTCTGCGGCTGGGATAAGCTCTTCGTCCGTGCCGTACATATGGAAAACGTTGCGTTCGCTGCCGCGGTGGAAAAGATAACTTCCCTTCTTCCGAATCTCTCGCTCACGGTAACGTCGGACGGCGCCTCTGCCGAATATCCCGGAGACGTCGCCTTCAACTGCGCCGTCTTCGGCGGCGCGCTGTTCGGGCGCGCGGACGCTGTCTCGCCCGCGGTCAAGCGGTGCGCGGCGGAGCATATGACGCCGACGCTGAACGTCGCGCAGGGGTACACAAAGTGCTCGACCGCCATTCTCGGCGGTGAACGCTCATCCGCCGTCATCACGGCGGACACGCGCATCTGCCGCGCGGCTCAGTCGCGCGGGATCGGCGCCTATCTTATAGCCCCCGGGCACATCGCGCTCGAAGGATACGACACGGGCTTTTTCGGCGGCGCGTCATTTTTTGCGGACGGCGCGCTGTTCACGCTCGGCGACTTTGCCGCCCACCCGTCCGCCGATATCATACGCAGCGCGGCGGCGAAGAGCGGCGTCACGCTTTCAGCGCTTTCAAGTCTGCCGCTGTTCGACGCGGGATGCCTTTATATTGAGGAGAAAAACTGATGGAGATCCGTGAGCTCATCGAATTATTGCGGCTGCCGCTCGCGTGCTGGTTCGCAGTCATATCCGTTATAGCCGTCGTTCTGACCGTTTACGACAAGTCCGCGTCGTGGAAGCGCGGGCGCAGGATCCCGGAGCGCGTGCTTTTGCTCGTAGCGTTCCTCGGAGGCGCGCTGACGATGTACGTCACAATGCAGCTCATCCGCCACAAGACGCAACACACGAGCTTTATGATCCCGCTGCCGCTGTTCATCCTCCTTCACCTCGTCGTCGCGTGGGCTGTTTACATTATGTGAGCGTCAAAGCCCTGCAAACGTGACTATCGAATATACCGTCCCCGCCGCGCCGAGCGCAAACAGGATGACCGAGATCACCCGCGCCGCCGTGATCCATGTGAACGTCGGCTCCGCGCCGACGCCGCAGGCGTTCCGCATCACCCATGTATCGAGCCTCCGAATCGCCTTCGAAATATGCTCACATTGCGCCATCGTGTGATGTGATTGCCAACTCTTTCCCGCATTTTCCCCAAAAATTTTGCCCGCATCGGCGCGGCTTTCCGTGCCTCCGATGCGGGCGTATCTTTTTTTATTATCTTCCGCCGATGTTCCCGTCCGGGAGCACGACGACGGACTGCATATTGAGCGAATTATACGCGAGGACGGACTCGTCTATCGGATATGCCACGAGCCCGTTTGAGCCGTAGGGGTCGGCGAATATATACACGCCGCTGCCATAGCCGCAGAACACCATACAGTGCTCGTTTGCCGGGTACATAAAGCTCTCTTCCCCGTCCGTCGACTGCCAAAGGATGATCTTGTCTATCTCCTCCATGCCGACCGTTACCCAGACGGCGACGGGGATCCCGTGGTCGATGAACTCCTTTTTGAGCTGTTCGAGCGACATACCGGAGACGTTCTTCGCGTGACAGTCCTCCTCCGCGAGGAACTTATTCAGCGCGCGGACGATGACCGGCGCGAAACAGCCGTAGCCCTGATCCTCGGACCGGGGGTCACCCGCGTACTTGAGCTTGGGATTCGGTCCGTACCGGCAGCCCCACCTGATCGAAACCGGCTCGCACTCAAGATAACCGTCGACGAACTCCTCGGGCGTGATATCGTACCCGAGATAGCGCAGCAGCATCACGGCGGAGACGGATTCACATCCGTTCGGCAGGATGCCCTCCTGCGTGATGTACGGCACGTCGAGCAGCGCGCACCTCTTTTTCTCCGTCGATTCGAACGCGAGATCGTACCGGTAAAAGAGAGTCTTTTTGAAATAGTCCTCGACCAGCCTGTCCGCGGCGGGACCGACCCCGTTCGCGCTGTATGTATCGCGTGCCTCGGCAAAGAAATCATTGAGCATTTGAATGACGGTGTCAAGGCTGTATTCTTGCCGGAACTGCTTGAGCGTGTATCCGTCCGGAACGCCTTCTTCATCGCGTACATCCATATATACGCCATCTGCCCCGGGGAGCTCGCTGGCTTCATATATCGAATCCGACGTCATCTGCTCGCCGAGAATGATCGGCGAGTCGTCATTTTCGCTGAAATAGACAAATATGACATAGCTCCATTCGCCCATGTCGTCGAGATACTCATCCTCCATGGGACCGGAGATGTCCACCGACACGGCTCCGCCCTCCCGGATGCGCAGATACTTCATCGGTACCTTGAATTCGTCAAGCTCGCCAACGGCTTTGAAAAGCTGATTTATAGCATACGCCACGGGGTCCATAGCCTCATCTATGCCATCGTCCGCGCCCTCGTTGCTGTAATTTGCGTTCATATTGAGGATATAGTTGTTGTCGACGAGCACGCTCTTTATAAAAAGGTTGTTCTTGTTGAGCTTGTCTATCACGAAGAGCGCGACGGCGAGCGCAACAAGCAGACCGCATATTACCGTTGTTATAATGGCGATTATTACCGCATGTATTCTCTTTGCCCTTATCCTTTTTCTGTCCAGCATTTCCTTTATTTTATATCTCGGTATGTAAGCCCGGAGGGGAGCCTTTTTTTGGGCTCCCCTCCGGCTTTTGTGAGCGCTTTTTTATCTGTAATAAACCTCGCCGAGCATGAGGTCGCGCTTGAGCGATTCGACCGTTGTGCCCTCTCCGATAACGACGCTCTCGATCCCGAAGTAATCGCAGAGGTCGACGACGTTTTCACGCGTGAGGTCATACGTGAACGCGGTGTGATGCGCGCCGCCGCACATCAGCCAGCCCTCCGTGCCCGTTCTGAAGTCGGGCAGCGTGCGCCACAGTGCGGACGCGACGGGCAGATTCGGCATCGGCTTTGTCTGCGGGATGCACTCGACCTCGTTGATGATCATGCGGAAGCGGTGACCGAGGTCAACGAGCGAGCAAGCGACGCCTCTGCCGGGCTTCGCCGTGAAGACGAGGCGCGCCGGGTCTTCCCTGTCTCCCATGGAGAGCGGGCAGACGCGGATCGCGGGCTTTGCGGACGCGATCGTCGGGCAGACCTCAAGCATGTGCGCCTGAAGGATAGCCTCGTTGCCGGGTTCGAGATGGTACGTGTAGTCCTCCATAAAGGACGTGCCCATAGCGCCCTTCTTTCCGGCGGTCATGAGCTTGAAGAGGCGGACGACGCCCGCCGTTTTCCAGTCGCCCTCGGCGCCGAAGCCGTAGCCGTCCTGCATCATGCGCTGCATTGCAAGACCGGGGAGCTGATGCAGTCCCGCGAGCATCTGGAAGTTCGTGACGACCGCGTGATAGTTGTGCTCTTCGACAAATTTGCGGAAACCGAGCTCGATCTTCGCCTGCTCTGCGACGTGCGCGCGGAACTCGGCGGGATCTCTGCCGTCCGTGATGAGGTCGTATGTATCGTAGTATTCGTCGGTCAGCGCGTTCGTGTCCGCCTCGGGGACGGCGCGGACGTATTCGTCGACGTCCGTGATGTTGTAGGCGTCGATCTCCCAGCCGAACTTCTGCTCTGCCTCGACCTTGTCGCCCTCGGTGACGGCGACGTCACGCATATTGTCGCCGACGCGGAGGATACGGAGGGAGCGGGATTCGAGCGCGCCGATCGCGGTGCGCATCCAGTCCGCGATCCTCTCCTGCGTCTTCTCGTCCGACCAGTGACCGGAGACGATCTTTCTCGGCGTCCCCATGCGGGTCAGCATATGCGAGAACTCGCGGTCGCCGTGCGCCGACTGGTTCTGATTCATGAAGTCCATGTCGATCGTGTCGAACGGGATGTCGCGGTTGAACTGCGTGTGCAGGTGCAAAAGCGGCTTTCTGTACTCGTTGAACCCGCGGATCCACATCTTTGCGGGCGAGAACGTGTGCATCCAGACGATGCAGCCCGCGACGTCCGGGGATGCGTTTGCCGCGGCGAGCGCCTCACGGATCGAAACGCTGTCTATCAGCGTCGGACGCCACACGATCGGGTACGGGAACTTGCCGGACTCGTTGAGCGCGTCAACGATCTTATGCGAGTGCTCCGCGACGATGCGCAGACACTCATCGCCGTAGAGGTCCTGAGAACCCGTGAGGAACCAGAATTCGTAATTCTTTGTTTTAAGCATAAATACCTCCGCTTATTTAAAATAAATTTTTTGCTTTGTTATTTTCGATCCGTCACTGCAAAAAGCTTTTGTCCACGCGCCTGTCCCCGAAATAATATTCCCGGTCCCGCTCGCCGACCTCCCGCATTACGCGGCACGGATCACCGACCGCAACGACGTTTGCCGGGATGTCCCGCGTGACGACGCTGCCCGCGCCGATGACGGCGTTTTCACCGATCGTAACGCCGGGCAGAATTATCGCGCCGGCACCGATCCATGCGTTTGCGCCTATCCGAACGGGCATATTGTATTGCAGCCCGCGGCGGCGCAGCTCCGGGTCAACGGGGTGAGCCGCCGCAGCGACGGTGACGTTCGGACCGAACATGACGTTGTCGCCGACGTAGATGTGCGTGTCGTCGACGAGCGTCAAATTGAAGTTTGCGTACACGTTATTCCCGAAGTGGACGTGGTGCCCGCCCCAGTTCGCGCGCAGCGGCGGCTCGACATAGCAGCCCTCGCCCGCCTCCGCGAACATCGCGCGAAGAAGCATCTCACGCTTATACGTTTCGGACGGACGTGTCGCGTTATAATCGTACAGGCGCTCGAGGCACATTATCTGCTCCGCCATCACCTCCGGGTCTGCCGGGTCGTAGAGCTCCCCCGTGTGGAGCTTGTCGCGCTCGCTCATACGGACGCCCCCGTGATGCCGGCGCGGTCCGCCTCGCGTGCGCGGTTCGCCTCGCGCTGCGCCTCGAGCATCATGTCCTTGACCTTCATCAGGCGCGTCGTGTTGCCGCGCTCGTTTTCATCAAGCTTCATCGAAATGCTCTTTATCGTCTCCTCATAGCCGGGGATCATTATGTTTTCAAGCGCGTTGACACGCCTGCGCGTGCGCTCTATCTCCGCCGCCATGAGCTCCGCGGTCTTTTCCAGCTCCGCGAGTCTCACGAGCTCCGCCGACATGTCGGAGAGCTCCTCGACCGCGCGGTCGAGCTCGCCCGACGTATAGAGAAAGCCGTAGCTGACCCCGCCCGTACGCGGGACCTCCTCATAGTAGAAGCGCGGGACGGTAACGCTCATTGCGTTCAGGTCCGTGACCGTGAGCGTTCCCTCCGATTTCGGGAGCATGAGCGCCTCGGTCAGGACACGGCGGCTCATCGTCGCCGCCGCGACCTCAAAGCTGCCCTTCACCTTTGCGAGCCTCTCTTCGAGTGAGGCGCGCAGGTCCTTTTCCTCGCGAACGATGTTCAGAAACTGCTTCATCAGCTCGTCGCGCTTGTCCTTCAACAGCTTGTGACCGCGCCGCGCCGTCGTCAGCCTGCCCTTGAGCTTTTTCAGCTCCATCCTTGTCGGATTTACGTTGATCGTTGGCATATGCCGTCACCTTACCAATATTTATCGAGGATCGCGGGCTTGATGCGCTTCATCTCGGATTTCGGCAGTATGTGCAAGAGCTCCCAGCCAAGGTCGAGCGTCTGCTCGATCGTTCTGTCCTCGTAGAAGCCCTGATTGACGTATCTCGCCTCAAATTCGTCCGAGAACTTCGCATAGAGCCGCTCGATCGGCGTCAGCGCCGACTCGCCGAGGACGACCATCAGTTCCTTTGCCTCCTTGCCGCGCGCGTACGCGGCGAAGAGCTGGTTCATCGTACCGGAGTGATCCTCGCGCGTGCGCCCCGCGCCGATGCCCTTGTCCTTCAGTCGCGACAGCGACGGGAGAACGTCGACCGGCGGCAGATATCCCTTGCGGTATATTTCGCGCGAAAGGATTATCTGTCCCTCGGTGATGTACCCCGTAAGGTCGGGGATGGGGTGCGTCTTGTCGTCTTCTGGCATCGTCAGTATCGGGATCATCGTGATGCTCCCGTCGCTGCCCTCGCGCCTGCCGGCGCGCTCGTACATCGTTGCGAGGTCCGTGTAGAGGTAGCCGGGATATCCGCGGCGACCGGGGACCTCCTTGCGCGCGGCGGACACCTCGCGCAGCGCCTCCGCATAGTTCGTGATGTCCGTCATGATGACGAGCACGTGCATGTTGCAGTCGAACGCCAGATACTCTGCGGCGGTCAGCGCCATACGCGGCGTCGAGATACGCTCGATCGCGGCGTCGGACGCCAGATTTATGAACAGCACCGTCCTGTCGATGGCGCCGGTCTTTTTAAAGTCAGAAATGAAGAAATCCGCTTCCTCAAACGTGATGCCGATTGCGGCGAACACGACGGCGAACTTTTCGTCCGTCCCGCGCACCTTCGCCTGACGCGCTATCTGCGCCGCGAGGTTCGCGTGCGGAAGCCCGGAGCCGGAGAATATCGGCAGCTTCTGCCCTCGGACGAGCGTGTTCAGCCCGTCAATGGTCGAGACGCCCGTCTCGATAAACTCGGACGGATATTTTCTCGACGCCGGGTTGATCGGCGTCCCGTTGATGTCGCGCACAGCCTCCGGTATCAGCTTGGCTCCGCCGTCTATCGGCTCGCCCATGCCGTTGAAGACGCGACCGAGCATCTCGCGCGAAACGGGAAGCTGTACTCCGTGACCGGTGAAGCGGACCTTCGAATATTCGAGGTTCAGCCCCGCCGAAGATTCAAAAAGCTGAACGAGCACGTCCGACCCGTTGACCTCGAGTACGCGGCAGCGGCGGACCTCCCCCGTCGGCATTATTATCTCGCCGAGCTCGTCGTACTTGACGTCGTCGACGTCGCGCACGAGCATCAGAGGACCGGCGACTTCTTCTATCGTTCTGTATTCTCTGTACATTATCTGTTTCCTCCGAGGGATGAGAGCTCCGCGTCTATCTCGGCGCGTATCTCGGCGAATTCCCGCTTATATTCGGCGACAGGCGCGGATTTTGCGCGCCCGATGCGTTCACGGACGGGCAGCTCCGAGATCTTCTCGATATCGGCGCCTGTTCCGATCGCGCGGGACGCCGCGTCACGGAAATAGAGAATCAGCGTAAGCAGGTCATGCTGCTTTTCGGGCGGGCAGTACGAGTCGTCCGGAGACATCGCGTCCTGCTGCAAAAAGTCCTCGCGGATGGACTGCGCGACCTCGAGCGTCAGCCTGTCGGACGCGGAGAGCGCGTCTATGCCGACAAGCTTGACTATCTCGTCGAGCTCCGCCTCGGCGGAGAGTATGCGCATCGCCTCCGTGATCTGCGCCATCCAGTCGGACGCGACGTTTTTCTCGTACCACGGCGCGAGCCTGTCTTTATAAAGCGAATATGAGTTCAGCCAGTTTATTGCGGGGAAATGGCGCTTGTACGCGAGGGACGAATCAAGCCCCCAGAAGACCTTGACGATCCTGAGCGTCGCCTGTGAGACGGGCTCCGAAATATCGCCGCCGGGAGGCGATACGGCGCCGATCGCCGTCAGGGCGCCGATGCGCTCGTCGCTGCCGCAGCAGCGGACCATTCCGGCGCGCTCGTAGAACTGAGCAAGGCGCGAGGTCAGGTACGCGGGGTAGCCCTCCTCGCCGGGCATTTCCTCAAGTCTGCCGGACATTTCACGCAGAGCCTCCGCCCAGCGTGACGTCGAGTCCGCGATGACGGCGACGGAGCAGCCCATGTCGCGCAGATATTCCGCTATCGTGATGCCGGTGTAAACGGACGCCTCGCGCGCCGCGACCGGCATATCGGACGTGTTCGCGATGAGGACGGTGCGCTTGATGAGCGACGAGCCCGTCTTTGGGTCCGCGATCTCGGGGAATTCGAGCAGAACGTCCGTCATCTCGTTGCCGCGCTCGCCGCAGCCGATGTAGATAACAAAGTCCGCGTCGCTCCACTTGGCGAGCTGGTGCTGCACGACCGTCTTTCCCGAGCCGAACGGTCCGGGGATGCACGCTGTGCCGCCCTTCGCGACCGGGAACATCGAGTCAACGTTTCTCTGCCCCGTGATGAGCGGTTCGTTCGGAGGCAGCTTTTCTTTGTACGGACGGGCGACGCGGACGGGCCACTTCTGCATCATTATGATATTTTCGACAGTCCCGTCGGGGCGCGAGAGCTTTCCTATCGGGTCCGTGACCGTGTAATATCCGGACAACAGCTCCTCTATCGTCCCATCCGTGCCGGGAGGCGCCATGATCTTGTGGCGGACGACCTCGTTTTCCTTGACGACGCCGTAAACGTCGCCGCCGACAACGCGGTCCCCGCGCTTCGCCGTCGCCTCGAAATACCACTTTTTCTCACGGTCGAGCGCCGGAAGGTCGACGCCGCGCGTGATGTTCGGTCCGACTGCGTTCTTTATCGCTACGAGCGGACGCTGTATGCCGTCGTAAATATTTTCCATGAGCCCGGGTCCGAGCTCCACCGAAAGCGGCGCTCCCGTCGAGACGACACGGTCGCCCCTGCCGAGACCCGCAGTTTCCTCGTAAACCTGTATGGACGCACGGTCACCGTGCATCTCTATGATCTCGCCTATCAGGTTCGCCTCTCCGACGCGCACGACGTCGAACATATTCGCCTCGCGCATTCCCTCCGCGATGACGAGCGGTCCCGATACCTTAACTATCCTTCCTTCTGTCACTTTACGCGCACTCCTCCACTGCAATTTTTCCCGTTATTTCCGTTTTAAGCGTTTTCCAGTTCTTTCACATTCAGTCGCGGAACAGGATGTCCGCGCCGACGGCACGCTCAACGTTGCGTTTGATCCGCATCATCCCGAAGCTCAGCTCACCCTCACGGCTGAGGGCGTCGGGAAGCACTGTTATCGCGGGCGCTTTGCGCCCGGAATATTTGTTTATCTCTTCTTCAAGCTCCCGCGCGTACCTGTCGACTATGAATATTATCGCGTATTCTTCGTCTTCTGCAAGGCGCAGCAGCGCCTCTTTTGCGTCCGCGGTGTTCTCCGCCTCAAATACAGTGTAGCCGAGCGCTATGAAGCCGGAAACAGTCGCCCTGTCCCCGATTATTCCGATCTTTTTCATTCTCCGTCCGAGCCCCCTCAGCCCGCCGTGCGGACGCGCATCGCGATCTCGTCATACGGGAGCCCCGCGCGCTTGCCGGCGATTATTATCCGGGCATTCTTCGCGTTGTACTCGCGCCCGGTGAGATAAGAGAACGGCACGCTGACGCCGAAAACGGTGCTCTTCGCCGTGTCGACGAACGCAAGGTACGCGTTGTCCGCGGCACATTCGAGCTCCGATAGCCTGACACCGACCGTGAGCCTGTCGCCGAGCTTCTGCGGGACAAGGTCCTTCACA
Organism: uncultured Clostridia bacterium; assembly: GCA_947624995.1. Lineage (GTDB taxonomy): Bacteria > Bacillota > Clostridia > Oscillospirales > CAG-272 > DTU064. The sequence goes on from CANQMS010000004.1 coordinate 30,598, forward strand.
GCGGAAAAGAGCTGTTCCTCTCCCTCCGCCGCCGCGGTCTTTAAGAGCTCCTTCGGTATGCTCCCGAACGGACAGAGGACCCGCTCCAAAAGCTCCGCCTCCGCTGTGTCCGCCATCTGCATACGCAGGATGCGCAGCGCCGCCATGATGTTCGAAAGATCCGTGCGGAGCATCACCGCGCGGGTCAGAAGCGGGTCGCCCACAGCCTTGACCGATTTCGTCATGGCCTCAAGGCACGCAAGGTCGAGCGTAAGATCTATCGACTGCGGGTCGCCTGTCTTTTTATAAGTGTCCGACGCGGTCTTCGCCGCCTTCGCGAGCAGCTCCGGCAGTGGTGAGAAATCGTCGTTCTCCGCCATTTTCGCGTACTTTTCGGGCGGCACCGTCCCGCACGCGAAAAGCAGCCCCTCCGTGCCGATGCCCTTGGCGCGGCACTTGAGCGCCGTCTTGACGTTGTTGCAGTCGTACTGGTACCGCATGAAGTCGAAGACGGACGGGTCGGATGTCACCTCGGATATGACGCGGAACGAATCGTTCAGGAATTCGTCGCAGAGCGCGTCCGCGTCATCCGCCGCTGCTCCCGCGCCTTCGAGCGCCGAACGCGCCTCGAAAAGGCACGCGATCGCCGCGTCCGCATCCGGGGAGTCGAGCATTTTCTTTATCAGCATGTCGGACAGCCCGCGATTCTCGACGGATCTTATATACGCCGATGCGTAGAGGTAATCCTCCTCGCGGTAATGTCGTTTATCTGCCATTTCGATTATAAGGTCCTTTCTTCAAAGAAGGGCGCATCCGGCTCTGCCGGACGCCTTACGGTCAACCCTCCGGATAGAGCGTCTTATAAACGGCGCCGTCAAGCATGTCGTGCAGCCCCTCTATGAGGAGCGAGAGCGAGCAGTTCTCTTCGACCGCACCCGACCTGACGATCAAACCGCCGTCTATGTCCGCCGTCGAGTCCGACAGCGTGAGCCTGCGCACGGCGTCCGCGCCAAGCTCCTTTTTTTTGTTGTTCTTCATCGAAAGGAGCACAGCCTCGCCGACCTCCGCGCGGTCGCGCGCGTTGAGCACGAGCTCATATGGGGCGGCAGCCGTCACCTCGCCGTACTTTTCACGGCGCACCTCCGCCTTTTCTGCGTGGCGGCGCACCGCCGAGACGCCGAGCCCGACGAGCAGCGTCACATACTTGTCGCGCGGCAGAGACACGAGCGTTTCGAGCGCGCGGGCGTATGCCGCGTCGACAATGCGGCTGCGCTCGCCCGACATGATGTTGCGGCGCGTCATCGCGGCGGATGACTTCGCGCGCGTTATGATCCCCTCAGCCTCGCGCTTTGTGCGCTCGGCGATCTCCGCCTCGGCTGCGGACGTCTTTTCCTCGTACTCCGCCCTGATGCGTGATGCCTCAGCCTCCGCGGCACCGGCGATCGCGGCACATTCGGCGTCCGCGTCCGACATTATCCTTTCGATTATTTTTTCAAGCCTCTTCATGATACGAACAGATCCCGCCGTATTTTCAGACCGCTGCGAAGAGGATCGCGAGCAGCGAGATCAGCAGCGCGAATATCGCGTACGTCTCGACGAGCGCGGCGGAGGTCATCGCCTTAGCGACCTCGCCCGGGCGCTTTGTGATGAGATTGATGCCGGCGACCGCGACTCTTGCCTGCTTTACGGCAGAGAAGTAGCCGACAAATGCGATCGGAAGGCAGGCGAACAGGAAGAAGAGCCCCGTCTCGGTCGGGAGAGCCGCGAGGTCACCGAAGAGCCCGATCTTGAAGAAGACAAGGAACGCGGTAACGAGCCCGTATATGCCCTGTGTGCCGGGGAGCGCCTGCATAAGGAGCGCGCCGCCGAACTTCGACGGATCGTCCGTCAGCATGCCCGTGGACGCCTCGCCGACCATGCTTACGCCTTTGGCGCTGCCCATGCAGGGCAAAAGCGCCGCGAGAGCCGCACCGAGTACGGCAAGAGCTGTTCCGTTTGAAAGCAATTCGAAAAGTGTCATTTTTGTTTCTCCTTATAATAATTATGAATTATGCTGTTTTGACTTTTTCTTTGTATACGTAGTATTTCGGCTTCGGCTCAAGCGGGACGAACGCGCGCCCGCCCGATTCGTAGAATTTGCCGAAGAATTCGATATACTGGAGCCTGCTCGTGTGGACGAACGTGCCGAGCAGGTTTATCGCGATATTGAGCGTGTGCCCGAGCAGGACGGCGATGACAAACAGGATCAGCCCGAAGAAGTTCGGTCCCGCGAGCGTGCCGAGCAGGTTAAAGACGCTTCCGATGACGGCGGACGCCAGTCCGAGCGACAGTACGCGCGAGTATGACAGGAGGTCCGACACGTACGATATCGTGTCGTACAGCGACTTGAGCCCCTTGCCGATCCTCAGGAATATGTTCTTTTCCGCTCTGCCCTGCGTCGCTATCAGGATCGCATATCCGATCACGACGAGCACGATGCCGACCGTTGTGAGCGGCGGGAACGCAGCCACGCCGACCGCGGCACATCCGCCGCCGAGGAACACGAGGATCCATGAGCCGGCGTCGAATATCGCGTCAAGCAGCGTTTTCGTCTTGCACAGGACATAGAATTTCACGCACAGCGCGCCGACAAGGTGCAGCGCGCCGACGGCGAGCGACACGATGAGGAACGTCATCGGGTCGTTTATCGGATCAAACCATATGGCGAGGCTGAATTCGCTGCCTCCGAAGAAGTTTGCCGACATCTTTGACGGCAGGTCTCCGAAATATCCGCCGAGCAGCACGCCGAAGAACATCGACGAAATGCCGCATATCGCGAACATCCGCAAAAACTTTCTCAGCGTCCCGCGCGGCTTCATGAGCACCAGCCCGAGCACGCATACAGCCGAGACGATGAGCCCGTACCCGAAATCTGCGAACATAAGCCCGAACAGGATCATGTAGAATATGCTCATCACGAATGTCGGATCGTATGTCCCGTACTTCGGGAGCGAATAAAGCTCGACGACGGGCTCGAACGATTCCGCGAATTTGTTGTTTTTGAGCTTGACCGGGACGTCTTCCCCGTCGTCTGGATCCGTGATCTCGTAAGCGCATCCGATGGCTTCGAGTTCCGCCGTGACCTCCGCCTCCGCATCAGCGGGGATCCACCCGGAAAGATACCGTGTGCTCTCAGTCGCCGTCATCCTCGAGACAGCATCCGTATACGAAAGACTGGTCCGCTCGGTGTCGGAATAGTATTCCGCGAGCGGGAGCGAGGCGGAGAGCTCGTCCGCCTCCGCGGACAGCCTTTCGTCCTCGTCGTCTATCGCGTGCAGCGCGTCCTTCCTCTCGGCGAGCAGCGAGTCCGCCGTGCCGTCGAGAGCGGCGGCGGGCGACCGCACGAATCCCACCGATGTCAAAAAGCGCAAAAGCGCCGCCGTGTCGCTCTTGTGAACGATCACGGATATATACCGGACCCCGTCCGAATCGTTTTCGAAAATGATCTCGGCGTTATACGAGTCCGGGATGCCGGCGAGCTCGGACACGCTCCCCGGCGGGACGCTGCCGATGATGATATCGGTCGTCTCCGTTCCGCTGACCGAGACGGGGACGTCGTATTCGCGCCACGGCAGTATCGACTCGACCTCGCCGACGACGCGGGCGCGCTCCGCCCGCAGCTCCTCCATCCTGCCGCGCAGTTCGGACGCGCGGTCGGTCACCTGTTTTGCCTCGTCGGTCCTCTCGGGGTCGTCTCCCCGTTCGAGCTCCGGCTTCGGCGAAAAAAGCTTCTTTTTTACCGCCTTTGCCGCCGAGCGGCTCGACAAAAGGTCGATTGCGTCCGTCGCCTGCGAGATCCTGTTCTCGATCCCGCGCCGCCTTTCCGCCGTATCGACGGGCGCAAGAACGGCTCCCGGCGGTTCCGGCGAGACGTCGAGATCGACGCAGGAAAGCCAGACAAGGCGCCGCGCAAGCTCCTCACACGAGCCCGCCCCGACGATCGCCCTGAGGCGTTTCATTTCAGTTACCGGCATTTTTCAGTAATTCTCCTATTATAAGCGACACGGCGTCGTCCATATGCTCCTCCGCCGCGCGCGTCTCAGCCGCCGCGTCGGACTCAGCCTCGCTTCTGCTTTTCTTCAGAAGCGCTTCCGCCTGCGAGCCGATCTCGTCAAGAGACGCAGCCATCTCGTTCATCGCAGCCTCGCGCGCCGCCTCGTAACGCGCCTTCGCGGCGTTCGCGGCGTCGGTGACGGTCTTCTGCGACTGTTCCGCGGCACGCGCCTTTTTCTCCTTTGCCTCTTTTTCTGCCGCAAGGACGGCATCTATTGCTTCCTTTGACAAATGCATACCTCCATACGTCTGCGGAATCGGTAAAAGGCGGACAATTCCCGCCTTTTACTGATTTATTAAATTATAACACGGGGGTGAGTATAAATCAAGCGTAAAGACAGCGATTTCACGAAATAATCACAAACGCCGCGACAAAATCCGCGTTATTTCGCGCCGCGGTAAAGCTCCTCTCCGAGCACCCTGCCGAACGTGTGCCTCTCCTCACAGAGGGAGAGCGTGCGCCTGCCGGCGGACGCCGAAATGCGGACAGTGACCTCCGCTTTCCGCCCGCGCCGCACTGTACCGTAATCGACGCGGAGGATGCAGGGTCTGTATCTGTACGCTCTGCCCGCCGCGGCGAAACGCTCGTACTCGGCGTCCGCCGCATCCGCGATCTCGCCCTCAAAGCTCTCCTTCACCCGGGCGATATGCCTGTCTATGAATCCACCGACGCTCCCTGCCGCGAGCGCGCGGCAGGCGTGCCGTCCGCCCTCCTTCGTCGCCTCACCCCCGGCTCCTTCCGCCGTCACCTCACTGCCCGCGACCGTTATTTCGAGCCTTGCCGTCACCGTTCCGTTCCCGTGAAAATGTACGAGCCTTTCCATATTCTCCCTCCGACGCTTTTTGTATAATATTATTCTCACGCCCCCGCGATGATTCTTCACTATTGTATTTGCCGCGTTTATGTGCTAAAATGGCGTCATGGGACGCAAAAAACGGGGTGAGACACTGTGAAAACGGTTGAGATGAAGCTGTGGGAGCAGCCCTTCCGGCAGATCCGAGAGGGGGCGAAGACGGTCGAGGTCAGGCTGTATGATGAAAAGCGCCGGGACATATGCCCCGGCGACACGGTAATATTCAAAGAGGTGCCGTATCTGCAAAAGATCATGTACAGAACGGTCGCGCGCATATCGCGCTTCGGCTCATTTGCCGACCTGTTCGCCGCGTACCCGAAAAAGGCTCTCGGCTGCGGTGACGGCGACACGGCGGAGACGTTCAGCGCCGCCATGGGAAAATATTATACGGATGAAGAAGCGAAAAAATACGGCGTCTGCGCGATAGAACTGCTGCCGTTTTCTGGCAGCTGCGAAATTAACGCGACGCACGCGCGCAGGATAAACGCGCACGACATCGAGATCTTTTTCGACGGCGACTTCGAGACCGGCAGCGAGCCCGGGGCGGACGAATACACGGTGACTCTCGGCGGAGCTGTGCTTCCGCTCGACCTGCACTACGGGCATGACGGTCACGTTCACTTCTGCCGGATGACGACGCTCCGCCTCTCGGACCCGCTTGACTGCGGCGAAGATGCACCGACTGTAAAAATTGCTCTCGGCGGCACGCTCCTTGAGGCGCCGTTTGAGGACTACTATAAATACAGGCTCGTCACGCACACGGGCATACCTGTCCGCGGCAGCGCGGCGCTCCTATACGGGATGAAAACGCTCGAGCGCGCGGGCGAGCTCGTCGACATAATGCTCTCCGCCCGCCCCGATATAGCCGAGCGGATGGTGCGCTCCGGCGCCTCCCTTTCAATATTCGGGCGCGGCGAGTGTGCGTTCCACATACCCGAGCACCGCTCGGGGTACGACATGGACATGCTCTATGTCGAGGGGTTCGGCGGCATCACGTGCAGCATCACGGAGGCGAATATATGGCACTGGCGGCGCGGTCACGATGGACCGGACCCGGAATATACGACGCGGTACGTCAACGAAAACATCATGATACACGAATTCGGTCACGGCGTCAAGATCGCGGGGATCGACATGATGGAAGACGGCGCGCTCGCGGAAGAATTTTATATGCTCTGGCGGCACGCGAAGGCATCGGGGCTCTGGCACGACACATACGCGATATCAAATCCGGACGAATATTTCGCAACGCTCTCGGCGATATGGTTCAACGTCATGAACGAGTGCGCCGGGGACGACGGCTGGGACGGCGTCCGCGGTCCCGTCAACACGCGGCGCGAGCTCTATAACTACGACATCGACGCGTATCGGTTTTTTGCGAAAATCTATCCGTTTCGCGACCTTGACGGCGAGTGGTCGCCGGTCCCGGACAACGTACATGTGACGGGGCTTTCTGACCTGCCGGACGTCGACATGTCGGGGGAGGAGCATATCTTTCCCTACCCGAAGCCGACGGATGCCGGGGATGGCGAGCACGCGCTGTTCGTCCACGGCTGCGCCGCCGGGGGCAGCACGCGCGGCATATTCGCGCGCCCCGGCGAGGTGATAGCGCTTATCGCTCAAGGGACGGAGCCGCCCGTTCGCTGGCGCGCGAGCGCCGGTGTGCTCGAGGACACGAACGCGAACGCTGCGGAATTTGTCATGCCGGACTGTGACGCTGTCGTCCGCGCGGACGGATAACGATTTGTATGACGAAAACCGGTGCCGCGGATTTGCCCGCCTGTCATAAAAACGGGAATTTGCACGAGAGCCTGTACTATGTACGATTCCTAATATGTTTCCATTTGCCCGCATAGCATATGATAAAAACCAAATCGCTCATAAAACGGCTTCAACCCTTCCTCATAAACAACTGAAATCATGTAAATATGCTTTTCTTTCAGATATTCAATCATTTTATCCATCAGGTCTGTGCCGATCCCTTTACCTTGGTAATCCGGGCAAACCATTAAATCCTGAATATAGGCATCTGTTACCCCGTTTGATACGCTATCAATATACCCGATCAGTTTTTCATCTTCATAAACTGCAATATGGTAATACGATGATATCAAAGGGCTTTTATACTCTTTTTCCATCCTGTTCCAGCCCACAGATTCACGCAAATCCGCCAATGCTTTTACAGGCACCTTTTCGTTGAATTTGTACACCATTATGTTTTTTCCTCATCGTATAATATTTATATGGAAACCGCTCCGGCGATGTCGTCATCGTTCGGAGCGTTCCCATTAGCTGTCTCGGCTCATCTTAACGACGAGCTCAAATGACATACTGTTTTAAGCCCGGCGGTCAAACCTCCGGTTCCGCCGCTCGCCGGCGGAGGCGCATCATTTTCCATGAAACGGCGGCAAGCGCCGTATATATCAAAAACGGTACGGCGGACGACACCGCGTTTTCAAGCATCCAGAACACCGGCATCGGACCCGCGACCGCATCCGTGATCGCCGTGCTCACGCCGAAGAACGAGACGAGAGACGATGCGGCGAGCAGAGATAAAAATACGGAAAGCACGTACCCTGGGCGGTGAAGCGCAAGACAGAAAAGGATCCCCGGGTAAATAAGCGAAAAAACGCCGATTATCGCTATTTTTGCAGCGCCGTCAAGCGACGGCGCCGTAAAGGCGAAAACGACAGTTCCGAACACGCCGACGCACGCGAATACCACGTGCAGGAAGACGAGCGCCACGCCCAAAAGCAGCGCCTTTACCGCGCGTTTTTCTTCATCCGACATAGCTTTTCTCCCTTCAAAAGCAAGGAAGCGGGAGACAAATTCCCGCTTCCGGATAATTATATTTTTACCGTCCAGCCGTGCGTGTCCTCGACCTTGCCCCACTGGATCCCGGTCAGCTCGTCATAGAGGCGCTGAGATATCGGACCGATCTCGTTATTGTTTATGGTTATGGCGTTGCCGTCCTCGTTGAGAACGCCTATCGGCGAGATGACCGCCGCCGTTCCCGTGCCGAACGCCTCGTCGAGCTTGCCCGCTCTGTGCGCCTCGAAGAGCTCCGCCGCCTCGACCTTGCGCTCGGTCACCTTCATGCCCCACGAACGCAGAAGCTCGATGCACGACATGCGCGTGACGCCGGGCAGGATGTTTCCGTCTGTCAGTTCGGGCGTGACGACCTCGCCGTCAATGACAAAGAAGACGTTCATCGAGCCGACCTCGTCGACATATTTGTGATGTACGCCGTCGAGCCAGAGTACCTGCTCGCAGCCGTACTTCTCCGCCTTTTCCTGACCGATCAGCGACGCCGCATAGTTGCCGCCGCACTTTGCCTGACCGGTGCCGCCCTTGACGGCGCGGACATATTCCTTCTCGACAAAGATCTTTACGGGATCAAGCCCGCCCGCGTAGTAGCTGCCGACGGGCGAGAGGATTATCATAAATACATAGTTGTGGGCGGGATGGACGCCGAGCATCGGATCCGTCGCGATGACGAACGGGCGGATGTAAAGGGACGTACCCTCGCTGTGCGGGACCCAGTCCTGCTCGTACTTTACGAGCGTCTCTATCGCCTGGAGCGCGTCTTCCGCCGGTATCTGCGGGATGCAGAGGCGCTTTGCGGTGTTGTTCATTCTGGCGATATTGCGGTCGGGACGGAAGAGCTGTATTTCCCCGCTTGCGGTGCGGTACGCCTTGAGTCCCTCGAACATCTCCTGCGCGTAGTGGAAAACCATCGCGGACGGCTCAAGACTTATCGGTCCGTATGGGACGATGCGCGCGTCATGCCAGCCGATCCCGTCGCTGTAATCCATGACAAACATGTGGTCCGTAAAATATTTTCCGAAGCCGAGGACGGAGTCGTCCGGCTTCTCCTTCAGTTTTTCGGCTCTTGTGATCTTGATATCGAGCATTTTTCTTCTCCGCTTCCGTATCATTGTTTCTGTGGTTCCGCGCCGTTCGGCGCGGCTTTGTTCAATTATACACCAGAACCGCATATTATGCAAGATTGCGTCGGCAAAAATTTCTGCCGCAACGTATATTTTTGCCTCCGCGAGGGATAATTTCAAGTGAAAATACTACTAAACGGAGGTAATCCATGAAAACTTACAGAAAAAAATTGAAGTTTTCAGCACTCGTACTTTCACTTCTCCTGATCGTCCCGACAGCCGCCGTCTGCACCGACGCCGCCAACGTCGTCTCCCCCGCGCTCGGCGTCCTTGCCAAGGACGTCGTCGTCAACGTCACCGGCATGAGCTCCGCTCCGGCAAAATTCTCGCCTGAGGATTTTGACTTTACGATCGGGCAGGAGGTCGGTAGCGTCACCGTTCTCACGCTTCCGGACGTTTCGGAGGGAACGCTGCTCCTTGACGGCTCGCCCGTCGCGGCAAATCAGAAGATCCCGCGCCGCAACATCGGCAAACTCACGTTCCGCCCGTCGGCGCCGACCGCCGACACCTCGTTTTACGTCACCGTAAACGACAAATACGCGACAGAATGTCACGTCCGCGTCATCGAATCCGTCAATCTCTCGCCCGCCGTCACCGACGATGTCGCAAAGCTCTATATCGAGACGATGCGCGGCGCCGTTGTCCGCGGCTCCGTGACTGTGACCGACCCCGAGGGCGGCGCGCTCGAGCTCGTCGTGACGGACATGCCGAAGAAGGGCACCGTCACCGTGACGGATCCCGCCGCGGGCGAGTTCATCTATACGCCGAACGAAGGCAAAAGCGGCTCCGACAGATTCTCGATGCGCGCATGCGACGAATACGGGAACTGGTCGGATGAGATCGCCGTTACCGTCCGCATCAACAAAAACAAGTCCGGCATCGAGTACACCGACCTCGCCGGTCACTGGGCTTATAACGACGCCGTAAAGATGACGGACGCCGGAATAATGGGCGGCGCGTATGTTAACGGGCTCGCGTATTTCTATCCGGACACGGAGGTCACGCGCGAACAGTTCATCGCGCTCTTGATGAAAACGATCGGACTTTCCGACATTCCCGAGGTCACAGACGCAAAATTTGCAGACGACGACAAGCTCGGCGACGATACGCGCAAATACGTCCGCGCCGCGAAGAAGCTCGGGTTCGTCTCCGGCAGCGTCGGTGAGGACGGCAAGCTGTACTTTGACCCCGACTCTCCGATATCGCGCGCCGAAGTCGCCGTTATCCTCCAAAACGTCATCAAAGTCAAGGTCACAGACGCCGTCCCCGTATTCTCCGACAGCGATTCGATCCCGTCGTGGGCACTTGAATCGGTGATCGCGATGAAACAGATCGGCGTGATGTCCGGCACGGAAGACGGCAAGTTCTCGCCGTCAGCGCCGCTCTGCCGCGCTGACGCCGCCTCGATCCTCTCCGCCGTCTACGACATGGTGGACTAACTGAAGTTTTCTGCCGAAAAGCCGGTGTGGAAGCGCCCTCAAAAAGGCGCTTCCACACACATTTTCTCTCCGATATACGTTTTTTTATGCACCCTGTGCGCTCTGCCGCTCCCGGTCCTTAATAGGCGGGCGGGGCTGATGCGCTGTCACTTAACGGAAGGCGCCGCGTATCCGTTTCCGCCGCCGAATTTTTCATGCACCGCGCCGATGTCCTCAACCGAAAGAAGACCGCTTTCATACGCTTCACCGAGCGTCACGATCTCGTCCTTGGTGCAGACATAGATTTGAAACGAGTGGTTCATGCCGAATACATATCCTGCGACCTCTATATTCCAGAGCGCCTGAAGCACCCCGTCTTCGACGACGACCGCGCAGCCGTTATAGACTCCGAGAGACCTGCTGAACACGTGATCGCCTACGATCTTTTCGCCGTCAAAGCGGCGGAGCGCCCCGCCGTCATTTATGATCCCCGCGTCCAGAAGCTCGCTTATATCCTCCTCGGAAAGCGTCTCTTTGACCGCCTCCCATGGTTCGGCGCCGTTTTCTTCTGTTTCGTTTTCCGCCGTACCGTTATCCGGGGTGTTGCTTTCCGGTGTGCCGTTTTCCGACGTGCCGTTATCGGGGGTGCCGCTTTCCGGTGCGCCGCTTTCCGGTATTCCGTCTGCGGACGTGCCTTTATCGGATGTGCTGCCTTTGGGTGCCGCATCCGCGGCGGAGTGTGTTATATCGGTCCCCCTCTCACCGGGTCTGTCCATGCACCCGGTCAGCGCCGCCGGAAAGGCGGCAAAAATGCAAAAAAGCGACAGTATAAGTGCGACTGATCTTTTCATATAAATACCTCCCGGCTTCGTGATTCTTTCCGATTTTATCAGTTTTCCCGACCGAATGGGCGGTCGGGCTTTTACTAAAGGCGGTCTGCTCTGCCACCGCCGAATATATTTTACCACGTTTTGCCCGATTTGTCAAACTGCGGCGTCGAACGGTGAAAAACAGCGCGGCAGCAGTATGGCATGATGATAAAACGTGCGGAAAAAGGGGCGCCGGCATGTGCCGGCGCCCCAGAAAACAGGTTTTTTATCTTGCGTATCTCTCGCGCTTGGTGTAGTGCGTGTGGAGAAGCTCGTGTGCCTTGTGACCGCCGACTTCGCCGAGGTACTCGTCGTAGAGCGCTTTGATCTCTTCATTCTCATGCGACTTTCTCTTCGGCTTGCCCTCGTCCTCGGCGTAAAGACCCTTCGCGCGCTCCGTCTTCGGATTCACGTACTGGAGGTCCTTCGAGGAGACGATAGGCGTACCGCCGCCCGTCACGCAGCCGCCCGGGCAGCCCATGACTTCGATGAACGTGTAGTTCTTCTCGCCGCGCTTGATCGCTTCGAGCAGAGCGGACGCGTTGCCGGTGCCGTGTGCGACGGCGACCGTGATCTTCTTGCCGTCAAGGTCGATCTCGGCTTCCTTGATGCCCTCGATGCCGCGGACCTCGTGGAAGTTGACGTCCTTGAGTTCCTTGCCCGTCACCTTTTCGTAGACGGTACGCAGAGCCGCCTCCATAACGCCGCCAGTCGCGCCGAATATGACGCCCGCTCCCGTGGACTCGCCGCAGAGCTTGTCAAATTCGCCGTCGGGCAGGCGCGCGAAGTCGATACCGGCGGACTTTATCATCCTTGCCAGCTCGCGGACCGTAATTACCGCGTCGACGTCCGCAAGACCGTCGTGCCCGAGCTCGGGACGCTTAGCCTCGAACTTCTTTGCCGTACACGGCATGACGGAAACGACGTATATCTTCTTCGGGTCGATGCCTTCCTTCTCCGCAAAGTACGACTTGATGACGGCGCCCGCCATCTCGTGAGGAGACTTGCAGGAGGAAAGATTCGGAATGAATTCGGGGTAGAACGTCTCGCAGTACTTGACCCAGCCGGGCGAGCAGGACGTTATCATCGGGAGCGTGCCGCCCTCGCTCATGCGGGAGATGAGCTCCGTGCCCTCTTCCATGATCGTGAGGTCCGCGCCGAAATCCGTGTCGAACACCTTGTCAAAGCCCATGCGGCGGAGAGCCTCCGCGAGCTTGCCCGTAGCGACGGTTCCCATCGGCAGACCGAATTCTTCACCGATAGTCACTCGAACGGCGGGAGCCGGCTGAACGACAACGTACTTGTCCGGGTCATGCAGCGCCGCCCAGACGTCGCTGATATTTTCCTTTTCGTGGAGCGCGCCGACCGGGCACGCAAGGATGCACTGTCCGCAGTTGATGCACGGGGAGTCCACGAGCGAGCGACCGAATATCGAGCCGACCGTCGTGTTGATGCCGCGCTTCGAGACGCCGATGGCGCCGATCTTCTGGACCTTGTTGCACGTCGCGATGCAGCGGCGGCAGGAAATGCACTTCGAATTGTCGCGGACTATCGAGGGAGAGAGCTCGTCGAGCGTCGTCTCGGAGCGTTCGCCGTCGTAGGGATAATCACGGACGCCGTATTCGCGGCAGAGCGCCTGGAGCTCGCAGTTTTCCGAGCGGACGCAGGAGGTACACTCGCGGTTGTGATTCGAGAGCAAGAGCTCAAGTATCGTCTTTCTTGACTTGCGGATCTTTTCGGTGTTCGTGTAAACTACCATCCCGTCGGAAACGGGGGACACGCACGCCGCCTGGAGTCCTCTGCCGCCGACGACCTCGATGAGGCACATACGGCAGGCGCCGATCTGCTGTACATCCTTGAGATAGCAGAGCGTGGGGATATTTATGTTCGCTTCCCTCGCGGCTTCAAGCACCGTATAATCCGAGGGGACGGTCACCTTTATGCCGTCTATCGTAAGTGTTACGTTGTTCACTTTACTGCCTCCCTTATTTCTTCGAAATTGCGCCGAATTTGCACGTTGCGAGGCAGACGCCGCACTTGATGCACTTCGACTGGTCGATCACGAACGGCTTCTTGATCTCGCCGGAGATAGCGCCGACCGGGCACTTCTTCGAGCAGAGCGAGCAGCCTTTGCACTTTTCGGGGTCTATCGTGATCTTCGCGAGCGCCTTGCACGCGCCGGCGGGGCATCTCTTTTCCTTGATGTGCGCCTCGTATTCGTCGCGGAAGTAGCGGATCGTGGAGAGAACGGGGTTCGGAGCCGTCTGTCCGAGACCGCAGAGAGCGGTCGCCTTGATCTCGTTGCCGAGCTCGATGAGCTTTTCGATGTCGCCTTCCTCGCCCTTGCCCTCGGTGATGCGGGTCAGGATGTCGAGCATTCTGCGCGTACCTATACGGCACGGAGCGCACTTGCCGCAGGACTCGGACACCGTGAACTCAAGGAAGAACTTCGCGATGTCGACCATGCAGTTGTCCTCATCCATGACTATAAGTCCGCCGGAGCCCATCATCGAGCCGATGGAGATGAGGTTGTCGTAATCGACGGGAGTGTCTATCAGAGACGCGGGGATGCATCCGCCGGAAGGACCGCCGGTCTGCGCCGCCTTGAACTTCTTTCCGTTCGGAACGCCGCCGCCGATCTCTTCGATGATCGTGCGCAGAGGCGTGCCCATCGGGATCTCGACAAGACCCGTGTGGTTGATCTTGCCGCCGAGCGCGAAGACCTTCGTGCCCTTCGACTTCTCGGTGCCCATGGAGGCGAACCAGTCGGCGCCGTTCAGGATGATCTGCGGGATGTTCGCGTATGTCTCGACGTTGTTGATGACGGTCGGCTTGCCGAACAGACCCTTGACCGCCGGGAACGGAGGACGTGGACGCGGCTCGCCGCGGTTGCCCTCGATTGAGGTCAGAAGCGCCGTTTCCTCACCGCAGACGAACGCGCCTGCGCCGAGACGGAGCTGGATATCGAAATTGAATCCCGTACCGAAAATATTCTTGCCGAGCAGACCGTATTCGCGCGCCTGATCTATCGCGATGCGCAGACGCTTTACGGCGATCGGGTATTCGGCTCTTACGTAAATGTAACCTTCGTCGGCACCGATGGCGTATCCGGCGATAGCCATAGCCTCGAGGACCTCGTGCGGGTCGCCTTCGAGAACGGAACGGTCCATGAACGCGCCGGGGTCGCCCTCGTCGGCGTTGCAGACGACATATTTCTTCGGGGCGGGAGCCGTGGCGAAGAGCCACTTTCTGCCCGTCGGGAATCCGGCGCCGCCTCTTCCGCGCAGACCGGACGCGAGCACGATGTCGATGACCTCCTGCGGCGTCTTCTCGGTTAAGCACTTGCCGAGCGCCTCATATCCGCGCCTTGCTATGTATTCGTCTATGTTCTCCGGGTCGATGACGCCGCAGTTGTGGAGCGCCACGCGGCGCTGCGAACGGTAGAACGCGGTGTCATTGAGCGAGTTCGCGGGCTCGGTCGAGCCTGCGACCGGATCCTTGTAGATGAGCCTTTCGACGGGGCGACCCTTGAGCAGGTGCTCCTCGACGATCTCGGGAATCTCCTCCGGGGTGACTCTCGAATAGAACGAGCCCTCGGGATATACGATCATTATGGGACCGAGGGCGCAGAGTCCGAAGCAGCCCGTCATGACTACCTTTACCTCATCCGTGAGTCCCTTTTTCTCGAGCTCTACTTTGAGAGCGTCTCTTACTTGCGCGCTGCCGGAAGAAGTACATCCGGTACCTGCGCAGATAAGAACGTGTGCACGATACATTTTACTTACCTCCGATCCTTTACTTGCTTATGTACTCGGCAACGGGCTTGCCGCCCGCCACGTGCTCGGCAACTATGCGGCGCGCCGCATCCGGCGTCACTTTTACGTATGTGGTCTTCGTGCCGTTCTCGTCGATGACCTCGACGACAGGCGCGTTCTCCGCATCGCCGACGGCGCCGGACTGCATAACGGTCGCGCGGTCGGAAAGACCGCCTTCGGCTACGGCGTCAACGAGTGCGTGCAGGACCTCGCGCGCGCCCGCTTCGATCCCGCATGTGCCCATCCCGACAACGACGCGGGTCCCGTTTGCGCCGAGGCGCAGGGAAATCTTGTCCTTCATCTCCTCACGGATCCGGGCAAGCTCTTCGAGTGATTTCATAAATTTTCTCCTCCGAAAATAGTGTTTTTATTGTACTGCTCCTGCAAATATGCCGAGAGCGAGATGACCGCCTCCGGCGTCGATATCGGGACTTCTCCGAGCATCCGCCTCGCGGTCCTCGTATCGAGCCCGGCACGGAATGATATCCCGCCGTCACACATATCGTGCGTGAAAACGAGGTCTCCGTCGCCGATCCCCGACAAGAGCGCGCGCACGGCGCCGACAATATCGCCGAGCGGCGGCGACGTCTTCTTCGGAAACTCCGCCGAAACCGTCGTCCCGATTCGGGGTCTGCTCTCTATCGAGAACGTGCCGCTCGATGCGGACACAACGTCCGCAAATCTCGGCAGCCCGAGCCCGAGTCCGCACGGCTTTGTCGTGTACCCCTCAAAGAGGGAGAGGCGCAGCTCTTCTTCATCCATCCCGCGCCCGTCGTCGCTTATAACGACGTCGAGCACGTCCGCGGATTCGGATAGCTCAATTTCTATCAGCGACGCTCCGGACAAAATGGCGTTTTCGGCAATATCGAGGATATGGAGCGACAGTTCCATCCGGTATTACTTTGCCTGGTATTCTTCGAGGATCCCCTTGATGTCCGCGGGTGTCAGGCGCCCGTAAACCTTTTCATTGATCGTCATGACTGGGGCAAGACCGCAGCAGCCGAGGCAGCGCGTGTCCTGGATCGTGAACTTTCCGTCCTCCGTCGTCTGTCCGACGCCGATGCCGAGTATCTCGATGACCTTGTCGAGCACCGACTGTGCGCCCTTGACGTAGCAAGCCGTTCCCGTGCAGACGCTGATGACGTTGTCACCCTTCGGCGTCAGTGAGAACTGCGCGTAGAAGGTCGCAACTCCGTAAACGTCCGTTACGGGGATGCCGAGCGAATCGGCGATGAGCTCCTGGGTGTCGAGAGAGAGGTAGCCGAACAGCTCCTGCGCCTTCTGCATGATGGGCATGAGCGGTCCGTCGACGTCCTTGTGCTCGGCAATGAAAGCCTTGAGCTCCTCGGTCTTCGCCTCGATTTCCTTGGGTGTAAGTGCCATACTTTATAAATCCTCCTTTTAGGGATCGTAGTATTGTTTTCAGTATCAACTCATATTATCACAACTGCGTGAAAATATCAAGTGGCATATTGCAAAAAAACGCTTTTTCCAGCAAAAAAGTATTTTTAACGTCAAACGGCGGCAGCCGCTTTTTTCACTCCCGCCGCACGCGCAGTTCACCCGCACTGAAATTTCGGGCGTGGCGCGATTTCATTTTTAATTTTTCGCTGCGGCGGCGCGCGGAAACGCGCAGAAAAATGTTTACAAACGCGACGGTACGTGGTATACTTACATTATTATAACTCAGCACTTTGGAGGCTGATCCATGTATACTGTCGTTTATAAACGGGCGCTGAACCCGACGGTCACCGAAATGAAGGTGTCGGCGCCGCTCGTTGCAAAACGTGCCGAACCGGGTCAATTTATCATTCTCCGCGTCGACGAGGACGGCGAGCGCATCCCGCTGACCGTCGCCGACTACGACCGCGAGGCGGGGACGGTCACGATAATCTTTCAGACGGTCGGGGCAACGACGATGAAGCTCGCCGCAAAAAACGTCGGCGACCAGATCGCCGACTTCGTCGGTCCGCTCGGGCGCCCGACGGAGACGGAGGGGCTCTCAAGCGTCGCCGTCATCGGCGGCGGCGTCGGCTGCGCGATAGCGTACCCCGTCGCGAAAAAGCTGCACACGCTCGGGGCGGCGGTCCACACCGTCGTCGGGTTCCGCACGCGGGAGCTCGTTATATTGGAGGATGAGTTCCGCGCCGTCAGCGACACGTTCTGCCTTATGAGCGACGACGGGACGGCGGGCGAGCGGGGGCTTGTGACGGACGCGCTGCGCCGCGCGCTCGACTCAGGCGAGCACTTCGACGAGGTCATAGCGATAGGTCCGCTCCCCATGATGAAATTCGTATGTAAGCTGACGAAGGAATATAACGTCAAAACGGTCGTTAGCATGAACCCGATAATGATAGACGGGACCGGGATGTGCGGCTGCTGCCGCCTCACCGTCGGCGGGGAGATGAAGTTCGCCTGCGTCGACGGTCCCGACTTTGACGGGCATCTCGTCGATTTCGATGAGGCGATGTCGCGCGCCGCCATGTACCGCGAATTTGAATCGCGCGCCCGGGACCGGGCGTGCAATCTGCTGCGTGCGGAGGTGAAATGAAATGCCGAATATGTCCCCTAAAATGAACGAAATGCCGACGCTGCCGCCGGAGGTTCGCTCGAAGTGCTTTTCCGAGGTCGCCCTCGGCTACACCGAAGAGGCGGCGCTCGACGAGGCGGCGCGCTGCCTGCACTGCAAAAACGCGCCGTGCGTCACAGGCTGCCCCGTGAACATCCGCATCCCCGATTTTATCGCGCGCCTTCGCGAGCGCGACTTTAGCGGAGCATATGATATAATCGCCGATTCGAGCTCCCTTCCCGCCGTGTGCGGGCGCGTCTGCCCGCAGGAGACACAGTGTGAGTCAAAGTGCGTCCGCGGCATAAAGGGAGACGCCGTCGGGATCGGTCGACTCGAGCGGTTCGTCGCCGACAGGCACAACGCGGATCCGGCAAAATCCGCGCCGCACATGGAAAAAAACGGTCACCGCGTCGCCGTCGTCGGTTCGGGTCCGTCCGGGCTGACGTGCGCGGGCGACCTCGCCCGCCTCGGCTACGAGGTGACGGTGTTTGAGGCGCTGCACACCGCGGGCGGCGTCCTCGTCTACGGCATACCGGAGTTCCGTCTGCCGAAATCCATCGTGCGCGGCGAGATCGAGAACCTTGTCGCCCTCGGCGTAAAATTCGAGACGGACATGGTGATCGGCAAAGTCCTGTCGATAGACGACCTGCTCGACGACGGCTTCGAGGCAGTGTTCATCGGCACGGGCGCGGGGCTCCCGAAATTCATGAACATCCCGGGCGAGAGCTGCAACGGCGTATACTCCGCGAACGAATTTCTGACGCGCGTCAACCTCATGGGCGCGTTCCGCGATGATGCGGACACGCCCGTCATGCGCGCGCGGCGCGTCGCCGTCGTCGGCGGCGGCAACGTCGCGATGGATGCGGCGCGTTCGGCGCTCCGCCTCGGCGCGGAGGAGGTCTCTATCGTGTACCGGCGCGGCGAGGATGAGCTGCCTGCGCGCCGCGAGGAGGTCGAGCACGCGAAGGAGGAGGGCATCGTCTTCCGTCTGCTTACGAGCCCGACGGAAATTCTCGGCGACGAAAAGCGCGCCGTCCGCGCGATAAAATGCATCAAAATGGAGCTCGGCGAGCCGGACGCGTCCGGTCGCCGCCGCCCGATCCCCGTCGAGGGCTCGGATTTCGAGCTGCCCGTCGACTGCGTCATAATGGCGCTCGGCACCTCGCCGAACCCGCTGATAAAGGATACGACCGAGGGTCTCGAAACCGAGCGCCGCGGCGGCATCGTCACGGACGAGGTCGGCAAAACATCCCGCGAGGCAGTCTATGCCGGCGGCGACGCCGTCACCGGCGCCGCGACCGTCATCCTCGCCATGGGCGCCGGCAAGACGGCGGCACGGGCGATTGACGAGTATATTAAGAATAAGTAAGTTTATCCGGGGAAAACTTTTGGAAAAAGTTTTCCCCGGACCCTTTTCAAAACTTTTTACCGATTTACATACGTGTGCGTTTGACTTGCGATCTGTTTTTTGATATGATGTAGGCGCATACCGCACAGCGACGTTAAGGATGAAAATATGACAAAGCGCTACAATACCCTCTCCGCGTATCTGCGGGAAAATTACGGCGGGCGGCTCGGGAAGATCTGCATAGACGGCGGCTTTTCCTGCCCGAACCGGGACGGGACGTGCGGCGTCGGCGGCTGCATCTTCTGCGGCGAGCGCGGCGCGGGCGAACATATAAAACCCGCCCCGATAGGCGAGCAGGTGCGCGCATACCTCGCCTCGCCCGCGGCGGCGAAATACGGCGGATATATCGCGTATTTTCAGAATTTCACCAACACATACGCGCCGCCCGGCGTCCTGCGCGAGCGATACGCGGAGGCGCTGTGCGACCATCGCATCCGCGTGCTCGCGGTCGGCACGCGCCCGGACTGCGTCGACGCGGAGCGCGCCGATGTGCTCACGGGATTTTCCGCCGACCGGGACGTCTGGTGCGAGCTCGGGCTCCAGACCGCGTCCGACGAAACGGCGCGGTTCATAAACCGCGGATATGAAACGGCGCGCCTCGCGGACGCCATAGACATTTTGAGCAAACGCGGGATAAAAACCGTCATTCACATCATCATCGGGCTCCCCCGCGCCCGCTCCCTTCGCGAGGGCGAGCGGGAGCTCTGCGAGACTATACGCCTCATCAATTCCCTGCCCGTCTTCGGCGTCAAGATACATTCGCTCTATGTCATGCGCGGTACGCGCCTCTGCGAGCTCTGGGAGCGCGGCGAATATCAGCCGTTCGAAATGGACGAATACGTCCGCCTCGCGGCGGAGGCGATATCGCGCCTCCGCCCCGACATCATCCTGCACCGCGTCACCGGCGACTGCCCGCGCCCGCTGCTCGCCGCGCCCGACTGGAACACGCGCAAAAGCGAGGTGATCTCCCGCATCGACGCGTACCTCGAATCGCACGACCTCCGTCAGGGCTCGAAAATATGACTTTCACGCTTTCGGGAACGGCAAGCTCGCCTTGCCGTTCCCGAATTTATTTATGCGCTCATCACCCCACAACGCCATGGCGCAAGGCAGATACGCGATGAGGGCAACATGTATTGCTTTAAAAACGAGTCAAAAAAGCGGAGCTGCCAGCCCGAATCCGCTCTCTCGCGCGTCGTCAAACGCATCCGCATGTGAAAGCGCCATGTCGAGCAACGTGAAGGTCTCGTTGCGCTGCCCGAACTCCCACTAAACGCGTGCGAGATAGAGATACCGTCACAAAACATACATATGATGGCGTCCGAAATTGCCCTCGTCTAATAACAGTTGGAATAAAAAATCCAATAGTAAAAATTCTTGAAACGGGGGTGCGGTGGAGAAACTTCTTTTAAGAAGTTTCTCCACCGCACATTATTTTACCTCTCCGTCTTCTCGACCCATGCCGTCCAGCGCGGGTCGGCGGAAATTTCGCGCTTTATTTCTTCTGAATCGGGATTTGCCCACGCTGGAAAATCGTCCGGCAGATATCGGCGGCTCGGAACGGGCGGGCGTTCGCTTTTTATATCGCTGTCAACGCCGCGCACAAGCGGAGCCGTCAACCCGAACCCGTGTTCGCACGCATCGTCAAACGCGTCCGCGTGTGAAAGCGCCATGTCGAGCGACGCGAAAGCCTCGTCGTGCTGCCCGCGCTCCCACTGAATGCGTGCGAGATAAAGATAAAGCCACGAAACGTACATATGATGGCGTCCGAAATTGCCGTCGTCGAATATCAGATCGTACACTTTGAGCAGTCCCTTTATTTTCCCCGCCGGCACGTCTGTTTCATAAAGCTGCTTTTGCGAAATGATGTCTTGGATCAAATGCTCGGACAGCTCCCGCAACAGCGCCGTCACTGCGCGCCCTTCCGCGCGCGCACGCTCAGCGCCGCTCGCGGCATATGCCTCCCACGCCTCGCGCGACATATCGAACGGCGGCAGTTTCTTCGCCGCCGCAAGCGCATGTTCGCCGTCGCCGACGCATGAATAAAGATTCACAAGTCCGACAAGAGAGCCGCAGGCCGTATCAAAATTCCGCGAATCCTTGGCAAGCGTTTCGTACAGTTTCAGCGCCTCGTCCCAATATTCGTTCCGGCGCGGGATGTGACAGAGAAAGCCGTCCGCGTCGTAGTCCCATTCCTCACCACTCCGGCGGTACCCGGCGTCCTTCAGCGCACAGGCAAGCCTGTATGTCAGCCGCTCATTTCCCGGGAACTCCGCGACGCCTCCGCGAAGTATCGCGATGCTCTCGTCTATCGCAGATTCAAGCCTTGCATCGCTCTGCGACAGCCCCATGACGCCGAGAGCGTCCGCACGTGCGATGATCTCATCTATTTTTCGCTCGCGCTCACAGTCGTAACCGAAAAGCTCATCTATCGTGATACCGAAAAAGTTTGCGACCGGCGGTATCATCTCCATGTCGGGATATGCCCCGCTCGTCTCCCAGCGGGAGACAGCCTGCGGCGATATGCCGAGGGCGTCCGCAAGCTCTTCCTGCGTCACGCCGCGCCTCCGCCGCAGCTCACGTATCTTCTCGCCCAATTTAAGCTGCATAAATAATTCTCCTTTTTCATGTTTTCATGATCTTCACCGGTGTGACTTTATTATACAGCCTCGAAAACGCACGCGTCAATTATCAATCAGTTGCAGAAAAATCAACCGATGATTGTCCCCGCTTTTCACCCCTCGAAATAAAAATTCCAATAATTAAAATTTCTTGAAGCGGGGGTGCGGGGGAGAAACTTCTTCTAAGAAGTTTCTCCCCCGCACTCTAATATTCCGAATACTTATCTCACAGATTCTCGGTCGCTGCTTTTTCGACGGCGAGACCGGCGCGGTAGCGCTTGATAAAGGAGGTGAAGCCCTTTACATCGCGAGGATTCGGTTCGAGCGTGGTGCCCTTGTCGCCGTGGAACACACGCTCGGAAAGGAACGATTCGAGCGTTTCTCCCTCGGTCTTGTTGACAAGGTAAGACGAGAGCAGCGCCATGCCCCACGGACCGCCCTCCCCCGCCGTCTTCATGACGGAAACTGGCGAGTTTATAGCCGCCGCGAGATAACTCTGACCGACGCGCTCCGTCTTGAAGAGCCCGCCGTGACCGTACATCATATCGACCTTGACGCCCTCCTCCTCGAAGAGGATGTCGAGCCCTATCTTCAGCGCGCCGAGCGTAGAGAAGAGGATCGAGCGCGTGAAATTCGCGAAGTTGAAGTTGCCGTCCGGCGTGCGGACGAAGAGCGGTCTGCCCGTGTCGAGCCCCGTTACGTGCTCGCCGGAGAGATACCCGTACGACATGAGCCCGCCGCAGTCGGCGTCGCCCTTTTCCGACTGGAAATAGACTATGTCATAAAGCTTCCACTTCGGGATGTCGCACCCCGCCTCATGGAGCAGCTCGGCGAACATGTCGACCCAGCCGTTCAGGTCCGAGGTGCAGTTGTTGCAGTGTACCATCGCGACGAGCTTGCCCGTCGGCGTTGTGACGATGTCTATCTCGGGATAATATCCCTTGAGCGGGCGCTCGAGCACGACCATCGCGAAGACGGACGTCCCGGCGGAGGTGTTGCCCGTGCGCGGCGCGACGCTGTTCGTAGCGACCATGCCCGTTCCGGCGTCGCCCTCCGGCGGCGCGAGCGGTATGCCCGCCTCAAGGTTGCCGGACGGGTCGAGCAGCTTTGCGCCTTCCGCTGTCAGCCTGCCTGCATCCTCGCCCGCCATGACGGCACGCGGAAGGATGTCGCGGAGGTGCCACGGATAGTTCTTGTGCTCGATCAGAGCCTCGAACTTCTCTATCAACCATTCGTCATACGTGTTTGTCGACTGATCTATCGGGAAGACGCCGGACGCGTCGCCGATGCCGAGGACGCGCTCGCCCGTCAGCTTCCAGTGAATGTATCCGGCGAGCGTCGTTATGAACCGGATGTCCGGGACGTGCGGCTCATCGTTCAGGATCGCCTGATAGAGGTGCGAAATGCTCCAGCGCTGCGGGATGTTGAAATGGAATTTTTCCGAAAGGATCTCGGACGCCTCGCCCGTGATCGAGTTGCGCCACGTGCGGAACGGCACGAGCATATCGCCCGCCTCGTCAAAGACGAGGTAGCCGTGCATCATCGCCGAGAAACCGATAGCGCCGACGCGGTGCAGCGTGACGCCGTATTCGTCCTTGACCGCCGCCGCAAGCTTTGCGTAGCTGTCACGGACGCCGTTCCAGATGTCTTCCTCGCTGTAAGTCCAGATTCCGTTTTCAAGCTTGTTTTCCCAGTCGTGCGCGCCGGAAACGATCGGCGCAAAATCGTCCCCGATAAGGACGGATTTGATCCTCGTCGAGCCGAGCTCGATGCCGATGACGCATCTGCCGCTCTCTATCGCTTTTTTGATCTCGTTGTGTTCCACTTTATGTACCTCCGTTTTTCCGCCGCAGCGGACTATCCTTAATAATAATACTATAAAATCTGCCGGATTGCAAGCCCGCCGGGCGTATTTTTTTGTGAATGTGTGCCATATTTTCGCGTTTGGCGCGCAAAGGCATGAAAAACCCGGCGCGGGGGCGCCGGGTCGGTGCAATATTTTGTGCCGATCATTCCGTCACTTCTGTTCCGCGTCCGCCGAGGACCCCGTGCCTGCCGCCGGGTCCTCGTCTCCGCCCTCACCGTCCGGGTGGGAGAAGAGGTCGAGGCGCATCTCGGTCATAAGCCCGAAATACGACGACACGTCTTCCGGGACAAAACCTCCTCTGTAAGCCTCGCTCGCCGCCCTGTCGGTGACAAGACCCGTGAGCCCCGTCAAGTGGAACATTATCGCGAGCGCAAGTATCATTCCCTTGACGCCGAGCGGCGTCGAGAGCGCCGGCGCGAGATCGCGCCCCCAGATGCAGTAAAACATCAGCGGGAGCAATAGGAGCATTATGGGGATTATATCGCGTATGACCTGAGACGCCGCCTCTCCCGCGTACTGCCCCGCCTCACCTATGCGGGACAGGGACGACCAGCGGAAATATTCGCCGAAAGCGCCAAGGAAAACGAGATGTACAATGAAAAGCAGCGTTATGACCGACGACAGCGTTATCACGATATAGACGTTTATCCTGTTTACAAAAAGCGTCGACAACAGCGTCAGCACACAGCCGACGGAGAGCGAGAATACGAGCGTGTAGAACACGCCGGCAAGCCCTCTGCCCTGCCCGCGCGCAACGTGAAAAACGAGCTCATCGTACAGTATGAGCGCCGGGAACCAGAAAAGGAACGCGCGGTTCCGGCGAAAAAGGCGCTCAAAAAGCCCGCGCCGCCCGCGATAGCTCTCCTCTGCGTTGAACCTTCTCCTGTCGCCCATTCCTCCGCCGCCTCCGTATCTCGGGTCCATAGAAAGCACCTCCGCCGCCCTTTTTTACGTGTGTTTTATTTTATCACAAGGCGCCATTCAATGTATGAACGGTTTGTAACTTTTCTCCGTTTCTTTTCTTCTCTTTATCCCCGTTTGCCCGCGGCGCGCGGTTTTGCAGTTTTGCCGCCTTTTTTCGCCGCGCGTCGTTTATGGGGAATTATATCGAGTCCGCAATCTCGTAAACGAGCCGCTCCGTCTTCTCCCAGCCGAGGCACGGGTCCGTGATAGACTTGCCGTAGACGCACTCGCCTATTTTCTGCGCGCCGTCCTCGATATAGCTCTCGATCATGAACCCGCGGAAGAGCTTCTTTACATCGGGATTTATGCGGCAGGAGTGCAGCACCTCGCGGACGATGCGCGGCTGCTCCGTATACACCTTGCCGGAGTTCGCGTGATTCGTGTCGACGATCAGCGCGGGATTCGAAAGACCGCTCTCCGCGTACGTTTCCGCGAGGCGGCAGAGGTCCTCGTAGTGATAGTTCGGGTGCGTCTGCCCGTATGTGTCGACGTACCCGCGCAAGATCGCGTGCGCGTACGGGTTGCCCTGCGAATGGACCTCCCAGCCGCGGTAGAGAAAAGTGTGCTTGTGCTGTGCCGCCGTTATCGCGTTCATCATGACGGAGATGTCCCCTCCTGTCGGGTTCTTCATTCCGACCGGGATCAGAAGTCCGCTCGCCGTCAGCCTGTGCTGCTGGTTCTCGACGGAGCGCGCGCCGACCGCGACGTATGCGAGAATATCGTTTAAATACCTGTGATCCTCCGGGTAGAGCATCTCGTCCGCGCACGAATATCCCGTCTCCCGGAGAGCGCGCATATGGATGCCGCGTATCGCGAGGATGCCCTTGTACATATCCGGCTTTTCGTTCGGGTTCGGCTGGTGGAGCATACCCTTGTAGCCGTCGCCCGTCGTGCGCGGCTTGTTCGTGTATATCCTCGGGATGAAAAAAATCTTGTCCCCGACCTTGTCTTCAAGGCGGCGCAGCCGAGTGACGTAATCTATCACGCTGTCTTCGTTGTCCGCAGAGCACGGTCCGATTATGAGTATCAGCTTGTCGTTTTTGCCCTCGAAAATATCCCGCAGCTCGGCGGCGCGCGCCGCGACGTTTGCGGTGTCCTCCTCGGATATCGGAAACAGCTTTTTTACCTCTTGCGGTATAGGCAGCTTCCGCTCGAAAATCATGTTCATGTTCTATCCTGTCCCCCGGGTCACTTTTTGTCAAATTTCGCGCGGCGCTCGGTCGAGTGGCGCATCATCTCGCGCATCCCCGCCTCATCTCCCGCCGATATCATATTCCGCAGCTTTAAAAACTGCGCCGAGAACATATCCATCTGCCGCAAAAGCGCGTCCTTGTTCGCGAGGAAAAGCTCGCTCCACATCAGGTCGTTTATCCGCGCGATGCGCGTCAGGTCTCGGAACGAGTCCCCGGTGAAGCGCTCTATATGCTCTTCCTCATTGCACGTCATCAGCGCGACGGCTATGCAGTGCGTAAGCTGCGAGACGAACCCGATCATCTCGTCGTGCTCCTCGGGCGACAGCTCGGCGACGTTTGAAAACCCGAGCAACAGTCCGAGCTCGCGGCACGTCTCGACGGCGTCGCGCGTGTTCTTCTCGGTCGGGGTGACGATGTAGTTCGCTCCGGCAAAAATGCGGGATGTGCTGTTTTCTACGCCGTAGACCTCCCGCCCCGCCATCGGGTGCGCGGCGATGAACTCGACGTCCGGGCGGAGCATCTCCTGCACGCGGTAAACGACCGAGCACTTGACGCCCGTGACATCGGTCAGCAGCGCGCCGGGCTTCAGGTATTTCTGATTTTCCTCTATCCAATCAATGAAAATGTGCGGATAAAGCGCGAAGACGACAAGGTCGGCGCGGGCGATCATATCGGGGTCAATGCCTTCGGCGCCTTCGTCTATGATGCCGCGTTCGAGCGCGTAGTCTATCGAGCTTTGACGGCGCGTCAGCGCGCCGACGTGGAACCCGTACCGGTGGAGCGCCTCGGCGTAGCTGCCGCCGAGCAGCCCGAGCCCGACTATGAGTATATTTTTTCGGACGTCGATTATCATTTTGTCTCTTACCTTTCTTATTCCGTTATCTTGACCTTTGCCCCGAGCGACCGTATCGCGTCAAAGTATGACGGGTAGCTCTTGCGGACGTCCTCGCAGCCGAAGATCTCGCCGCCCGTCACAGTCAAAAGCGTCGAGAGCGCCATGACGACGCGGTGGTCGTTGTGACTGCGCAGCGGCTCCGTCGGCGGCGATATCCCGCCGCCGGGGACCGAGATCGAGTTCTCGCCGACGTCGATGCGGACGCCGAATTTAAGGAGCTCCTCCGCCATCGCGGCGCCCCTGTCCGACTCCTTCACCGCAAGTCTTTTCGTTCCCGTGAACGCCGCGCCGTGCAGGCACGCAGAAAGCGCGATGAGTACGGGGGCGAGATCGGGCGTGTCCGAGAGGTCGATCACGGGGGAACCCGCCGCAAGCATCTTATAATATTCGCGGTAGGCGGCGTCGCCCTGTGCGCTCGCCTCGGGGAGTCCCGTCACCGTCACGTCCCCGCCCAAAAGACCGAACGCGTCAAGGAATGCGGCGTTTGAGAAGTCGCCCTCGACCTCGCCCGACCACGGGCGGAGGCGCTGCCCCTCCGTGAGCGTGATATCGTTCCCGCGGAATTTTATATCCGCCCCGAACAGTCCGAGCGCTGCCGCCGTCATCTCCGCATACGGGCGGCTTTCAAACGGCGGCAGAACATGTATCTCCCCGCCGCCGAGACGTGCAAGCGCGAACATGAGTCCCGTCACAAACTGCGAGCTTATGCTGCCGTCTACGGCAAATTTCTTTTTAGGCAGTTTGCCTAACACTGTTATGCATCCGCCTTTTTTGACGAATGTGATAGAATTCTCCGCCGCGATCCGCTCGTATACATCGAGCGGTCGCGCAAGCAGCCGTTCGCTGCCGGTAAAGGTCACCGTCTCTCCCGTCAGCATCGCAAGCGGGATGAAAAAGCGGAGCGTGCTGCCGCTCTCGCGGCAGTCAAGCACCCCTTTGACCTCGGAGAGGAACCGGGTACCGTCAATTTTGACGGTCGAGCCGCACCTTTCGATCTCGGCGCCGAGTGCCTCGGCGCAGTCCAGTGTTGCCGAAATATCCTCGGAATACTCAACTCCGGCGATGACGCTCTCGCCCTCCGCGAGCGACGCCGCGATCAGCAGCCTGTGCGCCGCGCTCTTTGACGGCGGCGCCTTTACCATGCCCGAAAGGCGTGATTTTTCAAATATTGCTCTCATTTCAGCTTGTCCGCAAGGTACTGTATCGCTAAAAGATACCCGTCCGTACCCTTGCCGATGACGGATTTTTCGCACGCCATCCCCGCGTAGCTGATGCGGCGGAACGGCTCGCGCACGTTCACGTCCGAGATGTGGACCTCGACCGCCGGGAGCGACACCGCCTTGAGCGCGTCAAGTATCGCGACGCTCGTGTGCGTGTACGCCGCCGGGTTTATGACGATCCCGTCGAACGCCCCGTAGGCTGCCTGTATCTTGTCCACGAGATCCCCTTCATGGTTCGACTGATAGATCTCGACCTCGACGCCGATATTTTCGGCATATGTCTTTATTTTTAGGCATATGTCTTTATACGTTTCCCTGCCGTATATATCAGGCTCGCGTATGCCGAGCATATTCAGATTAGGTCCGTTTATGACGAGCAGCTTCATGATTTTCCGTGCTCCCTTATTATCGTTTTTGCGTTCCACAGGCGGTCGTCCCGCATCCTTATCGTGACGTCCGCCGTGCCGGTGTATATTCCGTACCGCTCGCGGTACCGTGCGCGCACCGCGTCCGCATCACGCGCGAGCGGGCGGTCAGATGTCGGCGTCAGCCATTCTATCGGGCGGTCGAGATAATATATGCGCCCGTTCTGCTTCAGTAGGCGGACGTTTTCATCCCGCAGCACAGCGCCGCCGCCCGTCGCGATGACGCAGCCGTGCCGGCTCGCGATATCCGCTATCACCTCGGACTCGCGGTCGCGGAACGCATCCTCGCCGTATTTTTCAAAATAGTCCGCGATCTTCATCCCGATCCGGGAGACTATCTCCGCGTCCGTATCTATGAGCCGCCGCCCGGTCATGGACGCGATCTTGCGCCCGGTCGCCGATTTACCCGAGCCGGGCATCCCGGTGAGCACGATATTCTGCTTGTCGCGGTACAGCTCGCGGTAAATTCGCCCGGCAAGCTCCTGCCCGAGGCTCTCCCCGGTGAAGTGCTCCGCCGCAAAGACAGCCTGTGAGACGAGCATATAAAGCCCTCCGACCGCCTTTATCCCGCGCTCGCGCGCCGCCATAACAAGGCGCGTCCGAAGGGGATTGTATACGGCGTCAACGACGCCGGAAAGGCGCGGGAAACCGCCTATATCTATCGGCATCCCGGCTATATCCGGGTACATCCCCGATGGCGTCGTGTTTATTATTATATCCGCATCCGAATGGATCCTGCACGCCTCGTCGTATGTCACGGCCCCGTCACGCCCCGTGCGGCTGACGGTGACGGTCGTCCTCGCGCCGAGCAGGCGCAAAAGCTCCCGCGCCGTGTGAGACGTGCCGCCCGTGCCGAGTACGAGCACTTTTTTGCCGCGGATCCCGATCCCCGCAGAGGATATCATCGCCCGCATACCGGGCAGGTCCGTGTTGAAGCCGCAGAGCTCACCGCCGCGGTTGACGACGGTGTTGACCGCGCCTATTCTGCGCGCGTCGTCATCCATTCGGGACAGATACGGTATCACGTCACGCTTATAGGGGATCGTCACGTTTATACCGAGAAAATCGCGCGCGGTCATAAATCTGTCGAGCTCACCGCGCGGCACCTCGCAGAGCTCGTATTCGTAGAGCCCTATTTTTTCGTGGATCTCTCGGGAAAAGCTGTGTCCGAGCCGCTCCGCTATGCATCCGTACTTCATCGCGTCTCACCGAAATAATCAGTCCCGAAGCGCTCTTCGAGCATATCCGCGACCGCGATCGCCGTCACCGCGTCGACGACGGCGCGAGCCCTGTGTACAACAGCCGGGTCGTGCCGCCCTCGGAGCTCGAGCACCGCCTCTTCATGTTTCAATATATCGACCGTCTTCTGCGGCTTGAATATGGACGGGGTCGGCTTGACCGCCGTGCGGAAAACTATCGGCATGCCGCTCGAAATTCCGCCGTTTATCCCGCCGCTGTTGTTCGTCTCCGTCACGACCACACCGCCCGACAGGGAGAGCGCGTCGTTGCACTCGCTGCCGCGCATATCTGCGGCATCAAAGCCCGCGCCGAACTCTATTCCCTTTACCGCCGGGACCGAGAACACCGCGTGCGCGATGACGCCCTCGAGCGTGTCGAACCACGGCTCGCCGACGCCCGCCGGAACGCCGACCACCGCCGTCTCGAGCACACCGCCGACGCTGTCTCCCTCGGCGGCGGCAGACTCTATCAGAGCCCTCATTCGCTCGCCCGCGCCCTCGTTGAGCACGGCGAAAGTCTTTTCATTTAAAATACCGATTTCCCGGGAAATATCCGAAAACGGCGCGTCGTCTACCCCGGCGCAGCGCGCGATATGCGTACCGATGATGATCCCGCGTGAGGCGAGCGCCCCCTTCACGATCGCGCCGACGGCGACGAGCGCCGCCGTGATCCTGCCGCTGAAGTGACCGCCGCCGCGGTAGTCTTCGAATCCGTGGTATTTTACAAAGCCCGTGTAGTCGGCGTGCCCCGGGCGCGGCAGACCGCGCGAGTAATCGGAGCTCTTCGTGTCCCCGTTCGGGATAATGACCGCGATCGGCGTGCCCGTCGTCATCCCCTCAAAGACGCCGCTGACGATCTCGAACCTGTCCGCCTCGACGCGGGTCGTTGAAATCCTGCCCGCCGGGCGGCGCTTTTCGAGCTCGCGTGCGACGGACGCCTCATCGACTCTTACCCCAGGGGATAGCCCGTCGAGTACGGCGCCGATATATTTTCCGTGGCTCTCGCCGAAAAGCGTCACCGAAACGCAGTTGCCGAATGTGTTTTTCATATCCTATTTTCCCTTATATAGTCGGTCAGCCTCGCCCTGAGCATATCCGGGCTGAGATGCTCGAACCGAAACTCTCCAATCCTCTCGACGATGACGACCGTGACGCCCCCGCCGTCCGACTTTTTGTCGTGGAGCGCGGCGGCGATGACGCGGTCGACGTCATAGTCATACTCCGCCCTCAACCCGAGCCTTGAATAGACGCCCAAAAGCCTTGCCCTCACCGTTTCCGAGCACATCGGCAGCATTCCGAGCGCCACGCACTCGCCGTGGCAGAGCCCGTGGAGTTCTTCCTCCGCCTCGATCCCGTGCCCTATCGTGTGCCCGAAATTGAGGACGCGGCGCAGCCCGCCCTCGCGCTCGTCCGCCTCGACGACGCGCTTTTTTATCGCAACGGAGCGCGCGATGAGCTCTTCGAGCGAGGAGGATATATCGCACGTCTCAAACATTGAAAACAGCTCTCCGTCAAGCGCTGCCGCCATTTTCACCGCCTCCGCGAGCCCTGCCGCCATCTGCCTTTCGGGCAGCGTCGCGAGCACGTCCGGGTCGACGAGCACGCGCCTCGGCTGATAGAACGCGCCGACGACGTTTTTTATGCCGCCGAGATTGACTGCGGTCTTTCCCCCGACCGACGAATCTATCTGTGAGAGCGACGTCGTCGGGATATTGTAAAAGTCTACGCCGCGCATATATGCGGACGCGGCGAACCCCGAAAGATCGCCGACAACGCCGCCGCCGACGGCGACGACGCAGTCGCGGCGGGTAAATCCGTGCGCCAGCATTTCACCGAGGAGCTCCTCGAACCGCCGGATGCTCTTGCTCCCCTCCCCCTGCGGGACGGTAACTTTGACCGGCTCGCGGCAGACGGCGGCGACGCGGTCCGCATACTGCTCCGGCACGCCGTCATCCGTCACGATGAGGACGCGCCGGTCGAGGTCGAGATACTCCCCGGCGCGCGCCGAGCAGCCGCGCTCGACGATTATATCGTAGCTCCTCTCACCGAGATCGAGCGTGAGCTTCACAGCCTTGCCTCCCCGTCATATCCGCCGACGACCTTCAGCCTGTCGCAAACCTCGGAAAGCGCCGCGAGCATGTCCTCGCCCGCCTCGCCGTCCGGGCTGCCCTCCGCCTCGATATAGAAATAATACTGCCATGCGAGCTCCTTCATCGGGTGCGAGCGCAGCACATTCATGTTGAAGCCGTGCTCTCCGATGATGCTTATCGCCCTCGCGAGCGCTCCGGCGGCGTTTTTGACCGTGAACATCAAAATGAAGCTGCCGCCTGTTTTCCGCCCCGTCTCCTTCGCACCGGAGAAAACGGCAAACCGCGTCGTGTTCGTGTTGCTGTCGTTTATGTCGTGGTCAAGGACGACGAGGTGATAGAGCTCCGCCGTCTCCTCGCTCGCAATAGCCGCCGTGTGTAAGTCTCCGCTCTCGGCGACGGCGCGTGCCGCAATGGCGGTGTTTGTCGTCTCAACCTGTACAAATCCGTGCTTTTTTATGTAGTTCTCGCACTGCGACAGCGCCTGCGGGTGAGATATGACCGTCTCTATCTCCGAAAGGACCGCTCCCTCCGGCGCGAGCAGATGATGCGTCACCGGAAGGTCGTAAACGCCGTTGACATAGAGAGGTCCCGAAAACATCAGATCGAGCACCTGCCCGACCTCGCCGGCATAGCTGTTCTCTATCGGCAGAACGGCGCAGTCGCACTCGCCGCGCCCGACAGATTCGTACGCCGCGTGAAAGCTGCTGTACGAAACAGCATCCCCGTCCGGGAAGATGCGGCGCGCGGCAATGTTCGCGAACGCACCGGGCACGCCGCAGTACGCGACGCGCATCCCGGAGAGCAGCCGCTTCTGGTACTGCTTTGAAATGTCCATGACGGACTGCAAAAACAGCTTGTAGTAAAGCGCGAGCGATGGATCGCCGATGCGCGCCGAGCCCGCCTCAAGGACCGCCGCCTCGCGCCCCGCGTCAAAGACGGGCAGCCCGTGCGCGCGCTTGTATTCGGCAACGTCCGCCGCCGCCTTCATCCTCCGGCGGAAAAGCTCCGCCATCTCCCCGTCTATCTCGTCAATGCGGGCTCTCGCCTCCGCAAGCTTTTCCATAATTCCCCCACAAAAAAACATCCGCCGCCTTTGCACGACAAACGGCGGTGGATGCTGTTTTTACCTTTTTGTGACCTGTTCGGTCACTCGGTCGGCAAAATGTCGCAGTCCATCGCGCGCGTCATATAAAAATAAAAGCAGCCCGTGCGAAAGCGCGGCATGATCCCGTACCTCTTTTTTCAATGTTTTCATATATTATATCGGACGTGCCGCCGTTTGTCAAGCGTTTCCGCAAAAAAAGAGAAGAATGCCGGACGGGGTGCTGCCGAGAGAAAAACGGGCGGGAGCCGTCCGATTTTTCTCGGCTCAAAATCGGCGTCTTTTTTCGCGCGCTTATTGCAATCCGCCCGGGATTTATGTATAATATAGATTGTATGATTTTGTCCGCGCGAGCGGTTTTACGGTATTCTTAAGACTATGGATAAAAGGCAAAACAATCTGATACCGCCCGCCGCATCTTCGTCGATGCTGTCGTCGATCCGTTCCGTGCGCGAGCTGACGGACGGGATGCGGGCACGGGGGATCAGCCCGAAATTCTATATCATGACGTTCGGCTGCCAGCAGAACGAGGCGGACAGCGAACGGCTCGCCGGATTTGCCGATGCGATGGGATATAAGCCGTCGCATGTGCCGGACGGCTGCTCGCTCATCCTCGTCAACACGTGCGCCGTCCGTGAGCACGCCGAAAAAAAGGCGCTTTCATGCATCGGTCAGCTCAAGCACATAAAGGCGGCGGACCCGTCCGTCATCATCGGCGTCGGCGGCTGCATGGTGTCGCAGCAGCACAGGGCGGACGCGCTCAAGCACAGCTACCCCTACGTCGACTTCTCGTTCTGCACGACGGAGCTTTGGCGCGTGCCGGAGCTCATCCTTGACCGTCTGCGCGGAGGTCGCCGCCGCTTTCCGGACGTTGCGGCGTCACTTTCCTCGACCGATTTTTCCGAGGAGGTGCCGGTCCTGCGCCGGTCGCGGACGCGCGCGTGGGTCAGCGTCATGTACGGCTGCAACAACTTCTGTTCGTACTGCATCGTCCCGTACGTCCGCGGGCGCGAGCGCTCGCGGCTGCCGGAGGACATCCTCTCCGAGGTGCGCGGCCTTGTCGGCGGCGGCTGCCGCGACATAACGCTGCTCGGGCAGAACGTCAATTCATACGGTCACGACCTCGACTCGGGCGTCACCTTCGCCGACCTCATCCGCGAGATATCGCGCCTTGACGGCGACTTTCGCCTGCGCTTTATGACCTCGCACCCGAAGGACGCGACCGACGACCTCATCGCCGCCATAGCGGAGAGCCGCGTCGCGTCCCGCCACTTTCATCTGCCGCTGCAATCCGGCAGCGACCGCGTGCTCGCCGTCATGAACAGGCACTACACCGCCGAAAAATACCTCGGCATCATCGAAAAGCTCCGCGCCGCGATGCCGGATATCGTCATCACATCGGACATAATGGTCGGCTTTCCCGGCGAGACGGAGGACGATTTCGCCGCCACGCTCGGCGTCATGCGCCGCGCTCGATTCGACATGATATATTCCTTCATCTTCTCTCCCCGCCGCGGCACGCCTGCCGCCCGGATGGCGGAGCAGATCCCGGAGGACGTCAAGTCGGAGCGGTTCGCGCGCCTGATAGAGTGCCAGAACGCGATATCGAGGGAGAAAAACGAATCCGCCGTCGGACAGACGCTCCGCGTGCTCGCGGACGACGGTTTCGATGACCCCGCCGACCCGACCGGGCGCACGGACGGAAACAAGCTCGTCCACATCCGCGGGGAGGCGATCCCGGGCGAATTTTACAGCGTCAAAATTACCCGTGCCGATACTTTCGGTCTTTACGGGGACATAATATAATAAAAAGGCAAAAAGGAGTTTTTTGAAAATGGAAGACAGGCTTGACGACATGATAATCGAGATGGCGCATCACCTCGGAGAAACGATAAAAAAGGACCGCCGCTTCATCCGCTATGACGCGGCGCACAAGGCTTTCGAGGGTGAGCCGCAGCTCACGCGGATGATGACCGAATACAGCGCCCAGCAGGCGGCGCTCGCCTCCGTTGCAGGCAAGCCCGACGTCGGCAAAGACCTCACGGACGCGATCGAGGGCAGGATAAACACGCTCTATCTCGAGATCACCGAGAACCCCGTCTATAAGGAATTTGTCGACGCGAAGGCGGAGCTCGACGAGCTCATCAAGGGCGTCAACGACGAGATCTTTTTCGCGCTGACGGGCGAGGCGCCGAAGGGATGCAGCGGAGACTGCGCCTCGTGCGGCGGCGGATGCTCCGTCTCTGACGAGCACATCTACGACTGACAAAACCGGACAAGAACTGCACTTAAAGGAGAAAACGCGTGCCATGGCTACGGCTATGATGGAGCAATATCTCGAAATCAAGCGGAAATACGAGGATCACATACTGTTTTACCGCCTCGGGGACTTTTACGAAATGTTCTACGACGACGCGAAAACGGTGTCCCGCGAGCTTGAGCTGACGCTGACCGGGCGGGACTGCGGCGAGGCGGAGCGCGCGCCGATGTGCGGCGTTCCGTACCACTCGTGCGAACCGTACATAAACAAGCTCGTGTCGCGCGGCTACAAGGTCGCGATCTGCGAGCAGATAGGCGAGCCGGGCTCGACTAAGGGACCGATGGAGCGCCGGATCGTCCGCGTCATCACGCCGGGGACGGTCACGAGCGGGGACCTTCTGCGCGAAAAGGAGAACAACTACCTCGCGACGATATACTACGACAGCGCCGCGAACCGCGCCGCCGTCGCATTCTGCGACATCACGCAGTCCTCGATCTCGGCGACCTCCTTCCCGCTTGACGACGAGGCGCGAATCATAAACGAGCTTGCCGTCTTCAGCCCGAGCGAGGTGCTGTCGAACACGGACGAAAAGTCGCTCCCGCGCACGTTTTCATATATTTCCGACCGCCTCTCGTCCTTAACCGCGAAAAACGACTCGGGGCGGTTCGAAAAGGAAGCTTGCAGGCAGCGGTGCGACGACCAGTTCGGCGTGCTCGGCGCCGAATCCTTCTCCCGCGACGATGAGATCACCTGCGCCGCCGGCGCCCTGCTCTCCTACGTCGCCGAAACGCAGCTTTCCGACATTTCATACATAAAAGAACTGAACATCTACGCCGCGAGCGGATATCTCGAGATAGACATGTCGACGCGGCGCAGCCTCGAGATCACGGAGACGATGCGCTCAAAGGAAAAGCGCGGCTCGCTGCTCTCCGTGCTCGACCGCACAAAGTCCGCGCTCGGCGCGCGGCTCCTGCGCGCGTGGCTGGAGCACCCGCTCTGCAACACACAGGCGATCCGCGCCCGGCAGGACGCCGTCGGTGAGCTGGCGGA
This sequence comes from uncultured Clostridia bacterium, assembly GCA_947624995.1. Lineage (GTDB taxonomy): Bacteria > Bacillota > Clostridia > Oscillospirales > CAG-272 > DTU064. The sequence goes on from CANQMS010000004.1 coordinate 66,476, forward strand.
GGACTTTATGCTCCGGGCGGAATGCCAGCGCCTGCTCGGCTCCGTCCTCGATCTTGAACGGCTCACGACGAAGGTCGGCTTCGGCACCGCGAACGGGCGCGACCTGCGCGCCATCATGACGACGCTCGACATCATCCCCGAGCTGCGCTCGCTTTTGTCGGGCGCGAGCTCGTCCGAACTGCGTTCGGTATATGACGAGCTCGACGAGCTCTCCGACGTGCGCGAGCTGATCCGCGCCTCCATTGCGGAGGAGCCGCCGTTCACGATACGCGAGGGCGGCATCATCGCCGACGGCTACAGCAAGGATGTCGACTATCTGCGCGGCATCATGCGCGACGGGCACGGCTGGGTCGAGGAGATCGAGGCGGCGGAGCGCGAGGCGACCGGCATCAGGACGCTCAAGGTCGGCTACAACAAGGTCTTCGGCTACTATATCGAGGTCTCAAAATCGTTCGTGTCTCAGGTGCCGGAGCGATACATAAGAAAGCAGACTCTCGTCGGAGGCGAGAGATACATAACGGAGGAGCTTAAGGACCGCGAGGCGACGATACTCGGCGCCGAGGACAAGCTGCGCGGGCTCGAATACGAGCTCTTCTGCGCCGTCCGCACCGCGGTCGGCGAGGCGACGGCAAGGATCAGAAGCGTGGCGGCGAATCTTGCGAAGACGGACGTATACTGCTCCTTGGCGGACGCGGCAAAGCAGAATAACTACGTCCGCCCCGAGGTCGACTACTCCGACGTCATAGAGATAAAGGACGGACGCCACCCCGTCGTCGAGCAGTTCGTCCGCGACAAATATTTCGTCCCGAACGATACGCTGCTCGACACCGGCTACAACCGCCTGATGGTGATAACGGGTCCCAACATGGCGGGCAAATCGACATATATGCGGCAGGTAGCGCTCATCGTGCTGATGGCGCAGACCGGCTCGTTCGTTCCGGCATCCGAGGCGAGGATCGGCATCGTCGACAAGCTGTTCACGCGCGTCGGCGCGTCCGACGACCTCGCGTCCGGGCAGTCGACATTCATGCTCGAAATGTCCGAGGTCTCGTATATCCTCGAAAACGCCACACGCCGCTCGCTCATCATCTACGATGAGATCGGGCGCGGCACGAGCACATTTGACGGGCTCGCGATAGCCCGCGCCGTCGCCGAATACACGCACGGAAAGCGCCTCGGCGCGCGCGCGATGTTCGCGACGCACTATCACGAGCTGTGCGAGCTCGAGGACACGCTCGAGGGCGCTGTCAACTACAATATCGCGTGCAAAAAGCGCGGCGGCGACATCACTTTTCTGCGCAAGATCGTGCGCGGCGGGACGGACGACAGCTACGGCATCGAGGTCGCGAAGCTGGCGGGGCTGCCTGCGGAGGTCATAAAGCGCGCGAGAGAAGTCCTCTCCGAGGTCGAGGAGGGCGCCGGGCGCGCCCCCGCCGAAAAAAAGTCCGAGGATGACTCGCTCTCGATGCTCTCGCTCTACGAGCATGACGCCGCCGAGCGCATCCTCTCGACAGATCTGAACACCATGACCCCCATCGAGGCAATGAACCTGATATTCGAGCTGAAGCGCTCGCTCGGCGGATAACGCCCCGTTTAAGATCGGTATTTTTCTGAAAGGAGTGCGGTCTTTTGTGAAGGAAAACAAAATACACGTGCTCGACTTCGAGGTCGCGAACCTTATCGCGGCGGGCGAGGTCGTCGACAGACCGGCGTCCGTCATAAAGGAGCTGGTCGAAAACTCGATCGACTCCGGCGCGACCGTCATCACCGTCGAGATCAAGCACGGCGGTATAACGTATATGCGCGTCTCGGACAACGGCTGCGGCATCGGATTTGACGATATGCCGACCGCGATCCTCCGCCACGCGACGAGCAAGATAAAGGATGCCTCCGACCTTGACAGGATCGGAACGCTCGGCTTCCGCGGCGAGGCGCTCGCGGCGATCGCGTCCGTCTCGCACCTGCGCATCATAAGCCGCCCGGCGGACGAGGAACTCGGCGGGCTTCTGGACGCCGTCGGCGGTCAGATCGTCACATACGCGGAGACAGGCTGCTCCGCCGGGACGACCGTCATCGTCGAGGAGCTGTTTTCAAACGTCCCCGCACGGCGCAAATTTTTAAAGAAGGACACCGCCGAGACGGCGGCGATAGTTTCGGTCGTCGAGCGCATAGCCCTCTCGCGCCCGGACATCTCGTTCCGCCTCATTTCAAACGGCGAAATGAAGCTGCGGACCGAGGGCAACGGCGACCTCTCCGGCGCGATATATTCCGTCCTCGGGCGCGACTTCCACTCGCGGACGATAAAGGTAGACTACGAAAACGCGGACGCAGGGCTTCGCGTCACCGGCTATATCGGCATGCCGGACACGGCGCGCGCCAACCGCAACGGCGAGATATTCTTCATCAACGGGCGCCTCGTCAGGTCAAAGACCGCGGGTGCGGCGCTCGAGCAGGCGTATACGACATACATCCCCGACGACCGCTTCCCCGCCTGCGTGCTCTCCCTCTCCCTCTCCCCGGATTCCGTCGACGTCAACGTACACCCGGCAAAGTTAGAGGTCAAGTTTTCAAACGAAAAACTCGTGTTTGAGACGTTTTATTACGCCGTCCGCCCGGCGCTTGAGCGCCAAATGACGCGCGGCGAGCTCGCCGTAACCGGCGAAAAAGATGCGCATGGCGCATATATGCGCCGCGCGGCGGCAGCGGCATCCGCGTTCGTCCCCGTGCGCGACGGGCAGCCGTCACCGAAGACGATAAGGATAGACACCGGCAACGACGGCGTCATCCTCGGCGGCACGGGTAAGGGTCCGCGCACGCGATTTGACCTCAGCCAGAGCTTTGCGTCCTCCGCCGGCGTACCGTACACTCAGGGCTCCGGCGCCTCCCCCGCTCCGAGCGTCGAGGCTTCATCCGCTCCGGGCGCGGAGGCACGGTCTTTTTGGCAGAAGACCGCCCCCGATCAAGCGCGGCGCACACAGGCGGAAACACAGACACAAATCCCGGAGGCGCAGGCGGATGTGAGCCGTGCCGAAGCTGCCCCGCCCGAATATACGATCCTCGGGGAGGCGTGGGACTGCTACGTCATCGTAATGCTCGGGGACAAGCTCGTCCTCATCGACAAGCACGCGGCGCACGAGCGCATCCTGTTTGAACAGATGCGACGCAATATGCGCGCCGACCCGGCATCGTCCGCGTCACAGATGCTGCTCGTTCCGCTCGAGGTCACGCTCACCGAGGACGAGGCATCAAACGTTGCCGAATACGCGGACGATATCGGCGCCGCGGGCTTCGTTTTCTCGCTCGACGGCGCGAAAGTAACCGTCACCGCCGTCCCCTCCGGATTCACATCGGACATGACGGCGCCGATGTTCCAGTCGTTCGGCAGCGAGCTCTATACGTCCGCCGCGGACGCGCGCGACGCGGTATTTGAGCGCGCGCTCTACACCGCCGCCTGCAAGGCGGCGATCAAGGGCGGGCGCGTCTACGGGATCGAGCATATCAAATGGATCTGCGACGAGCTCTTCCGCCTGCCCGACATCAAGTACTGCCCGCACGGGCGCCCGGTCGCGCTCGAGCTCTCGCACGCGCAGCTCGACCGCCACTTCAGACGCACGGAATAACGACACAAAAAGCACAAAGGAAAAACTATGTTTACGCTCATAAAAGAAGAGGGGCACGCCCGCCGCGGCAGGCTCGAAACGGTCCACGGAACGATAGAAACGCCCGTATTCATGAACGTCGGCACGTGCGCCGCGATAAAGGGCGGCGTTTCCGCGCCCGAGCTTTCATCCATAAACTGTCAGGTTGAGCTTTCGAACACGTACCACCTCCACATCCGCCCGGGCGACGAGCTCATACGCGACATGGGCGGGCTGCACAAGTTCATGAACTGGCAGGGACCGATCCTTACCGACAGCGGCGGATTTCAGGTGTTCTCGCTCGCCGGGCTCCGCCGCATCAAGGAGGAAGGCGTATACTTCGCCTCGCACATAGACGGCAAGCGTATCTTCATGGGACCGGAGGAATCAATGAGGATCCAGTCGAATCTTGCCTCGACTATCGCGATGGCGTTTGACGAATGTATCGAGAATCCCGCGCCCTACGACTATGTAAAACGCTCCGTCGAGCGGACGGCGCGCTGGCTCCTGCGCTGCAAGACTGAGATGGAGCGGCTCAATTCCCTGCCCGACACGATAAACCGCCATCAGCTCCTCTTCGGCATAAATCAGGGCAGCACATATGACGACCTGCGCGCATGGCACATGGACACGATAGCGGAATACGACCTTGACGGGTACGCGATAGGCGGGCTCGCGGTCGGCGAGGAGACGGAGGAAATGTACCGCACGATCGAATCCGTCGAGCCGCACATGCCGAAACACAAGCCGCGCTATCTGATGGGCGTCGGCACGCCGGTCAATATCCTTGAGGGCGTGTGGCGCGGCGTTGACTTTTTCGACTGCGTCATGCCGAGCCGCAACGCGCGCCACGGGAACCTCTTCACGTGGCACGGCAAAATGAATCTTCTGAACGAAAAATATATGCGCGACCCGCGCCCCATCGACGAGGGATGCGGCTGTCCCGCCTGCCGCGCGCACTCGCGCTCCTACATCCGCCACCTCATAAAGGCGAAGGAAGCGCTCGGGATGCGCCTCGCCGTCCTGCACAACCTCTACTTCTACAATGAACTCATGCAGAAGATACGCGATGCGCTCGACGGCGGATATTATGAAGACTTCTACCGCAAATACCGGGTCATCCTCGGAGAGCGGTCGATAGATTAAAAGTAATGAAAGGAAAGAAAAAATGGACATCAAAGCGAAGATCGAAGAGCTGACCGACAAGGTCAAAAACGACAAGGAGCTCGGCGAAAAATTCAAAAGCGACCCGGTGAAGACGGTCGAGGGTCTCATCGGCGTCGACCTGCCGGACGATCAGGTCGGAAAGATCGTTGACGGCATCAAGGCGAAGGTCAGCCTTGACAAGGTCACGGGCGCGCTCGGCGGGCTGTTCGGAAAGAAATAAGCCTCCGCAAAAAAGCGAGCACACCGGATGACATTATTTCATCATGAGAAGAAAAGACCGTGAGATCACGGATATCGGCAGAATAGTCGATATCATTGACTCGTGCGACGTTTTGAGGCTCGGGCTCTCGGACGGGGATTTTCCCTATATCGTCCCCGTCAACTTCGCGTACACCGTAAAGGACGGCAAGCTCGCGTTCTATATCCACGGGGCGGCTGCGGGCAGAAAATACGAGCTTTTGACAAAGAATCCGCTCTGCTCATTTGAAACGGACGTCCCCCTCGGGCTCGACGTCAACGCGGAGGAAAAATATGTGACGATGCGCTACAGATCCGTCATGGGGCGCGCGTCCGTCGAGATGCTTTCCGGAGACGAAAAGCGGCGCGCGCTTTACGAAATATTGATGGCGCGATACGAGGCGACGAGAAATTTTGCATGCAGCGAGTCTTCGCTCGACGCCGCCGCCGTATTCAGGCTGAACGTGCTTGAAGTCACCGCGAAGGAAAACGTAAAATGATGAAAAAACAAAAATATCCTCTCCCGTCGGAATCCTGCGGGAGAGGATATTTTTTGCTTTACGCCCCTTTATTTTGCGAAACGTATGATAATGTAGCTGACGTTGATCGCGAGGCCGGACTGCGTCTTGTTGCGGAAATTGAGCGTGAGCTCGCCGTCCGTCACATTCACCGTCGCGCGGAGCACACCGGCGGAGACGTTATAGCCGCTTGCAAGCTCTGCGGCGTCCGTCTTGTCTATATTCGCCCAAACGTCGTGCATGTTCGAGCAGCCCCACGGGTCGGAGAATCCGATCTCGACCTCGTATTTGCCGTTCTCAAGCTCGAACGCGTAGTCGAGATAGCGCTCCGCGATGCCGTTTTCATACTGGTTTTTCGTGTAGCGGTTCGTCTCCGTCTTCGGCGCGCCGTCCTTCGGGTTGAATTCGTATGCCCACGTGTTCGCCGTATAGATCGCGCCGCTTATGGAGCTGCCGCTGTACCTGTCGGTCGGGTCGTCTATGAATCCCCACTTTTTGCCCGTCACGGGGTCGTACCCGTAGAGCTGTTCGGTAACGCTGTTATAGACGCCGAAGCTGTCTCCGTCCGAGAGCGTATATACGTTGTGGTCGCCGCAGTCAACGAAGTATGCGACGTCGCCGTCGACCTCATAGAGGAGCTTGACCTCCTTCACGTATATGAACTCGCACACCCTTGCGGACTCGCCGCCGTCGCCCTCGAAGCGCACCTCGACGACGTCGTGCTCCTCGCCGTTCGCCGTTATGTGCTCGGCTCCGTCAACGACTCCGTCCGGTATGCGGACGCGAACCTCATACGTCTTCTCTTTTCCGATATAGTCGAGCACGGAGCTCCAAAGGACCGTGTCCCCGGACTTTATGACGAGCGATTTGCCGTTATCCTCCGCGCGCAGCGTGAAGACGAGGTAGTTGTCGGCGCCCTTTTTGACAGACATGCGGTAGGCGAAGTATCCGCCCGCCTCCGCATAGCGGTACGTGCCGTCGTTCGTCACGCCGACGCTGCCGCTCTCATCCATCGCGTGGAGCTCGTCATTCTCGTACTGACCGTAGCCGGGCTGCACCGTGTCAAGCGTTTCCTCCTCTGTGCGCTTGGGACCGTTGTCGGCGACGTCCTTTTCCTCCGCCGTCATGAACTGCCAGTAAATGCCGTAGCGCTCGTCGTACTTTTCATAGTGCGGACCGAAGACGTAGTCGCAGCCCTCGAGCCTGAACTCGAGTCCGTCGCCGTCGCGCTTCATATAGTCTGCAATGTTTTTGACAAAGTCCGCGGCGGAGACGCCGTCCGGCAGAACGAGCACCTCGCTGTCAACGACCTTTGACGCCGGGATCGTGACGGAAACGCCCGTCGTCGTTGTCGTCATATCGGACTTCCCGAGACCCGCCGAGAGCACGATGGGACCATATTTGAAGCCGATCACGCGGTCGTTGTCCGGCAGCGGATGCGCCGTCACCTTCATCGGGAGTGTTATCTTCACCTCATGCTCGCCCGAGATGTCGGAGACATACGCGTACCCGTCTTTCTCGGTGTAGCTGTATTTTTTGCCGTCAAGCGTGACCGTCGGGTCCTCCGCCGCCCAGTCCGGGATGCGGAGCGCGAGCGTGATCTTGCCGCCGTCCGCGTTCACGGTGAAGGTCGAGGTGTCGCCGACCGGGATGTCGGAATCCTGTTTCAGCGTGAATTTGCCGGAGGACACGGTCGAGTCAAAGTACATGTTTACAAAGACGGTGCCGTTGTCGTGGAAATATATGCTGTCCCCTAACTTTGTGAAGTTTTCCATGCCGGAGCCGGTGCAGCACCAGAACTTCGTGAAAGGCTCGCTGTACACCTTGAAGTACCCGGTCGCCATCGGCTGGAAATACATCGTCATGCCCGTTTCCGGATTCTGAGACGACAGTATCGCATTGTAGAACGCGTTCTCATAGTAGTCCGCGTACTTCCTCTCGCCCGTTATCGTGAAGAGCGCGCGGGAGAGCTTCAGCATATTGTAGACGTTGCACGTCTCGCAGTTGCAGTTCGTGCGCTCGCCGTCAAGGATGCCGTCGCGCCCGAAGTGCTCCCACTCGCTGTTGCCGCCGGTGATATACGTGTGCCTTTCAACGACCATATCCCAGAACGCCTCGGCGTATTCGAGATATTCGGACGCATCGACCGTCTCCCCCTCTATTTCCTTGCCGTCAAGCGCCATATAGCGGTTGAGCGCGCCGAGGAATTTCGGGATCGTCGTGTTCGCGTGCAGATCGTTGAGCACGTCCTTCTGCCCGAGAGCGACGCGCTTAAAGAGCGTCTCCTCGTCGAATTTATGCGCCGCGACAGCGTATTTTTCCTCGCCCGTGCAGGCGTACAGCCTGTAGAGGCAGTCGTTCATTCCGCCGTACTCGATGGAGAGGACGCGCTGCTGCGTCGCCGCGTCCCAGCCGGACGTGCGCTCGTATGTCCAGTCCCCGAGCCCCTCGGCGACTTCGAGCGCGTGCTCGTTCCCGGCGAGCTCATATGCGTCGAGAAGCCCCGCGATTATCTTGTGCATCGTATACCACGGCACCCACGCCTCGGTGGTGATATTCGCTCTTCCCGCCTCGACGTTGTCGAACTGCGCCTCGACATTGTTTCTGTTCGCGATCGTCGCGCCGAAAATGAATCCGGGCTCGCCCCGCGAATTGCGCTGGCATTCGAGCAGCCCGTCCACGAGCTCGGAAAGAATCGCGTTGAGCTTTTCGCGGTCCGCCTCGGGGACGCCCGCGTTTGCGACCGCCTGAGCTACGGCGGAGAGATAGTGACCGACGGAGTGCCCGCCGATAAGCGAGTTTTCCCAGCCGTCATAGCGCCGCTTTCCTTCCATATCGAGCCCCGCCGTCTCGCGGAAGCCCGCGAGCAGCCTGCCGGTGTCAAACGATTCGAGATACTTCACCTCGAGCGCGAGCGCGTTTTCGCAGTAGTCGTCCTCGACCGTCACCTCGCCCATCGAAAAGTGCGTTATCCCGACCGTCTCCGGCAGGACCGCGCCGTCGTCGCTTTTGTCGCCGAGCGAGAGGGACATGCGCACCGTCTCTTCTTTTCCGGATATCATAACTTTCACCTCCGCGTGCATCGGTTCCTGCCCCGTCGCATTTACGGCGACCGTGAGCGCGAACGCGAGCGCCGGCATGAGCGCGAGCGCGAGCACAGCCGCCGCGGCGCCGCCGCCCTTTCCCTTTTTCTTTTTTATAACTATAGCCGCGGCGACCGCGCCGATGACGGCAACGCCGCCCGCCGCGCACCCGATGATGATGCCCCAAGGCGCGCTTCCCTTGCCGACAGTCGCGGTCAGGTCGACATACTTTTCCCCGCCGGATTCGAGTGCGTCATCGCTGCCGAGCAGCGCGACCTCCGTCTTTCCGTCGTCCGGCGTGACAACGTCCGGCAGCTCGACGTACGCCGTGACGTCCGAGAGCGGAGTTTTCCCGTTGTTTTTCACCGACAGCCGCACGGTCATTTTGTCGCCCGCCGCGTATTCGGTCTTATCCGTTGCGACGGAGCCGACGGCGGAGCCTTCCTCATACGTTCCCGCATTCGAGAACCTCCCCGCCGCAAAGAGCGTCATTGTGAGCAGCGCCGCCGCGATGATCGCCGCGGCAGCGTAAAGCAGTTTTTTCATTTTTTCCTCCCGTTATCGGGACATTCTTCGATTTGATTTTACCAAATTTCAGGTTGAAAAGCAATATCGAATCCCACAAATCGCGAAAATTTTTAAGTGCCGCTCTCCGAAAAGAAAGCGATGCCTCGCAAAAAGCGATAAACGCGACCGGGTGGGGCTTTTTCCCGAAAAAGCCCCACCCGGAATTTTTAAATTCTTCTGTCCTGATCACCTGAGCCCGAGTATTTCTTCGACCGCCGTCTTCATGCCGGTCTTCTCCGTCACGCGCGTGTGGACGACAGGCGCCGTCCTCAGCTCCGAGACGGCGGGCGGTATTTTGATGCCCGAGGTGCGCTCAAGCTCGTCTATCAGCTCGAAATCGTCCGTCGCCGCGTATTTTTCACCCGTATTTTTTATAGCGGAAAGAACGCTGCGCGCGAACTTATAAGGACTCGCCGTCGAAGCGATGACGGTCGGTGTCGCGTCCCCTGTCGCCTCCCTGTACTTTCCGTAAACGCGCGAGGCGACGGCGGTGTGCGTGTCTATCACGTACCCGTCCGACTTCCATACGCGCGCTATCTCCTCCGCGACCTCGCCCTCGTCGGCGGCACCGCCGTAAAAGCCGGAAAGACCCGCGCGCTCGCCGCTGTCGATCGTATACGTTCCGAGCTCCGAGAGACCGCGCATATACGCGCTGTCCTTTGTCTCGTTCTCACCCGTAAGCTCGTATATGAGCCGCTCGAGGTTGCTTGAAACGAGGATATCCATCGATGGCGACGATGTCGTATAAAACGGTCTGTTTTTATTATAGACTCCGCTTTCGAAAAAGTCCGTTAAGACGCGGTTGTCGTTAGAGGCGCAGATCAGCTTCCCTATCGGCACGCCCATGCGCCCCGCGTAGTGCGCAGCAAGGATGTTGCCGAAATTTCCGGTCGGGACCGCGACGTTCATCGGCTCGCCGTCACCGAGCACCCCGCCAAGCAGGCGCGAATACGCCCAAACGTAATATACGATCTGCGGGACGAGCCGCCCGATATTGATAGAGTTTGCGGACGAGAACCGGAACCCGGCGCGGAGCATCCGCTCCCCGAGCTCCGCATCCGAGAATATCGCCTTGACGCCGCTCTGCGCGTCGTCAAAATTGCCGCGCACGCCGATGACGGACGTGTTTTTGCCGCGCTCGGTCACCATCTGCAATTCCTGAACGCGGGAAACGCTCCCCTTCGGATAGAACACGATGATGCGCGTTCCCGGCACATCCGCGAACCCCGCGAGCGCCGCCTTCCCCGTGTCGCCCGACGTCGCCGTCAGGATCACGATCTCTTCTTCGACACCGTTCTTGCGCGCCGCCGCCGTCATAAGTCTCGGCAGTATCGAGAGCGCCATGTCCTTGAACGCGATCGTCTTCCCGTGGAACAGTTCGAGGTAGTACGCGCCCGCCGCGCGCCTCAATTCAACTATGTTTTCCGTGTCGAACTTCGAGTCGTATGCGCCGAGGCAGGCGGCTCGCAGCTCCTCCTCGGTAAAATCGGTCAGGAGCTGCCGCATCACGCGGTACGAGAGCTCGCGGTAGTCAAATTTCGCCGCTTCCGCCATCGTAAAATCGAACCTCGGCAGCCTGTCCGGCACGTAGAGCCCTCCGTCCGGCGAAAGTCCGCGAAGTATCGCCTGTGACGCGGTCAGCTCCCCGCCGTGCCCGCGCGTGCTTTTATACATTATGTTCTCCATCTGTCACTCCCCGATAAATCTTTTGAAAAGGGTCTCCACGTCCTTCATAAATATGTCCGCCGCTTCCGCCTCGTCTGTGGTGTACCGCGCTATCCGGCGGAGCTGGCGCGTGCTGTCGTATATCACGTACGGCAAAACTTCATCCGCCGCCGTTCCCGAGAGGAGCAGCAGCCGATACGGCTCAGAGGACGCGTCCATCCGCTCCTTTATTTTGCCGAGCACCTCATCCGCCGCATCGCCGACGTGTATAAAGACGATGTCACACCCGCCCGAGAGCGGCGCGTCTGCGCCCGCGTCCGCGTCGATGTTCCCGGCGCGCATACCGTATCCGAGTTTTGCGGTGTCGGCTCCGAAATCTCCGATCCCCGCGCGCACGGTTCCGAGCTCGCCCATCGAGGCGAGCGCGTCCATATTCGGCGTATCCGCCTCACCGGTCGCCGCCCTGCCGCAGATCATAACGATGTATTTCACGTTTTTGCAGCCGTCCTTTATCTGAATGCGCGGTCGGTGCCGTTATCGGTCGAAATTATTTTACCATCTTTTATGACCGATTACAATACGCGATTCGGAAAAAAACCGCCCCCTGCCGGGGACGGCGTTATACAATACGACAAATAAAGCGGCGGGCAGCCATACGGTCCGCCCGCCGCGAGTGATCATTTTGTGTGCTCCGCGAGGTAGCGCTTCAGCGCGTCAAACGTCTCGTCGCTGATGACGTGCTCTATCTTGCACGCGTCCTCCGCGGCGACACGCTCGTCAACGCCGAGGCGGCAGAACGTGTCCGTCAGGACGCGGTGGCGCTCATACGTCTTTTCCGCCCGGCGCCGCCCCTCGTCCGTCAGCGTGATAAATCCGGACTCGTCGACCTCGATATATCCCCCTCGGCGGAGCAGCCCGACGGCGCGGCTGACGCTCGGCTTTGAATATCCCATATATTCGCCGACGTCTATCGAGCGCACGTTTTTCTTCTGCTCGGACAGGATATATATCGTCTCAAGATACATTTCGCCCGATTCCTGAAGCGTCATGATACCGCCTCCGTGTTCCAGCCTTTGATTTGTATATATTGTACCACACAAAGGCGAAAATTGCAAGCGTTTTCGGCGTTATTTGCAGCGGGGCGTTCCCGTCCCATCCCGCATCCGACTTTACGGCGGACCGCGGGAATATGTACCTTATTCCGCCCTGTTTTTGAGCAGGTCGCGGATCTCGGCGAGCAGCTCCGCCTCGGTCGGCGCCGGGGGCGCTGCGGGTGTCTCGGGCTCGGGCGCGGGCTCTTCTTCCTTCTTCTTCAGCTCCTCAGCCTTCTTCGCCGCCTTGTTGAATGCCTTCACGATCATAAAGCAGATAAAGGCAATTATGATGAAGTTGATGACCGCGGACAGGAGCGTGCCGAAGCCTATCGTAACGCCCGCGTCGACGACGGCGCCGGCCTCATCGTAAGTCGGCGCGACGACGACCCAGTTGAGCTTGTCGGTGAAGTCCGTACCGCCCGTGACAAGACCGATGAGCGGCATAAAGATGTTGTTTACAAGCGCGTTCGTTATCGCGCCGAAAGCCGTCGCGATGATGACACCTATCGCCATGTCGATGACGTTTCCGCGGTTGATAAACGCCTTGAATTCGGAAATGAACTTTTTCATGTTTCCTCTCTCCCTGTGTTTCTTTTGTTTTGTTGTTTATAGCCTCATCCGCGTCGGGCGGATGTTTGACCCGTTATTTCGGCAGCCCCGCGACCGCGTCGCCGAATGCGGCGGCGAGCAGCTCCGAGATCCGGTCCGCCTCCCCGTCAATGTACAGCGCGCCGATCAGAGATTCAAACCCCGTCGCCCTGTGGTATTCGGCGGTGCTCGCGCTCTTCGGCGCCGTCACGTGCGCATTTCGCCCGCGGCGGAACAGGTCGCGTTCGCGCTCCGTGAGCATGTCCTCGACGTGTACAAACGCCTCGCTCTGCGAGCGCGCCGTCACGAACGAGAGCGCCTCCGCATTGCACGCGGCAGGCGTCGTGACGCCGTGTTCGAGCAGCGTCTTTCTTACCCAGACCTCTATGACCGCGTCTCCGAGATATGCGAGCGCCGCCCCGCCGAGCTCATCATGATGCATAATAAAGACTCCTCTCAAAAAAACCGCGCCTGCATTTCGTCCGCTATTTAAGTATAACACATTATTCCGGGAATTTCTACCCGTATCAAACTTTTTTTCGCGCAGTGACAGCCGGAGCTCCCCGGTCATATACTGTGAATGCGGGGGCGACCCCGCAAGACGGAACAAAAAATCGCCCTCGGAGGCGCGCCTCCGGGGCGGCGAAAGGAAAAAAGCTATGGCACAGTTCACAAATCAGGCACAACTGTCGTATAACGGAACGGTCATAAACTCAAACATCACCGTCGGCGAATTCAGAGAGGAGCTCACCGCCGAAAAGCACGCCGTCACGGAAAATTACGTCGGGGGCGACGGGATCACGTATGTCATCTCCGTCGTGAACACGGGGGATGCAGCCGAGGAGGGCGTCACCGTGACGGACGACCTCGGCTCGTATATCGCGGGCAGCTCGACCGTCTATCCGCTCACGTATATTCCCGGCTCGGCGACGTACTATCAAAACGGCGAGCTTCAGGCAGCGCCGAACGTAGTTTCCGCGGCGCCGCTGCGCATCACGGGGCTGACCGTCCCGGCAGGCGGCAGCGTCATCCTCATATACAGGGCAACGGTAAACGAGTTCGCGCCGCCAGTCGCCGGCGGAACGGTCACGAACACCGCCGTCATCGACGGCGCGGGGATGACGTCTCCGATCACCGTGTCCGAAACGGTCTACGCCCTCGAGGGAGCGCGCCTTTCGATCGAAAAGACGCTCGCCCCGACAGTCATTATCGGCAGCGGAGTGCTGACGTACACGCTCGCCATCCGCAATCTCGGTCCGTCACCGGCGACAGCCGCGGACAACATCGTCATAACCGACACGTTCAACCCGATCCTACGCGGGATGACGGTGACGCTGGACGGCGCGCCGCTCCCCGCCTCGTCGTACACGTATTCGGAGGCGACGGGCGTTTTCCGCACCGTCGGCGGCAGGATAACGGTCCCGGCGGCGACTTACGCTCAGGATCCGTTCACCGGCGCGTGGACGGTGACCCCGGGGCTCACGACCGTAACCATCTCCGGCACAGTCGGATAAAAAATCGCGAGAGACGAAAAACGCGTCTCTCGCGTTTTTTATTTTTATAAGCGGCTTATTTTATAAGCGGCAGAAGCGAAGCCGGGTATTCGGGGACCGCGCCGAGCTGAGTCACGACATAGTCCGACAGCGCGACGGCGCGCGAAAGCGAGCGCTCGACGCCCGCGCCCGAGAGGTAGTTCACAAGGAAGCAAGCCGAGAACGAGTCTCCCGCGCCGACGGTCGAGACCGCGCGCGAGGTCGGGACGGGCGAGCGGTACACGCGCTCCGCCGCCGTCTCGAAGACGAGAGCGCCGTCCCGGTCGAGCGTCATTATGACGAGGCGCAGATTCGTGTACCGCTCCGAAAGCGCGCGGCACACATCCTCGCACCCGCCTCCGAGCCCGAAGACGCCCATCTCCTCGCGCGAGCACTTCAGCACCGTTGCGCGGCGCAAAGCCCGGTCGAGAAAAGCGTCCGTATAATAGCTCTGGCGTATATTCACATCGAAAAATATCTCGGGAAACGGCAGCCGCAGCAGCGCCTCAAGCGTCGCCGCAGACGCCTCCCCGCGCGCGGCGAGCGAGCCGAAGTAAAACGCGTCGGCAGAGACGTCCCCGTCCGGCATCGGTATCATATCGTAAGCGACGCCGCTCACGAGGTCATACGAGGGATGCCCGTCCGAGAGCGTCACGCGGCAGAACCCCGTCGGCGCGCCGACGCGCGCAACGTTTGTGACGTCGACCCCGTATGACTCCGCCGCCGTGAGCGCCGCATCCCCGAGCGCATCCCTGCCGACGGCGGATATCAGCCCGACGTCCGCGCCGAGCCGTGAGGCGTGCGCCGCGAAATTGAACGGCGCGCCGCCGATCGTTTTTTCCTCGCCGAATATGTCCCACAGTATCTCGCCGAACACGGCGAGCTTTACCTTTTTCATGTCCTCACCTCGCGCGCGGATATTCGAAGCAGAGCGGGTAGAGCGGCTCCTCGTCCTCCTCTACCGTCGGGAACCTGCCCTGCTCCTCGTAAAACCTGTTGTCGGTGTTGTCGTCGTTGACCATCGAGACCTCGCCTATCAAAACCTTTCCGGAGCCGCGCTCCGCCCAGAACGCGTGGTACTGCCTCGGCGGCAGCGTGATGCTCTCGCCCGGCATAAGGCGCAGCTTACACCCGGCGGGGACGGTCATGACCCTGCCGTCAAGCGTCACCGTGACGTCCGTGTCGGCGAGCCCGTCGTCATCCGTCGCGTTATATACCTCGACGACGAGCACCCCGCCGCCGCGGTTGATTATATCCTCCATCTTGGAGTGGTGGAAATGCATCGGCGAATACTGATCCTCGTCGGAGATGAGGATCTTTTCGGCATATGTTTTTTTGCAGTTCGGGTCGGAGAGCGAGCCGTTCCGCAGCGTGAAAAGGAACAGCCCGATCTTTTCAAAGTCGCCGTGACCGTAGTCCGTTATATCCCAGCCGAGCATGTGATCGCGTATCTCGTCGTATTCGTGCCCGAGCCCCTCCCAGTCTTTGCGCGTAAAGAACGCGAACGGCGGGAGATGGAATCCCATTTGTGTGATAAAATCAAGGTTTTCCCGCATTATGCGGTTTATCTCCGAGCGTTTCATTTGTTTGTCCTCGCTTTTTATATTGTTCTGTCACGACATATTGTATCACAAAAAAATAGGTATTGACAAGAGGCTGAACGTGTGATATTATACTGAGAACCTATAAAATGGAAGAGGGGTCTTCACCCGCCGGGTTTTGCCCGCACATGAAAGGAAAATATGCAGTACAAAAAAATTCTCACGATACAGGACATCTCCTGCGTCGGTCAGTGCTCGCTGACCGTCGCGCTCCCCATCCTCTCCGCCGCAGGAATGGAGACCTGCATCCTCCCATCCGCCGTCCTTTCGACGCACACAGCCGGATTCACCGGATTTACCGTCCGCGACCTGACGGACGACATCCCGGGGATCGCCGCGCACTGGAAAAAGGAAGGCATCGGCTTTGAAGCCGTCTACACCGGCTACCTCGGGAGCACGCAGCAGATCGAATACGTCAAAAGCATAATGGAAACGCTGCTCGTGCCGGGCGGACTTAAGATCGTCGACCCCGCCATGGCGGACAACGGAAAGCTCTACCCCGCGTTTGACGCGGAATACGTCGAGGCGATGAAGACGCTCGCGTTCACGGCGGACATTATCCTGCCGAACATCACCGAGGCGTGCTTCCTCACCGGCGTCGAATACCGCGAGAGCTACGACGAAAAATACATAAATACTCTGCTCGACAGGCTCGCCGAGAGCGGCGCCGGGACAGTCGTTCTGACAGGAGTCGGTTACAGGGACGGTAAAACGGGCGTCGTCGTCGCGAAAGGCTCCGACCGCAGCTATTACGAGCACAAAAAGATCGCGAAGGGCTGTCACGGTACGGGCGACGTGTACGCGTCCGCGTTTGTCGGCGCGCTCATGAACGGCATGTCCGCCTACGACTCCGCAAAGCTCGCCGCCGACTACACTGTCCGCACAATAGAAGTGACGCAGGACGACCCGACCCATTGGTACGGCGTCAAGTTCGAAGCTGTCCTGCCCGAGTTCATCCGTATGCTCGGGAAATAAGATTTGTATTGTTATTCGGGGGAAGAAACCTTTGCAAAGGTTTCTTCCCCCGAACCCCTATTTTCGAAAACTTTTATTACCTAAACGCATAGGGGGACGCATCGCGTCCCCCTATGCGTTTAGGAGTGACTGGATTCTGAACCAATAGCGTATGTCGCTAACGCTCCATACGAAGCTGTTTCTCCTACCAGAGTCACTCCGAAATAGATAGGGGGCGCGATGCGCCCCCTATCTATTTCGGAGTGACTGGATTCGAACCAGCGGCCTCTTGGTCCCGAACCAAGCGCTCTACCGGACTGAGCCACACCCCGTTTTGTTATGTGCCGTCTCACGACAGCCATAACAGTATATCACCGCCTCGGCATAATGTCAAGGGGTTGCGCGAAATTTTTTCGGAATGCCCGTTCCGCTCATTCCGGGCGGCAGTTTTCCGCCGGCTTGTACGTCGGAACTATCTTCTCGACTATGTCTCTGATGTTCGGGTCCTCGCGCTTGTACGCCGCCTCGAGCTCGCCGAGCTGTTCTATAAACTTCTCGTCGTCCATCTCTATCGGGCGCCCGATGTGTATGCGCCTGTTCGCCGTCTCGCGCAGACCCTCCTCCGCCATCAGTATCTCTTCATACAGCTTTTCGCCCGGGCGCAGACCCGTATAAACTATCTTGATGTCGACGTCCGGCTCGTACCCCGACAGCCTTATGAGATTGCGCGCCATGTCCGCGATCTTGACCGGCTTGCCCATGTCGAGCACGAATATCTCGCCGCCGTGCGCGTAGTACGCCGCCTGGAGCACGAGCGAGACAGCCTCAGGTATCGTCATGAAGAACCGCGTTATGTCCGGATGCGTGACCGTGACCGGTCCGCCCTCCGCGATCTGTTTTTCGAACAGCGGGATAACGCTCCCGTTGCTCCCGAGGACGTTTCCGAACCTGACGGCGACAAAATCGGTGCCTCTCGTCCTGCGGTCCATCATCTGCACGATCATCTCGCAGATGCGCTTCGATGCGCCCATGATGTTCGTAGGATTGACCGCCTTGTCGGTCGAGATGAGCACAAACTTCTTCACCCCGTACTTGACGGACATCGTCGCCATCTTATACGTGCCGAAGACATTGTTCTTGACTGCCTCCGTCGGCGAGCCCTCCATGAGCGGCACGTGCTTGTGCGCCGCCGCGTGAAAGACGATGTCCGGGTGGTACTTGCCGAGAACGTAGTCGAGCCTTGCCGTGTTGCGGACAGAGCCGATGAGCACGGCGAGGTTCAGCTCCGGGAAGTGGCGCTCGAGCTCCATCTGTATATCGTAGGCGTTGTTCTCGTAAATATCGAAAATCAGAAGCAGCTCGGGACCGTTTTTCGCTATCTGGCGGCAGAGTTCGCTGCCGATAGAGCCGCCGCCCCCCGTCACCATAACGACCTTGCCGGATATATATGTACCGATCTCGTCGAGATTTACCTCGACCGGGTCGCGCCCGAGCAGGTCGAGCAGCTCGACGCTGCGCAGCTTGCTGACGCTAACCTGCCCGTTCACGAGCTGATAAACGCCGGGGAGCACCTTGACCTCGCACCCTGTGCGGCTGCATATCTCGAGTATGTCGCGCCGCGTCTGCCCGTCGCTCGTCGGGATCGCGTAAACGATCTCGTCGACCTTGTATCTCTTTACCATCTCGGGAATGTCGTATCTGTTCCCGACGACGGTGACGCCCTCAAGTATCTTGCCGTGCTTTGCCTCGTTGTCGTCAATGAGACATACGATCCTTCCCGAAGGCGCGTTCGGCGACGTATATTCCCGGAGGATGACGCGCGCCGCCTCGCCCGCGCCGACGACCATGACGTTGCGTTCGTCCTTCCCCGTGCTGATACGGACTATGTACTGCCTGATCGCGAGCACGAACCTGTACGAAAACCGAATCAGCAGCGTGAACAGCGCGGAAAGCATGAATCCGATGAAATAGTACGACCTCGGCATATTCGGATCGAATGCGACTATGATCACGCCGCCGATTATAGTCAGAACAACGTATGCGCCGACTATCCTCAAAACAACGTCAAGGCTGACAAAGCTCCATATGCTGTTGTACAGCCTGAAAAAAGCAAAGATCATGACGCATATCGCCGCCCAGTACAGTATCGTCGCGGCGTATTTGTCTATAAGATCCGTCGGTATTGCCGAGAGCCGGAACTCGAACCTGATAAAAAGCGCCAGCCCGAAGGCGGCGACCACGCCGACAACGTCGAGCGCTATCATCATCAGGATCGAATACAGCTTCTTTAATATTGCCATATTGCCTTATTATATTTCTCCCGTGTTTGGACCGCGCGGCACGCGCCGCCCGGCGCGTACCCTTTGCGGGTCACTATATAATATCATAACCGCAGGGATAAATCAACCGATTTCGCCAAATTATTGACACATAAATCCGACAACAAAATGACGGCGGGCGCGTCCGCCGGTCCGCGCGGCGCCGGCTTTTTATCATGTCGGAAGAGATTATTTCCTTTTTCTGTATCATTTTTTGTGCAGATTGGGAAAAAGTTTTTTTCGCTTTTTTGAAAAAGAAGTCGAAATATGTGTTATAATAATTGTAATGTCCTTGCCCGCCGCAGCGGGCAAGGACGGCTGAAAGCTTTCACGGCTCCGTAATAAACGGCGCCGCGCGCTCATATTATTTACTATTTCTTACACAAACGAGGGTTACATATGTTCGAATATCGTGCAGGCGTGGACATCGGCTCGACAACGGTCAAGCTCGTCCTGCTCGACGGAGACGACAACATAATATACGGTCAGTACCGGCGCCACCACGCGCACACGCAGGCAACGCTCTCCGAGCTCTTGCGGGAGGCGCGCGCTCTGACGGGCGAGTGCGCCCTCAGGATAAAAATAACCGGGTCCGGCTCGATCAATCTCGGGCGCGCGCTCGGGATCGGCTTCATACAGGAGGTCGTCGCCGTCGCCTCCGCGCTCAGGCACGAGGCTCCGGACACGGACGTTGCGATAGAGCTCGGCGGTGAGGACGCGAAAATTATCTACTTCACGGGCGGGCTCGAGGAGCGCATGAACGGCGTCTGCGCCGGGGGGACAGGCTCCTTCATCGACCAGATGGCTGCCCTTCTTCAGACGGATGCGGACGGGCTCAACGAGGAGGCGGCAAACTACCGCGAGATATATCCGATCGCCGCGCGCTGCGGCGTTTTCGCCAAGACTGATATACAGCCGCTCATAAACGAGGGCGCGACAAAGGCGGACCTCTCCGCCTCGATTTTCCAGGCGGTCGTCAACCAGACGATATCGGGTCTTGCCTGCGGCAAGCCGATACGCGGCAAGGTCGCCTTTCTCGGCGGTCCCTTGCACTTTCTCCCGGAGCTGAAGCGCGCGTTCATCCGCACGCTGCGGCTCACGCCGGAAAACGTCGTCGACCCGGACAACTCGCATCTTTTCGCCGCCATGGGCGCCGCGCTCGGCGCGGATGACGCAGAGCCCGTTTCGGCTGACGAGCTGATCGCCCGCCTTGACCGCGGCGTCGCCGTCAGCTTTGAGATGCCGCGCCTCGAACCGCTCTTCGCCGACAGAGCGGAATTTGACGAATTCTGCCGCCGCCACGACCGCGCGGTGCTTAAAAAAGGCGATATCTCCGCATACCGTGGGAACTGCTTTCTCGGCATAGACGCCGGCTCGACGACGACGAAGCTCGCGCTCATCGGCGAGGACGGGCAGCTCCTCTTCTCATATTACGCGAACAACAAGGGCAACCCGATAGCGACGGCGCAGGCTGCCGTCGGCGAGCTCGCCCGCGTCCTGCCGTGGGGCGCGAAGATCGTCCGCTCCTGCTCGACCGGCTACGGCGAGGAGCTTTTGAAGTCCGCCTTCGCCCTTGACGAGGGCGAGGTCGAGACGATAGCGCACACGACCGCCGCCGAATTCTTCGACCCGAATGTTGACTGCGTGCTCGACATCGGCGGGCAGGACATGAAGTGCATAAAGCTGAAGAACGGCGCTGTCGACACGATCCTTTTGAACGAAGCATGCTCGTCCGGGTGCGGCTCCTTCATTGAAAATTTCGCAAATTCGCTCGGCTTCACCGCGGAAGGATTCGCGAAGGAGGCGCTCTTCGCCGAAAATCCCGTCGACCTCGGCACGCGCTGCACGGTCTTCATGAATTCAAACGTCAAGCAGGCGCAGAAGGAGGGCGCGTCCGTCTCCGACATCTCGGCGGGGCTCGCTTACTCCGTCATCAAAAATGCGCTCTTCAAGGTAATAAAGCTCGCCTCCGCCGAGGACCTCGGCAAGAGTATCGTCGTGCAGGGCGGCACATTTTATAACAAAGCGGTGCTGCGCGCGTTCGAGAAGATTGCGGGCGTCGAGGCGACGTGCCCCGACATTTCCGGTCTCATGGGTGCCTTCGGCGCGGCGCTGATCGCGCGCTCGCACTACACGGGCGAGCGGTCAACCATGCTGCCGCTCGACGAGATAGAGTCGCTCGAATACACCTCCACGAGCATCCGCTGCGGCGGCTGTTCCAACAACTGTATGCTCACGGTAAACAAGTTCGCGGGCGGCAGACGGCACATCACCGGCAACCGCTGCGAAAAAGGACTGCGCGGTACCGGAGCCGCAAAGAGCCGACCCAACATGTTCGAATACAAGCGCCGCAGGCTGTTCGACTATGAAAGCCTGCCGGAAGATTCCGCGCCGCGCGGCGTTATCGGCATACCGCGCGTACTGAACATGTACGAGAATTTCCCGTACTGGGCGACGTTTTTCCGCGAGCTCGGCTTCTCGGTGAAGCTCTCGCCGTTCTCGGACAGGAAGCTCTACGAGCGCGGGATGGAATCCATCCCGTCCGAATCGGAGTGCTACCCCGCAAAGCTCGCGCACGGTCACGTTCAGTGGCTCATCGACGAGGGCATCAAGACGGTCTTTCACCCGTGCGTATTCTTCGAGCACCAGGAGACGCCGGACGCGCAGAACCACTACAACTGCCCGATCGTCGTCTCGTACCCGGAAAACCTGAAAAACAACGTCGAGGCGATAACGAACGGCGAGGTCCGATACGTCCGCCCGTTCATCGCCATGACAGACGAAAAGACGGCGGAGGACCGCCTCGTCCGCCTTTGCGCCGAGGAGTGGAACATCCCGGCGCACGACGTGCGCGCAGCCTGCCGCCTCGCGTGGACGGAGCAGCGCCGCGCGAAGGACGATATTGCCGCCGAGGGGAAAAAGCTGCTTTCCGAGATGGAAGCTGCCGGCGACCGCGGCATCGTCCTTGCCGGCAGACCTTATCACATCGACCCCGAAATAAACCACGGGATCCCCGAGCTTATCGCCTCTTACGGGCTCTACGTTTTCAGCGAGGACAGCATCCCACACGACGGGGGGGAGGAGCGTCCGCTTCGCGTCGTCGACCAGTGGGTCTACCATTCCCGCCTCTATTCGGCAGCGGAGTTCGTCCGCGGGCGAAACGACCTCGAACTCATCCAGCTCAACTCGTTCGGCTGCGGGCTCGACGCCGTCACGACCGATCAGGTCAACGAGATCCTCGAGGGGAGCGGCAAGCTCTATACGCTTCTCAAGATAGACGAGGTCAACAATCTCGGCGCCGTCCGGATCCGCATCCGCAGCCTGCTTGCCGCTATGAACATGAGGCGGCAGGAGCACATCGTCGCCGACCCTAAGCCCGCCGTTTATCACAGGACCGAGTTCACGAAAGAGATGCACGACGTGGGCTACACGATCATCGCGCCGCAGATGAGCCCGATCCACTTCGACCTTGTCGCGCCCGTCTTTAAAAAATACGGCTACAACGTCGTCGTTCTCGACAACGACAACCGCTCGGCGATCGACACCGGGCTCAAATACGTCAACAACGACGCGTGCTTCCCGTCGATCACCGCGGTCGGTCAGATCATGGAGGCGGTGCTCTCCGAGCGCTACGACACGGACAGACTCGCAATACTCATGACGCAGACGGGCGGCTGCTGCCGCGCGAGCAACTACGTCAGCTTTATCCGCCGCGCCCTTGACCGCGCCGGGCTCTCGCACATCCCCGTCATCTCGCTGAACGTCAACGGAATGGAGAAAAACGAGGGCTTCAAAACGCCGCCGATGATGATCCTCGACGCGCTGCACGCCGTCGTCTACGGCGACCTCTTCATGCGGTGCCTCTACCGCGTCCGCCCGTATGAGCTGACGCCCGGCTCAGCCAACGAGCTGCACCGCAAGTGGCGCGACATCGCCATAGACCAGCTCACGAACAAAAAGAGCAGATATACATATAAGGAAGTGTGCCGCGGCATCGTCGAGGCGTTCGACAACTTCCCGATAGACGAAGAAAAAAAGAAGCCCCGCGTCGGCATCGTCGGCGAGATACTCGTCAAGTATATGCCGCTCGCGAACAATCACCTCGTCGACCTGCTCGAATCCGAGGGCGCCGAGGTGATCGTCCCCGACCTGCTCGATTTTCTCAATTACAGCCTCTATAATCCGCAGTACAAGCACGAATTTCTCGGGACCTCGCGCTCGTCGTCGAACGTCTCAAAGCTCGCGATATCGGCGATACGCGCCGTCCGCGCGCCTGCGATAAAGGCGCTCGAGGCGAGCCGCCGGTTCGAGCCGCCCGTCCCGATAGAGCACATCGCGGAGATAACAAAGCCGTTTTTGTCTATCGGAAACCAGTACGGCGAGGGGTGGTTCCTCGCCGGGGAGATGATAGAGCTACTTCAGGGAGGCGTGCCGAACATCGTCTGCATCCAGCCATTCGCGTGCCTGCCGAACCACGTCGTCGGCAAGGGCGTCATAAAATCGCTGCGCCGCGCGTACCCGGAGGCGAACATCGCCGCCGTCGACTACGATCCCGGCGCGTCCGAGGTCAATCAGCTCAACCGCATCAAGCTGATGCTCTCCGCCGCCGAGGCAGCGATAGGATAAAAACGTCCTCACCGCTTCGGGCGCCGCCTTCGGCGGGTGCCTGTTCCGGTGATGACCTTCAGTCGGCATCATTATAAAGACAAACTCGTAATAACGACCGGAACGAAAACCGGGGAGCCTCCGCTCCCCGGTTTTTACTTTCCGTTCAGTATTCTTTTTCTCTTGCCCTCGGGCAGGCGCGTCAGCGTCAGCTCGTACGACCGTATAAGAAGGTCGCGGACGATCTCGTCGGGGACATGCTTTTTAGGAATTATCGAGTACCAGTGGCTGCCGTCGCGCTGATAGCACACTATCGTGCCGCGATACTGCCGGAGCAGCCATGCGCTGTCGCACGGGTCCACCTTGCAGGCGACGTTCGTCGGCTTCCCATCGGGATTCAGGCTGACGGTCGCGAATATTCTGTCCGCCAGCCGGTAGCTCTTGTGCTGTTCGCCGAGGTCGTCGAGCCTTTCGACGCCGCGCATGGACAGAAGAAAATCTCCGATCCAATCATAATCCATGTAGTCGTGTTTTTCCTCTCCTATCAGCATTTTGCCCTTCCCTTTTCCGCTTATTTCATCCGTATTCCGATCTCTGCCCCGAGAGCATGTGCATCACAGATTATTTTTATGCGGGAATTATTTTACTGCCGCATCCGTTACAGCTACATAGCGAAATGGCCGTCCGCGTCGAATTCGAGTATGTCCGACAGGATGTAATTCGAAACGAACATTCCGGCGGGGGTGAATCTGTACGAGCCTCCCGACCCGACGATATAGCCGCCGTCTATGTACTTCTTCAGCTTTGATCCGTACGTCATGCCGAAATCCTTCCCGAACGTCCGCATGAACTCCCGCGAATCTATCCCCTCCGTCAGCCTCATGCGCAGCATGATGTATTCGCCGAGGCGCTCGCGCATCGGTATCTCCTCGTACTCATCCGTCATCTCGTCCTTCGTCCTGCCGCCTATGCACTTGATGTAGTTCGACACGCTCGGCTTAAACGAGAACCGCACGTCCGTGAAATATGAGTGCGCGGACGGACCGAACCCGAGGTATTCTTCGCAGTGCCAGTACTTGAGGTTGTGCCTGCATTCCTTCCCCTGCCGCGCGAAATTGCTTATCTCGTACTGCCTGTAACCGGCGCGCTCGAGGAACTCGATCGCGAACGTATACATCGCGTATTCCGCATCCTCGTCCGGGAAGACGTATGCGGAGGCGTTGTCGCAGAGGGGCGTCCCCGGCTCGAGCTTGAGATCGTACAGCGAGATGTGCTCCGGCGAGCGCGAAACGGCGAACTTCAGCGTCGCCGCCCACGAATCGAGCGTCTGATACGGTATGCCGAACATAAGATCGACGTTTATGTTGTCGAAGCCGGCGCGCCTCGCCTCGCGGAAGCAGACGCCGAAGTCCCTCGCGGAGTGTATGCGCCCGAGCGCGGAGAGCTCTATCGCGTTCACGGACTGGAGCCCTATCGAGAGCCGGTTCACGCCGGCGCGGCGGTAGCGGCGCAGCTCCTCGTACCCCGCCGTCGCCGGGTTGCACTCCATCGAGAATTCGACGTTTTTCGAGAGCCGGAAAGACGATTTTATGCCGCGTATGAGCCGCAAAAGCTCCTCCGGCGGCAGCACCGTCGGCGTTCCGCCGCCGATATATACCGTGTCCGGCATATAGTCGGCGCCGACGGTCTTGTAGCTTTTCATGTGCGAAAGGAGCGCGTCGACGTACGCCGTGTATACCCGCGTGTCGCGCGGGCAGTACGAATAAAAATCGCAGTAAGAACACTTGTGCCGGCAAAACGGTACGTGTACGTAGATCCCGAGCCTTTTATTCTGCCGCTGTGCCACTGATAATTACCTCCCGAAAATGCGTCGGTTCAGCTTTCGTCGTCGAGCCTGAGCACCGCCATGAACGCCTCCGGCGACACCTCGACCGTCCCGAGCTTGCGCATCTTCTTTTTGCCTTCTTTCTGCTTTTCGAGCAGCTTTTTCTTCCGCGTGATGTCGCCGCCGTAGCACTTCGCGAGGACGTCCTTGCGCAGCGCCTTCACCGTTTCGCGCGCGATTATGCGCGAGCCGACCGCAGCCTGTATCGGTATCTCGAAAAGCTGGCGCGGTATATTGTCCTTCAGGCGGAGCGCGATCTTTCTCGCGCGCCCGTATGCCTTGTCCTCGTGTACTATGAACGTGAGCGCGTCCACGATATCGCCGTTCAGAAGGAAGTCGAGCTTGCAGAGCTTGCTCTCGACGTAGCCCGCGGGCTCGTAGTCGAGCGAGGCGTACCCGCGGCTGCGGCTCTTGAGCGCGTCAAAGAAATCGTATATGATCTCGTTGAGCGGCAGCGTGTAATGCAGCTCGACGCGCTGGGTGTCGATATATTTCATGTCGTGGAAGATGCCGCGCCTGTCGGTGCAGAGCTCCATGATGCCGCCGATGTAGTCCGTAGGTGTGATTATGCTCGCGGAAACCATCGGCTCATATGCGCGCTCTATCTCGTCCGGCGGCGGATAGTTTGACGGGTTGTCAACCCTCACGCGCTCGCCTCCGCGCAGATCGACCTCGTAGATGACGCTCGGCGCCGTCGTTATAAGGTCGAGGTTGAACTCGCGCTCGAGCCGCTCCTCTATTACCTCCATGTGAAGTAGACCGAGGAACCCGCAGCGGAAGCCGAACCCGAGCGCGACCGACGTCTCGGGCGCAAACGAGAGCGCCGCGTCGTTGAGGCGGAGCTTTTCGAGCGCGTCGCGCAGGTCGTTGTACTTCGCGCCGTCCGCCGGGTATATTCCGGCGAACACCATCGGCAGCGCCTCCTTGAAGCCGGGCAGCGGCGATTCTGCGCCGCCCTCGGCGTGCGTCACCGTGTCCCCGATCTTTGTGTCGGAGACGTTTTTGATGCTCGCCGTAATGTAGCCGACGTCGCCCGCCGCGATAAAATCGGTGCGGCGCAGCCCGAGCGGGTGCATGTAGCCGACTTCGACGACGTCGAATTCCATACCGTTCGACATCATTTTTATGCGCTCACCGGCGCGCAGCGTCCCGTCCATGACGCGGACGTAGACGACGACGCCGAGATAGCTGTTGTAATACGAGTCGAAGATGAGGCACGAGAGCGGCGCGTTCTCGTCGCCCTTCGGCGCCGGGATGTCGTTTACTATCGCGTCGAGCACGTCCCCGATATTCTGTCCCGTCTTCGCTGAGACCGCGGGGCAGCCCTCCGCCGGGATACCGATGACGTCTTCTATCTCCTCTCTGACGCGCCCGACGTCCGCGGACGGCAAATCTATCTTGTTCACGACCGGGACGAGCTCGAGGTCGGCGTCGACCGCAAGATACGCGTTTGCCAGAGTCTGCGCCTCTATCCCCTGCGTCGCGTCGACAACGAGCAGCGCGCCCTCGCACGCGCAGAGCGAACGCGAGACCTCGTAGTTGAAATCGACGTGACCGGGGGTGTCGATCAGGTTGAGCGTGTATTCCTCGCCGTCCGCCGCCTTATACGCCAGCCTGACGGCGCGCGCCTTTATCGTTATTCCGCGCTCGCGCTCGAGATCCATGTCGTCGAGGATCTGGTCCTCCATTTCGCGGCTCTCGACGCTGTGCGTCGCCTCGATCAGCCTGTCGGCGAGCGTCGACTTGCCGTGGTCTATATGCGCTATTATTGAAAAATTCCGTATTTTTTTCTGTCTTTCGGTCATTTCGGTACCGCCTTTACACATATGGGGAAACAGGCACGTCGCGGATGCTGTGCGCCTCCGTCACGTCCTTTATGACATTTACGTTTTCAGCCGTTTCCGCGATCATCGCGGAGAACAGGTATGCGCGCATGTCATCCTCGAAATCCTCGAAGAAATCGTCGTTTTGGTCGTTGTTCCACGGTGTGCCCTCCATGTCGGTCCGCATTATGAAGTGCGTTCCGTACTCCGTTTCGAGCTCCTTCACCTCTCCTATCTCAAGCGTGAACGCGGCGCTCACGACCTCGGGGATGAACGGCGTGTC
Source organism: uncultured Clostridia bacterium (assembly GCA_947624995.1). Taxonomy (GTDB): domain Bacteria; phylum Bacillota; class Clostridia; order Oscillospirales; family CAG-272; genus DTU064. The sequence continues at coordinate 94,034 of CANQMS010000004.1, forward strand.
GGGCAGAAGATAATATCCGTCCGGGTAGAGCTTGTCCTCGGAATACTTTTCCCACAGCCCCGAAAAGTCGTCTCCCGCAGAGATCCCTGCCCGCACCGCCTCGATCCTTCCGTTCTTTTCGCTGAGCTCTTCCTCCGTAAGCTCAACTCTCGTTCCCATCCCGTTTTCATCGGCTATGTACTCTCCGTTTTCGTCGACGGCGAGCTTATACTTGTTGTTGATATAAATATGTATGATGCGGACGTAATTTTCCTTCAGGTACTCCATCCTGTCCGAATCGGGCACGTTTATGACGCCGTTCACGCCGTAAAGGTACTCCCGCACGGTCTCGACCTTCAGGTCCTTGATGTAGGCGTCGTAGAGGATGTCGCGGTCGATGCCGAGGGATGACAGGTGCGTATCGAATTTTTCCGCGTCCCCGCCGAACGAGATGTCGCAGATGTCGGATATCCCGTCCTCGACGTTTTTTTTGTCGTCCGCCGACAGCTTCAGCCCCATGTAGTCGAAGAGCCACGCGCCGGCGGCGTATCTTTTTATGTTTTCGAGCGCGAGCCCGTTAAAATATTCCTCCGCCGTCTGTTCGGTGCCGTCTATCTTCGAGTCCCAGAAGGCTGCCGTATCGGACGCGCCGTCATATGTCGAAAGGAAAACGCCCTTATAGTGCGAGAGCCAGTACATGTATTCGCGCTCGCCGATCTTAACGCCCTCGTATTCTATCGCCGTCGGTCCCTTGTCCGCGCACGATAAAAGCAGCGGCAAAAGCACCGCAAGGGCGGAGAGAAGCGCGAGAAATCTGCATTTTGTCTTCATGTTTTTCCCCTTTTCAGAGTTCTGTCTCGCCGCACAGCTCGGCGTATTTTCTGACTATGACTTCCGCCGAGGTCAGCGGCTTTGCCTTTGAAGACGGCAGCGCCGTGATATACGGCACCGTCGACGGGACGGCGCGCAGCTTTATCCCGAGCCCGCGGCAGTATTCGGACAGCTTTGACCACACGCCGAAATCCGCATCCGCCGGTCTTATCTCGAGCACACCTTCCCTCTCCTTCACGGACGTTATCCCCGCGCGGCGTCCGAGTCCGCGGATAAGCGCGATCTTCAAAAGATTCATCGCCTGCGCGGGAGGCGTTCCGAAGCGGTCTATGAGCTCGTCGCAGATATCGTTCATATCCGCGGTGTTCTCGATGCGCGCGATCTTTTTGTACATCTCCATCCTGTGCCCGCCGCTCGCGATATACGACTGCGGGAGGTGCGCGTCGACCTTTATGTCGACGGTACATTCGGGCGGCGCCTCGGGCGCCGGCTTTCCCTCTTCCTCGAGGACCGCGGACTCGAGTATCTTTATATAAAGATCGTAGCCTACGGCGTCAAGGTGACCGTGCTGGCGCGCCCCGAGCAGATCTCCCGTCCCGCGTATCTCCATGTCCCGCAGCGCGACGCGGAAACCCGCGCCGAACTCCGTGTACTCTCGTATCGCCTCGAGCCGCTTGGTGCTTACCTCGGAGAGCGCCTTGCCGCGCCTGTATGTGAAGTACGCATACGCGCGCCTGCCGGACCTGCCGACCCTGCCGCGTATCTGGTGGAGCTGTGCGAGCCCGAGCCGGTCCGCATCCTCGATTATGAGCGTGTTCGCGTTCGGAACGTCGACGCCCGTCTCGATTATCGTCGTGCAGACGAGGACGTCTATGTCCCCGTCGAGCAGTGACTGCCATATCTCCTCGAGCTGTTCGCGCTCCATCTGCCCGTGCGCGACCGTGACCGTCTTGTCCGGAAACGATTTCGCTATCCTCGCGGCAACGAGGTGTATGCCTTCGACGCGGTTGTAGAGATAGAACACCTGCCCCTGCCGCGAGAGCTCGCGCCTTATCGCCTCGTTTATCATCACGTCGTCGTGCTCGAGGACGTATGTCTGCACCGGGAGTCTGTTTCCCGGGGACTCATCGAGCAGCGACATATCGCGGATGCCGTTCATCGCCATGTTGAGCGTGCGCGGTATCGGCGTCGCCGTCAGCGTCAGGACGTCGACGCCGACAGCCATCTTTTTGAGCTTTTCCTTCTGTGCGACGCCGAAGCGCTGTTCCTCGTCGACGATGAGGAGCCCGAGGTCGCGGAATTTTATGTCCTCGGAAATGATCCTGTGCGTGCCGACGATCATGTCTATCTCGCCGCGCCGCAGCCGCCGGAGTATCTCCGCCTGCTGCTCCCTTGTGCGGAAACGGGACAGCATCTCGACCGTCACCGGGTACGGGCGCATGCGCGCCGTCGCGGTGTTGTAGTGCTGGAGGGCGAGGATCGTCGTCGGGACGAGGAGAGCCACCTGTTTCCCGGCGAGTATCGCCTTAAACGCCGCGCGGAGCGCGACCTCCGTTTTCCCGTATCCGACGTCCCCGCACAGAAGTCGGTCCATCGGGTACGGCTTTTCCATGTCGCGCTTGATGTCCTCCGCCGCCGCTAACTGCGCGTCCGTTTCCTCGTATTCGAACGATTCCTCAAACCCGCGCTGGTAGTCGTCATCCGGCGGGAACGCGAATCCCGCCGTCCTTTGGCGCGCGGCGTAGAGCGCGATCAGCTCCTTTGCCATGTCCTTCGCCGCGGACTTCGCGCGGGACTTCGCGCGGACCCATTCGGCGCCGCCCATCTTCGAGAGCTTGACGTCCCCGTCCTCCCCGTGCGCGCCGATATATTTTGAAACGAGGTCGAGCTGGTCCGTCGGCAGGTATAGTAGGTCCGTGCCCGCGTACCTGATCTTGACGTAGTCGCGCGCCACCCCGTCAACGACGAGGTTTTCGAGCCCCATGTACTGCCCGATGCCGTATGCGGCGTGGACGACGTAGTCCCCGACCTTCAGGTCTCCGTATGAAAGTATCTTTTCTGTATTGCTCTTCTGCCGCTTGTCGCGGATGGGGCGCTTTTTCTTCGCCGCATCCGGCTCGGAGGTGAAAGAAAGGAGCGCCAGCTTCTGTGCCGGCAGCTCGTACCCCTCGCTGTCGTAGCCCCAGCTCACGTACACGACGCCGGGCTTCATCTCGCGCGGCGCGATGTCCTCGGCTTTGACGGCGGGCAACCCCTCGCCGCCTATCGCGGACGCGGTCAGCGTCGCCGACGCCTCGGACGCGCACAGCACGCCGATCCTGTAGCTGCCGCGGATCAGCGTGATTATGTCCTCTGTCAGCAGCTTTATGTTTCCGTTATACGAAACGCCGCGGCGTGACGAAAAGCCGTATATCCCGGCGACCGCCCTGCCGGAGAGCCCCGCCGTCCCGAACGCGCTCGACAGTATCTGCGCGTTTTTATGCCTGTACACGTCGAGTGTGTCCGCCCTGCACGTGTAGTCCGCGAGCGCCGGGGAGATCATCCCCTCCGCGAGCATCCCCTTCACTTCCTCGTCGAGCACGGCAAAATACCCGTCGAGGCGGGATGAAACGTTGTTGTTTTCGATCACGAGCACGGCGCGCGCGCCGTCCGTGTAGTCGAGAAGGCACGTTTTGCCGCTCCTTATGAGCGGGAGATATTTGTCCGCGAAATCCATCGGCAGCCCCGCCTCGGCTACCTCCGCCTCGCCGCGCAGGATGCCGCGCGAGTTTTCGCTTTTGGCGCGGGAGGCGAGCTTCCGCGCCGCATCCGCGATGCGGAGGCGCGCGTCCGCGTCCGCGACGAATTCGCGCGCCGGGAGCACCGTCGCGTCGTCCATCGGCTCGGACATCCGCTGCGTCTCCGGGTCGAACGTGCAGAGCCTGTTCACCTCGTCGCCGAAAAACTCTATCCGCAAGGGCTCACGGAACGACGGCGGAAAGATGTCGACGATGTCGCCGCGCACCGAATACTGCCCTACCCCCTCGACCATGTCGACACGGGCAAATCCTGCCGAAAACAGCTTTTTCGCGATCTCGTCCTCGGGGACCTCGTCCCCGACCGCGACGTGCAGCGTCCGCGACGAGAGCTCATCCTTCGATATCGTATATCCGAGCGCGGCGTCCGGCGTTGTTATTACGGCGTCCGGGTCGCCGGTCTGTATCTCGTAAAGCACCGCGAGCCGCTCGTGTTCGCTCTCGTGGGAGGCGGTTATATTGTGGAAAACGAGCTCGCGCGGCGGATAGTAGAGCGCCCGCAGCCCGACCGATTCGAAAAACGAACGCAGCCGCGCCCCCTCCCCGTCGTCGGCAACGAGTATGAGCGGCGCGCGCCCCGAGTACCGCTTCGCGTCCTCCGAGACGGAGACGTAAAACGCGTATGCCGCGCCAGCCGCGAGCCCCGAGACGACTATCGGTTTCGGCGTCCCTGTTCCCGCCTGTGCGAGCTGGTCCTTCAGCGTCGCGGTCAGCGCCGCGTAATCGCGCTCCGCCCGGATGCTGTCTATCATAAATTTCATTATAATGTCTCAAGCCCTCCGGGTTCAGCCGTTGTAGCGGCTCTGTGCGGCAGCAAAATCGCCCTTCAAAAGCAGCGGCAGCGCCTCATATGCGCGCCCGAACGCCGCCGTCATGAGCTCGCGGTCGTGCGCGTCAAATGTCGAGAGCACCCAGTCCGCAAGGTCCCATTCGGGCGCGGGCTTGTCGCCGACGCCGAGCTTTATGCGCGGGAACTCCTCAGTCCCGAGCGCCTCGATTATGCTGCGGAGCCCCTTTTGCCCGCCGGAGCTTCCCTTCGCGCGTATGCGCACCGTCCCGACCGGGAGGCTCACATCGTCGCACAGGACGAAGACGCGCTCCGGCGGGAGCTTATAAAATGAGACCGCCGCGCCGACGGCGTCGCCGGAGCGGTTCATGTACGTCTGCGGTTTTAAAAGGAGCACGCGCTCCCCGCCGAGCGCCGCCTCGCGCACGAGCGCGCCGAACTTAGCGCGGTCAACGCTGACGCCTATGTGCGCCGCTATATAGTCTATCGCAAGGAAGCCCGAGTTGTGGCGCGTGAACGTATATTCCCGCCCGGGATTGCCGAGCCCGGCGACTATCGCCGTTATCGGACCGTTTGCCGCCGCCCTCTCCGATTCGATCTTGCGGAACAGCTCGAATATGTTTGCCGCGTTCGCCATGCGCCGCTCTTTCGTCCTTTCGTGATGTCATACTTACTTATTATATAACAACAGCCGCGGATTTACAAGCGGTAAAAATAAAAATATGCCCCTCGCGTCTGCAGCGTGGGATATATCTGTGCCAAACCGATGATTTTTCGTATAAAATCTTCAAAAAGGGGTAGTCAAGCGAGGAAAAATATGTTACAATATTTGTGTGCGGCATTTTGCCGCCCGGAGTAAAGGAAAAACAAAACAACTCATACTACGGAGGAATTCCATGAGCAAGAAGTACGTTTATCTATTCAGTGAAGGCAACGCGGACATGCGCGAGCTGCTCGGCGGCAAGGGTGCGAACCTCGCCGAGATGACCCACATCGGGCTTCCCGTTCCTCAGGGCTTCACCATCACGACAGAGGCATGCACTCAGTATTACGAGGACGGTCGCCGCATCAATGACGAGATCATGGCGGAGATCATGCAGTACGTCGCGAAGATGGAAGAGATCAACGGCAAGAAGTTCGGCGACCTCGAAAACCCGCTGCTCGTTTCGGTCCGTTCAGGCGCGCGCGCCTCGATGCCTGGCATGATGGACACGATCCTCAACCTCGGTCTGAACGACGACGTCGTCGAAGCGATGATCAAGGGCAACCCCGACCCCAAGTTCGAAAGATTCGTCTATGACTCCTATCGCCGCTTCATCCAGATGTTCTCGGACGTCGTCATGGAAGTCGGCAAGAAGTATTTTGAACAGCTCATCGACGAAATGAAGGAAAAGAAGGGCGTCAAGTACGACGTCGACCTCACCGCAGCCGATCTCAAGGAGCTTGCGGCTGAGTTCAAGGCTGAGTACAAGGAAAAGATCGGCGAGGAGTTCCCCTCCGACCCGAAGGTACAGCTCTATGAGGCGATCAAGGCGGTCTTCCGCTCATGGGACAACCCGCGCGCAAATGTTTACAGACGCGACAACGATATCCCGTACAGCTGGGGCACGGCGGTCAACGTCATGCCTATGGTATTCGGCAACCTGAACGAGAATTCCGGCACCGGCGTCGCGTTCACGCGCGACCCCGCGACGGGCGAAAAGAAGCTGATGGGCGAGTTCCTTGTGAACGCACAGGGCGAGGACGTCGTCGCCGGCATTCGCACGCCTATGCCGATAGCGCAGATGGCTGAAAAGTTCCCGGAAGCATATGAACAGTTCAAGAACGTCTGCAAGACGCTCGAGGACCACTACCGCGACATGCAGGACATGGAGTTCACCGTTGAGAACGGCAAGCTCTATATGCTCCAGACGAGAAACGGCAAGCGCACCGCGAAGGCGGCGCTCAAGATCGCGTGCGACCTCGTGGACGAGGGCATGCGCACCGAGCAGGAAGCCGTTCTCATGATAGATCCCCGCAACCTCGACACGCTCCTGCACCCGCAGTTCGACGCCGCCGCGCTCAAGGCAGCAGAGCCGATCGCAAAGGCGCTCGCGGCATCTCCCGGAGCCGCTGCCGGCAAGATCGTCTTCTCCGCTGAGGACGCGAAGGCTTGGAAGGCTCGCGGAGAAAAGGTCGTTCTCGTCCGCCTCGAGACCTCTCCCGAGGACATCGAGGGCATGAAGGCGTCTCAGGGCATTCTCACCGTCCGCGGCGGTATGACGTCGCACGCGGCGGTCGTCGCGCGCGGCATGGGCACCTGCTGCGTCTCCGGCTGCTCCGCCATCACGATGGATGAGGAAAACAAGCGCTTCACACTCGCAGGCAAGGAGTACCACGAGGGAGACTGCATCTCCATCGACGGCTCCACGGGCAATATATATGACGGCATCATCCCGACGGTTGATGCCTCCATCGTCGGCGAGTTCGGCAGGATCATGGCATGGGCGGACAAGTATCGCCGCCTCAAGGTCCGCACGAATGCGGACACCCCGCGCGACGCGAAGAAGGCGCGCGAGCTCGGCGCCGAGGGCATCGGTCTCTGCCGCACCGAGCACATGTTCTTCGGCGAAGGCAGGATCGAACCGTTCCGCGAAATGATCTGTGCCGAAACGCTTGAAGAGCGCGAAAAGGCGCTCGCAAAGATACTTCCGATGCAGCAGGCGGATTTCGAGGCGCTTTATGAGGCGCTCGAGGGCACCCCGGTCTGCATCCGCTTCCTTGACCCGCCGCTTCACGAGTTCGTTCCGACGGAGGAGGCAGATATCGAGGCTCTCGCAAAGACGCAGGGCAAGTCCGTTGAGACGATAAAGGCGCTCATCTCGTCGCTCCACGAGTTCAACCCGATGATGGGTCACCGCGGATGCCGTCTCGCCGTCACATATCCCGAGATCGCGAAGATGCAGACGTCCGCCGTCATCCGCGCCGCGATCAATACGCAGAAAAAGCACCCCGACTGGAACGTAAAGCCCGAGATCATGATCCCGCTCGTCGGCGAAGTCAAGGAGCTGAAATATGTCAAGAGTTTCGTCGTGAAGACTGCCGATGAGGAGATCGCAGCATCCGGCATGAAGCTCGAATACGAGGTCGGAACGATGATCGAGATCCCGCGCGCGGCTCTCACCGCGGATGAGATCGCGAAGGAAGCAGACTTCTTCTGCTTCGGCACGAACGACTTAACACAGATGACGTTCGGCTTCTCGCGCGATGACGCAGGCAAGTTCCTCACCGCTTACTATGACGCGAAGATCCTCGAGAGCGACCCGTTCGCAAAGCTCGATCAGGTCGGCGTCGGCAAGCTGATGAAGCTCGCGATAGAGCTCGGACGTCCCGTCAACCCGAAGCTGCACGTCGGCATCTGCGGCGAGCACGGCGGCGACCCGACATCCGTCGAGTTCTGCCACAACATCGGTCTTGACTACGTCTCCTGCTCCCCGTTCCGCGTCCCGATCGCCCGCCTCGCCGCCGCTCAGGCAGCTATTAAGACGCAGGGGAAATAATCCCGGCAAGCGCTTAAAAATCGCCGAACTGACCGTCGATGAAGCGTATGCCCGCGAGTTTATCAAAATCGCACCGAGCGTACACCACTTCAAGACGAGCCGGTGGAAGGATATCCGAATCGATATCTTGATCTGAGTCTTAAAGCCCGACTCTTTCGGAGAAATCCGATCGAGTCGGGCTTTTTGTTGTTTATGAAAAACGCACATTTTTCAAAATACCTCCTTTGCGGTACAATGAAATCGCAAAGGAGGTATTTGCTATGAAAGATAATCTGAACAGTATAGGAATCTGGGGACAAAGGCATTATAAGTATCTAAAAGAAACCAAGCCGAGCGTGATCGGCGTCATGCGTATGAGAGGCACTCTCCTTCCCTATCTGCAAAGCGTTGACGAGCAGGCGAACGAAATGTTTTCTCAGCTTGTGAAACAATTTGCTGAACAAGAGGGTGTCACCGAAGAATTAAAACGCCGCAATCAAATGGCGTGGGTCTGCGCAATGAACAACATCCGCGACCGAGTCAATGAAATCATCCTGAACGAGGTGATTTTCGTATGACGGTACTGGAGGAACTTTGGTACGGCAACATCTACCCGCAAGGAGCTATCCTGAATGAGAGCCTGCAATTCAAGCACTTGCTCTCACTAATGGGCAGGAACCGCGATAAGCTCGCCGCCTCTTTCACCGAGCAACAAAAGGAGTTGCTTGAGAAATACGATGATGTGGTCAACGAGATGCACGCCCTCACCGAGCAAGCGGCATTTCAATATGGGGTTTCTCTTGGGATTCGTTTGATGATGGAGTGCTTGGAGATTCGGATTGCAAAAGAAGATTAAATGAACCGGCGGAGCTTCGGCTCCGCCGGTCTATTTACATATTTCAGGACCTTACACTTGTCAATACGGATAAGACTAAATCCTGCTCGATAAATTATGTTCAAATTTGAAATGTCATAAAAATCACGATTAAAATCTATTGAAATGTCATGATTTTTGCGGCTAAAACCTATTGAAAAGTCAGACTGATGAATATTATCTTCTTCCAAGCCGCCGCAGAGGACTCAAAAAAACTGCAATTCTGAAAATCGCACATTTGACAAACGCAAGCCTCTTTTGTACAATAACGGTACAGAGAGACTTGCGTTTTATTATCAACATGCAAATTTGAAAAACTGTATGATGAAAGTGAGAACACACTTAAATTCATCCTGTTCATCCGAGGAGGCATACTCAGCATGAAAATATATATTACCGGCGATACTCATTCCGACTTCGTTCGATTCGGCTCGCAATACTTTGATGACAAAGAATGTTACGTCATAATTTGCGGCGACTTCGGCGGCATATGGGACGGGAGCAATCAGGAGAAATACTGGCTCGGCTGGCTTGAAAAGAAGAAGTTCACGGTTCTCTTCGTTGACGGCAACCATGAAAACTTCGATATGCTGAACTCCTTCC